>CAZYTC010000017.1:0-31757 GCA_964650175.1 uncultured Campylobacterales bacterium | reverse complement strand
ATCACTCTAATATTATAGTAATAGCGGTTACAGTAACCACGGTTACGATAATTAAAAAGCTTAATCCAGTAATTTCCCCGCCATCTCTGCTATCTGAGATGGTTTTATCTCATTGATAGAGAAGTCATTTTTATCGATTTTGTAGATATTCACTGATGAGGGTGATTTGATAAATAGGTTTTTGTGAGTTGGGTATATCATCCGCTCATTTGTAGGGCCAAATAGTGTGATGGAGGCTCTATTCATAGCCCACGCCATATGAGTAGGGCCCGTGTCGTTGCCGATAACCAAATCAGAGTGAGCTATAAAATTAACTAGCTCTGCGAGGTTCATTTGTGGGGCTAGCGTGGCGTTTTTTGCTTTAGAGATGATATGCTCAGCTCTACTCTTTTCATCGCTACTGCCCCAGATGATAAAGCATCGATGTGGTAGCATGTTTATGAGCTCTATGAAATTTTCATCGCTATAACATTTACTCTGCCACGATGCACCTATGATGATAGAGATATTTTTCTCGCTACCCATCACAGATGGGCGAGATTTTGTCTCAAAAATAGGTGATTTATTCTCTATATCAGCGATATCAAAAGGGATGTTTGAGCCCTCGCAGATTACCTTGATATTGCGTTTTATAATATTTTCGCCATAATCTATATTTGTGGTGGTGCTATAAAATAGTGATGCGATTTTCTCTCTGATGGAGTGTTTGTCAAATCCGTGTGTTTTTCCTCTAATTAGTGCAGTGACGATAGCTGATTTTAAAAGCCCCTGTGCGTCTATGACGATATCATATCTCTCGTATGAGCGGATAGTTTTGATGGTCTCTATTAGTAGTTTTATAGATCTCTCTTTTTTGAGCTTTTTTAGTGGTATCGCTATGGTATTATCAAGTAGTGGATGGTTTTGTAGTATCGATGCAAACGCCTCATCACAAAACCAATCTATATGTGAATGGGGTAGATATTTTTTGATAATTTGTAGAGCTATAGCTGTATTTATAATATCGCCAAGTGCCGATAATCTCACTATAGCGATGCGAATTTTTCTATCTTTCATAAGCGTAACTATAGCACACCTAAGCTATAATCACGCTATTTTAAAGTAGGATTTTTGATGATTATTTTTCCAGCGATTGATCTAAAAGATGGCAAGGCAGTGAGGCTTACAAAGGGGCTGATGGATAGTGCTAAAATCTACTCTGATGAGCCATGGCAGCTAGTTAAAACATTTGAGAATATGGGTGCATCATGGGTTCATTTGGTTGATTTAAATGGTGCATTTGCAGGAGAGCCAAAAAATCTAGCTCAAATCGAGCTAATCCGCCAAAATACGGGTGTAAAACTACAGCTAGGTGGCGGAATTAGAGATGAAGATACTATTAAAAGATACCTAGATTTGGGGATAGATAGGCTGATATTAGGCTCAATCGCACTAACAAATCCAGATTTTGTAAAAGAGATGGCTAAAAAATATCCTATAGTTGTAGGGATTGATGCGGTGGATGGGTATGTCGCCACACAAGGTTGGGGCGATGTGAGTAATATGCGAGCTAGTGAGTTAGCAAAGATGTTTGCAGATGCGGGTGTAGAGGCGATAATCTGTACGGATGTGGGTCGAGATGGTACACTTAGTGGGGTAAATGTCGATTTTACTCTAGAGATTGCTGCATCGTGTGGTATTAGTACTATCGCAAGTGGTGGTGTAAAAGATGAAAATGATATAATAACGCTACAAAAACATCCACAAATTAGTGGCGTAATAGTAGGAAAAGCCTATTATGAAGGAAAGATTGAGTTAAAGAAGTTTTTTTAATCTTTTATCAAACGATTTTAGGCTAATATATAGGTGTTAAATCTATTGAAGATGGATAATAAAAGGATATATTTTGAGATTATTGGTAGTAGATGATAGCTCAACAATGCGTAGAATTATTAAAAACACACTTGCTAGACTCGGTTATGAGGATGTAGTAGAGGGTGAAGATGGTGTTCAAGGGTGGAGTGCACTAGATAGTGACCCTGAGATAAAAATGCTAATAACTGACTGGAATATGCCAGAGATGAATGGTCTTGAACTGGTAAAAAAGACTAGAGCTGACTCTAGATTTACAGATCTTCCTATAATTATGGTTACTACTGAGGGTGGAAAAGCTGAGGTTATCACAGCACTAAAAGCTGGTGTAAATAACTATATAGTAAAACCATTTACCCCGCAAGTTTTAAAAGAGAAACTAGCAGCAGTTTTAGGCCTAGAGGAATAATGCACCAAAGCTTTTATCATCAATTAATAGTAAAGCCATCTTCGCATTTTGAGCTATTTGTAGATTTTTTAGATGATCTACTATCTTTTGGGTTTGAAGAGAGTGAAGATACTATTATCATCAGAAGCGAAGATGATTTAGAGACTGTTGTCTGGGGTATAGAGCAGTTTGCTGAGGCATTACAAAGAGCGACCGCTATCTCTATAGATGTAGATTTAGAGCTAACAAAAGAGAAAAATAGTGATTGGGTAAAAGAGTACCAAAACTCTATAGAGCCCGTAGAGGTGGGGGATTTTTATATCCATACCACATGGCAAGAGCCAAAGAGCGATAAGATAGATATCACACTAGATCCCGCCCTTGCTTTTGGAACAGGTCATCATCCTACTACAGCTTCGTGCTTGATGGCGATATCTGATTATGTAAAAAGTAGCGATAGAGTGCTAGATGTGGGTTGTGGCAGTGGTATTTTATCTATTGCGGCTATAAAAAAATCTGCAGTAGTTGATGCATGTGATACTGATGAGGTATCGGTTGAGAACTCTATTAAGAATGCGGCGTTAAATAGTGTAGAGTATAATAGAATTTGGCAAGGCTCCATAGCTGATAGTGATGGTAACTATGATGTGATAGTTGCAAATATTGTAGCAGATGTGTTGATTTTTATCTCAAGCAATATCAAACAAAAGCTAAAAAAAGATGGAACTATTATACTATCAGGAATAATGGACAAATATGCAGATAGAGTTTTAAAATCATACAAAGATTTTACGCTCTTAGAGAGATATCAAAAAGATGAGTGGGTTACGCTAGTGATGAAAGGAAATGGCTAAATATGTCAAACAACAACGCAAACCAAAATCAAAACCAAAACGGCAATAATAATAACAACAACTTTTTTAATAAAAATCCGCTTGTAACATTTGCACTGTTTTCAGTAGTGATTATTTTGGTATTCAAAGCACTTGTGGGTGATGGAGATGAGTTATCTAATAAGGTAAATGGTCAAAATGCTACTAGAAGCCAAGAGGTTAGTTATGCTGATTTAAAGCAGATGATAGTTGATAAAAAGATAGAGACGGTTTCGATAGGTCAATCTCACATCAGAGCTATCAGTAATGATGGCGGTATGAGGGTAGCCTATGTGGCTAGAATGGTAGGGCAAGATCCGACACTAATTCCTCTACTAGATGAGCATAAAATCGACTATCGTGGATTCTCAGAGTCAAACTGGTTTACAGATATGTTTGGGTGGCTGTTTCCATTTTTGATTATTATAGCTATTTGGATGTTTTTTGCTAACCGTATGCAACGCTCTATGGGTAGCGGGATACTGGGGATGGGTGCATCTAAAAAACTGGTTAATTCTGAAAAACCAAAGACTAAATTTGATGATGTAGCAGGTGCAGCTGAAGCGAAAGAGGAAGTTTTAGAGATAGTAGACTTCTTGCGTCATCCTGCTAGATATGTAGAGCTGGGTGCTAAAATACCAAAAGGCGTGCTACTTGTAGGTAGTCCAGGAACTGGTAAAACACTACTAGCAAAAGCGGTAGCAGGTGAAGCGGATGTGCCATTTTACTCTGTGAGTGGTTCAAGTTTTATCGAGATGTTTGTTGGTGTGGGTGCTGCTAGGGTGCGAGATCTATTTGAGCAAGCGAAAAAAGATGCACCATCGATTATATTTATAGATGAGATAGATGCTATCGGAAAGAGCCGCGCGGCAGGTGGTGTGATGGGTGGAAATGATGAGCGTGAGCAGACGCTAAATCAGTTACTAGCAGAGATGGATGGTTTTGGTAGCGATACGCCTATTATTATTCTAGCAGCGACTAACCGTCCAGAGATACTAGATCCAGCTCTGATGAGACCAGGGCGATTTGATAGACAGGTGCTAGTTGATAAGCCTGACTATGAGGGTCGTATCGAGATTTTAAAGGTGCATATCAAAGGCATTAAAATAGATAGTGATTTTGATATCGAAGAGCTAGCGAGACTCACAGCAGGGCTAGCGGGTGCAGATTTGGCAAATATTGTAAATGAGGCGGCACTACTAGCTGGTAGAAAGAGCCAAAAAACAGTAAAACAGACCGATATGCGTGAGGCGGTAGAGAGAGCGATTGCGGGACTATCTAAAAAATCTCGCCGCATTGATGAGAAAGAAAAACGCATTGTTGCATATCATGAGAGCGGTCATGCACTGCTTGCTGAGACTACAAAGGGTGCTAAAAAGGTATCAAAAGTCTCTATAGTTCCACGAGGGCTTGCGGCACTTGGTTATACTCTAAATACGCCTGAGGAGAATAAATATCTAATGCAGCGACACGAGCTGATAGCTGAGGTGGATGTACTGTTAGGTGGTCGTGCGGCTGAAGAGGTATTTATCGGTGAAATCAGTACAGGTGCGGCTAATGATTTAGAGCGAACAACTGATATATTAAAAGCTATGGTTCAGATGTATGGTATGAGTGATGTGGCTGGGCTGATGGTGCTAGAGAAGCAGCGAAGTAGCTTTTTAGGTGGCGGTATGACACAAGCTCGTGAGTATAGTGACAAGATGGCAGAGCAGATGGATCATTTTATTAAATCGACCCTAGAAGAGCGATATGAGCATGTAAAAAACCGTCTAGAAGAGTATCGTGATGCTATTGAAGATATGGTAGAATTGCTCTATAAAAAAGAGAATATAACAGGCGAGCAGGTGCGAGATATTATTGCTAAATTTGAGTCTGAAAACAATATTCCAACAAAACTATCATCTAAAAAAGAGATAGATGAAAGTCAAAAAGTCGTAATAGACGAATAGGAAAAGCTATGAAAAAGTTAAATGATACCTTTGTAATCTCAAAACGAGGATGGCTATTAATCGCCTTGGTTGGGGTATTATTTCTATTTTTTAGCGTAACTGCACTACATCTATTTCAATATCTATTTGGTGCAATGTTGATTGCACTACTGATTATCTTTAGAAACCCAGAAAGAGGTGCTAATAGAGCTGAGGTAGGTGCTATAGTATCTCCCGCTGATGGGATTGTGCTAACTATAGAAGATAGAAATATAGATGGCATAGAGGTTAAAAAAATTGTGATATTAAACACCCTATGGGATGTTTCGATTTTGAGATCTCCGTGTGATTGTAGTGTAGATGGTGTGAAATTTAGAACAGGTGCGTCACTGTCGCTATTTAATCCACTATCAGAGCAGTTAAATGAGAAGTGTGTAATATCATTTAAAACTCCACACGATAGTGATATCTATGTAGAACATATTGGTGAGAAAAACTGCTTTAAACTAGCTGTGGATTTAGAAAAATCACAAGAGCTATCGCTATCAGAGCGTTATGGATTTTTATCAAAAGGACGCACATCTATCTATCTGCCACAAAATAGCAGAGTCGCTATAGAGGTAGGTGCATCGCTAAAAGCTGGTGAGAGTATTGTAGGTTATTTTGCTTGAATAAGCCCCATCTAGCCGCATATATTCTACCAAATCTCTTTACGGCTGGCTCAATTTTTATAGGTTTTTACTCCATCGCTAAATCTCTTGATGGAGAGTTTATGTTTGCTGCGTGGCTTATATTTTTATCACTTCTTTTTGATGGTCTTGATGGCAGGGTCGCAAGACTGACTAATACCACAAGCTCTTTTGGGCTAGAGTTTGATTCACTAGCTGATATAGTCGCCTTTGGCGTTGCTCCTGCACTGATGATGTATCTATATGTTGCCAATCAGTTTGGACGAATAGGTATTGCTATAAGTGCTATTTTTATCATATTTGGAGCTATTAGGCTTGCTAGATTTAATGTTGTAAAAATCAATATAGAGCCAAATGTATTTATAGGATTGCCTATACCGATGGCTGCGATACTTATATCTTGTGGCGTGCTGTTTTTTGAATCATATAAAGAGCTAGCGGATTTTAAATTTTTACTGCTTGTTTTAGCATTTGCACTCTCGGTGCTTATGGTTAGCAATATCAGATACCCTAGCTTTAAGACGCTTAGACTCAAATCTATCTATTTTATTAGAGCTCTAATTCTCATCACTGCTACTGTGCTTGTGGCATTTGTATATCCGCTAGAGACATTTATTTTGCTTGGATTTGGATATATGCTTTATGGTCCACTTAGGGCACTTTTTTATATGATAACTAAGAGATTTATAAACTCTACAAAGAGTGATATCTAGTAGGCTCTTCGTAGAGTTTTTTGGCATCTATCTCAAAATCAAATACCTTTGATTTAAATCCACTATTGCCCATCTTTTCAAACTGTATTACCGCTGCTGGATTGTTTTTGTTTTGCATATAGATTAGCCCTAATGCGTAGCGACTATCAAGATAGTGAGGATTTTTGAGCTTTGAGAGCTCTAGTAGTGCTACGGCGTTATCAAAATGTTTTGCACCCACTGATGCACATGATGCCATAAATAGCGTATGTTCATCTATTGCTTTGTAGTTATCTAGCAGTTGGTTATACATCATATATGATTTTTCAAACTCTTTGTTGTAAAAATATGCCTCTGCTAGAGCTTTTGTGATATCTACTTTGTTATTTGTGCTCACTTGTAGCTCTTGTTCTAGCTTTTTTATAAGAGGTGTTAGTTGTCCTGTGATGAGTGAGAGCTTTAGCATCTTATCACGCACGATTTGTGGTCCAAAATATAGGTCTCTATAGTGCAAATCACTCTTTTTTAGATAGTTTAGTGCAGCAGCTGCAAATGCTTTTGGCTTTTTATCACCATGAAGTATCTCAATATTTAAAATATGAGGCATTATATCATTAGCTCTAAGCGATATGAGTCTATCTACATATTTTTTTGCCTCTTTGTCGTAGTTCATATCGCTAGCTATAAGGGTGTTTAATGCTAGATAAAAGCTATTGTCGTTTTGTTTTTCATCTAGCCATTTGGTAGCACTTGGAATGTTGTTTTGAGATATATCTAGCAGTGCCATATAGAGTTTTCGCTCTATCGAATCTGGCTCTGAATCTAGATGCTCTTTTAGAATATTTGATATTTTATGCGTCTCAATCTCTACCATTTCGCCTGTCATAATAGCAAATATTCCAGATAGATAGTTGCTAGCATCTAGATGATATGAGCGTAAAAAATGCTCATGTGCTTTTGTGTAGTTTTGCATCTGTGCATATGAGAGTGCTATATTATAGTGCAGTATTGAGTGGTTTGGATTTTGTTTTAGCAGAGATAAAAAATCATTATGTGCCTCTTTGAGTTGGAAATTTAGACTCTTATCTATCGCCTCAGCAATGCCAAAATCAACGCTAGATCTATCAGAGCTATTTTTTAGATACTCTTTTGCCCCATGTATATCATCGATAAATATATTTGCACTCGCTTTTTTGAGATAGCTGATAGTTTGATTTGCATTAAAAATTTTATATGGTGCAAAATAAAACATCATCTCTAGATTTGCATTTCTATTGTTTTTGCCCACTCTATATTCACTCTGAATGACTAGTGGGTCATGTATAGACTCTTTTAGAAAAACTCTAATAGGGTATGGTGTATAAGCTTTGTCTGGATGGTTGGTTGTGATATCTTTTAGTAGTATCGATGCATCTTTGTGCAGCCCATCTTTTAGATACACTAGTGATAGTGCTAGTTGCTCTTGTAGCGGTTTTGGATTTTGCATCACAGCTTTATTTAGATAGATTTTAGCATTTTCTAAATCGCCTTTGTTGGCATAGAGTAAGCCAATACTAAAAAAATCCTCGCCTTGCGATAGCGATAAGAGTGATTTTAGTGCATCATCATAATCACCTAACTCTGATGTGATTTTAGATCTTAGTTTATTTTGTGTATCTTGATATATATCGCTAGTGGGGTGTTTTAGTGTCGCAAGAGCCTCTATATAGTTGCCTCTATAGTAATTTACTAGTGTATAGTAGTATGAATAAAGTGGCATATTTATAGTTTGTGGTAGGGTTTCATAAGCTAGATTTATATAGTAGTCAAAACTGTTTTGATCTTTTAGATGAAGCGATGCTACGGCTGCATTTATGGCACTCATACAGATGTTTTGAGCATTATCTATAGAGCGTCTAAAATTCTCTCTAGCCTCTTTATATTTTCCCTCTTTTAGCTCGATAACCCCTAGGTTAAACTGGCTAATTGATTCAGAGTGGATAGCGATTTGTTTAAATAGCTTTAGTGCCTCATCGGTATTGCCATCATCATAGAGCTTGTTTGCTCGCTCTATCATCTCCTCTAAACCGCCAGGTACTGGCTCTTCTTCGTTAAACTTTTCTGTTATTTTTTTGGTTTTTATAGCGATTGGGGTATCATCTATCGCCTCATCAGAGCCACTTAGTAGCACTATAGAAACGATAGTTATTACTATAGCTGCAGCAACTGCTGAGATTATTATTATCTTTTTTTTATCTTTTGGCTTGGGCTCATCTGTCGGTGCTTGCTCGCTTGCGGGAGGCTCTTGTGTCTCTGATGTGCCCTCTTCGATAACAATAATCTCTTCATCAGCCATCATCTATCCTATAGGTATTTCTCTAGTGCTTGTGGTATATCGATAGTACCATCTGCGTTTTGGTAATTCTCCATTATAGCAATTAGCGTTCTACCTACTGCCAAACTTGAGCCATTTAGCGTATGAGCTAGGATATTTTTGCCACCATCTTTATATCTGATTTTGGCTCTGCGTGCTTGAAAATCTCTTGTGTTTGAGACAGAGCTTATCTCTCTGTAGCAGTTTTGCCCAGGGAGCCACACCTCTAAATCTATAGTTTTTGCTGCTCCAAAGCCTAAATCTCCACCACATAGATTTACTAGTCTATGAGGCAATCCTAGTGCAGTTAGCATATCAGAAGCACATGAGAGCATCTCATCAAATACCACATCGCTTTGCTCTTGTGTGGTGATTGAGACTAGTTCTACTTTGTGAAACTGATGCTGTCTTATCATGCCACGAGTATCTTTTCCGCCACTTCCCGCCTCTTTTCTAAAACACGGTGTATAGCCTGTCATCTTAATAGGGAGTTTTTTTATATCTAAAATCTCATCGCTATATAGATTTGTGAGTGGCACTTCTGCTGTTGGGATTAGATAGAGCTCTTCGCCCTCGACTTTAAATAGATCATCGCCAAATTTTGGTAGCTGTCCAGTCCCTAGCAGTGCATTTTGATTTACGATAACAGGTACGCTAACCTCGCTAAAGCCTCTCTCGCGGTTAAAATCTAGCATAAAATTAATCAGTGCTCGCTCTAGCCTCGCACCCATGCCATTTAGTACGCTAAAGCGACTCTTTGCAACTTTGACACCTCGCTCAAAATCTATCCAGCCACTTATCTCTGCTAACTCCCAGTGCTCTTTTGGTTTAAAATCAAACTCTCTAGGAGTGAGCACCTTTTTAATCTCTATATTATCATCCTCATCATCACCATCAGGCACATCAGCATCAGGAATGTTTGGAATAGCGAGAATTATCGATTCAAGTGCCTCTTCTGCTTCTCGCTGAGTCTCTAGCAGTTTTGATAGCTCTATTTTATTGGCATCCACCTCTGCTTTTAGCTCTGTTGTGTCGCGATTTTCTTTTTTATAGACTCCAAAGAGTTTGCTTAACTCGTTTTGTTTGGCTTGTAGGCTCTCAAAATTTTGTTTTGCTAGCTTTAGAGCCTCATTTTTACTGCGTAGCTCATCTAAAATCTCGCTTGAGACCTTTTTTCTCATTAGTGCTGATGCTGTAGCATCAAAATCTCGTTGTAAAAGTTTTATATCTATCATAAATATTTATCCTATTATTTAATACGCCATCGAAACAAGTTCCGATTGGCTACGCTAACGCTTGAGTTTTCCTCAGCGGAATGCTCACGCACCTTTGGTGCTATGATGTCGTCATTGTGAGCGTAGCGTGGCAATCTACCTTTTTATAATACATAAGCTTACGACCAAATAGACTGCCGCGTCGCTTCACTCCTCGCAGTGACGGGTTTTGTCATTGCGAGGCTTTTTAAAAGCCGTGGCAATCCACATATTTTTAGAGCAATATTATATCTAACTTAATATTTTTTTAGCTAAATCAAACTGATTTGCAGTCATAATATGTATCTTTGGATGCAACTCTACTAGAGCATCAAAGAGGTTTTTAGATAGCTCAAAGCCCACCTTATACTCCTGTTCGCTCGATATTTGCGATGCCTTCTCAAGCTCACTAATCCAGCTATCAGGTACATAAATTCCTGGTACATTCTCATCTAAAAATAGTGCTGTTCGCAGCCTCGTGATAGGGAAATATCCTAGCACCATCACACAATCTTTTTGATGCTCACTATTTGCAGATTCTGTCATATCTAGCAGTTTTTTAGCATTTTCTAAATCATATAGTGGTTGAGAGATTATCCCCACTGAGCCGTGAGAGACTTTTTTGGATATCTTTTTAGCTAGAGTCGTAGCACTTTTGGAGTATGAATCAGATACCGCAAATGGATAGATGCTCTCTGGCTTTTGGATTAACTGCTGTCCTGCTAAATCATAACCGCTATTTAATCTATCTATGATATCTAATAGCAGATTGCTATTTGCCTCAAAAACCCCTTTAGTATGGGGTTGGTCTGATCGATGTGCACTATCGCCTGTGAGTGCTAAAATAGCTCTAATATCAGCCTCGTTTGCACCTAATAAATCGCTCTGTAGAGCTATGCGGTTTCTATCTCGCATACTCATTGTAGCGATTGCTGGTTTATTGAATCTATTTTGTAGCATCTGTGCACCAAATAGGGCACTATATTTGAGTCTTGCGAGGGGATTATCAGTAACACTAAATCCATCTACTAGCTTATCTAGGGCTAATTCGTCTATTTTTTCTACGATATTTGCAAATTTAGCAGAGCGTTGTGGAGTAGTCTCTAGCGTGATATATTTGCCGTTTTTTAAACTATCTATAAACTTTTCAAACACAAAAAAATCCTAATTGAGTTATAATGGCACTATTATAACGAAACTTTAGAGGATTTTTGGTTTGCTAAAACTGGCTGTATTTGATTTTGACTCCACGCTGATGGATGGAGAGACGATAGATTTTTTTGCCGATGCACTAGGTATTGGCGAGCGAGTGAGTGCGATTACAGAGCGTGCTATGAGTGGGGAGCTTGATTTTTTTGAGTCTTTGCAACAAAGAGTAGGGCTACTAGAGGGGCTAGAGTTTGCTAAGGTTGAGCAGATTTGTCACAACTTGCCATATATGAATGGTGCTATAGAGACAATAACAGAGCTTAAAAAGATGAATCTAAAGGTAGTCTGTTTTAGTGGCGGATTTAGAACTGCAACTAGCTATGCCAAAGATATCTTAGGTTATGATGCAGATTTCTCTAATATACTGCATACTCGTGATGGTAAGCTCTCAGGGCTAGTGGGTGGAGATATGATGTTTGATTACTCAAAAGGCGATATGCTCCAGAGACTGCAAAATCTACTAGGCGTTAGCCGCAAAGAGACGATGGTCGTAGGCGATGGTGCAAATGATAGATCTATGTTTGCTGAGGCTGATATTAGAGTAGCTTTTTGTGCAAAAGAGGTGCTTAAAAAAGAGGCAAATATCATAATCGATACAAAAGATTTAACAAAAATACTAGATAATATAAGAGGATAGGCGTGTTAGAAAATTCATTATGGCAAAAATATAACCCAATAAAAACTATAAAAGAGACACTGATTGTTATTTATGGCTGTGAGGTTTCAGAGATTACAGATGATGAGAGGGCTCTTTATGCGTCGCTAAAACGCCACTTTACCAAAAAAGAGTTCAAGCTATTTATGATGGCAGAGGGCGGAGTGAGTGATGAGGAGATTATGGGCGAATTGGGACTGCTTCGAGAAAATTATGAGAAGTTTAAATATAAAACCTATAGAAAACTACACCAAGATAAGATTAAAAATGAGATTCGTATAGATAACTCTATAGATGATGAAGAGATTTTATAAAAAATCAAAAATAGTCTTTACCTCTACTATGCCATGAGCTATCTCTTCATATGGATGAGAGGTTCTTAGAGCATTTGATACATCTTTTATTTTAGATGCCTCTATAATAAATTCTAGTTTTACCTCATCTACGCATTCGCTTTTATCTATATCGCCTATAAATGGATTTGCTCCCTCTAGTGCTCTAAACTCCCCAGTACCATCTAGGCTAAAACAGCATCTGTCATAATCTTTGTATCTGCCAGCACCCGCTGCAAATAGTGCCTCTTTGACACTAGAGGCGTGAGTTTTTGGCACATATACAAACAGATGATATAGCATCAGATTTGACACTGTGTCGGTAGATACTGCTCTTTTGCTAATTTTAGTAGTTCACTATCTAGCTCATACGCTTTTGCACTAATCTCATCTATGCTTTTGAGATTAAAACTGCTCTTGCTATAGCAGATAACAGAGTTGTGATTACCACCTAAAATAGCATCTATAGCGTAAGTTACAAATTTATACGCCATCAATCTATCATAAACTGATGGATTTCCACCTCGTTGGATATGACCTAATACTGTAACACGAGAATCAAATCCTAGCTCGCTATTAAACCAATCAGCTACGCTTTTGCTATCTAGTGCCTCAGATACTATCGCTATAAAATAGTCTCGTCCTCGCTCTATTTGAGCTTTGTAACAATCTTTAAACTCATCAATCTCTATTGGTAGTTCTGGAATTAGACACATCTCTGCACCAGAGGTTATTGCTGAGATAAGCGATAGATATCCACAATGTCTACCCATCGTCTCTATCACAAATGCACGGTTAAATGATGATGCGGTATCACGAATCTGATCTATCGCCTCTTTTATCACATTTAGTGCTGTATCGACACCTAGACAGTAATCTGTACCATTTATATCATTATCTATAGTTGATGGTATGCCACAAAACGCGATTTTATGCTCTTGGTAAAACTTGTCAACGCCTCGCAGGCTCCCATCACCACCCATAACTACTAGTTTATCTATATTTAGTGCTTTTAGGTTTTCTGCCGCTATCGCTCTAAACTCTGGCTCTAAAAAGCGTTTTGATCTAGCTGAGCCTAGTTTGGTTCCACCTCTAGTGATGATGCCTGAAACATCGCTATAGTTTGCTTTTGTGATTTTATTATCAATCAGCCCCTCATATCCATTGCGAACAAAATATGGTTGCAGTCCTTTTGCAAAAGCATACTCTACAAACCGTTTTAATGCAGGGTTCATCCCTGAAACATCACCACCTGAACACAATATTGCAATATTTTTACTCATTTATATCCTTTAGCCACTCTATAATCTCATCGCCTAGCTCGTTTGAGCCTCTTTGTAGTGCCTCTATAGCACCCTTTGCATCGATAGATTTAGATGGAATTTTAATATCAAACTCTTTTTGTGATATTACCCTTTTTTGGCTTATATCTATTACTCTTAGCTCTATTTTTATCACTCCAAAGCTATTTTTACCCTCTATTAGGTGTGAAAATCTATCTAAATTTGACTCTAATATATAATCAGCACTACTAATGGAGGCTGATGGCGTGATATAGCTATATATTTGTGATTGCTGTAGTTTTTGCATCAATATTCGCTCTAGCATCATAGTGGGGCTATCACTCCATCTACTATAGGCGTATGAGCCTACTTCGCCGCTACTATATAGATAGATTAAATCTTTGCTCATTAGTGATGGAGTTGTTTTAATCGTTGCGACTGAGAGTGATTTGGTAGCTTTTTTTGTATCGTTAGAAATGTAGCTGTTTGCTAAAATAGTATACTCATCGATGCTTTTTTGAGTGCCGCTACATCCCATAAATATTATCGCTATAGCTATAAAAATATATCTCATACTACTCTCCTGGTCCTAGTTTTGGATTGGTTTTTTTAAATATCAAATCTGATGGGCTATCTTGGAGACTATGTAGCATATTTTGTGTGCTATTTAGCAGATATCTGCTCTGCTCTAGCAGTAGCTGCAGCTCCTGTTTGGCTGGGTCTATATCATAATCGCCTCTCTCAAATGATACTCTTAGCTCCTCTATGAGCTCATCGCTAGATTTTGATACCTTTTGCATCGCTGTGAGGGTGGGCGAGAGCTCTTTTTTTATGAGAGTATTGAAATTTTCTGAGGTATTTTTGACGCTATCTGCTGAGTCTCTTAGCGATATCATCGTAACCGTCGCATTTTGCTCTAGAGTTATGGCGTGCTCTAGAGCTCTTTTGATATCATCTTGGTAGTTAGAGATTTGTGCGGTTAATATCTCTAGATTTTTGATTGTTTTAGATGTTGAGTTGATATTATCATCACTTAGCAGTTTGTTTGTCTGATCTAGTGATTCAGATATTTTGGTAGCTAGGGATTGCAGGGCATCATCTACTTTTTTAGCCAATGATGGCAACGCTTTTATGGTTGGAGGCTTGTTATCATGGCTAGTTAGCTCCATAGATTCCTTTTTGCCCCCAACTATCTCCACATATACAAGCCCCGTGATGCCGTGAGATTTTAGTATCGCTCTAGAGTCGATTTTTACAGGTGTTGTTTTTAAAACTCTAATGGTTATGAGCACCGCTTCGCTATTGTCTGGATTTATCTCTATTTTATCTACTTTTCCCACATCGACGCCATTATATTTTACAGTGGCATCGTGATTTAATCCCGATACAGACTCTTTTATATTTATATAAAAATATTTAAAATCTCGCTCATCTTGGTTATATTTGCCTAGCCAAATCCCAAAAATAAGCAGTGCAAAAAATGATACTATGACAAAAATGCCAACAACCGTATAATTGACTCTTGATTCCATATCCTACCTTGTTGCAAAAAAGTTATTTATTTGTGGAATATCGAGTGCTAGAGCCTCTTCTAGATTCCCCTCTATGAGCACCTTTTTATCCCCTATTAGCACAAACCTATCTACAATATCTGTTATTGTATCTAAATCGTGAGTAACAATCACCACGGTAATACCCAAAATATCACGCAAATTAGATATCAGAGTATCAAATGCTCTAGCACTAAGTGGGTCAAGCCCGCTTGTAGGCTCATCTAGAAATAGCAGTTTTGGGTCTAGTGCAAGTGCACGAGCTAGTGCGACTCGTTTTATCATTCCTCCGCTTAGCTCTGATGGATAGAGATATCTAACATGCGGTGCGAGCCCTACGAGCCGAAGTTTTAAATCTACCAGTTCATCTATTATCTTTTGTGAGAAATCTGTATACTCTTTGTATAAAAATGAGATATTTTCCCCTACGCTAAGTGAGGTATATAGTGCACCTGATTGAAACAGTACGCCCCACGAGCTTCGCAGTGTTTGAGCCTCTTTGGCTGAGATGTCTGAGAGGTTATGACCTAAAACCTCTATAGAACCACTGCGGTATCGCTGCAGCATTATCATCTCACGAAGTAGTGTAGATTTACCGCTACCACTACCTCCTAATATCGCATAAATCTCATTTTCCATCACGCGACAGCTGATGCCATCGTGGATTATATTGCTACCAAATGCAGTGACGATATCTGTCGCTTTTATCACTATACTCATAATTTTAGCTCTGTTAAGATGATAGAAAATAGTGCATCGCACGCAATAACTAAAAATATAGCATTTACGACACTTTTGGTGGTATATTTTCCTATGCTCTCAGTGTTCATAGAGACCTGAAAGCCTCTATATGTTCCCACAAAAGCGATGAGAAATGCAAAAAACGGCCCCTTTATTATTCCGATAATATAGTGCTTTAGTGCTAGTGTATCGCTGAGTCTATGCATAAACTCTGTTGTTGTGATGTTTGATTGAGTTATCGCTATGAGCATACCGCCTGCAATCCCTATGATATCGGCAAAAAATATGAGTATCGGCACAGTAATAATGAGTGCAATCACTCTAGGCCAGACGATAAAGGTAAATATATCAAACCCCATCGTCTTCATCGCATCTATCTCTTGGGTGATTTTCATCGCTCCAATTTGTGCGGTAAATGCCGAGCCACTACGACCTGCGATAACTATGGCGGTAATGAGCGGGGCTAGCTCTCTAGTGATAGAGATACCGATTGTATCGACTATAAATATATCAGCTCCAAATTTACTCAGCTGAACGATGCTTTGATAAGCTATAACAACACCTATTAAAAATGCACTCACAGCGATAATAGGCAGAGCTTTTAGCCCTGTTTCATATATATGTTTGGCGATTGTGTTGTATCTGATGGCTTTAGGATGTAAAAGCATATGATATAGATATATAAACGCCTCTCCAAAAAACGATAAAAACTCTAGTAGTTTCAGTGATATCTCATGTGTTGCTTTGCCCACTCTATATAAAAATGGCTGTTCTATAGGTGGAGTAGGGCGAACTAAAACTTTGTTATAGAGCAGATTATATAATCTATCAAAATCTATATTATGGCTAGTAATGCTAGAGTCAAATCCACCCTCTATAAACGCCATAGATATCTGATGATATAGCACGATACCAGCACTATCTATATCCTCAAGTGCTGACATATCCCACGAAATATCGCCATCTATAGGTAGCGATTCTAGCGTGGATGCTATAGTGCTTAGATTTAGCACTCTCCATGAACCGATGGGTTTTAAAATAGTATTATTATCATTTTTAGTTATAGTTAAATGTGCTTTTTTGTTTTGCATGGCTAGATTATACAATATGATATCTTCTATTATTACTTAAACCTTTATTTAAAGCCATTTGGATATTATTAGAAAGTTATATTTTTAAAAGGAAAGAGATGAAAAGAGCACTGCTGAGCGTAAGTGATAAATCAAATATTGTAGATTTTGCATCAAAACTTATATCTAATGGTTATGAGATAATCTCCACAGGTGGGACATATAAACTACTACAAGAGAACAATATTAGAGCTATAGAGATAGATGAGGTTACTAAATTTCCAGAGTGCTTTGAGGGTCGTGTAAAGACGCTAAATCCATTTGTGCACGGTGGAATACTTCACCGCAGAGATAAAGAGTCTCATTTGACGCAGGCTAAAGAGCTAGGTGTAGAGGCGATAGATTTGGTATGTGTAAATCTCTATCCATTTAAAGCGACTATTGAAAAAACAGATGATTTTGAGCAGATTATAGAGAATATCGATATCGGTGGCCCTGCTATGGTTCGCAGTGCTGCAAAAAACTTTGATAGTGTGATAATCGTAACTGACCCTAGCGATTATGATAATATCATATCAGCTATAGAAAACAACACAAATAACGCAGAGTTTAGACGCTCATTAATGATAAAAGCGTATGAGCATACAGCGGCGTATGATTCGATGATTGCAAACTATATGAATGAGCGATTTAATGGCGGATTTGGCTCAAAACAGTTTATCGTAGGCTCAAAAGTGATGGATACTCGCTACGGCGAAAACCCACATCAAAACGGTGCACTATATGAGTTTGATGGTTTTTATTCAAATAATTTTAAAACCCTAAAAGGCGAGGCGAGTTTTAATAATCTTACAGATATAAATGGTGCGGTTAAAATCGCAGCTGCATTTGGTGATGAGAATGCGATTTGTATCGTAAAACATGGCAATCCGTGTGGTTTTGCGATAAAAGAGAGCCTATTTGAGGCGTATGAAGATGCACTTAAATGTGACCCTATTTCGGCGTTTGGTGGCGTAGTTGCTGTAAATGGAGTCGTTACAAAAGAGCTTGCTATCAAGATGAATGAGATGTTTTTAGAGGTAATTGTCGCAGGTGGTTTTGATGATGAGGCGATAGAGGTTTTTAGCGTTAAAAAGCGACTAAAACTATTCTCATACGGAAGCGATCGCATCAGACTCTCTAGTGATAAGTATGATTTTAAACGCATCGATGGTGGTTTTGTATATCAAAACAGCGATAGCGTAAGCGAAGATGAGGTAAAAAATGCAGAGTGTAAAACCACTCATAAAGCTAGCGAGCGAGAGTTAAAAGATGCATTTATCGCATATAAAATTGCTGCATTTACAAAATCAAACTGCGTGGTATATGTAAAAGATAGCGTAATGATAGGTGTAGGAATGGGGATGACATCTAGAGTGGATGCCGCTAGATGTGCTCTGAAAAAAGCAGAAGAGATGGGGTTAGATGTAGCTGGTGCTGCACTGGCAAGTGAAGCATTTTTCCCATTTCGTGACTCTATAGATGCAGCGGCAGCCGCTGGTGTTAAAACAGTTATCGAGCCAGGGGGTTCAGTGCGTGATGATGAGGTGATTGACGCTGCAAATGAGCATGGAATGTCGCTATATTTTACGGGAATTAGACATTTTCTACATTAGGAGATTGATTTGGGGTTGTTTGCTAAAAAGATATTAATAGTTTTTGCTCTGCTTTTTGCTACTATCTTAAGTGGCAACTCCCTAAAAAAGGTAGTATTGCAGCTAGATTGGAAATATCAGTTTGAGCACGCTGGCTATATTATGGCAAAAGAGCGTGGATACTATAAGGAGCTAGGGCTAGATGTAGAGATATTAGAGGCAAAAGATGATACCTCTATAGATGGTGATTTGGTCTCAAAGAGGGCAGATTATGCTGTAAGTAGCTCATATCTTTTTGCCAGTAGCGATGAGATAAATCCGCTAGTACTGCTAGCTACATATATCCAGCGTTCCCCGCTTATTTTTGTCACAAAACCAGAGATAAAAACCCCACACCAACTGCTAGGTAAAAATATAAATATCTCGCCTATAGAGGCACTAGGTAGCTCTATTAGTGTAATGCTACTACATTTTCATATAGATAGAACAAACTCAAATATAGGTTATACATATAGAGGGCTAGAGGGATTTTTAGATGGAACTCTCGATGCTTTTGGTGCATTTAGATCAAATGAGATTTATGAGCTAAATAGACGAGGCGTTAAATACAATATTATAGACCCATATGAGTATGGTTTTATAGCTAATAGTGGAAATCTAATCACTACCAAAAGTGAGATATCACAAAACCCTCAGCGAGCCAAGGCACTTGTAGATGCTACAAATAGAGGATGGCGTTATGCGATAGATAATATCGATGAGACAATCGATGTGATATTTAGTAAATATAGTTCACACAAAAGTAAAGATGCATTGAGATTTGAGGCAGCTGAGATTAAAAAATCTATGTTATTAGAGGCTCAGCCTGTAGGCTCTATATGCGATGAGCTAAATAGAAGACTCCATAAACAGATGTCATATGTGCTAGGCGATGGCTATAAGAGCGAAAAGATATTAACAATCAGTGATTTTATCGATATGAGAGTCGATTTTAATCTTTCACAAGAGCAGAGAAAATATCTAGATAAAAAGGGTGCTATAAAGCTCTGTGTAGACCCGCTTTGGTATCCTATAGAGGCGATAGAAAATGGCAAATATATAGGCATCGGCTCATCTATTATAGAGGATTTCTCGCAAAAACTAGGCTATCCTATAGAGCCTATGATGGTTAAAACTTGGCAAGAGTCAGTTGATGCTGCTAAAAATAGAAAATGTGATTTGATGCTACTAGCAAATAGTTCTAACCAGAGGCAGGAGTATCTAGATTTTACCACTCCACTCATATCTGTCCCTATTGCTATTGCTACAAATGCACAAGAGCCATTTAGATATGGGCTATTTTTCCTAAATGGTAAAAAGATAACCGCCACAAAAGGGACATATTTTGCCGAATATGTAAAAGCAAACCTCAGTAATATAGAGATTATCGAGGTAGATAATATATCTGATGGTTTGGCGATGGTAGAATCAGGCGAGGTCTATGGGCACGCCGATAATATGCTCGTTTTAGCCTCAGCACTGCAAAATCAATATAAAAATCTAACCATCACAATGAGACTGGATGTTATCAATGATTTAGCAGTGGGCACTAGAAGCGATGAGCCGATTTTAAATTATATTTTTCAGCAGTTAGTAGATAGCCTCTCTGATGAGCGAAAGCAGGAGTTTTTTAATCGTTGGACTCCTGTGGTAGAGGAGCGATTTAAGTTTGAGTACCGTGTTGCAATCCCTGTGATGGTTGTGGTTTTTGCGATACTATTTTTGCTAGTTTATAAAAATATTCTAGCCCAAAGATATAATAAAGAGCTACTAAAAATCTCTACAACAGATAGATTAACAGGGCTACTGAATCGATTAAAAATAGATGAACTGCTGATGCGAGAGTATAAAAAAGCGGAGTCAAATAGAGATTATAGAGGCTCTATAATGATAGTAGATATCGACTATTTTAAAAATATAAATGATACCTATGGGCATCAAATAGGCGATGAGGTGCTTGTAAATATCTCTAAACTTATGAAAAGCACACTTAGAAGCAGTGATTATGTCGCTAGATGGGGTGGTGAGGAGTTTTTGGTTATATTAAATCGTACAGATTTAAATCATGCAAAACGAATCGCACAGACTCTACGAGAGAGAATAGAGGGGTTTGTTGTAGTGCCAAGTGAGAATATCAAAGTTACTGCGAGTATCGGAGTGAGCGAAATTAGAGCCGATAGATCTATAAAAGAGATAATCGCCTCTGCAGATGAGGCTTTGTATGAGGCAAAAAATGAGGGGCGAAATAGAGTTAAAGTCGCCTATATTTAAACGCATATAAAGAGAGTTGAGTCTAATTGCTTAGCTCTCAAATCCCCTTCTATAGTAGGCATCTATAAACCTTGATTGACATAGGCTCAATGTTAGTGTATAATATTACTTAGATTAAGTGATAAATTATATAGGAAAAAAAGATGTCAAAAAGTTTATACGATACACTAGAGGTTTCACAAAACGCCTCAGAAGCAGAGATTAAAAAATCGTACCGCAGATTAGCTAGACAATACCATCCAGATGTAAACAAAGACCCAGCCGCAGAGGATAAATTTAAAGAGATAAACGCCGCATATGAGGTGTTAAGTGACAAGGACAAAAGAGCTAAATATGATCAATTTGGCGATTCGATGTTTGGCGGTCAAAATTTTCATGATTTTGCCAGAGGGCAGGGCGGTAATGTAGATTTAGATGAGATACTACGAAACATCTTTGGCGGTGGCGGAGGTTTTGGTGGGTTTAGTGGCTTTAGCAGTGGCGGTTTTGGCGGTGTAGATTTGGATCTAGAATCAAATATCACTATACCATTTGTAACTGCAGTGCTTGGCGGTACTCACTCTATAAATATCGGTGGCGAGAGCCTAAATATCAAAATACCAGCAGGCATCAAAAGTGGCGAAAAACTACGCGTTAGAGGGCGTGGTAAAAAGATGGGAGCTCAAAGTGGAGATCTATTTTTACGCATCACTATAGCTAGCAGTAATGAGTATGAGATAGAGGGCGACAATCTCATTAAAAACTTTGATGTACCGCTATATGCTGCACTATTTGGTGGTAAAGTAAGCGTAGATACGCTAGAGAAAGAGGTATCGCTAAAGGTGCCAGAAAACACCAAAAACGCTCAGAGATTTAGACTGCGTGAGATGGGTATCATCAATCGCAAAAGCGGAACTAGAGGCGATTTGTATCTGCGAGCAAATATAGTGTTGCCTCCGCTAGAGAGCATCGATGCTAAATTACTAGAGCAGATGAGAGAAAAATTACCAAAAGGGGTGTGAGATGCATCACTATGATGAACCTGTCTATATGATTAGTATTGTGGCGAGGATTTTGGATATCCATCCACAAACTCTGCGTCAATATGAGAGAGAAAATCTCATCTGTCCATCTCGCTCTGATGGTAAAATCAGACTCTATTCACAACGAGATATAGATAAGATTAAAACGATACTTCGTCTTACTAGAGAGCTGGGTGTAAATCTCGCAGGTGTCGATGTTGTTATGAGACTAAAAGATAAGATGGAGATGATGGAGAGCGAGCTGTATGAGCTTCGTAGTGAGCTATCAAATCTGCGTAATAAAAGCGGTGTATCGGCTGAGAAATCACTAGTTACAAAAAAGAGCATCTATGAGATGGTGATTTTTGAAGATGATTTGTTTAAAAAATAGATGATTTTTGACACATTTCCTGCATCGTGGCGAGATATTTTATCTAATGAGCTAGAGAAGCCATATATCACAGAGCTAGAGCAATTTTTAGCAAATGAGTATAAAAACCACACTATCTATCCATCTGCAGATAATCTATTTAACGCATTTAGATATTGCAGTTTTGATGATGCTAGAGTTGTAATCATAGGTCAAGACCCATATATAAACCCCGCCCAAGCACACGGACTAGCCTTTTCAGTTTTAGAGCCCACTTCGCCTCCGCCATCACTAAAAAATATATTTAAAGAGCTAGTGGATGATATCGGCTGTGCATATCCATCTACTACAGAATTAAAAAGCTGGGCATCACAAGGTGTATTGCTACTAAATGCCATTATGAGTGTTCGAGAGAGCGAATCGCTATCGCATCAAAACCGCGGATGGGAAGAGTTTAGCGATAGCGTATTAAAGATTATAAATGATAAAAAAGAGCATATTGTATTTATAATATGGGGCTCATATGCGATTAAAAAGGGCTCATTTATAGATAGCAGTAGACATCTAATCATCACCTCGCCACACCCATCTCCACTATCAGCATATAGAGGATTTTTTGGCTCAAAACCATTCTCTAGAGCAAATAGATATCTAATCGATAATAACATCCTACCGATAGAGTGGGGGCTAGATTAAAAAAACAGTGACCAATAGAAATATGCGAGAATGGATATCGCTATGGCACCTACTATATTTAAAACCAAACCAAACCTAATCATCTGAGATACTGTGGTGGCACGAGAGCTCATCGCTATCGCATTTGGTGGAGTGGCGATAGGTAACATAAATGCAAAGCTAGCACTGATGGTGGCAACTATCATCAGATAGAGCGGCTCTTGCGAGAGCGATAGGGCATATATGATGGGTAGCATTATCGATATGAGAGCTGTGTTTGATGTGATTTCTGTGGCAAATGTGGTAATGAGTGCGATCATAGCGATAATTATAAAGATATTTAAAGTGCTAATCGATGATAGATATGAGGATAGTTTTATATCTAATCCTGTGGCAGAAAATGCATTTGCTATGGCAAAACCAGCTCCAAAAACAAACATAATCTCAAATGGAACTTTTTTGATATCCTCGCTCCACTGCAGTATTCCTAGCAGAAATAGCAATATTCCAAATGATAATATAACGATAGTTTCATCTAGTCCCAGTCCGCTCCAATAGGGCTCTATGCGAGCATTTATTAGTAGTATCGTGATGAGTGAGCCCATTAGATAAAGTAGTGTTTTTTGGCTTTTATTTAGTTTTTGCTCTGACTTTTCAAATCTCTCTAATTTTATCTCTGAAACCCCGATGCTTAGCAGATATGAGCAAAATAGTATCATTATGATAACCAGCGGTGCCATCATCGCCATCCACTCTATAAATGCAATGCTGTATCCTAATTTTTGATTCATAAATCCTAGTAGTATCAAATTTGGTGGCGTCCCTATGGGTGTTAATATCCCGCCGATACTAGCTCCATAGGCTACAGCTAGGGCGAGTCTTGCTTTTATCGCTCGCTCTTTTGATAAAAATAGAGCTAGTGGCATCAGTAGCAGTGCTGTGGTGGTGTTTGATAATAGTGAGCTAAGTAGTGCTGAGAGGCTCATGAGTGTTAATATTGTGCTTTTTGTGGATGTGGCAAATTTAGCTAGCAGTTTTGTGGCTAGATATTTATGAATAGAGAGTTTTTCAACCGCAATAGCGATAAAAAATCCACCTAAAAATAGATAGATGATAGGATTAGCATAGTTTTGTGTGGTGGATTTTATATCCAAAATACCCAGCATAGGAAAGAGTATTATAGGTAGTAGTGAAACCACTCCGATAGCTATTATCTCGCTACTATATAGTGCCACTAGTGCCACGATAGTCGCTAATAGCGATGACTCTAGGGGGGTAAAAAATTGCACAGATAGCAGATAAAAAGCTAGTGAGATAGCTATAATGGCGAGCACTTTTAGGGTGCTATTGTTATCTCTTTTGGATAGCTTTATCATATTTAGTTTTTACTATTTATCCAAAATTTCGCATAGATAGGTAGATGATCTGAGTATCCTAGACCCAGATGTCGCTTGGGTGGTTTACTATCCATCTGCCATCTAAAAATCTGTTTTTTTCTAAATAGAAAATCTTTATCAAACCGACTAAAGCTATGTCTGATATATTTGACATCTTTGCCAAATGCTGTGGCATAGGGTATTATCATATTATCTAACGCTTCGCCCTTGCCTCTATATTTATGTGACCATCTATCCATAGCACCTAGCTCATACCATAGGTTATAGTGGTATGGTTTTTCTAAACTATTATAAGTGATTGGTTTTTCGCTCTCATCTATTGTACATAGTATATGATTTAAGCCTGTGATGCCCTCTGTGTCGTTGTGTTTGCGGCTTTTTATAAAATTTAGATTCTCTTCATAATCAGAGTTAAAATCTCCTAGTAGTATATAAGCACTATCTGTATCTAGCTCTTTTAATCTATATTTTAGCCGTTTTGCACTTTTGATTCGCTCGCTCTCAGGGCCACTTTTTGATTTCCAGTGATTAACAAATATGTGCAGTTTGACCCCATCTATATCGATAACTCCCTCTAAGATATCTCTATATCTGCCATAATCTGCGACTGGGTGTTTGTAGCCTTTGATGATTGGATATTTGCTGAGAATTGCATTGTTTATCGATGAGCGAGGATGTTTGGAAAATAGCAGATATTTATACTCTAAGCCTTGAGTTTTTAGCTCGCTTTTTAAATCTCGCAGTGCGGTTATCGACTCTACCTCTTGTAGTCCTATAATATCGGCATCTAGCTCTTTTATCACATAGGCGATATTTTCTAGTTTATAGCGGTAAGTCTGCTCGCTCCAGCCGTGGATATTGTTTGGAATATACTCCTCATATTCTCCGCCATCATGGTTCATATCAAATAGATTTTCTACATTATAGCTAGCGACTTTTATCTCTTTTGCCAACAGCCCCATAGCTGCTAGTAGTGCTAATATAAATATTCTCATACCGCAATACCATTTAATCGTAGTAGTTGCTCAGGTGATGCATCGCGACCCAAAAACTCTCTAAAAATCTCACCCATACTTTCGCTACCACCTTTAGCTAGTATAATATCTTTATATTTTTGTGCTAGAGGTGAGTTAAAAATACCCTCATCTACTATCGCAAAATATGCATCAGCACTGAGCACCTCTGCCCATTTGTAGCTATAGTATCCAGCACTATATCCACCACTAAATATGTGTGCAAAACCGTTTTGAAATTTGTTATATGATGGTGGTTTTATGAGAGCCGTTTTTTCTCTAATGCTATCTAAGAGCTCTTGGACTTCATCTGCTTGGTGTAGTTTTGAGTGCAACGCAAAATCAAAAATACTAAACTCTAGCTGACGCAACATCGATAGTGCACTTTGGAAATTTTTAGCACGAATGAGTTTTTCTATCATCTCATCGCTGATAGTTTCGTCACTTTCATAATGTTTTGCAAAAATCTTTAAAACCTCTGGCTCATATGCGAAATTTTCTAAAAACTGTGATGGAAACTCTACAGCGTCCCACTCTACGCCATTAACCCCGCTTACGCCCCGCTCACTCACTCGGCTAAGCAGATGATGGATAGCGTGTCCCATCTCATGAAATAGCGTTACCACATCATCATGACGCAGCAGTGATGGATTTGTAGGAGATGATGGCGGAAAATTACACACCACAAATGCACTAGCTAGATGAGTGGCGTTATCTCTATCTATATGGTGTGATTCAAAATTATGCATCCACGCTCCGCCTCGCTTGCTCTCTCTGGCTTCTAAATCTAGATAAATTCTCGCTATAGTGCGACCATCTTCATAAATATCATAGAGGCTTGCTTTCTCATCCCACAGCTTTGAATCTAGTTTTTTAAACTCTATATTTAGCAGTTTTTCTAAAAACCTAAATGTGCCATCAACCACTCTATTTTGCTCAAAGTAGACTCTATACTCTTCCTCGTCTATATCATATCTGGCTTTTTTTAGCCTCTCGCTATAAAATGCACTATCAAAGCTCTCTAGAGTGGTTTTGGCAAACTCCTCCAGTTCCGCTAGCTCCTCTTTTGCCTGAGGTGTGGATTTATCTAGTAGAGTCTCTAAAAATTTGAGCACACTAGAGCTATCTGGTGCCATCTTTGATGCTAATGAGTAGTCGCTATAGTTATCAAATCCTAATATCTTTGAGCTCTCATCTCTTAGGCGTAAAAGCTCATCGATAATCTCTGCGTTTTCAGGGGCTCTGGTGGTGTATGCCCTATAGAGCTCCTCTCGTATTTCACGGTTAGCTCCATATGTCATATAGGCGATATATGATGGCATCTGTAGAGTGAATCTATAAGCACTCTTGCCATCTAGCTCTATCTTTGCTGACTCTAAATCGCTAGATGGGATACCATCTACATCTGCTGGGTCTGTGATAATTTTCTCATATGCGTTTGTCGCATCTAGCAGGTTTTGTGAAAAATCATTACTAAGTGCACTCTTTCGCAGATTTATCTCTGCTAATCGCTCTTTTTTAGCATCATCTAGATGTGCACCAGAGAGCTCAAAATGTAAAATATTTAGATCTATCACTCTTTGCTGAGACACACTGAGAGAGCTGTATTCTCGCTCTTTTATCTCTTTAAATGCACTATAGATTCCTAGATGCTGTGATGTAAAGTTTGAATAATCTGTAACAATCTCTATTGCCTCGCTATAGACACTCTGGGATTTTGGGCTATTATTTACGCTGTTGATGTGTGATAGAGGGGTGAAAAATAGCTCTAAATCCTCTTCTAAATCCTCTAGCGGTTTGATAAAGTTGTGATATGTTTTCTCTTTTATCGTTAGTAGTTTTTCTATATTTTCTCTGCTAGTTGTGATGAGGCTATTTAGCTCTGTTATGAAACTCTCTAAATTTAGTGAAAAATCGGTAAAATTGCTCATAAATACTCCATATTTTTATAATATTGTAGTCAAAAAAGGATAATCTATGAATACAAAAGAGAAGATACAGCAGCTAATGAGATATATTTTAGTAGGGGCTCTCTCACTGCTACCACTTATAATGGTTCTTATCGTTGCTAATTATGTAAAGGGCATAGGCGAAAATCTATATGATTCGCTTCATTACTACACAGATTCTATATATCTCACAATTGCTTTAATCGTCGGTGTTATAGCGGTTTTTGCATTTTTGGGTTACTCATTAGAGGAGTATGGAAAATCTATATTTGTAGCGTGGATTGACAAGGTTTTTTTAAAAATTCCAGCCGTTAGAACTATCTATAATATATCCAAAAAGATATCTGATATGTTTTTTAGTAAAGAAGATAGCACTAAAAAAGAGGTGGTTTTAGTAGAGTTTCCACGCAAAAATATGTGGGTGGTGGCGTATATGCTAAACCGCAAAGATAGATTATGTGTGCTCTATGTCCCCACATCCCCAAACCCTACTAGCGGATATACTGTGATGGTAGATGAGGGTGAGATTATAAAAACTACAATGACACTGCCTGAAGCCTCATCGTTTATCATCTCTATGGGTGGAGATTTCTCTAGCAAAGATGAGATCTCAGCTCTCATAGATGAGAGAAATAGCAGAGAAAATTTATAAAATAAAATATAGATTTTACTTATTAAAAATATAGTTAAGTGTTATTTAATCTCTATTTATATATGATTATGGATATCAAAAGATAAAGTTTATCATTTGAAAGGAGAAACGATGGCTTGCGATACAGGTGTCAAGGCAAGAGTGCCAAAGGCTAAAACAGATTCAACACAAAATATAGAGATAAAAGAGGAGAAAAAGATGAGTTCAACAATGGTTCTAAGAGGGATGCCAGAATTTGAGATGAGTGCATATAATGCTAGCACAGGTCACTACACAACAGTCAAAAGCGAAGATTACAAAGGCAAATGGACGGTAGTATGTTTCTACCCAGCAGATTTTACATTTGTATGTCCTACAGAGATTGCAGCAATGAATGCACACTATGATGAGTTTACAGAACTAGGCGTAGAGATTCTACCAATATCAACAGATACAAAATTCTCACACAAACGATTTGTAGAGACAGAGCCGATTCTGAAAGGGCTAAAGCTAACAATCGCAGCTGATACTACAAAAGAGGTGAGCGAAGCGTTTGGCGTACTGATAGAAGAAGAGGGCGTTGCTCTGCGAGGTAGATTTTTGTTTAACCCAGATGGTGTTTGTGTAGCTCAAGAGGTTCAAGCAGACAGCGTAGGTAGAAATGTAAAAGAGTTTATCCGACAAGTGCAAGCATGGCAACACGCTAGCAAAACGGGTGAGGTTTGTCCAGCGGGATGGAGACCAGGTAAAAAGACACTACCAGTAAATACTGATGTAGAGCAGATGACAGGTCGCGTGGGTGATTATATCACTATCGAAGAGATTCTTTCATAAGCGACATTTGATTAAATACTTCTATTCCCACCCGCTCGGGTGGGGATTTTAACTACTTTCTAGCTACTGCTATTTTAACTATTAAACTCTACTATGATATAATTTACTTTATCAGGAGATTATTATGTATGCACTAAATATAGATAATTTTGCTATGGAGACTCTAGCGAGGGATGTTGATGTGGTAATAGATTATAAGAGAATAGCAAAAGAGTGCTTTTGGGATTTAAGTATAGATAGTAATGATATTAAAAATATTATAAAAAATGATGATAAATATAAAAAACAACTCCTATTTGAGAAAATATTAATAAATAGCTCAAAACTATTTTCAGATATAAAAATATTTGATACAAAAGAGCTAGGCAGTCTACTGCAAGATTATAAAGTTCCGAGATTTAATGGTGATTATATTGCTAAAAGAGTAAATCTAATCGAGGTCTATTTTTTTGATAAACCGCTAACTATAAATGAGCTAAAATGGATAGCATAGATTACAAAAAACTTTATGAACTCCAAGATATAGTTTTAGATACAGTTTTTAGTGTTGAAAATGAGTTTTATCTCACGGGTGGAACCTGCTTGAGTCGTTTTTATAGTGAAAAAAGATACTCAGATGATTTAGATTTTTTTACAAATAGTTCTACTAGATATAGATTTGCTATTAGAAATATCAAACAAGCACTGATTGAGAGATTTAATCTAAGAGTTGAAATAGAGTCGAGAGATTTTAGTAGATTTTATATAGATGATATCTTGCAAGTAGATTTTGTAAATGATATAGAGCATAGATTAAAAGATGTGATAGTGACGAAGCAGTCATATATTATAGATAATATAGAAAATATTTTAAGCAATAAATTAACAGCAATTATAGGTAGAGATAATCCAAAAGATATTTTTGATATCTATTTGATATGGAAGATGTATGATTTTTCTTGGAGCGATATTTTAGAGTCTGCTCATAAAAAAGCTGGTTTTTTGGATGAAGAGCTACTTGTGAGGCTAAAAAGCTTCCCAAAAGAACTACTACAAGATATAAAAATCATAGACAAAACTTTTTTGGACAATTTTGATGATGATTTTTTAAAAATCATCAAAGAGATAGAGGGCGTAGCCCTATAATATTTATGTCGTCTGATATGCCTCTAAAATCTCTATTTTCATAGCGGCTCTAGCCCACTCAAATGTAGATTTTAGCTCTAAATGTTCTGGCGTATCTGTCTCTATAGTCGCATTTGCGATGATTTTTATACCCATTCCCATACCATATAGTCCCATCAGCTCTTTTGTGCCGATTACTACTATTACTTTACTGTTTTTATTTAAAAACCTCTCCATCTCTATCATACCAGCAACTGGCACGAAAAACGCATTATCTCTATAGATGACATATGAGTTCCAGCTATTTACGATGTGCGGAAAATTATCACCTTGTGCGACGATACTAAAAATCCCCTCGCGTTTTAATATGCTCTCTATCTTCTCTCTCATAATCACCCCTATTTTTAGATGATTTTATAGTAGTTGTGATTAAACGGTTGTTAATAGCTATTTTTTCGCTTTAAATTTATCCTCTAGTGCCTTTAGCTCATCGGCGTTTTCTTGTGCCTTTTTCACCGCCTCTTCAAATGCAAAACCTTTCATCACAATCTCATAAAGTTTTGGTTTATCTTTTCGCCAGTTTCGGATGGTCATAGGTGTAACATTTAGTATGCGTGCAATGTCTTGTTGTGTTAATTTCATAGAAAAATATTAGTCTATTGAGTATATAAAGAAAATTCGATAATTATTTGCTATTTATCTGTATATAACGCAAAATATTTGCCTTATTAAGTATTGATTAGATAATATTTATCTTTAAAATTATAAAAAGAGAAAAGTATTTTCTTTATTAGATAAAAAGGGCTTAAAATGAAAAAAGTTTGTGTAGTAACAGGAACAAGAGCTGAATATGGGTTATTGTATTGGTTAATAAAAGAACTTAATGAAGATAAAGATATAGATTTACAATTAGTTGCAACTGGAATGCACTTAAGCCCTGATTTTGGGCTTACATAGTAAAGAGATAGAAAAAGATTTTAAGATAGATAGAAAAGTTGAAATTTTATCAAAAAATGACTCTCCAAGTGGAATATGTAATTCAATAGGATTAGGAGTAATTGGCTTTGGAACAGCATTTGCAGAGTTGCAACCAGATATTATAGTAGTTCTTGGAGATAGATACGAAATTTTGGCAGTTTCAATAGCTGCAATGATTAATAGAATACCAATTGCACACTTACACGGTGGAGAGGCAACTGAAGGACTAATAGACGAAGCCATTCGCCATAGTATTACAAAGATGAGCCATCTTCATTTTACTGCTACTAATGAGTATAAAAATAGAGTTATACAACTAGGAGAAAATCCTTCTAGAGTTTACAATGTTGGTGGTATGGGTATTGAAAATATAAAAAGATTAAAACTATTAAGCAAAGATGAGTTTGAAAAATCTATTGATTTTAAACTAAATAAGAAAAATATACTTGTAACCTTTCATCCTGTAACTCTAGAAAATAATACTTCAAAACAACAATTCCAAGAGTTATTAAATGCGATAGATAAACTAGAAGATACAAATATAATATTCACAAAAGCAAATAGTGATACAGATGGAAGAGTAATAAACTCTATGATAGATGAATATGTAGGTAAAAACTCCTTAAAATCAGTTTGTTTTACTTCATTAGGACAATTAAGATATTTAAGTGCTTTGCAATATGTAGATGTAATGGTAGGGAATAGTTCAAGTGGATTAGGTGAAGCACCAAGTTTTAAAAAAGGAACAATAAATATAGGAGATAGACAAAAAGGGAGAATAAAAGCTTCAAGTATAATAGATTGTGAACCAAATGAAACTTCTATACAAGAAGCATTTTCTAAACTATACTCAAAAGAGTTTCAAGAAGATTTGAAGACTACAATAAATCCATATGGAGATGGATGTTCTAGTAAAAAAATAATTGAAGTGATTAAAAATACAAATTTAGATGATATTTTAAAAAAATCATTTTATGATTTAAAGGTTTAAA
>CAZYTC010000016.1:27271-33493 GCA_964650175.1 uncultured Campylobacterales bacterium | reverse complement strand
GAATTAAATAATGTGCAAATAATATTGCCTAAAGATGTAAACTCCAAGCAAGATGCACCATTACAATCTAATTTTAATATCACAGGTACAATATCTGTTACCAAAGGTGGAAGCTCATATCAAAGTGGTGATGAAAAGATTGAAGACAGAGAGATAACCCCTGTAACAGACGAGATGACTATAACTGTAACAGCAGATAATATAGATGAAGATGCAGCTGCTGGAGCAACTGTTAATATTAAGCTAGAAAACCCAAGTGATGGCACTAAAACAGTACTGGGAGATACTATCACTATAACTGTAGTTGAAGATTGGAAAGATGTTTCAAATGGTGCAACTGTTGGAGGTGATTTGAGTGCTGGTGCAAGTGGATATAGTGTAGTAAAAGGAGCTTCAACTGTAACTGGTGAAAAAGTAACTACTACATATACTATTACAAACAGCGGTGGGAATTTTGAATTAGATGGAAGTGGAAAACTAGAAATTAATAATCTAAAATATCAACCTGCAGAAGATAGAGATGGAAATGTAACATTTGAGGTAAAAATCCATAATCAAGAAAAAGATGCAACTGATAGTGGGTTGTATTCTGAAGACTCTGCCTTTATAGAGGTTACTCCTAAGGTAGATACTGATTTAGAAGCAGTTACTATAACAGCTGTAAATACTGAAGATAACAAGCTAGATGGGCTATCTTTGGCAAATCCAGTCAAGGTTGTTATTACACCAAATGGTGGCAATGAATTTTTAACAGACAAATCTGAATCTCTAGGAAATATTGTATTAGATAAAATACCAAATGGTATGACAGTTTGGTATATGGATAATGGAACTCTCAAGATGGCTACAAACATTGGTTCATCAACTGGGAGTTATGCACTAAATCCAAATGGGGACAATAAATCTGAAACGGTCAATAAGTGGTTGATTCCTGTAAATGGGAGCAATACCATCCCTGAGATATATATTAACGCACCTGAGCACTGGGCAGGAGAGTTTAACTATGATATCTCTTTATCAGTATATGAGCAAAATGCTGCAGGAGAAGTATCACACACGATTGCTAATCAAACTGCCAAAATAACAGCAGTCGCAGATGGTTTCTCCTCAGCTAGTGCTACAAAAGATACAAAAAATGTATTCCAGTGGGCAGATTTAAACATCAATGCACAGATGATAGATACAGATGGTAGTGAAGTTATGAATGTAGAGCTAACTGGGCTTAGCGAGCATGCACAGTTTAGAGTTGGTACAACAGTTTTAGATAACTCAAAAGCTAGTTGGGATGGAAATACTAGTAAATGGACAATATCAGGTGTAAAAGTAGATGATATAAATGATATCCAGTTTATGGATATGAAGGCTACTTCTAGTGTAACGGCAGATATTTGGACGCAGGAGCAATCAAATAATAGTGAGAGTAGCAAAACAACATTAACTGATCTTGCTAAAATAAATGGCATAACTGGTGGATTTACTTTTGATAAAGAGTTGAGTCTAGATTTTAATAATATCGACCCTATCAAAACTGGCGAAACTTACAATATAGGTCTTAAAGATATAACATCTATAAACTTAGGTTCAAATAATGGGGCAAAAAATGAGCTTCTGAATCTAACGCTGCAAGATGTTTTGGATATGGGCAAAAAAGATAATGACGGTAAAATTAATCTTGAAATACTAGGTGGCGGAACTGGTGCAAATAAAGACAAAGTTACATTTGCAGATAATGGGAATTGGACAAAATCGGCTGAAGTAAATCAAAATGGTTATTGGGAATATACAAATACAGATGATACTGTAAAGGTACAGATAAAATCAGATATAGAACAGCCTATATAATCTCTCTTCTGTGGAGGTGGGGCTTTAGCCCCGCATACTCTCCGTCATTGCGAGAAGTGCAAAGCACGACGAAGCAATCCAGAATAGACTGCCACGCTTCGCTCGCAGTGACAAACCCCGTCATTGCGAGGCTTTGAAAAAAGTCGTGGCAATCTGCTTAAAATATATCTATGCTATAATATTTGCAAAAAAGGTCTCTGATTATGAAAACCATCACGCTAAAAGTAGAAGACTCTATAGTAGATAAGCTATTGATTTTATTGCAACAGTTCAAATCAAAAGAGGTGGAGATTTTAGATTTGACCACCCATAAAAGCGATAATGAGTTTATTAAGACTAGAGATTATTTTCACAAATGCCTAGATGATATAGAAAACAACAGAGTGGAACTTGTGGATCTGTATGATGGCATAGATGAGCTAGATAGATTTATAGACTCTGTAAAATGAGAGTTGTAAAAAGCTCTATATTTAATACTCAGTTTCAAGAGCTACTCTATTTTATTGCAAAGGATAGTAAGACTAGAGCTAAGAATTTTAGAATAGAAATCTTGGAAAAACTTGAAAAGTTATCATTTATGCCTTATAAAAATAGAAAATCTATCTATTTTAATGATGAAAATATCAGAGATTTTATCTATAAAGGGTATGTGGTACCATACAAAATAGACAAAGAGCAAATAGTTATAATTGGTATAAATAAATATAAAATTGATTTATAGTCTATATCTTCATTGCAGTGACGAGCTTTGGATTGCCACGCTTCGCTCGCAGTGACAAACTGTAGACTGCCGCGTCACTTCGTTCCTCGCAGTGACGAACTGTAGACTGCCGCGTCACTTCGTTCCTCGCAGTGACGAACTGTAGACTGCCACGCTTCGCTCGCAGTGACAAACCCCGTCATTGCGAGGCTTTGAAAAAGCCGTGGCAATCTATAAAAGCGACAACCTCCATTACCTAGCTTTTTAGGATTATAATTTTTTATGATACCCCGATGGGTACTATACACAGATTTTTAAAACTGATAACATACGACAATCAAAATATTACTGGAGTATGTTATGGCACTAGAAGCTGGAATTGTACAATCATTAAGTGGCGGAAAGTTTTTCGTCAAGGATATAAATGGCAACACTAGAGAGATAAAATCAGGTGATGTCATATATGAAAACGATACAGTTTTTGGAGATAGCTCAAATGCTAAAACGGCAAAAGTCGAGATATCTCTAGCGTCAAACGATATCGTGGTATTGTCACAAGGACAAAAGCAGCTTATAGATGCCTCTTTGGTAGAGACTGCTTATGGCGAAGAGGAGCTATTTTTCACCACTGAAACAGCTCTAGCAAATATCGAAGCATACCGCGAGATGGTAGATGTGGTTAGTGATTTGCGTTCAAAAGATTTCATAGATCCAGAGCTAGATGGCGAGGTTACAGCAGGGGAAGAGGAAGCAGAAGATGAAGAGGGTGCTGCAGCGAAGTTTGCAACTCGTGATGCAAATATGGTAAATCCAGAGAGTGATTTAAATAAAAATACTATCAAAAAACCTCACACACAGCTATATCGTGAAACTGGTAAAAATAGCGAAATAGTAGATCATGGTACAAAAGATTTAGGTAAAACACCACTCAATCCATTTGAGAGACCTGAGCAACCAATTGATCCAAATAGACCTACAACAAGCAATCCCAATAACCCTAACAAGCCTAATAACCCAGATCGTCCAGACTCAGGTGGACAGCGACCAGATGAGGATAAGACACCTCCTACTTCAACTACACCGCCAACGACAGAACGCCAACCAACCATAACGGCTATCACGGGCGATACAAAAACGGAGTACAATGCAGAGGCGAACGATTATGAGCTATCGGCAAATGATTATTTGGTGCATAAGATTACACTATCGCACTCTATGCTAAATCCGACAAAAGTAAATATTGAACTAGGTAATGCTACAGCTACAGTGGGTAAAGATACTACGACTACGCAGTACTCTGTAGATGGTGGTAAAACTTGGATAGATGCACCACTTTATAATAATGGAAAAAACTTCTCAGTTGATGTTCCAGCAGGTGGTACTGAGCTACTAGTGAGACTACTGCCTATCGATGAAGAAGATGGAGAGTTTGAGGGTGTAGAGTACTATACCATCACAGCAACTACGGGTTCTGATAAGAGTGGAAAAACAGCAAATGGTATCATCATTGACAACACCCCAGCACCAGCGGTAGAGACGGTAACAAACGATACAAAACAAGAGGGTAATGAGCTAGTACATAATGTATATTTAACCCAAAGTAGCTCAAAAGATACTGCGGTTAAAATAGAGTTAGTTGGTAGTGGTACAAACCCAGCTACAATCGGCAAAGATACAGGCACTGTTACATTTTACGCTATAGATGAAGAGGGTAATGCTACAGCACAAAAATTAACCGCCACTCAAAATAGCGATGGCTCATATACTGTTATTGTTCCAGCAGGTCAAACTGGCTTTGTGACAAAAGTTCCAGCTATAGATGATAATATAGAGGAGTCTGCAGAGACATATACTATCAAAGCATCTACGAGCGGTAATGAATCTCCAGCTACTGCTACAGGTACGATATTAGATAAAAAACCAACGATTAGTGTCGAGACAATAGAATTTGATGATATTCCAGGGGAAGATGATATACCAGATGAAAATACTTATAAGACTACACCCGCAGGTGATGTAAATAATGTAACTATCACCGAGGGTGAATACGCATATTTTAAGGTATCTGTAAATCAAACACTAGTAAATCCGCTAAAACTAAATCTATCTACAGAAAACCACACAGCTATAAAAGGTACTGATTATCTAACTGATGGTAATAAAATAGAGTATTGGAACGGTAGTAGTTGGCAAGATGCAGATAGCAATACTGCTATAGCTAGTGGCACAGACTCTTTAATCGTGAGAGTACAAACTAAAAATACGAGCGATTATGATCCAGATGAGCAGTTTTATCTAGTAACTACGCCAGAGGCTGGCAGAACGACAAATGCTAGTGCGAAAGGTATGGCAACTATACTTGATTCTGAAACACCACCTACGATAGTTAAGGTGGAAAATCCAATTGTGCCAGATGCTGATGGCAACGAGAAAACAACTACAGTCAAGGTACTAGAGGGTGATGATGCTGCTTTTAAAATCTCTTTGAATAAACCAACAGTAAAAGAGCAAGAGTTTAAATTTAAAATCTATCCTAAAACAGAAGGTTTACCAGAAACAACAGGTGATTATAATGAAACTGAAGCTGAACTTGATGATTATGATAGTATTCCTACATTTACAAATGGTGTAACATACAATTCGACAACTGGTATTATCAAAATCCCAGCTGGCGTGGAAGATTTCGAGATTATCGTAAAGACATTTACAGATGAAGAAGAGGATGACAACGAGTGGTACGAGTTTGTTATTACTGATATGGAAGATACTACTCTTGTTACGGGTGTGGGTGCCATATTGGAGGGTGTCTCTGACATAGCGGAGGTTACGGGTTCGAAAGATCCTAATGAGCCAACTGTCCCTAATCCTAATGATCCAAATAAAGATATAAAACTTCCAGATGATGAGTCATATACCCCTAGCGATAAAGATGCTAATGTAATGAGTGCTATCCAAAAAGAGGGCGATTGGTTGGTGCATAAAGTTACATTTACCAATGCTTTGGATGCAGATAAAAATATAACTATTAGACTTACTAGTGGTACCGCAACCATAGGTGAAGATACAGGAGCTGTGAAGTTTTATGATGCTTCTGGAAATGAGATAGATAGCAATAGTATAACAGATAATAATGATGGTTCTTACACTGTGGAAGTTGCTAATGGTAGCAATGAGTTTTATGTCGCTATAGAGTCTGTGAAAGATGATGCTCATGAGGGCAATGAAGAATACACAATCACGGCATCTATGGTAAATGCTGTTGGTGGCATCTCTACCAAGAGTGCAACAGGTATAATCATCGATATAGACCCAGAGCCAAAAATCGAGTTTGTACCAGATGGCGATGATAATATCAAATCTATCACAGATGCTAAAATCCCAGAGGGTGATGATGCGATTTTTACGGTCAAGCTAAACAAACCTAGTAGTGAGCCAAAAGAGTATGATTTTGATATAGCTGCTGTAGAGACAACTAAAGATAGCGATTATAAAGACATTCCAGAATTTACAAATGGAGTGACATATGATAGCGCTACTGGTAAAATCACAGTCCCAGCAGGTGTAACAGAGTTTGATGTTATAGTTAAAACTCTAAATGATACTGCAGAAGAGGATGATGAGACATTTACAGTAACAGTTGGTGGCAAAACAGGCACGGGTACTATCACAGATGTTACTTT
>CAZYTC010000016.1:5183-27171 GCA_964650175.1 uncultured Campylobacterales bacterium | reverse complement strand
ATCTGGTATCAACAATATTACGATTGACGAAGGCGAATATGCATACTTCAAAATCAATGCACCAGAGGGCATAACGCTAGATTTAACTACTATGGATGGTAGTGCAACTGGTGGAGATGATTATAGCAACTCTGTGATAGAGTATTGGGATGGTGGCGAATGGAAAACAGCTACTAATAATCAAATAACTATGCCAGATGATGAAGATGGTACGATTGATGTGGAGAGAATCGTCCGTATTAAAACCAATAGTGATGAGGTGTATGATGATAATGAGACATTTTTCCTAAAAGCTACAGTGATAAATGACGACGCAGATAAAGTATCAAACCACACGGTAGTTGGTAAAGCTACGATAAAAGATGTAAGTGATGCTCCAAAAATTATAAAAGTAGAGAATCCATTTACACCAGATAATGATGGTAATGATAAAACTACAACTGTAACTGTACCAGAGGGCGAAGATGCGATATTTAAAATAACTCTGGATAAGCCATCAAATGAGCCACAAGAATATTATTATCAAATTAAACCAAAAACAGACAGTGCGATACCAGCAGAACATACCAGTGAGAGTGGTGACCATGATGACTATGAGCTAATACCAACATTTACAAATGGTGTGACATACGATTCTTCTACGGGTAAAGTTACTATTCCTGCTGGTGTAACAGAATTTGATGTTATTGTGCATACAAAAGAGGATGCCGAAACAACAGATGATGAGGAATTTGTTTTTGTTATTAGTAAAAATCCAGATTTTAGTAATCCAGAGGTGACTGGCATTGGTAAGATTACCGAAAAACCAGAGACTCCGCCATTGACAGTAGTAACTATCACAGGCGCAGATGATCCAGCAGATTATAATCCTAATAATCCATCAGCTACACCATCGATTCAAAAAGAGGGCGATACTCTAGTGCACACAGTAACACTAAGCTATGTGGCACCAGAAGATGGAGCTATAGTAAATATCAAATTAACAGATGGTACTGCAACTATCGATGCAGATACAGGTATGCCAAAATTTTATAAAAATGGTACAAACGAAGAGCTAGACTTTAGCAAAAAAGCAGATGGCTCATATGATGTAACAATACCAAGCGGTGTAGATAAATTTGATATTAAAATCCCAGCTCTAAATGATAATATTTACGAGAGCGATGAGAATTACTATATCACTGCATCTACAAAAGATAGTAGCGGTGATATTACATCATCGAAAACTGCAACGGGTACTATATTAGATAATACGATTAATAGCGTAGTGGTAAATGAGGGCGAAGATGCAATGTTTACTGTAAAAGTATCTAAATCTAACAAGCCGATGGAGTATGATTTTACTCTCGGTAAAGAGGGCGATACAGCCGATAAAGATAGTGATTATAGCGGTATTCCAACATTTACAAATGGTGTAACATACGACAAGGTTACTGGCAAAATTACAGTCCCAGCTGGAGTTACAGAGTTTGAGATAAAAGTGCCAACAATCAGCGATGGTGTGATAGAAAAAGATGAGATATTTACTATCAGCATAGATGGAAATACAGTAGGTACTGGAACTATCAAAGATGTTACATTTGTACCAACATATCCAGGGAGCAAAGAGAATCCAAATGTTCCTACAAATGGCAATGATACTATAGAAGGCAGCAGTAGTGATGATGTTATCATCGCAGATGCAGGTGGTGTAAAAACTGTACTAGAAGCTGGCACAAACTATAACATCGCATTTATCCTAGATGTCTCTGGTAGTATGGGGTGGAATCTGGATAATGGTTCAACAAATAAAAATGCTCATAGTAGATTAGATATGTTAAAAGCTGGACTAAAGCACTATATTCAAGAGACACTAATACCATTTGCACAGAAAAAGGGTTCTGATGGTGGCGAGATAAATCTATCATTTGTTACATTTAGTAAAAGTGCTGCACTAAAGCTCTCTATTGCAGATTTAGCAGCAGGAGATTGGGGCAAAATTGAAGCGGCGATAAATTCACTAATAGCAAATGGTAACACTAATCACGAAGATGCATTTATAAAAACTAGAGAGTGGTTTCAAAACCATAATGATTCACATACAAATGGTGATGGTACAGCCAATAATAGTGATGGTAAGTGGGAGAATCTCACATTCTTTATCACAGATGGTGACCCAACAGCAAAGGTCTCAAGCGGAACAAATAATAGTTATGGCTATCTAATGGCTGCAAAAAATGAGTTTGATAAACCAGATGGCATAGGCAGTATTAGTACAGTTCATGCCATCGGTATTGGCAATATGGTTAAAAATGATTGGTTAGATTTATATGATAATAGTGATGATAGAGGCACTATTATAGTAGATGCTGGCACAAATGGTGCACCTACTAAATCTGCTGTAAATGTTACTTGGAAAAAAGCAGATGAATCAAATCATAGTGGTGCATTCAAGGATACTGTCGCAAATGATGGCGATTCTACTGAGTATATAAGTAGCAACTTTGCAGTATCTGCTGCACAAAATAATAAAACATATCTCACATTTAACTATGCAAATAGTAGCACATGGGCAAGCGGAGATAGTTTTGAGTGGAAGCTACAAAAATTGGTTGGCGATGAGTGGAAAACAGTAGAGATTGGTAGCAACTATAGCCCTGTAGATAATGGTAACAAAACTATGCAGACAGGTATATTAAATCAAGGCACATATAGATTAGTTTTTGATGTTGCAGATAACTCAAATAACAGCAAAGATTATGCGGTAACTATCTCTAATATGCAACTAAACACTAGCGATGGCAAGAGTGATAATATTACAGGAGCGGGCGGTAAAGCAGATATTGTTATGACACCAGAGCAGCTGCATTATGCACTAGAGGCTGGTGGATTGTATCCAGATAAAAATGATGTTGGAGATGATACTATCTATGGTGGAGCTGGAAATGATATCATTTTCGGAGATGCCATAAATACCGATTTTCTAGAGTGGAGTGGCAGAAACCATGGTGCGGCAAACTCGCCAGATGCGGATGGTTCAGGTGTCGCAGCACTAAAAAAATATCTAGAGCTAGTGGATAAAAATCCATCTGATTTTAGTGGTGATGATAATGCATTGGTAAATGGAGAGCTGTTTACTCTAGTAGATAGCACAAAAGGCGTACAGCCAGTAGATATCTACAACTACATAAAAGCCAATTATGAGCTATTTTATGACTCTGAAGCAGAACGAGGCGGAGATGATATATTGTTCGGCGATGATGGCGATGATATCCTAGTTGGTGGAGCTGGAGAGGATAAGCTATATGGTGGAGCTGGCAATGATATCCTTGTGAGTGATTTAAGAACTGAAGGTGCTGAAGTTAAAGGCGACATCGTGCTTGATGGTGGAGCAGGTATCGATACGCTGATACTAGAGCAAGATTTTAATATCGATTTTAGTATTCTTGATAGTGATAGCAAAAATATAGCTGATAGAATCCAAAACATCGAGATTATAGATTTAACAAAAGGTAATCATAAGCTAGAAAATCTAAAACTCTCTGATGTTTTAGCTATGACTGATGATAATAATGAGCTGATTATCAAAGGTGATGGCGATGATAAAGTTTCGTTTGCAAATGATGGGAATACTTGGACAAAAGGCTCTGTTGAAACAATAGATGGAAAAACTTTTGATATCTATGAAAACAGTGGCGATTCTTCTGTGAAAGTAAAAGTAGAAGTTACAATTACTGATCAGGCAATAATCTAATCTCTCTCCCGTCACTGCGAGACCCTTTAGGGTCGTGGCAGTCTACTCTTCGTCACTGCGAGGAGTTTACGACGCGGCAGTCTACTATGGATTGCTTCGTCATTTCATTTCTCGCAATGACAACTCCCGTCATAGCGAGGCTTTGCAAAAGCCGTGGCTATCTACTATATTTATGATATAATTACACAGGTACAACAGATGATAGCTTGAATTTCAAGAGGTAAAGTCTGGGCTGTCGTAGGACACAGCTTCATCTAACGGATGACCGCAGTAATGCGAGGGATAGTGCAACAGAGAGAAGACTACCGCACTAGCGGAAAAGGTGAAAGGGTAGAGTAAGAGCCTACCAGCTCTGATAGCAATATCAGAGGCTATGTAAACCCAGCTGCGCAGCAAGAGACAGATGGTTAGCGTCCTACAATGCTATTGTCTCGCTAGAGATTGTATGCAAATGCAATCGTAGATTAATTATCATCAAACCAGAACCCAGCTTGCGTTGTGCCTATCTACTAAATTCCATCTGTAAAAATCTTCTAGTTAGAAACTATTAAGCAAACAATCATATAATAGGTAAATTTTATAAAAGAGAGCCTATGAATCTACTATCTAAAGATGCTCCATTAGAGCAGACACTAAAAAATCTAAAATCGATAATCGAAAAACTAGATATCAAACTAGATATCTCAGAGCAAAAACACCCGCTAGATAACTGCTATTCTGTAAATATCAAAACATCTTGTGCACCTAGTTATATATTCTCAAACGGCAAGGGAGCAACTGCGGATGCGTCGCTAGCAAGCGGGCTAGGGGAGTATATAGAGAGATTACAGAGTAAAAATAGTTTTATCGATTTTTATCTGCCAAATAGGGACTTTTTTAAAGATGTAAAGCTTTTTGATTTTGATGGAGAGTATCTAAATAGCGAGCTAAGAGAGTTTTATGACCCATATGGCGAGCTAGTTATCGATGATTTGATAGATTTTAATAGCGATTATAGTGATAAAATCGTTACGCTACCATTTAGAGAGATGCGAAGCGATGAGATAGTATATTTTCCACTAGGCATAATATCAAATCTCTATGTCAGCAACGGTCTAGCAGCAGGAAATACAGCCACAGAGGCACAGGTACAGGCACTGAGTGAGATAGTAGAGAGATATGTAAAGTTTGAGGTGATTAAAAACGGCTATGCGTTGCCATATTATAGCGATGAGCAGATAAAAGAGTTTAAAAATGTGCACAGCGATATAGAGAAGCTGCGTAGTTATGGCTATGAGGTACTGGTTTTAGATGCATCGCTAGGTGGTAAGTTTCCTGTGGTGTCGATGGCACTGATAAATCCACGCAATGCGACGCTGTTTCTATCATTTGGGGCTCATCCGATACTAGAGGTGGCACTAGAGCGAACGCTTACAGAGATGATGCAGGGGCGAAATATCGATGAGTTAGATGGGTTTGAGCATCCATCATTAGATAGCGAGTTTACCTCCGATTCACAAAACTTAGAGTCACATTTTATAGATTCAAACGGTATTGTGCCACTACAATGTATAGCAAACAAGAAAAGTTTCAGCTTTAGCTCATATAAATATAGCGGAAATGGCAGTAGCGATGAGTTATCCTATATGTTAGAGGTGTTAAAAGAGTACAAAATCTACATCAGAGAGTATGAAAAAGTGGGCTTTTATACCACTCAAATCATCATTGCGGGGCTTAGTGAGATATATCCTGTCTCTGATTTGATATACAATAACAAAAATATAGCAAAAAAATATCGCCAAATGTTACTAAACTACACACAGTATGAAAAAGATTTTCTATTAGATGAGTTTGATAACCTAGACGAAACATTAGTATTAGATAGGTTTATAGGAATAATATTCCAAGAAAGCTGTAATGTTGCGGAGTTTAGGGCACTACTGCACCTACAAGATGGTGATTTTGATAGTGCTATAGAGCAGCTAGAGTATAGTAAAAAATCTATTGCAAAGCTGATAGTAGAGATTTTAAGCTTTGATGAATCTGAAGAGTACTATGATGAGTTATGCTTAATCTATACAAAAGGGCTCGTAGATAGGGCTATCGAGATAGTAGAGGGTAGAGAGCCTTTTATTGATTTTTCTTATAGTAGTGAGTATAATAATATTCTCGAACTGTTCGATAGAATCGATGTTTGATTTCGTTTTGTTAAAAACAGCAACTTTTTGAAAAAGTGTGATAAAAATGTGAGATATTATAATTTTTAATATTATTTCTTTTTATTACTTTAGATGATTTTTTATAAAAAATCGGAGGTTATTTTAAAATAAACTAAATTTATTTAATTAATTATTAAATTTAACCAATGAATGGCAAATAAGCCTATAAAATTTCGTCACTGCTCGTTCGGGGGGGGGGTAACCACCTTCAATGAATCATAAGCTTAAAACCAAAAAAGGAGATAAAGTTGAATAGCAAAAACAGATTAGTTAGTCTAGTAGCTACTATGGCACTCTTTGGCTCTACACTAAGTGCTCTTACGCTAAAAGAGGCTATATTAGAGACCATGGATACAAACCCAGTCGTCAAAGAGAGGATGAAAAACTTTAGTGAAACACAACAAGATCTAGAGATAGCAAAAGCAGGATGGTTGCCATCACTAGATTATAGAGGTAGTTTTGGTCGTGTAAATAGCGGTAAGTTTAAAAACTCTGACAAGAACTACAATCACGCCACAGAGGATACATCATATTGGCACTACACTAACTCGCTAAAGCTAACACAAAATCTCTTTAGAGGATTTAGTACAACTGAACGCATTAACTACCAAGAGGCTCGTATATTAGCAGCAGCTCATCACTATGTAGAAAATGTTAATGATGTTGCATTTCAAATGACGGGTGCGTATATAGATGTGGTGCGAAGCTATCATCTGCTACAAAACGCAAAAGATAATGTCGTGATAAATCAGCAAATTTTCGAAGATGTTGATGCTCTATATAATCAAGGTCTTACGACAAAATCAGAGATGACAAAAATCTACGCATCTTTGTCACTAGCTAAATCAAATCTGATTGTACAAGAAAACAACACACTAGATAAAGAGGCTAGATTTAAAAGATTATTTGGTCGTGATATTAGCGTAGCTGAGCTAACGCTACCAGCACTAGATTATGCTATGCCAGAGTCTCGTGAGAGAGCGACACAAATCGCTATCGAAAACAATCCATCTATCATGGTAAGTAAATATAATATCCAAGGTGCAGAGGCTCTATATAGAGAGAAAAAATCTAAATATTATCCTACTGTAGATGTGGAGCTAGAGCAAATCTATAACGATTACAACAAAGGTACTACGCTAGATACTCAAGATGATAGACAGCGAGCATATGTTGTGTTAAACTGGAATCTATTTAACGGTTTTGCTGATCAAGCAGATATCCAAAAATCTAGAAGCACGATTAACAAAGAGGTAGAGATTCAGCGAGATTTAAAACGCCAAACTATCGAGGGCCTAGAGCTTTCATGGAATGCTTATGAGCTACTAGGTGGTCAGTTAGAAGAGCTATATAAATATTATGAGTTCTCTAAAGATACGCTAGAAAACTACAAAGATGAGTATGATATGGGTAGAAGAACTCTACTAGATCTACTAACTGCTCAAAACGATTTAATCAGCTCAAAAAGCCAGATTATAAATGCTCAAATGGATAAGCTTTTTGCTCAATATAGAATATTAGATGCTATGGGAATGCTTGTGAGCTCTGTAGTTGATGATGAGAATTTTGATAAAATCACAACTCCAACAAATAGACCATTTGATGTGCTAAAAGATACGCTACCAGTAAACCGTGATGTAGATGGCGATGGTATTGTAGATAATCTAGATATCTGTGATAACTCAATCCTAGGTCGTGATGATATTACTCCATATGGATGTAATGTAAAAGCAAAAGATAGCGATTTTGATGGTGTACCTGATCATTTAGATAGATGTCCTAATACCCCTTTTGGTGTGATGGTAGACTCTAATGGTTGTGAAGTAGATGGTGCAAAACCACTATATACAGTACAAGATGCTAGCTATGTATCAAGCGTATCACAATATAGTGCACAAAGCCCTAAAAAAGCAGATAACGCAGCGATATATGATTATGAGTTTAGCGTTGCAGCAAACAAAAATATAGCTTCATCAGCTCTAGATAAACATCTATATTATGATGATTTTTCTATGATTAAGCGATTTGAGTTTGTAGATATGGGTGATATTAACTCAGAGCTACTAGATGATATGGCTAGAGAGATATCAAAATATAATAATACTGATGCAGTAGTAACAGTTATCGGTAATACTAGAGCTACAGAGGATAAGCAAGCAAGCTTTGATACAGCTATGGATTATGCAAATAATATCAAGCAATCTCTAATCAACCGCGGTGTAGATGAGAAGATTTTAGTAGCTCAATCAAGAGTAGATTATGATAGATATTTCCTAGAGACAGAAAGAAGCCACAGAGCTCTAAATGATGTAACTGCGGTATCGCTATATGTGCCTAAAAAAGCAGCTGCAGTAGTTGCGGAAACTAAGCCAGAACCAGTAAAAGAGCAAACAGCTCCTGTAGCTCCTGTAGTGATTACAGAAGATGGTGATGATGATAATGATGGTGTGCCAAATAGCCTAGATAGATGTCCAAATACACCAGCAGGCTATAGTGTAGATGAGTTTGGATGTACGGTTACTACGAACCTAGAGGTGCTTTTTGAGAATGACTCAGCGGTTGTTATCGAGAGCACAAAAGGCAAAGTGATGGCGTTTTCTAAATTTATGCAAGATAACCCAGAGTTTAATGCAGCGATAAATGGACACGCTTCAAATGAGGGTAAAACTTCTGCAGCGTATAACCAAAAGCTATCAGAAGCTAGAGCAGATGCTATTAGAGATATATTAATCGCTGATGGTGTGGATGCTTCTAGATTAACTGCATCTGGAAAAGGTTATCATGAGCCAGTAGCTACAAATGCTACAAAAGAGGGACAAGCAAAAAATCGCCGTATAGAAGCGATACTAATTAGAACAGAAAGATAAGAGGTAGACAGGTGAATAGGGATACACTACATAATGATGCACTGCTAAGATCACTAGTATTATATACAAAGCTGTTTCATAAACCCTATTCCCTAGAGTCTCTCATCTCTGGGCTACCAATAGAGCAAGAGGATGAGTTTAAACTATTTTCTCAAAATAGCTCAAAATCGCTCTTTTCTCGTGCTGCACTGCGTGCGGGACTTAAATCTACAATAGTACAAAAAAGATTAAGCGAATTTATCAACCTACAGCTACCTTGTATATTAGTGTTGTCAAATAACAATAGTTGTATATTAGATACGATTGATGGTGATAGAGCAAAGATTATCTTTAGTGATGGCGATAACCCGATAGAGCAGTGGGTTGAGATAGAAAAACTAGATAAAAGTTATCTAGGTTTTGCATTTATGCTCAAAAAAATCTATGAATATGAAGATGAAAACGGTAAAAAGCGAATCGATTTTTCATACCAAAAGCACTGGTTTTGGAGCACTCTAGGATTTTCTAAAAAAATATACAAAGATGTGATAATCGCATCTATTCTTATAAATCTATTTGTATTAGCGACTCCGCTATTTACGATGAATGTCTATGATAGAGTTATCCCAAATAATGCTCAAGAGACGCTGATGGTATTTACTATCGGTATAGTTTTTGTATTTATTTTAGATGCGATTTTAAAGTTTATCCGCTCATATTTTCTAGAGATGGCGGCAAAAAAATCTGATGTGATTATGTCATCTATCATATTTGAAAAAGTGCTAGATATGCAGATGTCAGCACACCCTAGAAGTGTGGGAAGTTTTGCAAATAATATCAAAAGCTTTGATAGTGTACGGGGATTTTTGACCAACTCTACGATGAGCGTACTTATAGATTTTCCATTTGCGATACTGTTTTTAATATTGATTGGATATATCGCAGGGTATCTAGTGGTGGTGCCTATCGTGGTTATACTGCTAATAGTAATCTACGCATTTATGATAAAAGAGCCACTGCAAAAATCGATAGAGGCGACATATGAGGCGAGTGCCAAAAAAAATGGTATTTTGATAGAGGCACTACAAAACATAGAGACGGTAAAATCTCACTCAATGGCTGGTGCTATTCAGTATAACTGGGAAGAATCAACAGGAGAGATAGCTACAAAGGGGTTAAAATCTAAACTAATATCTGCATCAATTCCGACTGTGACGGGGTTTTTGGTGGGTATAAATACTGTTTTAGTGGTAACACTGGGTGTATATCTCATCCAAGATTTCAAACTCACAATGGGTGGGCTCATCGCTACTATGATACTCTCAGGTCGTGCGATTGCACCGATGGGGCAGATTGTAGCACTCATTACAAACTTTGAAGATGCTAAAACATCGTTTAAGATGCTAGATGAGATTATCAATAAACCACTAGAGAGACCAATCGCAAAAGAGTTTGTAAAACGGGCAAACCTAGCTGGAAATATAGAGTTTAGAAATGTGAGCTTTAAATATCCAGATAGTGATGCTTATGCTCTGCGTGATGTGAGTTTTAGTATAAATGCAGGCGAAAAAGTGGCATTTATCGGTCGTATCGGCTCAGGTAAATCTACTATCTCTAAACTGTTAATGAAGCTATATGAGCCAGAGAGCGGCTCAATCCTCATAGATGGTATCGATATAGGGCAGATTGACCCTAGTGATATTAGAAAACATTTTAGTTATGTACCACAAGATGTTCATCTATTTCGTGGCACGATAAAAAACAATATATTGGGCTCTCATAGATTTATCGATGATGAGTGGATGCTAGAGTGCTCTATCACAGCTGGTACTGATGAGTTTGTAAAACTGCATCCACTAGGCTATGATATGCCTATAGGAGAGCGAGGGGCAGGGCTTTCAGGTGGACAACGCCAAAGCGTAGGGATAGCTAGAGCACTCATAAATAACGGCGATACTTGGGTATTTGATGAGCCTACAAATGCGATGGATCAAACAAGCGAATCACTGGTTTTAGATAGCCTAAAAAGAGCGATAGATAATAAAACTCTCATCCTCGTGACACAAAAGATGACAATGCTTCATCTAGTAGATAGAGTGATAGTTATGAATAATGGTATTAAAGCTCTAGATGGTGAGAAATCTGAAGTGATTAAAGCACTAGGTGGTCAAAATGGCTAATATATTTAAAAGATTAAAACCTATCAAAGAGGCGTATAATCAGCCTATACCAAATGATGTAAAAAACGACAAAAGCTTAAATGAGCGAGATATTGAGTTTATAAATAGCCTTAGTGCTGCGGTAGTACAGACAAGCAATAAAAAGCTACACTGGGTGATAATATCATTTGCCGTAACTATATCTATATTTATCATATGGGCATATTTTGCTAAAATCGATGAGATAGCTAGAGGTAGTGGCAAGGCAGTCCCAAGCGGACAAAATCAGCTGATTCAAAACCTAGAGGGTGGTATCATATCAGAGATTTTGGTAAAAGAGGGCGATACGGTTATAAAAGATCAGGTGCTCATTAGAATCTCAAATGAAAAAGGGCTCTCAACAGCGATGTCTAGCGAGATAAAAGCGGACTATTTCCAAGCAAAAATAGACCGTATCGAAGCAGAGATAAAGGGTAAAACATTTGATTATGAGCCTACTGATAATGAGGAGCTGAATGAGTTTTTACGCAATGAAAAGGAGCTTTTTCACTCAAATAAACGACAACTAGAGTCAAAAGTGATGATTTTTAATGATCAAATCAGACAAAAGCGTAGTGAGCTTGCTGATGCTAGACAGACCATCTCTCACTCTAAGTTTTCACTAGAGGCGATTAGTAGCGAGGTAGAGATGACTCGTCCTATGGTTGAGCGAGGGATAAGAAGTCAGGTTGATTTTCTAAAACTACAACGAGAACAAAGCGATGCAAAACAGAGAATGCAGAGTGCGATTCATAGCGTAGATAGGATAAATTCTGAGATTTCAGAGCTAAATAAAAAGATAAATGATGTATATGAGACCAACCGTGCGGAGCTTAGAGGGCAGTTAAATGAGACATATACACAGCTAAAAGATACAGAGGTAAACAAAGTCGCAGCCAAAGATCAAGTAGATAGAACGATTGTAAAATCTCCATCTAATGGTATAGTACAAAAGATGTATGTAAATACAATAGGTGGGAGTATTAAGCCAGCCCAAGAGCTACTAGAGATAGTACCAACTGATCATAAACTCATAGTAGAGGTAAAGATATTACCAAAAGATATCGCATTTATCTCTGTAGGACAAAAGGCGATTGTCAAATTTTCCGCTTTTGATTTCTCTATATATGGTGGGTTAGATGGTCATGTCATAGGTATCTCGCCAGATACTATCACTGAAAAAGATGATAAAACATACTATCTAGTGCGTATTGAGACGGATAAAAACTATATCGGAAATGAGAAAAATCAAAAACATATCATCCCTGGGATGATTGCTGATGTAGATGTATTGACGGGTAAAAAATCGATATTAGATTATATTTTAAAACCGATATTAAAAACAAAAACATATACCTTTACAGAGAGATAGTATGGTTGTTTTTTTATATACGGATGATGTAGCGGTATTAGAGCGGTGGGAGTCATTGTTAAATAATGATTTTGATTTGCACTTTATAGATAACAGTGATAAAGTGTTAAATATTCATAATAGCGTTATGGTTATAGATGCTGATATGAGTAGTGGTCATAAAGCTATAGAGCTAGCTGTAAAAAATAACAATAGCGTACTGGTGTTATCTCGCACACCAGAGCTAGAAGTGGCTGTAGAGTTTATAAAAATTGGCGTTATGGGTTATGGTAACTCGATGATGAGCAAATCTTTTATCCACTCTGCGATAGAGTCGGTCTCTAGCGGATACACTTGGTTAGCTCCAAATATCACATCACAGCTGCTACTATCTCTATCACAACCACTAGATATATCAAAAGAGTTGCGTCTGTTTGAAAAGCTCACACCAACACAAAAATCTATAGCACATCTACTAAAAGTGGGGCTAAAAAATATCGAAATCGCTCAAAAGCTGGATATATCGATAAATACTGTTAAAAAGCATATAAAAGATATATATGAAAAACTCGGCGTAAATGATAGATTATCATTTAATAAACTGTTTTTATAGTGATGAAGTTACCCAAACCTACCTGTGATGTACTCTTGGGTTAGCTTCTCTTTTGGTGTGACAAATAACTCATCTGTTTTTGATAACTCTATTAGCTCACCCATATAGATAAAGCTTGTATAGTCACTCACTCTAGCGGCTTGTTGCATATTGTGTGTTACGATGATGATGGTAACTCTCTCTTTTAGCTCCACGATAAGCCTCTCGATGCCTTGGGTAGAGATGGGATCAAGTGCTGATGTAGGCTCATCAAATAGCAATACCTCAGGCTCAACTGCAATAGCTCTAGCAATACATAGTCGCTGTTGTTGCCCTCCTGAGAGTCCTGATGCATCTTGTTTTAGTCTATCTTTTACCTCACTCCATAGAGCTGCATCTTGTAGTGATTTCTCTATTCTGCCCTCTAATTCTGTTTTGTTTTTAATACCTTGAAGACGCATACCATAGGCGATATTATCAAAAATCGACATTGGAAATGGCGTAGGTTTTTGAAAAATCATCCCTATTTTAGTTCTAAGCTCTATAAGATTTTCTTTTGGGCTTAATATATTTCTGCCCTCAAATAGTATCTTTCCACTATATCTGTTGCCATCGTATAAATCATGCATTCTATTAAAAGAGCGAAGTAGCGTTGTTTTGCCACATCCAGATGGACCAATGAGAGCTGTGGTTGAGTTTTTTGCGATACCCATATTGATATTTGTTAGGCTTGGATTTTTGGCACTGTTATATGTAAATCCAAAATTATTTACATATAGTGCATACTTATCTGATTTTTTCACTCTAAAGACTCCTTGGGTTATATTTATTTTTTGCGTGATATAGATAAAAAGACTCGCCCAATTATATTTAGAGCGAGTATAAATAGGGTCAAAATAAAAGCAGCCGCCCATCCTAGCTGTTGCCAATCCTCATATGGACTCATGGCATAATTAAACATAGTAACCGTTAGCGATGGCATCTCTTCGTTTAGATTTAGTGCTAGAAAATTATCATTAAATGATGTAAAAAGTAGTGGTGCAGTCTCTCCTGCGATACGGGCTATCGCTAAAAGCATACCTGTTAATATTCCAGTTTTAGCACCACGATATACAACACTGATGATAACTTTTGTTTTTGATGCACCTAGTGCAAATGCAGCTTCTCTCAGTGATGGAGGGACGAGCTGCAACATATCATCAGTGGTGCGTAAAACAATAGGTATCATAATGATAGCAAGTGCAATAGAGCCAGCTAAGGCACTAAAATGTCCCATAGGTATAACAACAACTGCATAGACAAAAGCACCTATGGCGATAGATGGAGCTGACATCATAATATCTGATATATCTCGTATGGAGTTTGAGAGGGTGGAACTACTTGCATATTCGCTTAGATATGTCCCAGCTAAAACCCCTAGTGGAATCCCTATAGCACTAGCAACTGTCACTAAAATGAGCTGACCAATTAATGCGTGTCTAAGACCATTTTCCACATATCCAGAGGGGGCGCCATCATATATAAATATATTGATACTAAAAGCAGATATCCCTTTTATAAACAAAACCCCTAAAATCCAAAACAAAAATACTATAGCGACTATGGCACTAAGTATAGATAAAGATATAGCTATATTACTAAGTAGTATCCGTTTTTGAGTTCTATCCATTATGATTTTCTCACTTTTCGTAAAAAATAGAATTTAGCCGTAGCTATTATGATAAAACTCATAATTAGTAACACAAAAGCCAGAGCAAAGAGGCTAGAGAAGTATAAAGAGCTATCAGCTTCTGTAAACTCATTGGCAAGTGTTACAGGAATCGATGTTGTAGGGTCTGTGATAGAGCTAGGCAATCTATGTACATTACCCATAACAAAAGTAACTGCCATCGTCTCGCCAATAGCTCTACCTAGCCCTAGTATAATAGAGCCGATAATACCCGCTTTTGCATAGGCTATTGTGATATCTTTGATAACATTTAGTTTTGTTGCTCCGAGTGCATAGGCTGACTCTTTTAATATATCAGGGGTAGTATTCATAGCATCACGAGATATAGCAGCTATAAATGGTAGTATCATAATAGCTAATATAATCCCAGCCGTAAGGAGTCCTATACCAGCTCCACCAAATATATCTCTAAGAAGCGGTACGAAGAAAAATAGCCCCCACATGCCATAAATCACAGATGGGATAGCTGCCAATAACTCTATGCTTACTCCAAAAAACGCTCTGATTTTACTAGGTGCAATTTCGCTTAAAAATATAGCTACACCTAGTGCGATGGGGATAGATATAAGCATTGCCAAAAGTGTAGATAAAACAGAGCCTAAAATGGCAGCTTTTGCACCAAAGAGATTTTGATTTGGCACCCACTCATCTTTTAATATAAAATCAAAACCAAATCTGTTTAGTGCCTCCATAGAGTGCTCAAAAAGCACCACAAATATCCAAGCAACAATAAATATCACAAAGAGTGCACTAAAGCGTGTAATATATAAAAAGATTTTATCTATCATATAAAAAACCTACCATGAAATCGATAGGTAATTTTATATAATGATGATTACAAAACTATTACGAAGCTTTTACCCTCATAGATTTTATAGAAAATTCAAAACTAGAGCCCACACCCAGAGTGCTTTTTATGATGAGTTTGCTTTTGTGTAGTTTTAAAATATAGATTACTATATAAAGCCCCAGACCCATAGAGTTATCCCAGTGATTTTTATCTGTGCGATAAAATTTTGATGCTATCTTCTCTATATCATCATCAGCTATTCCGATTCCACTATCTTTGATAGTGATGCGACTATCTGTTAATGAGACAAATACGACATCTTGTGAATATTTGAGTGCATTATCTATGAGATTTGTGATAACTAGCTCTATCATAGTCTTATCAGCAAAAACCTTTTTTGCAATACCATCAAATCTGATAACTCTATCTGGATATCTAGCTTGTAGAGTAGCGATAGAGTCTTGTATGATGCTCATAATATTAAAACTAGATGGTTTTATCGGTTGCTCATTATTTTCTAGTTTGATTAGCATCGTTAATCTATCTACCATAATATTTAGCCGTTTGGTATTTGAGAGGATTTTTTCTAAAAAGCTTTTAGCTATCTTTTTATCGATATCCATATCATTATATAGGGTTTCTGTATATCCCATTATGGCAGCTATTGGGTTTTTAAACTCATGTCCTATAGCTGATAATATATCGTTTTGTTGTCTATTTATCAATCTTAATTTTGCAGTGTGTTTTCGTTTTTGTCTCTCTTTTGCATCTAGTTTTTTGACCATCTTTTTTAACATTGTAGAGATTTGTAAAAACTCATGAAAATATTTCGTCTCTAGCGTGGCTTTATAATTTTTTATCGATATCTCATCTAAAAATTTAGTAATTTGTGAGATATCATATCGTGCTTTTTTTGAAATATTATATGCGATAATGAGTGCAACAGCTATCAAAAAAACAAAAGATAATAGAAGCTTAATCCATAGATGATAAAAGTGTCCCATGGCACTCTCTAGACTCATAGAGAGCCTAATATATAGCTCATCTTCATCGGTTGTTATCTTTTTGGCTACATAGATAAAATCTGTCTTTAATGTTTTAGAGTACCTGATAATAGAGCCATAATCGTTTTTCATAGACTCTATAATCTCGAGGCGATCAGAGTGGTTTTGCATATCGGCTTTGTTGGTATCGCTCTCTAGGATTACGCTACCATCTTTACCAATAATAGTAGCACGCAGATTTGTCTTTTTGGATATTGTCTTGATTAATATATCTAGATTTTTCACATCAGATATAATTTGTGGCTCTAGTAGAGTTATATTTTGTATCAGCCTATCTCTACTATCAGATATAACCATATTTTTGAGTGTAAAAAAGCTGATGATAGATGCAGTGAGTAGTGCGACGATAAATAGAGTGAGGATATTTAGAAAAAATAGCTGATGGATTCTTAACATAGAGTATAACCCACCCCACGAACTGTTTTTATATAATCTCTGTTTTTATCTGGGTCTATCTTATCTTTTAATCGATTTATAGCTACATTAACAGTTTTATCTTGATATATATCATCATTTCCCCAGACACAATCTAGTAAATAATCTCTATCTAATACCACCCCCTCATTTAACATAAGAGTTCGCAAAAGATTAAACTCTAGCTTTGTTAGCTCGATACTCTCATTATTCACCATAACGCTATGGGTATCTATATTTAATACTATATCTCTATAGTGCATTATGTTTTGGGTGTACTCTTTTTTGGTGCGACGAAGCATAGCTTTGATGCGTAATATCAGCTCTTTTGTACTAAATGGTTTTGTAATATAATCATCTCCACCACTCTCAAAACCTCTGTGAATATCTACATCTCTATCTTTGGCCGTAACAAAAATCACAGGGGTTTTTAGACCTTTTTTTCGTAGTGAATCTATAAAATCAGAGCCCTCAACATTTGGTAGATTTCTATCCATTAAAATCAAATCTACACTCTCTTGTGATAGTATTTGCTCCACATTTTTGGTATTTAAAAAGCCAATAACCTCAAATCCCTCTTTTGTGAGATGATACTCCATAAGCTCTAGAATATCTCGCTCATCTTCTATAATCAGTATCAATGGAGTCATAAAAAACCTCTTTAGTGATGAATATTTAGTTTGCCGCCTTTTTGAGCATAAAGCAATAATGAAGCGATATTTACGCCCCTATCTCCAATCCTCTCTAATCTTCGCAGTGTCGATAAGATTTTTATATACTCTAGTCCAAGTTCGCCAGAATCTATAATAAATCCTAGTAGCTCTTTTTCTACTATGGAGAATAGATCATCATTTTTAGACTCTTCTATAAGCACTTTTGTATGGATATCTTCGCTATCACATTGCTCTAGCGTATCTAGACAATTTTTGATACACTCTAGTGCATCTATAGTTGTTTGATGAAGCAGTATGATAGAATTTTTCAGTGTAACCATATCACTACCTCTAGAGTGATAATCGCTTAGTTGTTTGCTATATTTTCTCACTCCATCTCCTATACGGTTTATCTCATTTGTCATCTTTAGATATGCAACAAGTAGTCGCAACTCAGCCGCCTCTGGAGCAAAGAGTGCAAATATCTTGATAATCTCATTATCAATCTTGTTTGTATTAGATTGTAGATTTTTTATCTTCGATTTTGCACTCTCATATAGTGATATATCATCTGTTTTAAATGCTATTAGCGTACTTTTGCTAGAGCTAATAATATCAGATAAAACATCACAAACCATTATGCGAATCTCATTTAGTTTATTTTCATAGTGTGGTAACATATTTTCCTCTGGATGCGTTTTTAGATAAAAGATTATATATCCCATTTATAACAGTTTCATTACAAAGCCTAGATTTCTGTAACCATTTTGTTATAGAGCAACTCTACAATTTCGTAAAATTAATAGTGGAGTAGATTTGAAAAGCAAAATATTTAAAAGCCTAATTATCGTAGCGGTTTTATCAGCTACAACTAGTGCATCAGAGAGAATCACAGGTGCAGGTGCATCATTTCCAGCACCGTGTTATTATGATTGGGCATATAACTATAGAAAAGCAACAAAAGTTCGCATCAATTACCAAGCGATAGGCTCAGGTGGTGGTGTAAAACAGATAACAGAGAGGATAGTAGATTTTGGTGCTACCGATTCGCCTCTAAAACCTCAGGAGCTAAAGCCAAAACAGCTACTGCAGTTTCCAACACTAGTGGGTGCTATTGTTGTTGTATACAATCTTGATGGTATAGCAGATGAGAAGCTAAAGTTAAAAAATAGCACAGTAGCTGATATATTTGCAGGGAAAATAACCATGTGGAATGATTCTGCCATCGCAAATGATAATCCAGAACTAAAACTACCAGCACAAAAAATAATCCCCATTCATCGTTCAGATGGCTCTGGAACTACAGAGATTTTTTCACAATATCTCACTCAATCATCAAACCATTGGAAACAAAACTATGGAGTGGGAAAAACCATCAGATTTTCATCAGGCATAGGTGCAAAAGGCAATGAGGGGGTAACGAGTATGATAAAACAGATGCCAAACTCTATAGGGTATATTGAAAATGGATACAAAGAGAAAAACAATCTATCAGCAGCGACACTTCAAACATCAAATGGCAAATGGATTAAAGCTAGAGAGGATAGCTTTAAAAAAGCACTAAAAAATATAACTTGGTCAAAAGAGAGAGATTTTTATGACTCACTAGTGATGCAACCAGACGCATACCCCATAATGGCGGCAACATATATACTACTGCCACGAGATAAGTCTAAAAGAGTAGAGCAAATAGTTAGATTTATCGACTACTCATTTAATAGAGGCGATGAAGCAGCACGGCGACTAGGATATATTCCACTTCCCGTGGATACTAAAAATCTAGTGCGTCAATATATAGATGAAAATAGGTAGAAAATTATGAAAAAACTTTTAATCTTTATGGCAGTGATACTATTTATAGATATATCAGCAGATACAACAACCCCTTATGATAAGCCATTGCTATTGCAAAAAATAGAGTTTAGTGGCACTCATTATTTTGGTTACACCACTACAAAACCACACACCAACTCCAAATATGATGCCACATCTAGTGGATTTGAGTTGCGTCGTAACTATCTACAAGTTAGAGGATATTTCAATGAAAAAGATTATTGGCGACTTACTCTAGATGCTACAAAAGAGTTAGCATCAGATGTGGGTGATGATAGTAAAACAAAAGGCTACGCAGGGGTATTTGTCAAATACGCATATCTATATTTAGATGAGATATTGCCATATACTAGCGTAGAGTTTGGAATCGCACATCGCCCTTGGATAGATTATGAGGAGCATAATAGTTGGTTTTATCGCTCATTTAATAAAGTAGCCATAGAGGAGAAAGCCACGCCGACAGAATCTGGTGTAGATTTAGTAAACTCTGCAGATTTAGGGGTTAATTTTAAAACAAAAACAGAAAACTTCTCTAGTGAAATAGGCATTTTCAATGGCGAGGGTTATCACTCTGATAAAGGTGGTGCAAATCAAAAAAATGATAAAAAACTCTCTTTTGAGTGGCGAGTAACTACTCATCTAATAGGTAGTGGATTAGATGTAGGAAAGATGAAACAAAAAGAGCAGAGATATGCTCATATATCTACTTTTGGATTAATATCTAATAATCACAAAGATGATAGCAGTGCTATAAATCAAACAAGCCCCATACCACTAAAAGGGGAGTATAATCGCCAATTTTACGGCATCCATACGGTGTATAATCAGCCAGAGTTTTTGATTGGGGCTCAATATATCATAGCACAAGATAAAGCACGAGATAGTAGCATAGACTCAAACTGGCTCAAGCGAGATTATGAGCTTTTATCGATTAACGCAGAGTATAGAATAGATAAAGATTGGAATTTAGTGGGTCGATATGATAGATATAACTGGGATGATAAAACGGTTAATAATATAAAAAGTAGCATAGATGGTGAAAAATATATCGCAGCCCTAGCGTATCAATATAATAAACATATCAGTTTTATAGGCTCTGCGAAATTGATAGATGAGAAATTTACTGCAAATCAAACAAAAACCGATTCAGGAGAATCAAAAGATTTATATATGTTTACTACTGAGATAAAGTGGTAGTAATAAAAAGAGCGGTAAGGATTTGGTATTAAAAATATACTAGAGGGTGGAGCGACCGAACTAGCACCAGTTCCACCGAGAGCTGACATAAGTCCTAAGGCTAGTAACTCTGAGGTGGATTTGTAAATAACCCATTTGGCGAAACACTAGAGGGTGCTAGAGATAGAATACAACACGCCGTGAGCATGGTATAAATGGTTTAGTTGTGAGTTTTTTTATCTTTCTCAGATCTTTCTTGATAGTTTACATATATTGCAACTCCTATTGCAAATGTTACAAGAATACTACCATATATAATAGCTACTTCATTCATCTTTTGCTCCTTTATTTGTATAATAAATCCCACCTATAAATAAGGCGGTAAACAAGGCTACAACCACAAAAGATATACTTTCATCTTTTAAAAGTGGTGCTATCAAAGCCAAAGCCAACAATATTTTAGAACTATCTAGGAGATATTTTCCTAGCTCTTTTAGTGTCTCTTTTTTCATCTTGATATTGTATCACAAAAACTAAACTCTAACAATCCTCTTTTATTTGCACGCTCACTTATTAAAAACTGATGTTTTGCTTTAAAGCTTACTATATATTATCTTGATTGATATTATCTAATATCTACTAGCAGGAACTGTCGCAGGTGTAGACATAGATGAGAACGGAAATGTATCGTTTGATGCAGAGAAGTTTGTATTGGGATTGGGTGGATACACAGCAGTAAAAGCACTACTCAAAAACAAGCAATTTCAAGGGGCTATGAGAGATTATGCACAGAGGGCAATGTATGAAATAGAGACAGGTACATCTCAAGGCTCACGAATGGCTAGGGCAGTAATGAGGAATAATTATGCAGTACAGCCGACAAAAATAAAAGGGGGAGCAGATGGAAGTAATTTTACTATGAGTAATGGCTTGATTGAGAACAACAAGATAGCAGAGTTCAATATATCACAAACACTACAATCACTAACGGGGGTAAAATCTTCAAAAGCTGAAGCAGACTTAACTAGACTATATCAGAAGCACCCAGAAATATTTCAAAATGAAAAAGAGGTGTTTAAACTAATAAAAGAGGTATTGACAGAAGCTACTCATTTTGTGCAAGGCTCAGGCAAAAACAATACATTAGTTTTAGCAAATATAGATAATAAGCTGGGGAAAGTTGGGCTAAACAGAGAACATATTCCAGCATTAATAGTACATGCACTAAAATCTAGTAAAAAAGATACTGAATTGAGGAGGCTTATAAGTAGGCAGATGGAGGGGTCGCCTACTCCCTCGCTTCCATTAGATGGAACTGCGGCGCATGGTGCAAAAGCACATTCATCTGCCATGGCAGAAATTATACCACAAAACCAAAAAGATGTGAATATAAATCTTGCACCATCTCTAG
>CAZYTC010000016.1:0-5083 GCA_964650175.1 uncultured Campylobacterales bacterium | reverse complement strand
AATCTACTCTACTCCACGAAATCCAACACGCCATACAATCAAAAGAGGGATGGGCTAGAGGTGGAAGCCCCGAGGGTATGGGAAATTTTACAGACTACCAACGCCTATGGGGTGAGCAACAAGCAAGAGCTACACAGCACAGAGCTAACTATACACCTGAACAAAGAGCAAGTGAGAGTTGGACTGATACCCTAGTAAAAGAGGAGGGAGCGTATAATGAGCCGATAATCAAGTATGATGATGGTGTGGCGATGAGTGAAAAGGCACAAGATTATTATGCTAAAAAAATAACTACACTAAGCCAAAAGCTAGAGGGACGAGAATTAACTCCACAGCAGAGAGAAATAGCAGAGGTGCTTCTAGGTAAAAAAAGTGTAGCAGAGCTAAAAACTGATGATATAAACACACTAAAAGATACACTATACCTAACAAAGGGGAATGAGAGAAAAGGGGCAAAGCACATAATATTTAAGCACTTTGGGGAGAAGAAAAATAGTTTAACACCTGATGAGCTAGTGGATATTGTAGATATTATCAGAAAATCTGATGTGGAACATATCACAGATACAAGAAGAGTATATACATACTTTGATGAGCAAGGGGATAGATTAAGAGTTGTTATTGATGAAAATAGAAAAACTGGGGATGATTTTGTAGTAACTTATTACTCAAATAGAAAAAAGCCAGTGGTTGGTCACAATGACACCTACTCTAATAAAAGAGCCTCTATCACTGGCTATGACAAAAGTATATCACAACCCACAGAAAATGTCAATCCAAATATGAGAGGTGGATTTGTAAACAATCCATTTCACGAAACACCAGAGGGTGCTCGAGGCAGAATACAACACGCCGTAAATATGGTACAAAAAGAGCTAAGCAAAGAGTGGGGTGAGCAGGGTGGATTTAGAGAGCTATTTGTAAATACGCTATCTAGTGGTTATATGAAAAATAGACAAGCTACAGTTGCACTAAATGCACAGATAGGGCATAAGTTTGAGAGATTACACCACGCATTAGCAGAGCTACCAGCAGATACAAACAAGGCACTACACAAATATCTAGTAGGGGAGCTAGATGCACCACCAGTGGGGCTAGAGGCGTTAGCAAAAAATATCAGAAATGAGGTAGATACGCTAGGTAAAACTCTAGTGGATGAGGGTGTATTATCACAACAAGCATATGATGAGTGGGCAGGGCATTATCTCAAACGAAGCTATGATAAACACTTTTTCAAAGATGCAACAGGGGCATTTAAAAGAGGGTGGAAGATAGATGAGATACACGAGCGTGGAAAGATAGAGACCGTAACACAGAGTAAGTTAGATGAGATGTTTAAAAGCGGAGAGATAACAGACGCTAAGCTGAATATGCCACTAAAAGATGGTGGATATAGAATAGAAGAGTTAGCAAATGGAAAATTCAAAGTAAAAAGAGACTGGACGCCACAAGAGCGTGAGGGGATGGGCGAGATAACAGACGCATCAATCTCAGTACCTGAAACACTTATGAGATTACACCAGATGGTAAACCACGCCAAAATGCTAAAACAGATAGAGGGCGTAAATGGTGCGGTACTGCCAAAAGCAGAAGTGAGCAAGTATCTAGCAGAAGATTTAGCAAAGATGGGTTATGCCACTCTACCAAATAGCCCACGCTATGGGGCATTAGCAGGTAAGACAGTCAGAAAAGATGTAGCAAACGATATAAAAGGGATACATGATAATCTCTATAATGAGTTTTTTGGGAGTGACAATACCTTTGCTAGGGCGTGGTTAGGATATCAGAGGCTATGGAAAAAATCCAAAACAGTATGGAACGCACCAGCACATTTTAATAACTTTACCTCAAATATGGTACTAATGCACCTAAGCGGGATGAGAGGCACCGAGATTGTAGGCGGATTACGCTCTAGTACTAGAGATATTATGGATGGTAGGAAGTTTGAGCACCTATACAGAAAAGAGCTAAACAACACTATCACACCAGCAGAGAGAGTGCAACTGTCAAAACTGAAGCCGAGACTAAAATATTTTCAAGAGGCTAAAGAGATGGGGCTGTTTGAACGCTCACAGCTTCAAGATGTTTTACGAGGGCAAAAGATGGCACCGACAAACAGTGATGCAGGGTTTATCAAAAAAGGGCTAAGCAAAGCAGATGAGATCACAAGTTATCTCTACCAAGCAGAAGATTATGTGCATAGGCTCACCATGTATAAAACTCTAAGAGATAAATTCAAGATGAGCAAAGAAGAGGCACGAAGTGCGGTAGAGTCAATAATGCCCGATTATACAAAACCGATGCCAAAAGGGTGGAGATTTCTAAGAGATACGGGTATATCTCCTTTTATATCGTGGACATACTATGTTATGCCAACAGTTGCAAAGCTAGTAGCTAGTAAGCAAGGGGCAAAGCAAGTAGCGAAGCTGATGGGGACTATCTATGGTATATCGTGGTTAGCTAGCGGGATTAATCCTATAGAAAATATGCCAATTCCATTTAGAGATGAAAAAGTACCCGATAGCTACAAGGGAGCGAGGATACCTATCTCTAAAAATGGTGATGAGATAACCACCATCAAATTAGACAGGATTATTCCATATATGGAAGCAGGGATGAGTCCTATTAACTTTATCAGAAACACCTTTGCAGGAGTCACAACTGGGGCAACCTATACAGCGTGGACGGGAACGGGTGATGGAAGTGCGAAACAGCTCTATATGGACGCACCGATAACTAGAGCAAGTAAGCCAGTAGGACAACAGGCGATAGACTGGGGAAAACATATCACGCAAAACTATGTACCACTACCACAGCAACTATATAGCGGTATGGATGTACTAGATAGTATCGTAAGAAGCAAAGATAATAGAAGTAGAGGCAACGAGACAGTACCAAGAACCACACCGCAGAACATATTACGACTGCTAGGGATTAACACACTCACTTATGATAAGCATAAGCTAGAGCAAAAACAAGCCAAAGATAGAAGAAAAGCAGAAAACCGCCCTTATTTTTAATGGCGGTTATTGGTATCCTACAAATAAAAACCATCAAAGGTAGAGCGTTATGGAAAATAACAGACACATAGAGGATAAAATGAAATTAGTAGATGCAGAGCAGGGTAGGTTGTGGTGTGAGATTAATAAGCTCAGAGATAACCATCTCACTCACGAGAAAGAGATGTTAAAAATCAACTCAAATATAGAGACGATGATGAGAAATATGGACATATACAGGCAACAAATGTTTGAGGTGCTACTAAAGACACAACAACAGCTAGATAAACATCTAAGAGATAGCGAAGATGAGAAGCTATCTACAGCAAATGCGATTATCCGCATAGGGTGGCAAATTGTGGGGGCTAGTGTAGTGGGTGTTATTACACTAGCATATTTTGTGGTTAAGAGCTACATTTAGGAGGATGAGATGGTAGATTTAGGAGCTAAATTTTTTACATTTAATGAGCTTACAAACTCTAAAAGTTACCCTCATATTGTGCAAGAAAATAGAGCTGATGCAATGCAATATCTAAGAAGTGCTAAAAAACTAGCACAACTATTAGATGAGATTAGAGAAATTTTGGGAGCCAAACCTATACAGGTAAATAGCGGATTTAGAAATGCAAAGCTAAACAAGGCGGTAGGCTCAAAGAGTGATAATAGTACACACACAAAGTTTGAGGCGGTTGATATCAAGCCTCTTAATGGTCTATCCATCAGAGATAATTTCAACAAGCTACTAGAGGCTAAAAAAGCAGGGAAATTAAAGAACTTGCGAAAAGTGTTAGAAGAGGGTAGCTGGTTGCACATAGAGGTTATAAGTGATGGTACATACTATAGAGGCTTTTTTATAGGTCACAATAATAATACAAGATGGGAGCAAGTGGGATGAGATTATTTACAAGATTATGTGTTAGGCAGTGGCGAGCACTCAAAAAATCAAGAGTGCAGATGTATAACGCAACGCTCATGATGGTGGGGCTAATAGAGATTAATAGCCAAGAGTTTAGGCAGGTGTTACCAGAGGGGTATTTCGGGTTTTTTCTAGTGGGTGTGGGTATGTTTGGATGGCATTTGAGAAATAAAGGTGTGGAACCGCTAAAACTAGAAGATGAGGGGCAAAGTGATACCGCTAAGAAATGATTTAGTAGCGTATGTTACAGCAGGAGTGATTGTCGTATTGACGATATTATCGATATATCAGGCGGTGCAAATAGATATGCTAGAGCTAAAAAACAATGCACTAGCTAAAAGTATAGAGGCAGAAAAGCTAAGATATAACACCGTATCGTCTGCTCTTGCTTCACAAAATGAGCGTATAAAATCTATAAGCGTGAATATAGAGGCAAAGCAAAAGCTTTATAATGCAAATGTAGCAAAGATAGAGAGTGACCATGATAAAAAAAGAGCTAGAGTAGAAAAAGAGGACAAAGTAGTAGATAGTGATGATAATAATTGCAGTTGTGATTGTGAGGGTATAGAAAAAATCCTATTAGAGGAGTGGGGAAGATGAGATCACTACTATTTTTACTACCACTTTTGTTTATCGGCTGTAGCACCAAAGAGATAGTCTATGTGGATAAAGTGGTAGAGGCAAAAGTGCCGATAAAATGCGAGATACCACAGATAGATAGACCAGTGTATGTTAAAGGGTATAATATAAAACTGTTTCTCATTGATATTAAAGAATATGAAGATAAACTTTTAGAGGCTGTAGAGGTGTGCAAGTAGGCATTTATTGTTTAGCTCAAGGGGCTGTGTGGGTTCTCAGCCCTCATGAGTAAAGTTTTAGTGCTGTGGGTTTTTCCTGTCGGTTTTGTATAGCTTGTAGGCTACATATGCCGATAATAGTACCGTAAAGATTAGAATTAGTGCTTGTCCGCTCATTCCTTGCTCCTTTTTTCGAGTCTTATAGCTCCGTACATTATAAATATACTTCCTGCTGTTATTAGGATTGGCATAGTTGATATGTCACCATTTAGCAATGCGAAAGTACCATTTACAAACAATCCTAAACCTATATTTTTAATCAACTCGTTCATAGATTTATTTTAACTCTTTAACTCTTAAGCTCTCTTGAT
>CAZYTC010000015.1:0-34081 GCA_964650175.1 uncultured Campylobacterales bacterium | reverse complement strand
CCACGACCTTAAAGGGTCTCGCAGTGACGAAAACCCGTCATTGCGAGCGAAGCGAAGCAATCCATCTGTCATTGCGAGAAGTGCACAGCACGACGAAGCAATCCATCTTGTGGACTGCCGCGTCACTTCGTTCCTCGCAGTGACAAATTGTAGACTGCCACGACCCCAAAGGGTCTCGCAGTGACTGCAGATTAATCCGAAAGCTTATAGATTAATCGTCCTGCATAATCCATATATAGAGATTTTTTATGCTCTTCTATCTCGCTCATATGCTCTATAGCGTTAGAGTCTATTATGCGGTCTAGCTCCTCTTCTGGGTAGTGTTTCATTAGTAGCTGCTCCATAGAAGCTATCTTGGTGATTATCTCATCAAAATCGTGACGATATAAATCTTCGCTTACTTGCATAGCTATATCCCAATATCTAGATCTCGGAGAGCCTACAAATATATCATCCTCATCTTCAAAAAGTGCTTCGTATTTATTCATAAATAACCTCTGTAAAATTTTAGGTAGAATAGCCTATTTTAGTTAAAAATATAGACAAAATAGAAAATAGTTAGAAATTTTAATGGTGGATATAGGGGGATTATAGTCTATAAGATGGATTGCTTCGCTTCGCTCGCAATGACAAACTTTTGTAACTTTTTTGTACCGCCAAAAAAGTAACCAAAAAAGCTCATCTCGCAAACAAAACGCGAACCGCCCGCTCTCGCACGACTGCTTCGCGGGCTGCTTACAAGGATGTTTGCGAGATTGATATCTATTTGATTGTTTTGCTCTCGCAAAAGGACGCCATAGGCGTCACTGCGAAGCCTTTAGGCTGTGGCAGTCTACTATGGATTGCCACGCTTCGCTCGCAATGACGGAGAGGTCGCAATGACGAGAAAGTCGTAGTGACTAACTTGCCATCGCCTCTTTAGCATACTTCTCACCTAAATCAAAAGCGAGATTATTTGCATCATGCACTTTTGCAGGTACTTTTGATAGCATCACCTCACGAAGCGTATCACGATCAATAGCACTCATATATGTGTTTGCAATAGCTAGTGCAATAACAGATTGTGTAATAACATTTTTTACTTCATCTTTTGCTATTGTGATGATTGGAATCTCAACGATATTCCATTTTTTTCTATCCTCATCTGTCGGAGTAACCAAAAATGGATCTACAACAATAGTTCCACCTAGCGTTACACCATCTTTGAATAGATCATAACTCTTTTGTGCAACAGATAGCATAAATCCTATCTCTCCATCGTTTGCGTATGGATAGAAAATCTCCTCATCGTCTAGAGTGATATCAACAACCGTTGGGCCACCACGCACTTGTGATGTATATGTAGCTGTCTTAAGTCCAAAACCACCGATTTTAATCTTTGCAGCAGCAAAAATCTCACCCGCTAGAAGAACACCCTGTCCGCCAACACCAGTAAATCTCATTAATGTTCTAGCCATTGTGTCTCCTTATATCTTTTTCTCAAAATCATCTTGGGTAATAGCTTTTCGTTTTCCTTGGTGGAACGCTTTTACCTCTTCATACATATCACAATACTCTTTTGCTTTCTCATCGTGTTTTAGGATACCTGTTGGGAAAATGTTTATTTTTTCCTCATCGCTTAGTGCTTCCCATTTTTTCAGCGGAGTAGTGATTTTATCAATCCACTCTAGGTTCTCCATCGCACTTTGCATCTTGTTTTTACGCCCTAGGTTGATATGGCAGTTTGACATAATGTCAAAAAAGCTAAAACCACGGTGCTCAAAACCTTTTACAAACACTTTTTCAAGTTTTTTAGGATCTAGCATAGTCTCACGAGCAACAAATGATGCACCACTCGCTATAGCAACATTACAACAATCAAATGTTGGGTCGATGTTACCTGATTTTTGACTCACTGTCCACATACCCTGAGGAGTAGTAGGAGATGTTTGTGAGTTTGTTAGACCATAGATAAAGTTGTTAATAACGATAAAGTTAATATCTATATTTCTACGGCATCCATGAATCGTATGGTTACCACCAATAGCCATCGCATCACCATCACCAGCAACACAGATTACATGTTTATCTGGAAACGCTAGTTTGATACCAGTAGCAAAAGCTATAGTTCTACCATGAGTCGTGTGAACTGTGTTAAAATCCACATATGATGAGAATCTACCAGAACAGCCGATACCTGATACCACACAAACATCATCTTGTTTCCAGCCACATTTTTCTATAGCTCTAATAACAGCTTTTAGAATAACACCATCACCACAACCCCAACACCAAAGCGTCGGCATCTTCTCTAGACGCAAATATTGATCATAATTAAAAGCCATTAGATCATCTCCTTTACTTTGTTTACGATTTCATATGGAGAGATTGCTCTACCATTTACTTTGTATAGTCCATCTATATCTAATCGTCCTGAAACTCTCTCTACTTCCTCTGTGTATTGGCGAATATTTAGCTCTACACATAGAATATTTTTTACTTTGTCTGTAAAGTGTCTGATTCTCTCAGCTGGGCTTGGCCAGATTGTGATTGGTCTAAATAGTCCTGCTTTTATACCATCAGCTCTTAGGTGACGAATCGCCTCTTTTACAGCTAGTGAAACAGAACCATAAGCGATGATTAATACATCATTTTCGCCTAAATCATCACACATAAACTCTTCATTTAGCTCTAGCTCGCTAGTGTGATTCATTACTTTATCTTCTAGTCTCTGAATCAGTTTGCGACATGTCTCTATCTCTTCTGTTGGAAAACCTTTTGCATCATGATGCAATCCTGTAAAGTGATATCTATAACCCTCAAACATTGGATTTAGTACCGCTGGTTCATCATCGCCTACGCCATATGGGCGGTAATCTTCTGGTTTGCCATCGAATCTTTTTCGTGGAACGATGCCTTTTTTAACCTCTTCTACAGTTGGGATAACTGCTTTACCATGCATATGACCAATAGTTTCATCTAATAGTACAAAAACTGGTTGCATAAATCTATCAGCTAGATTAAACGCTCTGACTGTCTCTGTATAACACTCAGAAAGATTACCAGCACATAGTGTAATAGATCTATAATCCCCATGAGATGGATTTCTAGATTGGCGAATATCACCCTGACTTACACGAGTTGGAAGACCCGTAGATGGACCACCACGCATAACATTTACCAGTACCAGTGGAACCTCTGCCATCTGAGCAAGTCCTAGGTTTTCAGCCTTTAGCGATACCCCAGGACCTGATGTAGCAGTCATAGTTCTCACACCCGCCATACCAGCTCCAGCAGCTGCTGCAATACCTGCAATCTCATCTTCCATCTGGATAGCTACACCACCCACTGCTGGAAGCAAATCTGAAATAGTATGCATTACCTCTGATGATGGAGTAATCGGATACCCACCAAAAAATCGACAACCAGCATCTACAGCTGCGATAGCTGCAAGATCGTTACCTGTTGATATAATCTCTCTCATTTCCATACCATTACCCCTTTTATGCAGTTAGCTTCATATAGTTATTTTTCTTGATAGCTTCAGCTCTCTCTTTTGCCTGATCGCTAACTTTTGCAAATTTGAACTCAGATTTATCAGCTACGAAAATAGCGAAATCTGGACAACTGAGTTCACAATCATTACAGCCAATACAATCTTGTGGTGCGATGACCTCTACCATAGCCCCAAGTGTTGATGTTGGCTCTAGTCTCATCGCTAGTACCCCTGTTGGGCATACTGATACACAGATATCACACGCCTTACAGTTAGTTTCACTAACCCATACTGGAGTATTTTCTGGTGCTTTCATTATCGACATTTGCTCTCCTTAGATTTAAATTAAAACCTAGCCCCTTTATAGGACTAGCTCATTTTCCCAACAGCACAAGAGACGAAGCTCTTTGCTTTTAGTACCACATCTTCGCCAAAGTTACCCATTTCTGTAGTTAAAGGATAACCTAGCTTTCTTAATGTTGTTTTAAAAAGTGTCTCATTTGCCTCATCTGTTATAGTAGCTGTTACTTTACGAGGCTCACACTCTAGATCTACCTCAATATCATCAAACCCAGCTTCTTTCATAGCTTTGGTAATTGTGTTTGCACAACCACCACATCTGATGTTTGCTACTTCAAATGTTTTTTTCATTTTGCCATAACCTCTGCTACCGCTTTACCGATATCAGCAGGTGAGACAACAACTTTTACCCCAGCAGCCTCAAGAGCAGCCATTTTCTCCTGAGCTGTTCCAGCACTACCACTAATGATAGCACCAGCGTGACCCATTCGTTTGCCCTTTGGTGCCGTTTGACCAGCGATAAATGCTACTACTGGTTTTGTGATATTCTCTTTTATAAACTCTGCTGCTTGAATCTCTAAATCCCCACCAATCTCACCTATCATAACGATAGCTTTTGTCTCTGGGTCTGCTTCAAACATCGGCAGTAGTTGTTTGTATGATAGACCAATGATTGGATCTCCACCAATACCTACTGCTGTTGTGATACCAAATCCCTCTTTTACAACCTGATTTGCTGATTCATATGTAAGAGTTCCAGATTTAGAGATGAGTCCCACGCTACCTTTTTTAAATATAAAGCCTGGCATAATCCCGATTTTACACTCATCAGCTGTGATAATCCCTGGGCAGTTTGGCCCAATTGTCATCATATTTTTCTTCTGAGCATAATGTTTTGCAATCATCATATCTTTTACAGGTGCACCCTCAGTGATGATAACTGCTAACTCTATCCCAGCATCTGCCGCTTCCATAACAGCATCAGCAACAAATGCAGGTGGAACAAATATCATAGATACTGTCGCAGATGTAGCATTTACCGCTTCTGTTACTGTATTAAATACAGGTTTGCCTAGATGCTCAGAACCGCCTTTACCAGGGGTTACACCGCCTACGATTTTAGTCCCATATGCCATACACTGCTCAGCGTGAAAAGAGCCCTCTTTTCCTGTGAAGCCTTGGACTATTACCTTTGTATCTTTGTTTACTAAAATAGACATTAGTTACCCCCTTTTGCAGCTGCAACAGCTTTTTTCGCACCATCAGCTAAATCTGTAGCTGCTACGATATTTGCAATACCTGCATTATTTAATATATCAGCTGCCTCATCAGCATTTGTACCATCAAGTCTTACGATAACTGGCACATTTACATCTACTAGTTTTGTAGCCTCTAAAATACCATTTGCAACTCTATCACATCGCACGATTCCACCGAAAATATTTACAAAAATCGCTTTTACATTTGGATCTTTTAGTATTATCTCAAAACCTTTTGCAACAGTCTCAGCAGATGCCCCGCCCCCTACATCTAGGAAGTTTGCAGGGCGACCACCCTCATAGTTAATCGTATCCATAGTACCCATAGCTAGACCTGCACCATTTACCATACAACCCACATCGCCATCTAGTTTGATGTAGCTTAGTCCATATTTACCAGCCTCTATCTCTGTTGGCTCTTCTTCGCTTAAATCTCTCATCTCATTTACTTGAGATTGGCGATATAGTGCATTATCATCAAATCCCATTTTTGCATCTAGTGCTAAAAATTTACCATCGCCTGTTTTGATAAGTGGATTAATCTCTATCATCTCTGCATCATGATCCATATATACTCTATATAGAACCGAGCAAAATTTGATAAATGTGTTTATCTCCTCTACTGGCAGACCTAAACCAAACGCTAGTTTTCTACCATGATAGCCTTGAAAACCTGTTAGTGGGTCGATTGCCACTTTGATAATCTTCTCAGGAGAGTTATGAGCTACCTCTTCTATCTCCATACCACCCTCAGTTGAAGCCATCATTATTGGCATCTCGCTAGTTCTATCTAAAACCATACCTAGATAGTACTCTTTTTTAATATCAGCACCCTCTTCGATATAGACTTTTTGAACCAGTTTTCCCTCTGGACCTGTTTGGTGAGTTACTAGCGTCATACCTAGGATTTGAGCTGCTAACTCGCGCACCTCTTCGGTAGATTTAGCCAGTTTTACACCACCGCCTAAACCACGACCACCTGCGTGAATCTGTGCTTTTACAACCCAAATATTTCCACCTAGCTCTTGTGCTGCTTTTACTGCCTCATCTGGCGTAAAAGCGATATGCCCTCTAGGTGTTGGGACATTGTATTTTTTAAAAAGCTCTTTGGCTTGATACTCATGAATATTCATCTACTGCTCTCCTCCTGTTATAGATTTACTTTTTTATTGGGCTTGTCATATCTGATGGGATGACAAATCTATCAAACTCCTCTGCACTTAGCAGACCCAGCTCTATCGCCGTCTCTTTTAGAGTGGAGTTATTTTTATGTGCAGTTTTTGCAATTTTCGCTGCATTTTCATATCCGATATGCGGATTTAGTGCAGTCACTAGCATCAGTGAGTTATTTAGATATGCATCTATATTTTCTCTCACTGGCTCTATACCTACGGCACAATTATCATTAAAAGAGACAATAGAATCAGCTAACAGTCTAACTGATTGTAAAAAGTTATAAGCGATAACTGGCTTAAATACATTTAGCTCAAAATTTCCCTGACTCGCTGCAAAACCGATAGTTGCATCATTACCCATCACTTGGCACACTACCATCGTAACCGCTTCACTTTGTGTAGGATTTACTTTTCCTGGCATTATTGATGAGCCTGGTTCATTTTCTGGAATAGTTATCTCGCCTATTCCACATCTAGGGCCTGATGCTAACCATCTAACATCATTTGCTATCTTCATCATATCAGCTGCAAGTGCTTTTAGTGCTCCATGAGCAAAAACCAGAGCATCATGAGATGTTAGAGCGTGAAATTTATTTGGTGCTGTGATAAAGCTGTGACCTGTGAGCTCTGATAGCTTTGTCGCTACTCTCTCTCCTAGTTCTGGATGAGCGTTTAGCCCTGTTCCCACAGCTGTTCCACCTAGTGCTAACTCTCGCACCGCCTCTAGTGAATCACTAGCCATCTTTTTAGATTTATCTAGCATCTCTACCCAACCACTAATCTCTTGACCTAGTGTTAGTGGTGTCGCATCTTGTAGATGAGTTCGTCCGATTTTAACGATACTATCAAACTCTTTTGCCTTTTTATCTAGCGTATTACGCAGTTTATCTATCGCTGGAAGCAGTTGTGACTCAACCGCTATAACAGACGCCACATGTAAAGCTGTTGGATATGTATCATTTGAGCTTTGAGATTTATTTACATCATCGTTTGGGTGAACTAGCTTCTGCGTTTTATAATCGCCACCGAGTATCTCTGTTGCACGAGCTGCTAATACTTCGTTATTATTCATATTTGATTGTGTGCCAGAGCCTGTTTGCCATACCACTAATGGATACTGCTCATCTAGTTTTCCAGCTAACATATCATCTACTGCAGCTGCTATTGCATCTGCTTTTTCGCTTGAGAGCATACCTAGCTCTGCATTAACAAGTGCTACCGCTTTTTTCAGATATGAAAACGCTCTAGTAATCTCATATGGCATCTTTTCAGTACCGATTTTAAAGTTTTCAACAGAGCGTTGAGTTTGAGCACCCCAATATACATCAGCAGGTACTTTTATCTCTCCCATCGTATCTTTTTCGACTCTATAATCCATCATTTGCTCCCATCAAAAAAATTGTTTGTATTTAGTGTATCTATCAGCGACTGCACAGATGCACACGATTTTGCAAACATCTCTCGCTCTTTATCATCTAATGAAACCTCGATAATCTTCTCAGCTCCATTTGCTCCAAGCATTACAGGCACACCACTCACAACACCACTAAATCCATATTCTCCATCTAGATATACAGCACATGAGTGAATCTGTTTTGTATCTTTTAGTATAGCCTCTACCATTAATGCTGTCGATTTTGCTGGTGCATAATATGCTGAGCCAGTTTGCAGCAGTGAAACTATCTCTGCTCCACCTTTTCTAGTTCGCTCAACTATCTCATCAATCTCTGCATCTGTTAATAAATCATTTAGAGGCACACCAGCCACTGTAGAGTAGCGAGGTAGTGGAACCATATCATCGCCATGACCACCCATTACAGATGCTCTAATTTGACCACCACCATATCCTAGTTTTTCTTGGATAAATGCAGCCATTCTAGAGCTATCAAGAACCCCAGCCATACCGAGCACTCTACCACGGTTAAATCCACTCTCTTTTAGTGCCACAAATGTCATCGCATCTAGTGGGTTTGAAACCATAACCACTATCGCATTTGGCGAGTATTTTGCAATCCCCTCTATAACCTCACGAGTGATATTTGCATTTATCATCAGCAAATCATCACGGCTCATCCCTGGGAGTCTTGGACTTCCAGCAGTTACAACCACCACATCACAATCAGTCATATCAGCCATTGTTTCAGCTACTCTTACCACCGTATGCGATCTTACAGCTGCTGCTGCTTGAGACATATCGAGTGCTTTTCCTTTTGCAATCTCTATCTTGTTATCTCGTAAAATAATCTCATGACATGAGCCTAACATTGCCAGTGAATATGCCACAGTAGAGCCCACATTTCCAGCTCCAACTATCCCTACTCTCTTACCTTTTCTCATGTATCCTCCATTTGATTTAATTCTCACATTTTGAACAAAGTCCAAAATTTGGTCTAAGCAGACGGCTCTTGCGACTAGTCGCTCTTTTTACATCATATTTATACAGAACTATTAGTTTATAACAACTAAAATAAAAGACGAATTATCGTCTTTTAGCTATAGATGGCGATATCTACAGCTAAAAAACGACTCTAGCCAGAGCTAGAGTCTCATATTAAATACTATCAATAATAGAATTTAGTGTCGCAGATGGTCTCATAGCTGCAGATGCTTTAGCATCGTCTGGCTTGAAGTATCCACCGATATCTTGAGCTTTACCCTCTACTGCTAGTAGCTCAGAGATGATTTTTGCCTCATTTTCCTCTAGTGCTTTTGCTATAGATGCAAATTTAGCTGCTAAATCACTATTTGATGAAGATGCTAGTGCTTTTGCCCAATATTGTGCTAGGAAAAAGTGAGACGCTTTATTATCTGGCTCTCCTGCTTTTCTACTTGGTGCTTTGTTGTTATCTAGATAACCTGCATTTGCCTCATCTAGTGCTGCTGTTAAAGCAGTTAATTTATCAGATGGATTTTTTTGGTTGATAAATCTTAGTGACTCTGCAAGAGCTAAAAACTCTCCTAGTGAATCCCATCTTAGATGCCCCTCGCTAACAAACTGATCCACATGTTTTGGAGCTGAACCACCAGCACCTGTCTCGAACAATCCTCCACCAGCTAATTGTGGTACGATTGATAACATTTTTGCAGATGTGCCAAGCTCTAAAATAGGGTACATATCTGTTAGGTGATCACGCAGTACATTTCCTGTTACAGAGATAGTATCTTTACCCTCTCTTACTCTAGCGTTTGTATAAGCTGTAGCTGCTGAAACATCCATAATAGGTAGCTCTAGGCCGCTTGTATCGTGATCTTTTAGATACTCAGTAACTTTTGAGATGATGTTTTTATCATGAGCTCTTTTCTCATCTAGCCAAAATACTGCTGGTGAGCCTGTCAGTCTTGCTCTCTCAACCGCAAGTCTAACCCAGTCACGAATCGCTGCATCTTTTGCACGACTCATTCTCCAGATATCGCCCTGCTCTACGCTGTGGCTCATTAGCACTGTGCCATTTGCATCTTTTACCTCTACTACGCCATCTTCTGCGATTTCAAATGTAGTTGGGTGTGAGCCATACTCTTCTGCTTTTTGTGCCATTAGACCCACATTTGCAACATTACCCATCGTTGTTACATCGTATTGTCCATTTTTAACACAATCATCTACCATACCTTTGTGGAAAAACGCATATGAGCTATCTGGGATAACTGCCACACACTCTTGTACTTTTCCATCACGGTTCCACATCTTACCGCCATCTCTAACCACAACTGGCATAGATGCATCGATGATAATATCGTTGTTTGCATGTAGATTTGTAATACCTTTATCACTATCTACCATCGCCATTGGTGGTTGAGTCTCATATACTGCCATAATAGCTGCTTCGATTTCATCTTTTTTAGGAGATTTCTCTATCTTTTTATATAGATCTCCTAGACCTAAATTAGCATTTACTCCTAGTGTTTTAAACTCATCGCCATATTTTGCAAATACATCTTTATAAAACACTTTTACAGCGTGACCAAACATAATCGGGTCTGAAACTTTCATCATCGTTGCTTTTAGATGTATTGACCATAAAACGCCATTTGCTTTTGCATCATCTAGAGTTTTTTGATAAAACGCTTGAAGTGCTTTTGCTGACATAAATGTAGCATCTAAAATCTCGCCATCAACTGCGTCAATCTCTTTTAGAACTTTTCCATTTAGCTCTATTGTAACCTTGCCATTGCCTTTTTGGATAACTGATTTCTCATTTGCATAAAAATCACCACCATTCATATGTGCTACATACGATTTTGATTGAGCTTCAAATGCTCTTAGTTTATGTGGATTCTTTTTAGCGAAGTTTTTAACAGCAACTGCCGCTCTTCTATCTGAGTTACCCTCACGAAGTACTGGATTTACTGCTGAACCTAGACATACTGAGTAGCGATCTTTTATCTCTTGCTCAGCACTATTTTGTGGGTTTTCTGGATAATCTGGTAAATCATAACCTTTTGATTGTAGCTCTGCGATACACTCTTTTAGTTGTGTAACTGATGCAGAGATGTTTGGAAGTTTGATTATATTACACTCTGGGTCTTGAACGATATTACCTAACTCTGCTAGGTTATCTGCCATTTTTTGCTCTGGTTTTAATCTCTCTGGGAATGTTGAGATAACGCGACCTGAAAGTGAAATATCGCTTGTAACTACATCAACACCCGCTTCTTTAGTAAAAGCCTGTACGATCGGTAGTAGAGAATAAGTTGCTAAAGCTGGTGCTTCATCTATGATAGACCAAATGATTTTTGCCATATGGGTGCTCCTGTAATTTTTTTATAAGAGCATAATATCACTGCTAGAAAAATAATTTACTTTTATTGTGCAATTATCTATACAAAAGTGACAAAAGTGTTTCATTTTGTAGCATTTACTATATTTTTCCTATGTGTAGAAAAGTAACGACTATAGATATGCTCCCCATTTTTACCTCTCACAAAGAAAAGATAATCTGTTTTTTTAGGATTTATAGCTGCATCGATTGCATCTTTGCTGATATTACACAGTGGATATGGTGGCAAACCCGCTATTTTATAGGTGTTATATACGCTATTATCACTTCTAATTCTAGCTGCTGTCACTTTTGTATGAGAGTATTTACCATAGTTTAGTGAGCCATCCATCTGTAGTTTCATACCGATAGATAGGCGATTATCTATAACAGAGCTGACAAAATACATATCAGAGACACTAGATGCCTCTTTTTGAATAACTGATGCTTTTGTTACAATTTGTAACCATTTTTTACTATTCATATCTATATTATATGACTCTGCCCATCTATTCATAGTTTTTTTGGAGATATCTAGCAGATATTTAACCGTCGCCTCTTCGCCAATACCGAGCATTACATTATATGTATCAGCTACAAATGAGCCCTCTTTATAGATGGCGTGCTCCTCATATGCACTGCGAAGCTTATCTATATCTAAATCCAGCTCATGTGCTAATTGTGATAAAAATATCTCTGTGGTCTCTCCAGGGATGAGAGTTATATTTGTCGTTATCGCTTTTGCTTTTGCTAGACGCTTTAAAAACTCTATACGGCTAAGATTCTCCTCACCCAAATCTAGTAATCCATACTGTGGAAAACCATAGTATCTAAGAATATAGCCATCGATTTTGTTTAATTTTATGCCACTATTTTGTAAGTGTGTTATACTTGCACTCACTGAGCCTTTTGGCAAAAATACAACTTTTGGTGAGCCAACTGGGCTATATAGGTAGTAGATGAAAAACAAAATCATTACAAAAATAACACTACTCATCCACAAAAATATCTTGATAGCTCTTTTTATGCTATTTTTTATACTACTTGGCATATATATAACTCTTTTAAATGGTATTTTGATAGATAGTTTTAGATATAAAAATATCAATATTGAGAAATTATATCTCAAATGGGATAATTCGCTAAATATAGATATTAAAAAAATAGCCATCAGTGATGATAATAGCTCTACTAGCACTATGGAGTATAGTGATATCAAACAGACTCTAAAGCTACTACATCATATCGATAGATGGCTCTATAGTATAAAAATCGATGAGATAATATATGATGATATCATTGCATCAATCGAGCATACCAAAGGCTCAATCGGTAAATTTAGCCTAAAATCTAGTGAAAATAGAGTAGATGGTGCTATTAGTTTTGGCAAAGATGCTCTATTTTTATCGATGAAAAGTTTTATATATAGAGAATTAACTATAGATTTAGATATAGATATCAAAAATGATAATCTCTCCTCATCTATAGCTATTCATTCAGATAAAAATCCTGTGATATTAATTAATATAATAGAAAATAGTGGCAGATTTAATCTCACAAGCACCACAGATGGTAAATTTTATAATATAAAACCGATAGTTGATATATTTGATTTAGACAGTGAGATATCTGAGTGGATATTAGATCGCAATCGATATAACTATGTGGTGGTGGATAATTTTAGTGGTAGTTTTAGCTCTGATAACCTGAGTGAATTTTTAGATACACTAGCAGTTTCAGGCACTCTGTATGGTGGAGTTTATAGGTTTGAAGATAATCTAGAGCCGATAGTTGCTAAAACAGTAGATATAGATTTTAGTAATCTAGAACTACTAATAGAGCCACGAGATGCATATTTTATAAATACACCCACTCAAAACTCATCTGTAATGATAGATTTTAAACCTATAAATCCGATTTTGCATCTAAATATAAAAACCGATAAAGCTTCACTGCGTGGTGATATCACACATCTACTAGAGCATTTTGATATAGATTTACCTATAAAACAGCTACAAGGCTATTGTGATAGCTCATTTTATATGGGGATTGATTTAGTAAATCTAGATATCTATACAAAAGGGATTTTTAAACCTACTCCATCGCTACTAGAGCTCTCAGGGTGGCAGATAAAAAGCAGTGGTGGCACTGTAGAGCTAGATAATAATCTAGTGAGCTTTTATGGATTTGATGCAAAACTACAAGATAGAGAAATTAGTGCGAGCGTATCAGGAGATATCGATACACTCAGCGAAAAAGGCTCTGTTTTTGTAGATGTAAAACAGGCTGATTTAGAGACTATAACTCTAAAAGATAGATTCTCAATCATCTATAATATAGATAAAAAAATAGACACCATAAAAGTCTCCCCATCAAAATGGAGTGCAAATAATATAGATATAAAATTATCAGATTTTGAAATATCAAAAGATGGGGATATTTTTGATTTTAAAGACGCTGCAGTAAATAGCGATATCTTTTCACTCAGCAGTAGTGGCAGATTTAACGCTAGCGATAACTCTCTATACTCACAAACAATACTCAAACGCTTCAGTAATGATAGTATAAAACTACTCGATGATGCTCTAGCTCTAGGGATTAGCTATAGCGATGAGATAGTACAAATCTCTAGCGATAGAGGCTCCATGTGGAGTGTTAGTGATAGCGTATCACTACTATCAGCTTTTGAGATATTTATTAGGGGTAATTTTATAGAGTTTGATAATATATATATCACTTTTGGAGATCTATTTCGTGGGCTATATAGCGGCAGATATAATTTAGTAGATAAAAGTGGTGGTTTTCATCTCTCAAACCTAAGCCCCATCAGCGACAAACTCTCACGACTCATAAAACGAGATAGTTCGCTAGAGCTATTTAGTAGATTTGATGATAATAGATTTAAAATCGATATTCCATCGCTAAATGCACACTTTCAGACACACCCAAAGGGGTGGAAAATCGCCATCGATGATATCTCCATCATCTCTAGAGAGATTCCTATATTGCAGCAGTACAAAATAGATAATGGCAAGCTAAATATCTACTATAGCGGAAATCTAGATAGATACTCATTTAAAGGTGAGATTAACTATCCATATAAACTGCTCATTAGCGATGATAAACCGATAGATAGATATAGCTTTAGCGGTAACTATAGAGATGGCAAAACTGCTCTAACTGTAAATGATGTAGTGGATGTCAAATATAGTGATAATACAATCGCCATAAATGCAGATAATATAATGATAAATCTATTTGAGCTGATAGATTTTACAAGAGATACAACCAGTAGTGATGATAGTAGTGATAATGAAGATGGCATAAAACTAGATATCTATACCACAAACTCATCGCTATATCTAAATAAAGAGCGAAAAATAGTATCTGATAGCATAAAAGCAAGCCTCGATGATGGGATGAGTGCAAAGCTATATCACGATACTGCAGAGGCTACACTAAAAATGAGAGATGGCTATTTTGTGCTACATGGAGATGGATTTAATGATATATTTATGAAAAATCTATTGGCTTTTAGTGATTTCAAAAATGGCTCGATGCAACTAGATGTAAAAGGCTCAAAAGATACATTTGATGGGGTTGTTCGTATCGAAAACACTATTTTAAGAGATTATAAGGTTTTAAATAACGCTCTAGCACTTATAAATACCATCCCAAATCTTGCAACATTTTCACTACCAAACTACAACAAAGATGGGCTACCTGCAAAAGAGATTTATGGATATTTTACATATGATAAAAATATTGTAAATGTAGAGAGCTTCTATATAGATTCTCGTGAGCTAAAAATTTCAGGCTCAAGCATCGCAAATCTAGAAAAAAATAGTATAGATGGAGAGCTAAATCTAAAAACTACCATAGGCTCTAGCATAGGCAAAATCCCAATGGTGGGGTATATACTACTAGGTGATGATGGCTCTATCTCTACAACACTAAAAATCAGTGGCTCGCTAGATAACCCTAGTATCGATACAGCTATCGCAAAAGAGAGTGTCGTTGCACCATTTAATATACTAAAGCGAGCCATAATCTATCCATTTAAGTGGATGGTAGAATGAGAGCGACTAGTCGCGAGAGCAGTCTGCTAAAGACCTCATTTCAAGCTTTGCTTGGAATGTGAGAATTAATTAAATAAGTTGAATTTTTAATAGATTTGTCGATATAATAGTATCAAAGATAAAAAGGAGAGACTATGGATGCAGTAAGTAGCGTAAATGGCGGAGCTGGGGTATATGCACTCCAAAAGGCTATGGAGTCTCAAGAAGATATAATAGCAAAAGTATCAGAAGATATAGCAAATGAAAACATAGACACAGACGCAGTTGCACAGATGGTAGGACTAGGTCAAAACCTAGATATCACAGCGTAATTAACTCACACTCTTTTGTGTGAGTTACTCATTTCGTAGCACAGTTAGCAAATCTACTTCAGAGGCTTTTTTAGCTGGATACCACGATGATAGTACTACAATTATAAATGCACCCACTACAATCATAGAAAAATCAATCACACTCAAATCTACAGGCAGAGTCGATGTAGGATAGACATCAGCTGGCAGTTTTATAATCTCAAAATTATCTAACACCCATACACCAATGAGCCCCAAAATTGCACCACAAACTATCCCAACGCTTCCTATAATTACACCTAGTAAGAGAAATAGTTTTTTAATCTCTGATTTTGATGTACCTAGTGATATCAGCAGTGCGATTTCAGCTCTGCGGTTCATAACGCTCATTAATAGCGATGAGATGATATTGATAGATGCGATTAAAATTATGAGCATAAGCACTATAAATAGTGAAACTTTCTCCATCTCTAATGCCGCAAAAAAGTTTGCATTATCCTCCCACCATCCACGAACTACTATACTATCTCCTACAAATTTTTGTAGCTTTATAATATCTGCTTCTGGCTTATCTGAGTAGATATGAATCCCATCATAAATTCCATCAGGGATGGAGAGTATACGACGCAGTGACTCTAGCGTAGTGTATGAGTAGCCCTTATCATAAGCGTGAAGCCCAGAACTAAATGATGAGTGAATCGATAGTCGCTTTAGCTTTGGAGTAAGCGATAATCCACTAGGCTCGCTTTGAGTAAAAATATATGTGAGCTTATCAGATCTATCTAGAAAAAACTGCTGGCGTAGATTTTCACCTATCACTACATCAAATAGTTTTGGCTTATCATCTCCTAGAGCTTTTGCAACTACAGAGTTTACCTTTGACTCATAATCAAAATCTACACCAAATAGATATCCACCCTCTAGATTATCACCACTTTTGCTAAGTACCGCACTAACTAGATATGGACTAAACTCTAAATCGCTAAAATTTACTCTCAGCTCATCTAGTACTCTATCATCAAGCGAACCATAAAATTTAGGTTGCATCGTAAGTGGATAGTTCATCACAAAGAGCTTTTCTCTAAACTCTCTATCAAACCCATTCATTAGTGCCATAGCAACTATCAGCACCATCACACCAATCATAATCCCTAAAAATGCAAGCAGTGCAGATATAGAGATAAATGGTTGCTCTTTATCAAAGCGTAAAAAACGCTTTATGAGATAACTAACGACACTCAAGAGGCAAAAACACCTTTTTTAGGGCCAGATTTTCCACAACAGTTTTTATACTTCTCGCCACTTCCACATGGGCATGGGTCGTTTCTAGAGACCTTTTTATCTGCTGTTTCGCCCATATTTTCTCGTGATTGCATCGCCTCTTGTTTTTTCTCTATCTCCATTGAGCGAGCTAGTGCAGCTGCCTCTTCTTCTATCTTATCAACTCTAAACTGTATGATATGTAGAGTCTTTATAGTATCCATTTTTATCGTCTCTACAAGCTCTGTAAATAGTGAAAAACTCTCCTTTTTATACTCAACAAGAGGGTCTTTTTGATTATATGCACGAAGTCTTATGCCTGTTTTTAGGCTATCCATCTGATACAGATGCTCTCTCCACGCTCCATCTAGCGTTTTTAGATATATTTCGCGTTCAATATCGTTTCTAATTTGTGCATCTACTACGCTCATTTTAGCTTCATAGTCATCTTTTAGCTCACTATTTAGGCTGTTATGTATATCACCCACTGAGAGTTCTCTAAATCTCTCTGTATCGATATTTCTATTTATCTCTTCACGCAACATTAGATGCAGTTTTTCTAAATCCATATCCTCTGATGCGATACCATCAAATATTCCACAACTTTGAAGCACACTTGCTACAAACTCCTCTCTAATAGAGTCAAGCTTTTCTGTCACATCAAACTCTGAGTTTATTAGCTCATTTCTAAATTTATAGATGATTTTTCTCTGCTCATTTGCCACATCATCATACTCTACGATATGTTTACGACCCTCAAAATGCATCGTTTCGACCTTTTTTTGAGCCTTTTCAACAGCTCGGGTAACCATAGTAGACTCTATATATTCGCCATCTTTTACCCCTAGTCTCTCCATAATATTTTTAATCTTATCAGAACCAAAAATTCTCAGTAGGTTATCCTCTAGTGATAGATAAAATTGACTAACCCCAGGGTCTCCTTGACGACCTGATCGACCACGAAGCTGATTATCTATACGGCGGTTTTCGTGGCGTTCTGTACCTATGATATATAATCCACCTAGTGCTTTTATCTCATCATCGATTTTAATATCAACTCCACGACCAGCCATATTTGTAGCTATCGTAATAGCCCCTTTTGCCCCAGCGTGTTTTATAATCTCACCCTCTTGAGCGTGATTTTTGGCATTTAACACTGTATGAGCGATTTTCTCTTTTTTAAGCACCGCATGAAGTGCCTCAGATTTCTCTATCGATGCTGTACCGATAAGTATTGGCTGACCTTTTGCATTTAGCTCTTTTATCTTTGCCACAACTGCATCAAATTTTTCGCCCTCTGTTTTATAGATTAAATCGTTTAAATCTTCACGAATTACAGGAATATTTGTAGGAATTGAGATAACATCTAGATTATATATTTGTGCAAACTCTGTCGCCTCAGTCTGAGCAGTCCCCGTCATACCAGCTAGTTTGTCATACATTCTAAAGTAGTTTTGATATGTGATATCTGCTAGAGTTTGTGTCTCCTCTTTTATAACTACCTTCTCTTTTGCCTCTAGTGCTTGATGTAGTCCCTCAGAAAATCTGCGTCCCTCGCTTAGTCTGCCCGTAAACTCATCTACTATAACTACTTGATCATCTTGTACTACATAATCGACATCTCGCTCAAACACATAGTTTGCCTTTAATGCTTGATCTAGGTGGTGTGAGAGTGTAGAGTTTTCTATGCTATATAGATTTTCTACGCCAAAAAGCTCTTCTGCTTTTGCGATTCCAGCTTCTGTAATAAGAACCAATCTATCTTTCTCATCTACGCTAAAATGCTCATCTTTTATCAGTTTTTTTGCCACGCCATCAGCTACCATATAATCTTCTAGCGTTCTATTTGTAGGACCTGAAATAATAAGCGGTGTTCTAGCCTCATCAATTAATATAGAGTCCACCTCATCGACGATAACAAACCTATGAGCTCGCTGAACCATCTGCTCTCTTGTGTAGCTCATATTATCACGCAGATAATCAAACCCAAACTCACTATTGGTACCATATGTAATATCGCACTCATACTGCTCTTTTTTCACAGTATGATCATATCCAGCCTCTGATAAAATCCCTGTGCTATAGCCTAAAAACCCATAGAGCTCTGACATCTGATTTCCATCACGGCTAGCTAGATAATCATTTACTGTAACTACATGTACGCCATCTCCGCTCATCGCATTTAGTATTACAGGTAGTGTCGCTACGAGAGTTTTACCCTCTCCTGTCTTCATCTCTGCGATGCGTCCATCATGTAGCACCATACCACCGATAAGCTGTACATCAAAATGTCTCATATTTAAAACGCGTTTTGATGCCTCTCTAGTGATGGCAAACGAGTCCACAAGCACACTATCTAGCGTAGATTTTCCACTTTTAACACTCTCTCTAAGTTCACTAAAGGCTGATTTTAACGCCTCATCATCAAATGCAGAATATTTTGACTCCAATGCGTTTATTTGAGATACCCTACTTAAATATTTTTTTATCTCTTTATCATTTTTGGTACCTAAAATCTTATCAACAATCTTTCTTAGCATTAGAGCCCTTTTTCGTAAATTCATATAATAAAACTTATTATTTTATCATATATTGGTTAATATCTTTTAGATACAATTACAAAATTAATATTTAAAGGCTACCTGTGAGAACAATTCTACTAATACTCTCTGCTTCAATCGCACTATCAGCAAATCCAAAAGAGCTCAACTCATTTAACTCTAGCTTCACTCAAACCATAACAGATGAGCATAAAAAAGTTATCAAATATAGTGGCGAGCTATGGGCATCAAAACCACAAAGTGCTCTATGGGTCTATAAAAAACCGATAAATAAGAAAATTTATATAAATGGTACTAGCGTAACCATTATAGAGCCAGATTTAGAGCAAGCGATTATTAAAAGATTAGATGATGATATAGACTTTTTAGCTATTATTAAAAATGCAAAAAAGCTCAAAAATAACCACTATGTAGCAGATGTGCAAAATCAAAAATATAATATCACTCTAGCAGATGGAGTGGTTAAAAATATCAGTTACAAAGATGAGTTTGATAACAAAATAGATATAAAGTTTGATTCACCAAAACAAAACACCGCTATAAATGAGTCTATATTTAAACCATCAATACCGAGTGATTTTGATATCATAAGATAGTGCACTTTATCTCTTGTTGTGCCAATAGATTTTCAAACTCTAGAACCGATACGGGTTTACTACAGAGATATCCTTGGAAGTAGTGACACCCTAGCTCTCTTAGATAATCATACTGCTCTTGCGTCTCTACTCCCTCTGCTACTACGCTAAGATTAAATGTAGAGGCGATAGATATTATAGTCTCTACTAGTGCTGCATCTTCTCTATCGCTAATGATATCTCGCACAAAGCTTCTATCTATTTTAAGTGTATTAAATGGCAATTTTTTTAGATATGTCAAACTAGAATAACCCGTACCAAAATCATCCATAGAGATAGATATTCCCGCATTTCTTAATCTCGCCATCTTTGAGGCAACAGCATCAACTCTATCTATAACTATAGATTCTGTTAGCTCTAACTCTAGCATAGATGGGACAATCCCTGTTTTTGCGATGGTATTTATCACCTTATCTACAAAATCATCTTGTTTAAACTGTATATAACTCACATTTACAGATATTTTATCGATTTGACCATTTCTAAAATCTTGTGTTCGCCACTGCACTAGCTGCTTGCACGCTTGCTCTAGCACCCAATCACCAATCGCAACTATCAGCCCACTCTCCTCAGCAATCGGTATCATAGTAGCAGGCGATATCTCTCCTAAAGCGGGATTTGTCCATCTAATGAGTGCCTCTGCACCTACTACTTTGCTATCTTGCATATCTACAAAAGGTTGATAATATAGCTCTAGCTCGCTATTTGATATAGCATTTCGCAGTGCCTTTGCTATTGCGAGTCTTTTTTGGATAAAATCATCCATCTTGTCTTGATAAAATCTAGTGGTATTTCGACCCTCTTTTTTTGATAGATACATAGCTAAATCTGCATATTTCATCAAATCATCGCCACTTTGATGAGCTGATGTAGAGAGACTGATACCTATACTAGATGATGTCTCTATGCTCGTAGATGAGCCTATATCTATGGGCTCTGTTATAGATTTGTGTATCTTATCGGCTACTGATTGTGATTTTTGCACTGCACCTTGCAAATCTACACCTAAATCATTTAATATAACTACAAACTCATCCCCACCGAGTCTTGAGACAGTATCGCTATCTCTACAGCAGCTTTTAATCCTGCTTGCAATCTCAACTAGCAGTGCATCTCCAGCGTCGTGCCCTAGAGTATCATTGATAGATTTAAAATGATCTAAATCCATAAACATCACAGCAAAAATCTCGCCATGTCGTCTATATTGCGACAGTGCCTGCTCTAGTCTATCTTTTAGGAGTGCACGATTAGGTAGTTTTGTCAGTGCATCATAAAATGCTTGATAGCGTATCTTCTCTTCGTCTTGTTTTTTCTTGGTTTGATCATTTACTATCCCCACTCCACCTATGATTTCGTGTTTATTGTTATAAATCGGTGTGGTTTGTAGTACTATCCACAGCTCCTCTTTTGCCACACTATAAGAGCCCTCATAGTGACCCTTTGAGCCTCTAAATACACTTAGTAGTGCTTTTGATAGAGACCTATCTATAAGTAATCTTAAATCTAAATCTCTCATCTGATCTATTGCGAGGTTAAAAATAGTCGCCATCTCACTATTTGCCTCTGAGACTCTTAGCTCTCTATCATAGTAGAAAATCCCCACAGGGGCATCTTGAAATATAGATTTAAAGTGCTCCTCAGAGAGCTCTATCGATTTTAGCATCTTATTATTTAGATATTTTGAGATGATTGTTTGGGTTGTATTCTCATTTACTCTATTTGATACGCCAATCAGTATCGCTAGTAGCACTAGCACTAATAGCGAAACGAGCTGTAGCTCTAGTAGTCCAGATGATGCCAATACTAAAACCATAGGACTAAGCAGAAAAATCAAAAACACTACAGATGTTCTAAATGCAGATGCCATAATACTAGAGGCGACAGTAGCTATTGTGGTGAGTAAAAATATGATAAAGTAGCTATAAAAATAGACGCCATCACTATATATAAAAAATGAGAGCATCCCAAGCACCAAAGCGATAGCATAAGAAGCTATTTTATACTGTTTTGACCAAAAACTATATGGATATTTATCAAAACTCTTTTTAAATTTTCTAATAATATATGTTCGCCAAACTACAGTGAGCATAAATATAGACGCCCATATCAGCACATATTTAAAAGGCTCAAAGCTCTGCATTATAATCACAACACCAATAGCTACAACACCTAGAGGCACTATAGTAGAGGAGATTTGACTATAGGCACTGCGTAGTTGCTCTTGTAATACAACCTGTCTCTCTTGCTCATTTAGTTCACGCAAAAGATCTTTATTCTCAAATATCATCTACTATCGCCTATTGAAGTTTCCCATATGGTACCAAAAAATAGTAAAATAACAACTATTATGATAAAATATTGTTTATGTTAAAGATTTTTATAGGCATTTTACTATCGACACTACTCTATGCAAATACACTAGAATCTAGCTATAAAAGCCAAAGTGGGGTATTTTACTCAAGCGACATCTATCCAAATATCGATATCAAATTTGAGGTGATAAAAGTACCTGATGGCAAATCACACATCAGAGAGAGTGCAAAAAGCATTATGAAAATATTTGAGCTCTATGGCTACAACCTCACACCTATCACTAGCTATGTCGATTTTTACAAAGATACCCAGGGCGATTTTTTAGAGTTAAAACATGAGCTTCAAAAAAAACTGCTAGATAGATATAGCTCTATAGAGATAGAGTCTATCTCCATAGTACCTAGAGGTAAAGAGGTAAAATTAGATAAAAATAGCAGAGCACATTTTAGTGAGGCAATCTACACAAATCCTAGAGGAACATTTTATGTCACAGACGCAAATGGCGTTAGAAGATATCTAGATTATCATATAAAAGCGACTATTAATAGCCTCTATAGCAGTACAAAAATATCTAGAAATGAGCCCCTAGGCATAACAAACGCTACGCTAAAAAGAGTTGCATTTACAAACAGTAGAGATATCTATATAGACACCTTTCCTAGCGAGAGTATGAGATTTAAATCTACGCTCAAACCATTTACGCAAATCCACTACAAAAACCTAGAGCCAGCACCGCTAGTTCATAGAAACTCAAAAGTAACAGTACTTATCAAAGATGGTAGCGTATTGGCGGAATTTTACGCTATTGCAACACAAGAGGGCTCACTATATGATATTATTACGGTTCAAAAGTCTGATAAAAAGAGATTAAAAGCCAGAGTTATAGGCGAAAATTTGGTGGAGCTAGAGTGAAATTAGTAGTAGGTATTAGCGGTGCAAGCGGTGCAAATTTGGGTCTAAAACTGCTTGAGCATATTCCAAGTGATATAAAAACACATCTCATCATCTCAGAGCACGCTGATATAGTGCTAGAGAAAGAGAACAATATTACACTACATAAAAATAGTGAGATTTACGCTAGTGTTGCATCTGGCTCATATGGGGCTGATGTGATGATTATTGCACCTTGTAGTATGAATACCCTAGCAAAAATCGCTGTCGGTATTGCTGATAACCTTATAACTAGAGCCGCTAGCGTGATGATAAAAGAGCAAAAAAAGCTTATCCTAGCACCTCGCGAGATGCCATTTTCGCCTATTGCACTAGAAAATATGTTAAAATTATCACAAATTGGGGTTATTATAGCACCACCTGTGATGGCGTATTATAGCCAGCAACAAAATATCGACGAGATGGAGCGGTTTATCATAGGCAAATGGCTAGATTTAGCAGGCATTAAAAATGATTTATATAGTAGATGGGACGATGAGAGATGAAGAAAATTATAGCAGTATATCCAGGGACATTTGACCCCATTACAAATGGGCACTATGATATCGCTGAGCGAGCGGTAGAGATATTTGATGAGGTGATTATCGCAGTTGCAGAATCTAGCGATAAAAAGCCTATGTTTAGTCTAGATGATAGAATAATGATGGCAAATATTGCGACAGAGCATCTAGAAAATGTACGGGTCATAGGATTTAACAATCTAACGGTAGAGCTAGCTAGCTCTCTAGGTGCTACAGTACTCATTAGAGGTTTGCGAGCGGTGAGCGATTTTGAGTATGAGTTGCAGTTAGCGTACTTAAATGACTCACTAGATTCAAACATAGAGACAGTCTATCTGATGCCTAAACTAAAACACGCATTTGTTAGCTCATCAATAGTGAGAAACCTACTAAAATTCAATGCCAAAACATCACATCTGCTCCCATCACAAGTTCAAGAGATTATAGGGGATATAAAACCGTGTATATAGCGATAGAGGGGATTGATACAGCTGGAAAAAGCACCCAGATAGAGGCACTAAAATCACACTTTAGCGATGGAGTCTTTACAAAAGAGCCTGGTGGTAGTGAGCTAGGGGTTAAAATCAGAGAGCTAGTACTTCATAGTGATATCAAAAGCCCTATCGCTGAGCTGTTTTTGTTTTTAGCCGATAGAGCCGAGCATATAGAAAGAGTTATATTAAATAATACAGATAGCCTTATCATTAGCGATAGAAGCGTTATTTCAGGTGTTGCTTATGCTATGAGTAGTGGTGTATTTGATGAGCAAAAAATCATAGAGCTAAATAGATTAGCTACAAACAACACGCTACCAGATATCTCTTTTATCCTCACGCTAGATAGAGAGACTCTAGAGTATAGGTTATCACAAAAGAGCTCTGATGCGATAGAGTCAAGAGGGGTAGATTACCTACTAGATATACAACAACACCTCATAGACTCATCTAAAAAAATGGGGATTCAAACCATCACAATAGATGCATCAAAAAGCATAGAAAACATAACAGCAGAGATTATTAAAAAGATAGAGGATAGCAGATGATACAATCACTTCGTGGAATGAATGATATTTTTATAGATGATTATGAGAGGTTTGAGTATTTTATCAAAACAGCTACGGATGTAGCAAAAAACTATGGATTTCACTATATTGAAACGCCAATACTCGAAGAAACCGCACTATTTCGTCGCTCTGTTGGTGAGAGTAGTGATATAGTGGGCAAAGAGATGTATCAGTTTATAGATAAGGGCGAAAATGATGTCTGTATGCGTCCAGAGGGGACTGCGGGGGTTGTTAGAGCATTTATAGAGCATAAACTAGACAAACGAGGTGGCGAGTATAGATTTTACTACCATGGTCCTATGTTTAGATACGAGAGACCTCAAAAAGGGAGACTCAGAGAGTTTCATCAATTTGGTGCAGAGAGCTTTGGGGTATCTAGCGTATATGAAGATGCCAATATGATTATGATGATTGCTGATATTTTTAGCAGACTTGGCGTAGATTATAGACTAAAGCTAAACTCACTAGGCGATAACAACTGTATGCCACAATATCGTGAAAAACTGATAGAATTTATAGATAGTTGTGGTGATAATATATGCGAAGATTGTCGTCGTCGCCGTGATACAAATCCAATTCGCGTATTAGATTGTAAAAATGACAGATGCCAAGAGCTCTATAAAAATGCTCCAAAACTGCTAGATAATCTCTGTGATTCATGCGATAGTGATTTTAGTAAACTTCAAAGCATTTTAGATAAAAACTCTATCTCTTATGAGATAGATAGACATCTAGTGCGTGGGTTAGATTACTACTCCAAAAGTGCATTTGAGTTTGTAAGCGATGAGATAGGTGCTCAAAGTGCCATCGCAGGTGGCGGCAGATATGATAGATTGGTAGAGTTTTTAGATGGCAAGGCTACGCCTGCTGTGGGTTTTGCCATAGGTATTGAGAGACTACTAGAGCTTATAAAGATGCCAGAGAGTAGTGCTAGCGGATACTACCTAGGGGCGATGGAGGATGAGGCGATAGAGAGCATCATTACACTAGGGATGAGACTGCGAAAAAAGCATAAAACAGCCATAGAGTATGAGAAAAAATCGCTAAAAGCACATCTAAAAAATGCAGATAGAGCTGGATCTAGATATTGCTGCGTTATAGGCTCACAAGAGCTAGCAGATAGCACTATCTGGATAAAAGATTTAGTAGAAAAAGTAGAATTTATAAAACCAATAGATGAGGTGATTTAATGCTAGATGGAATCGACAGTACACTTATTTTTATATTTAAACTCATTTTTGCCTTTATAGTCATTGCACTTGTGATACTTTTTATCTATGATAGATATATCCAACGACGCCATCAGCTACTGATAAACTACCCTATTATCGGTAGATTTAGATACCTATTTGAAGCCTTGCGAGAGCCACTGAGACAATATTTTGCCCAAGAGAGCTTTTATGAATCACGAGATAAGATAGATTGGGTCTATAAAGCTGCTAAAGATGTTCCAAACTTTATCTCATTTTCGCCATCGCAATCAACTCATGGCTCTAAAATTATGCTAAAACACTCTTTTAGAGTACTAAATGAGAATGAAGTCAGTGATGATTTTAGTGTTATTTTTGGTAAAAATCGCCCTACTCCATACATCGCACCTTCTCCCATAGTTCGATCTGCGATGAGCGATGGAGCACTCAGCCCAGAGGCTGTTAGAGCATTTGCACTAGGTGCCACACTATCACGATTTACACTAAACACTGGCGAGGGTGGACTTACGACAAACTTTTTTTATACACACAAAGTAGACGCTAAAAGCTTGCCATATCTAGAGACAGTAAGCGGTGGATGGTTTTCTCAAACTATTTTCAATATCGCAGATAAAATATTTAACCGTGCAGTCGCTCTAAAAATATATAGAAATTTAGCTCTGCGAAGCTCTACGAGAAACACCTATCTATATGATAATGACTCACACCTGCTATATCGCATAAATTGGAATGCCCCAATAGAGGATTTTCCACTACAAACACCGCCTGATTTGCCAAATATGATTTTACAAATCGGCTCTGGGTTATATGGCGTGCGAAACCCTGATGGGAGTTTCAATAGTGATAGATTTGCTAAATCGATGAGATTTTGTAGAATGAGTGAAATCAAACTAGCTCAAGGAGCAAAACAGACAGGTGGAAAGCTAGCAGCATCAAAAGTAAATGCGGATATCGCATACTATCGTGGCGTAACTGAGGGCGAGGATTTGATGTCGCCAAATCGTTTTCCATTTGCATCTTCTAATGATGAGCTGTTTGATTTTATCGGAACTCTCCAAGAGCTCTCAGGCAAACCAAGTGGCGTAAAAATCGTTATCTCAAACCCTGATGATGTAGAGGAGTTTGTAAAAACTATCAAAGATAGAGTAGATAACAACAGATCATATCCAGATTTTATATCACTAGATAGTGGAGATGGCGGAAGTGCCACTGCACCTTTGGAGATGATGAGTAATATTGGACTAAGCACACACGATTCACTATATATTCTAAACTCACTACTAGAGAAATATGATCTAAAAGATGAGATAAAAATCATAATTAGTGGTAAAATCCTCACTCCTGATGATGTGGTAATCGCTCTCGCTATGGGAGCAGATGCTGTGGGAATTGCTAGAGGATTTATGATGAGTGGTGGATGTATTCGTGCTAGATTATGCTCTGGAACTGGCTCACATCAGTGTCCTGTGGGGCTTGCTACACAAAATCCAAAACTTCGTGCATCATACCTAGTAGTACAAAAAGCAGGCGAAATAGCCTCATATCATACAAATTTATTGCGTGGCATAAAGACGCTAATATCTGTTATGGGCGTAGAGTCTATTAAATATTTAAACAAAAAACAGCTAAACTTCAAAGATGATCGCGATGAGATATACTTTGATATAGATAGATATTTTTCTAAAAAATTTTATTCATAATAGGTGCATATGATGAAGACATACGGTATCGATATTTGGGGCGAAAATAACTTTATAATAGACCAAGGTCGTGTAAAAGTAAACTATAAAAGCTCCCCATCACTGCTAGAGATTACAAAAAATGTTCGTAAAACAAACCTAAAAGGTCCGCTGATTTTGCGTTTTCCTCATCTAATAGAAAAACAGATAGATACCCTCTACTCTAACTTTAGGCGAGCAATATTTGAAAACGATTATGATGGAGAGTTTCAAGCAGTCTTTCCACTAAAGGTAAATCAGTTCCCAGAAGCGGTAGATGCGATAACAGAGCTAGGTGAGAAATATAGCTATGGGCTTGAGGCTGGCTCAAAGGCAGAGCTGGTTTTAGCGATGGCAAAAACTGCTATAGGCTCTCCTATTACAGTAAATGGCTTCAAAGATGAAGAGATGGTAACACTGGGGTTTATGGCAGCACAGATGGGTCATGATATCACAGTCACCATAGAAGGGCTAGGCGAGCTAGAGTGGATTATCGATGTAGCTAAATCGTGTGGATTAAGGGTACCAAAAATCGGTATCCGTATTAGACTTCAAAGCGAGGGAAGCGGAATTTGGGCAAAATCAGCAGGGATTCACGCTAAATTTGGGCTCACATCAACCGAGCTAATCGAGGCGATATCGATGCTACGAGAAAACGATATGCTAGAGTATTTTAGTATGATTCATTTTCATGTTGGTAGCCAGATGCAAGAGATTTCTACACTAAAGCGAGTACTAAGAGAAGCTGGAAATATCTATGCAGAGCTAAAAAAATGTGGTGCTTCAAAGCTAAAAGCGATAAATATCGGCGGAGGGCTTGCGGTAGAGTATTCACAGCATAACTCAGTGCGTATGAGAAACTATACGCTTGAGGAGTTCTCAAACAGTGTCGTCTATCTACTGCGAGAGATTATGAATGCCAAAGGGGTTGAGCATCCTGATATATTTACAGAATCAGGTCGTTTTATCGTCGCATCACACTCAGTACTTATCGCCCCTGTACTAGAGCTATTTAGCCACGATTATCAGCTAAAATCGCTCAAGCTAAAAGATACAAATCCACCTCTAATAGAGGAGTTAAAATATCTAAATGAGCATCTATCGCCTCGTACCTGTATAGAGTATATGCATGATGCATTAGATCATATGGAATCACTTCTTACGCTATTTAATCTAGGTCATATCGATTTGCAAGATAGATCAAATGCGGAGATATTGGTACATCAAATTATCAAAAAATCGCTATATCTATCTCAAGATAATCCGCTACCAGATATAGAAAAACTGCAGGTAAAACTACAAGAGAGATATCTCATAAATACATCTATTTTCCAAAGCATTCCAGATTACTGGGGGCTAGGACAGCAGTTTCCTATTATGCCGCTAGATAAGCTAGATATCCCTGCCATACGAGCTGCATCGATATGGGATATCACTTGCGATAGTGATGGAGAGATTAGATATAAGCCTGAGACACCACTCTATCTACACGATATAGATTTAGATGAAGAGGAGTATTTTTTAGGCTTTTTCAATGTGGGGGCTTACCAAGAGACGCTAGGGATGAATCACAATCTTTTTACCCATCCAAATGAGTGTACTATTATCATAAATAATGATGGATATGAGATAGAAAATTTCACAGAGTCTGATAATATACTAAACATATTAGAAGATATCGGTTATGATTCATCAAAACTTCTAACAAAACTTAAAAATAAACTAGCACTTAGTAATTTTATGACAGAAGAAGAAAAAAGTGATACACTTCAAAAACTAGAGATGTATCTATACCAAAATGGTTATCTAAGAACCACACGCTAAGGAAAAACATTGGGACTATTTTCAGAAATAGTAGAAGATTTTTCAAATGTCTATAAAAACGACCCTGCTATCAGCTCACGCATTGAGCTCATGTTCAACTACCCTGGGGTGTGGGCGATATTTTGGTATCGCATCGCTAACCGCATCTATAATCGAGGCTTTAGAGGATTAGGACGCGTCATTATGGGTTTTAATCAATTTTTTACCAATATAGATATCCATCCAGAGGCGACAATAGGTCGTCGTGTATTTATAGACCATGGTTTTGGTGTAGTTATTGGTCAAACTGCAGTCATAGAAGATGATGTGCTCATATACCAAGGTGTCACGCTAGGTGGTGTTAGCCTAGTAGCTGGCAAACGCCATCCTACGATAAAAAAGGGCGCAGTACTCGGTGCAGGTGCTAAAATATTAGGTAATATCACAATAGGCGAAAATGCAAAAGTGGGTGCAAACTCTGTTGTTATTCGCGAGGTTCCAGATAACTCTACAGCCGTAGGTATTCCAGCTCATATCATCCAAAAAGGTCGCGATAAAGACCCACTCAGCCACAATAAACTACCAGATATAAATCGAGAGATGTTTGAGTATCTACTAAAGAGAGTCGCTATTTTAGAGCACTTTTTGATGCAAGATAATAAAAATATCCTAGAGCAAGATTTAGAGCTAGAAAATATATATGAAACTTTTATAAAAGCGATGAAAAACTAATTCACGATTAATTCATTATTATATGTTAGTATTGGGCTAAAAAATAGGCAAAGTGCGTGGCTAGAGTCTTAATTCTCATACTTTTTATAACTTCACTATCAGCCAAAAATCTCCAAGTGGGCGTAGCAGTTCCGCTCTATGAAAAACGAGCACTCGCCTATAATGACTCCAAATATGATGATCAAATGTGGTACTGGCTAAATCTAGCAAGACTCAATCAAATAGATGGCAAATACAAAGAATCCATCTATGCTTATGAGAGAGCTTATGTGATACTCAATGAGTATGAAAATAGAGCTAAAATTAGCCTGCGAAATATAGGCTCATCTATCGGCTCAGCACTAATATCTAAAGGCTTTGATGGATATTATGGCTCTGGCTATGAGAGATCTTTAATGCACACTCTAAATGCACTAAATTATATGATGATTGGCGATTTTGAAGGGGCTGCGGTAGAGATGAGACGCATGGAGCTTCGTCAAGATTTCTGGCTAGAAGAGTCATCAAGTAAAATCCTAAAAGCGAGCGAAAAAGCATCCAAAAACTCCAATGGCGAGGTAGATATATCAAAAGTTCCAAATGATTACTCTATGGCAAATATACTAAAAGATGATAGCGTTAGAGCAGTAGCAAACAACTACCAAGACCCATTCTCATATGCACTAAGCAGCCTCATCTACACAATCGCCTATGATAGCGAAGAGCTAATTGATATAAATCTCAGACGCTCCGTAGCACTAAATCCACTCTCAAAAGAGATATTCAAACCCAGTAGTGGAGAAAAGAGCGTAACGGTAGTAGCGATAGGCGGTTTTGCACCTGCACTAACGATTGAGAGGGTGCGATTTCCACTATTTCGTGCACAAACATACACATCACTAGAGCTTCCATCGCTATATCCTCCAAAAGATAGCATAACAAGCATCAAAATATCTACCAAAAATACCACCATAACACCGCCTAAACTACTACAATCACATCTGCTAGCATATAAAACACTACAAGATGAGTATCTATCAAATCTATTTGAATCACTCGCTAGAGCCACCACAAAAGGTGTCATTGCCAAGCAAGCTCAAGATAGCTTTGGAGATTTAGGCGGGCTTTTAGCATCTGTTATTATGGATATCTTTAGCTCTAGCAACGACAAGAGTTATCGCAACTGGGATCTACTGCCAAACTCTGGTTATCTAACCCAATTTAAAGTTAAAAAAGGAGATGATATAGCAATAGAGGTTAATAAAGAGCACTACGATTTTACCATCGATAGTGATGTTTTCATATTGGTTGATTTTATGTCACAACAAAACAAAAGGATTGATTATGTTAAGTATTAAAAAACTCCTCGCTAGCTCACTACTAGCAATAGGTATTTTAACTATCTCAGGATGCTCAAAAGAGCCAAAATATTACACTATAGGCAAAGAGACAATAGAGGTTAAAAATGATAAATCATTTATAGAGGGCAAATTTTTGCGTCTTATTGCGACACTACAAAACAAAAGTAGCTCAGATATAAATGGTATGGTCTATCAAATCGAGTGGTATGATGATAGAGGTGTTATTATAGAGCAGAGCTCATGGAAGCCATTTACCATTATAAAAAATCAACAAATCCAAATATCAGAGCTCTCTAGTAGAACTGAAGCTGTAGATTATCGCATAGTAATCTCTACACCAAAATAAAGGAAAGTTATGAAAAATATAATATTTATAAGTACAATTGCATCGGTCATACTCTTTAGTGGATGTTCTAGTAAATATGCAGGTATGGTTGGCGAGGGCACCAATGTCAAATATGGCGATGCCAAGGCCGTAGAGATGGTAACGGCTGATTTTGGCTCTACTGATTTACAAAATAGTGCTGAAACACTAGCACAATCACTTCTAGAGTCTAGATATATAGCAAAAGCATCACAACCTCCAAAAGTGAGACTGAGAACTGTGGTAAATAAATCTTACGAGCACATCGACACAAAAGCGATAACTGATAAGATTCGTATCAAACTACTCAAATCAGGACAAGTACGATTTTTAGCAGATATCTCAAACCTAGATGAAGTGGGAAATGAGAGAGATTTAACCACATCTGCAACTACTAAAAAAGATTTAAAAGCGATGACCGATAGCGATTACATCATCACAGGAACTGTTAGATCTATCAAAAAAGCAGCAAAAGATATAAAAGATGTCTACTATAGCGTATCGCTAGAGCTAGTAGATCCACAAAGTGGCGAGATAGTTTGGGCTGATGAAAAAGAGATTAGAAAAACAACCTCCAAAAATAGTATAGGTTGGTAATATGAGAGCTATATTTTTATCAGCCGCCCTGCTCTCTTGTGGACTTTTTGCAGATATAATCAAAAGTAGTGATACCGTAGAGGTAAAGCCATTTAGATATTTTTATGAGGTTACGCAACACTCATTTAATGTTGAGACCACTTCAGATAGTGCTAGTGGCGAAATATCATCACCTATTATAGTGCCAATCCTAGAAGATAGCGAAACTATAGAGGAGATTGCGTTTGATTTAGCTGCTTTTAAAGATAGCTCAAATATACCTGCACCTAGTAAAACGACGCAAACAACCAGAGAGTTCAAAGATAAGACAGTTATCGAAAAAACTCTCTTTAGTGATAGACTCCGTGGCAGGGTTGAGGGTGCACTATTTGATGCAGGAGTCACAACATCTACAGATGCAAACCTAGAGTTACAAGGCATCATAAATAGCTCAAAAGTCTACTCTCCCAAAGCTGTAGCAGATGGAACAAACAGGCGTTCATCCATAAAAGCCACCACATCAGTAAGCATAAAAATCATATCCAAAAACTTAGGTGATACGCTGTTTGCTAAAACATTTGATTCAAACGCTCTAATCATCTATCAATCAAATGAAAAACCGCCATACGATGAAGTTTTATATTTGTCGCTACAAAATCTATCACGAGATATCACAAATGCACTGCTAGGTGTGCCTACTAGTGAAGACAGTTACTATCAAGACTCTCCTGGTAAAAAACTAATAGATTGAGCTTATGGCTCAATCAACTCACTCACCTCTAGTCCAAATCCACTAAGCCCCACAAAATCGTGATTTTTGCTCTCTGATATGAGTCTCATATGTTTGACACCTAGAGATTTTAGTATCTGTGCACCGATACCATACTCTTTTATACCGCCTTGTTGCAAGTTTGGATTTTCTATAAATAGCAAGACTCCGCTATTTTGTTTGAGATAGTTTATAGACTCTATTAGATGGTTATATTTACTCTGATTTAGTAGTAAATCGATATCAGGTATAACATTATGCACCTTTACATTTGCACTCTCACCAGCATTATAAAATACTATTGCTGTGTGGATATTATCTTGATGGTCTTTAAAATTGTGTCGTTTTACCTTTACCCCAAAAAACTCTATATCCTCAACACCAATCTCTTTTACGAGCATCTCATTTGCTAATCTATACTCCACCAAATCAGATATATATATAGTTTTTAGATTATGTTTTTTTGCAAAAATATCCAAATCATCTCGTCTAGCCATTGTGCCATCATCTTTTAAAATCTCACAGATAACAGCCTCACCTTTTAACCCAGCCATCTTACACAGATCCACGCTACCCTCAGTGTGTCCTGTTCGCACTAGCACCCCGCCCTCTTTTGCGATAAGTGGGAAAATATGCCCTGGGCGTACTAGCTCGCTCGCTTTTGATATAGGATTTGCCAATATTTTAATAGTATCATCACGCTCACCAGCACTAATTCCAGTCGCCGCTGTAGCTGCATCTACCGAAACTGTAAATGCTGTCTCGTATGCTGATGTGTTTGAGCTAACCATCGGATTTAACTCCAGCCTAGTGGCTGTATCATTTGATACACATACACAAACTAGCCCTCTAGCGTGTGTTACCATAAAATTGACCAAATCAGGTGTGCTCAGAGCTGCTGAGTAGACTAAATCTCCCTCGTTTTCTCTATCTTCATCATCTAGCATTAT
>CAZYTC010000014.1:0-37509 GCA_964650175.1 uncultured Campylobacterales bacterium | reverse complement strand
GTCTATCTGTATCTCGTGTTGGTGGTGATGCACAGATAAAAGCTACAAAACAAGTTGCAGGAACTCTAAGACTTGATCTAGCTCAATATCGTGAACTACAAGCATTTGCTCAATTTGCATCAGATCTTGATGAAGTGAGCCGTAAGCAGCTAGAACGTGGTCAAAGAATGGTTGAGGTTCTAAAACAACCTCCATACTCTCCACTATCAGCAGAGAAACAAGCTTTGATTATTTTTGCAGGTAATGAGGGTTATCTAGATGATTTCTCAGCATCAAATGTTGTGAAATTTGAAGCAGACCTGTATCCATTTATAGAGGCATCATATCCTCAAATATTTGATAATATCAGAAGCTCATCTAAAATAGATGATGAGACAACTGAGTTGATGAAAAAAGCACTCGAAGAGTTTAAATCTACTTTCGTTGCTGAATAAGGAATATTATGGCTAACTTGAAAGAGATACAAAGACAGATTAAGAGCGTATCAAACACGCAAAAGACTACTCGTGCGATGAAGCTAGTTTCAACAGCTAAGCTTCGCCGTGCAGAGGAGCTTGCAAAACGCTCAAGACTCTTTGCTGAAAAAACTAATCAAGTGATGGCTGAAATCGCAGGACGCATCGATTGTAGTAAAATAGGCGGTCTAGATAACCGTTGTTTTCTACAAAATGATGCACCTCAAATGGTAGATGTTATTTTTGTTACAGCTGATAAAGGTTTGTGTGGTGGATTCAATATGCAAACAATCAAGGCTGTTAAAAAGCTTATGGCTGATTTTAAAAACAAAAAAGTCAAAGTTCGTCTAAGAGGTATAGGTAAAAAAGGTATTGAGTTTTTTAACTATAACGAAATAGAGATGCTAGATGAAGTAAAAAATCTGAGCTCATCGCCAGATATGGCTAAGTCTAGTGAGTTTATGACTAAATCTATCAATGATTTTAAAGCTGGAAAAATTGATGGCGTTTATATAGTTCATAATGGCTATAAAAATGTTATTACACAAGAGTTACATATAAATAGAGTTCTACCAGTAGATATAAGCGATTTTGATTGTGGTGGATCAAAAAATAGTGTATTAGAGCTAGAGTCTGAAAATGAAGAGTCGATGCTAGAGTCACTAATAACAAAGTATGCAGAGTACAATATGTATTATGCACTTATTGATTCAGTTGCTGCAGAGCATAGTGCTAGAATGCAAGCGATGGATGCTGCAACAAACAATGCAAAAGAGATGGTAGGTGCTCTAACAGTTAAGTTTAATAAAGCTCGTCAAGAGGCTATTACAACTGAGCTTATAGAGATAATCAGCGGCGTTGAGTCGATGAAATAATTTGGAGGAATAAATGGATAAAATGATTGGTAAAGTTTCCCAAGTAATTGGACCGGTTGTTGATGTTGATTTTGATGGATATCTGCCAGTTATCAATGAAGCAATCGAAGTTAATCTCACTGTTGAGGGAAAATCTCACAGATTAGTTTTGGAGGTTGCATCTCACCTAGGTAACTCTAGAGTTAGAACAATCGCTATGGATATGAGTGAGGGTCTTGTTCGTGGAATGGACGCAAAAGCTACTGGTGCTCCTATTAAAGTTCCAGTTGGTGAAAAAGTTCTAGGTAGAATTTTCAATGTTATTGGTGAGACTATTGATGATGGCGAGCAGGTAACTGATGCACCAACTTGGTCAATCCATAGAGATCCACCACCACTAGTTGATCAAAGTACAAAAACAGAGATGTTTGAGACTGGTATCAAAGTTGTAGATTTACTAGCACCATATGCAAAAGGTGGTAAAGTTGGTCTATTTGGTGGTGCTGGTGTTGGTAAAACGGTTATCATTATGGAGCTTATCCATAATGTGGCACACGGTCATGATGGTCTATCTGTGTTTGCTGGTGTTGGTGAGAGAACTCGTGAGGGTAACGACCTTTATTATGAGATGAAAGAGTCTAGCGTTTTAGATAAAGTTGCTCTGTGCTACGGACAAATGAGTGAGCCACCAGGGGCAAGAAACCGTATCGCTCTAACAGGTCTAACAATGGCTGAGTACTTTAGAGATGAAAAAGGGCTAGATGTATTGATGTTTATTGATAATATCTTCCGTTTTGCACAATCAGGTTCTGAGATGTCTGCACTTCTAGGGCGTATTCCATCAGCTGTTGGTTATCAACCAACTCTAGCTAGAGAGATGGGTGCACTACAAGATCGTATTACATCAACGAAAAAAGGTTCAATCACATCCGTTCAAGCTGTTTATGTTCCAGCAGATGACTTGACTGACCCTGCACCTGCTTCTGTTTTTGCTCACCTTGATGCAACTACAGTTCTAAATAGAAAGATTGCTGAAAAAGGTATCTACCCAGCAGTTGACCCACTAGATTCAACATCTAGAATGCTTGATCCACAAATTATTGGTGAAGAGCACTATAGCGTAGCTCGTGGCGTACAAAAAACACTACAAAAATATAAAGACCTACAAGATATCATCGCGATATTAGGTATGGATGAGCTAAGCGAAGATGATAAATCTACAGTTGAGAGAGCTAGAAAGATAGAAAAATTCCTATCTCAACCATTCTTTGTTGCTGAAGTATTTACAGGAAGCCCAGGGAAATATGTATCACTAGAAAACACTATCAAAGGGTTCAAAGGAATCCTAGAGGGTGAGTATGACCATCTACCAGAAGGTGCATTCTATATGGTTGGTGATATGAATGAAGCACTTGAAAAAGCTGAGAAAATGAAAAGCAAATAATGCTTTTCATTAAAGGATAAAAAATGCAAACATTCCGACTAGAGGTCATCACACCAAGTGGTTTGATTTTTGATGGTGAAGTTAAATCTATTACAGTTCCAGGCGAAGAGGGTGAATTTGGTGTGCTTGCACAACATGTTGCCCTAACTACAATGTTAAAAGCTGGTGTTATAGATATAGAAAAGGCTGATAAATCATCTGAATCTATAGTGATAAACTGGGGTTCAATCCAGATTACACAAAAAGAGGTAGTAATACTTGTAGATGGTGCTGTTGCTATTAGAGGAGAGAGTGAGGGCGATATCGCTAAAGCTCTTGATGATGCAAAAGAGCTTATCGCAAGCGTAAGTGATTCAAATGTTATGATAGCTTCTGTCTCTGCAAGAATTGAAAGTGCTGCTCATAAGTTGATGTAAATATGTTAGATACATTTACACAATTTTATGATAAAAGCCATGTAGTAACACTTTTTGTGTTACTAATCCTATCTATCTATTTTATAGCGGTTAATTGGATATTTTTTTATAGACTATTTTTTTTAAATAGTTGGATAAAAGCTGAAGAGAGCTCGCTTAACTCTCTCGTTAGAGGCTCATACAATATCGCAAATTATAGCTATCTAAATAATTTTTTAAAATCTCAATCAAAAAATCTACCATCGCTTTTTTCTATGGCACAGTACTCTGCTACTAAAGATGCGACTCGTGGATTATCATTTTTATCCATAGTAGCATCTACTACCCCGTTTATCGGGCTATTTGGTACAGTTGTATCGATATTAGATACATTTGATCATATCGGTAGTGCTAGCGGGACGATGAATATTATTGCAGCTGGTGTATCTGATGCACTTGTAGCAACTGCTGCTGGTATTTTTGTAGCAATATTTGCATATAGCTATCATCAGCTATTAAAACGCAAAGGTTTTGAGCTAGCTACGCTAATAAAGATGCAATCAGATGCGATTATCTCAAAAGAGAGCAGTAATGATTGATTGGGATGAAAAACCTGAATTAAACATAACACCACTTGTGGATGTTATGTTGGTGCTACTAGCCATTATGATGGTTATTTCACCAAATATAGTCTATGAAGAGCTGATTAAACTGCCTCAAGGCTCAGCCACCAAAGAGATAGTTGAAAAAAACGAGCTTGAGATTACTATATCAAAAGAGAGAGATGTAAAATTATCTGGAAAGTCTTACCCTATCGAAGATTTTGCAGATAACTTTATACAGCTTGCACCTAACTATAGCCCTGAATCGTTGGTACGCATTAGTGCTGATGGAAGATTGCAGTATGAGGATGTAATGGGTGTATTGTCGGTAGTAAAGCGTGGTGGATTTTCAAATGTCTCACTAGTAACTACTCAGTAGGCAGATATGAATCAAAACGATAGATATTTTTTCTATAGTGGTATTATTTCGCTTACATTTTTTGCCTCGATTATTTTAGGGCTTTTGTACTCTATAACATTTGCACCAAAAGCAAAAGATTATGCAATGCATCTAAGTGATGTGATAGCTATATCTATAGATTTATCAGATAAGCCTGTTCGTAGAGATGTGCCACAAGAGAAGCCTGCTACTAAAGAGCCAGAAAAACAAGAGGCTGAGCCAGAGCCACCTGCACCTGCTACTACGCCTGCAACTCCTGTAATATCTGATCTTTTTGCTTCTGTAAAAAACACAGAGAGTACAAAGAGTGAAAAAAAAGTTGATGATTCACCAAATTTAGATAGCATAACCCGTGAGATTCTAAGTAATAATAAAAGCTCATCTCTAAGCAAAAAAGCTAGTAGTATTGAGACTGCAAAACCATCTATAGAGGTGATAGAAGAGGGTGGTTCAACAGGGCCAGAGGTCAATAAATATTACGCAGAAATCAGAGCTATTTTGGAAAAATATTTCAGACCGCCAGAGGGTAGCGAGGGCATAGAGGGTCGTATCAAAATAAAACTAAGTGCCAATGGGAGATTGTTAAGCTATAGCGTGACAAAAAAGTCTCGAATGGGCTCATTTAATAGTGAGCTTGAGTGGCTTAGAGATAGACTAGAGAGTGTAAAATTTCCAGCACATCCAGAAAATAGAGATACTGTTTTAGAGTTTATAATGAAATCAAAGGAGTAGTAGTGAGAGTTTTAGTTGTTTTGCTGTTTTGTTATAGCATACTATTTGGTGCAGATGCGACGCTAGAGGTTAGCAAAAGTGCCCAAAAGATATCAAAGCTTGCAATCGAAGATGGCTCTGTATCTAGCGAGCTAAGTCAAAGTTTTGCCAAGATATTGGCGGTTGATATGAAGGTATTATCTATTTTTGAGGTAGATGATAGATATTACGCGGGTGTTTTTGAATCAGATAATAGATATCTAGATAAGAGATATCTATTAAAATATAAACTATACTCTGATGGCTCTGGTGGTATCAAGGCTGATGTGAGATTTTTAGATGAAGAGCACTCTATATTTAATAAGCACTACCATCTAAAAAATCGAGATATGATTGTTTTTTTATCGCACAATATCGCCTATGATATTAATGAAAAATTGGGTGGCTCAAATGTATCTTGGATGAAAAACAAGGTAGTTTTCACTAGATTAATCGCACCAAAAGTTTCTGAAATAGTTGTGGCTGATTATACGCTAAGCTATCAGCAAGTTGTGCTAAAAGGTGGAATGTATAATTTTGCTAAATGGGCAAACAAGGCACAAAGCGATATATATTATACAAATCTAAGTGATTATAATCCAACAATCTATAAGCTAAATTTAGCAACAGGAAATCGCACTAGAGTTATCAGCTCAGATGGTATGGCAGTATGTTCAGATGTTAGTGAAGATGGCACGAAACTGCTTTTAACTCTTGCTCCAAATGGTCAGCCAGATATCTATCAATATGATTTAAATAGTGCAGAGAAAAAGAGAGTAACAGATTTTAGCGGTATAGATGTAAATGGTCAATTTATGGGTGATGGCTCTATCGCTTTTGTATCAAATAGATTAGGTAATCCAAATATATTTTCTACTAGAGTTGGCTCAACTGCAGTGAGTAGATTGGTAAATTATGGCAAGAATAACTCTTCGCTTAGCTCACATAAAAATTTATTGGTCTATAAAGCTAGAGAGAGCGATGGCTCATTTAAAGGTAATAGTTTTAATCTGCATCTATTATCACTTAATAGCGGTGCGGTAAAAAGATTAACAGCAAGTGGCGAGAATGATTTTCCAAAATTCTCCAATGATGGAGATGCGATTTTGTTTATAAAACAAGAATCATCCAAGAGCTCAGTGGGGATTATCCGCCATACCATGGGTCAAAGTTTCTCATTTGCTCTAAGAACTGGTAGAATTAGCTCTATCGATTGGTAATGTTTACTATATTTTTGGTATCATTGTAGATACAAATAGTTCAAGGGGTTTTCATGGTTAAAAATTTAGCTTTAGTTAGTGCTACTGTTGCTATGCTAGTACTAAGTGGTTGTAGCTCAAAAGAGCCAGCGATTGATGCAACGGCAAAAACATCTACAACTGATTCATCTTCAGCTTCATCTACTGCGAGTCAAAGCTCAAGTGGTGCGGTTATTGATCCAATCTCTAGTGGTAGCAATCAAGATAAGAGTTATGATGATGGTTCAAGCTCTGTAGCATCAATATATTTTGATTTTGATAAATACAATATCAAAGACGATATGCAAGATACAATGAGCAATAATAGCCGTTTAGTTAATGGTAAAATCATTAAACTAGAGGGTAATTGTGATGAGTTTGGTAGCGATGAGTATAACTATGCTCTAGGTCTTAGAAGAACTACAGCTGTTAAAAATGCACTAGTTGATAGCGGTGTAGATGCATCATCAATCTCAATGGTTAGCTATGGTGAGAGCAATCCAGTATGTAGTGAAAAAACACAAGAGTGCTGGGCAAAAAATCGTCGTGTAGATTTTAAACTACAGTAATGAAACTACTTATACCCATTTTAGTTAGTGGGTCAATTGCTGCAGCTTCAGAGATATCTGTCTTTGGGGCTGGGGATTTGAACTCTGCTAATCCTTACGGTCTTACAAAAGAAGAGAAATTAATCTTAGAAAATAAAAAAGAGATACAAACAGTTCTGCAAAAAAGTTCTGCTCAAAATGAAAAAGTTCAGAGTGTTGCTGAGCGAATTGATGGCTTACAAGGCATTATAGAGGGGCTTACCCAACAAGTTCATGAGCACTCACTACTACATCAAAAGATACAAGAGCGTGAAAATCTAGACTCTAACTCATCTCAGGTTGATATCAACTCTCAGGCAATTATACAGATAAAAGAGCTACTAGAAGAGGTCTCTACCGTTGTAGATGAGATAAATGATAACTATGTAACAAAAGAGCAGTTTGCAGCACTTATAAAAGAGCTAAAACTAAAGACTACTATCGATAGTGCAAAAAAGAGCGATACGCCTAAATCTATCGATAAACTCTCAAATAGTGAACTAGAAAAAGAGGCTGATAAGCTTTTTAAAGCTAAAAAATACTCAGAAGCTCAAAAATATTATAATCAGCTAGTTCAAAAAAAGCACAAAAGTGCATATGCACTCTATATGTTGGGCGAAACTGCTTATGAGCAAAAAGATTATAGTGGTGCGGTAGCTAGATATAAACAATCTGCTTCAGCTGATGAGAAAGCTGGCTATATGCCTACACTGCTTCTGCACTCAGGGGTATCGATGGAGAAAACTGGCGATAAAGCAAGCGCAAAAGCATTTTATCAAGCAGTTATAAATAGCTATGGCTCTAGCGGTGCTGCTAAAGAGGCACAAAACTATCTATCAAAGCTAAAATAGATATATTTACTATCTATTTTCAGCCTCATCAAATATTTATGTGTTAAAATCGCACAATCTAAAATTTTAAGGTTTAAAAATGGCAATAGAAAATAACCAAGTAGTCTCTATAGAGTATGAAGTTAGAGATGGTTCAGAAGTTGTAGATAGCAATGTTGGCGGACATCCACTAGTATTTATGTTTGGCAAAGGTCAAATTATCCCTGGCTTAGAGTCAGCTTTAGCATCAATGAGCGTTGGTGAAAAAGGGGATGTTTTAGTAAAGGCAGCTGATGCATATGGCGATTATAATGCTGAAGCTCTACAAGAGCTACCAAAAGAGCAGTTTGCGGGAATCGATTTAAATATCGGTATGACACTTTATGGTCAAGGCGAAGATGGCGGCACTGTTCAGGTAATAGTAAAAGAGATTAGCGAAGAGAGCGTAGTAATCGATTTTAATCACCCATTAGCTGGCAAAGATTTGATGTTTAGCGTAACTCTACTAAATGTGCGTGATGCATCTGCAGAGGAAGCGATGACTGGTATTCCAGCTGAAAATCGTATGGATGATAGCGGATGTTGCGGAAGCGGTGGAAACCACGGTTGTGGATGCCACTAAATAATTCATTCTCCACTTTGCGTGGAGAAATCTCCTTTTTTAATCCTCACAATATCTTTTTATAGTATAATTTATCTTTTTATAAGAGGTAGATTATGTCAAAAAAATTCGCATTTATATTCCCAGGGCAAGGCTCTCAGAGTGTCGGTATGGGAAAATCTTTTTATGAAAACTCTATTGTTGCAAAAGAGATGATAGATAACGCTTCAAAAGAGAGTGGTATCGATTTTGTAGAGCTTCTATTTAGTGAAAATGAGCTGTTAGATAAGACTGAATATACTCAGCCTGCAATATTTCTAGTATCTATGGTAGCACATAGACTTTTTATGGATAGATGTGGCGTAGATGCATCGCTATATCTGGGTCACTCACTAGGTGAGGTTAGTGCACTCTGTGCTAGCGGAGCGATAGATTATATAGATGGCATAAAGCTAACACATAATCGTGGCAAGTTTATGGCTACTGCTTGTGATGGCGTAGATGCTGGTATGATGGTTGCTTTAGGGCTAGATGATGAGAGTGTAGAGAGTATTTGTGCTGATGCTGTTGCTGATGGCAAGAGCGTATGGGCTGCAAACTATAATCAATCAGGTCAGATAGTAGTAGCTGGTAAAAAGAGCGATTTAGCATCTATGGAGAGTGTTTTCAAAGGTGCTGGTGCTAAGCGAGCAATGCTACTTAATATGTCTATTGCTAGTCACTGTCCACTGCTAGAGTCTGCGATAGAGCCACTTAGAGCTGAGCTAAAATCTATTATCAAAGATAGCTTTAGTGCCCCAATAATCTCAAATGTCACCACAAAACCATACTCTAGCGTGGATGAGGCGATAGAGTTACTAGGTACTCAGCTTATAGAGCCTGTGAGATATAAACAATCTATTGACTCTATCAGTAGCGATGTAGAGCTATTTATCGAGTTTGGAAATGGCTCGGTGCTAAAAGGATTAAATAAAAAGATAGCACCAGATATAGAGACCCTAAATATCAGTGATTATGATTCACTTGTAGCGGTTTGTGAAAGGATAAAAGAGATATGAATATAGCAATATTAGGTGCGATGAGAGAGGAGATAGAGCCGATTTTAGCCAAAGTTGGCAACTATGAATCTCATAATTATGGTAATAATATCTACTATACCTGCCAGTATGAGGGGCACAATCTGGTTATCGCCTACTCTAAAATAGGCAAGGTCTTCTCTAGTTTGAGTGCTACTATTATGATAGAGAGATTTAATGCTGAGGTGTTACTATTTAGCGGTGTGGCTGGAGCTATTAATCCATCTCTTAAAATCGGTGATTTGATAATGGCTAGCTCTCTTGTGCAACACGATGTAGATATAACTGCTTTTGGTCATCCATATGGATTTATCCCTGAAAGTAGCGTGATGATAGAGAGTGATGTAAAACTAAGAGCTATTGCAAAAAATGTCGCAAGTAGGTTAGGAGTTGAGCTAGACGAGGGGATAATCGCAACTGGTGATCAGTTTGTGGCATCGAGCGAGAAGAAAGATTTTATAAAAGATACCTTTGGTGCAGATGCTCTAGAGATGGAGGGTGCTAGTGTGGCATCAGTATGCTCTAATCTGGGCGTGCCATTTTTTATTCTCCGCTCTATTAGTGATAGTGCTGATGGTGCAGCCGAGGTCGATTTTGATACATTTTTAGCTAGCTCTGCATCTGTGAGTGCAAATTTTATTTTAGAGATGGTGCGTGAGCTTGGCAATTAAGATAAGCAAAAAAATAATGCGTCAAGTAGGACGCACAAATGCTGAGTTTGCATTAACAGAGCAAGGCGATAGGATTCTCATAGGACTTAGCGGAGGCAAAGATTCTCTTACGCTACTGCACGCCCTAAAAGAGCAGCAGCGCCGAGCCCCTTTTAAGTTTGATATAATCGCAGTAACTGTGACTTATGGGATGGGAGAGAATCTGGAGTATCTACAAAAGCACTGCGATGAGCATGGTATTGAGTATAGAATTTATGAGACAAATGCTTATGAGATTGCTGATGAGAAGATTAGAAAAAACTCATCTTTTTGTAGCTTTTTCTCTCGTATACGCCGTGGTGCACTCTATAGTGCTGCAAAAGAGTTTGGATGTAATAAATTAGCACTAGGACACCATCTAGATGATATGGCAGAGAGCTTTTTTATGAATCTATTTTATAATGGTCATTTAAGAGCACTCGCACCAAAATATAAAGCTGACAATGGCATAGTGGTTATTCGCCCACTTATTCAGCTACGAGAGAGACAATTAGCTGCATTTGCACTAGATAATGAGCTAACTACTATGAGTGATGAGGCGTGCCCTGCTATGAGGTTTGATATAAAAGCCCCACACGCTAGAGCCTCTATGAAGTCGATGCTATATGATTTAGAGCAGAAATATCCACAGCTTTTTACCTCACTAAATACCGCTTTTGGGCATATTAGCGATGATACATTTTTTGAAAAAGAGCGGTTTAGGCTATAGTAGTTTTATCATAAAACTACCACTCACGCAGATGGAGTCATTATCGAGCAGGTTAAATTCAAACTCATAGATAGCGTCCATGTTTGATACTCTTATAACTTTTATCTGATAGATTGTTTTATCTAAGCTTTTTAGAGTCTGGCAATCTTTTAGCGATATTAGATAGCCTATCTTAGCTTCATCTGCAAACGCCGCTGAGCTCTGAGCTGCTGCCTCGCAGACCATAGCTAGAGTTGGCACAGTAGGAAATAGGGCAGATACTATGGCGTAATTATCATTTTTCTCTACTATGTGATTTACAAATCTAATAGGCTTTTGATGTGGTAGATTTATCATAGCTCGATACTTATAATGTTTATTTTTTCTCTATCAAAATTTTTAGCAATTGATAGCATATCTTTAATGGGGTTAGGAAATCCATCTAGATTATCGTAAGAGATTTTAATATTGCTATCTTTATTGGTAATTTTAACTTTTAAGGCAACTATGCACTCTAAATAATCAACACAAGTGCCTATCTCTTCAATATTTTCTATATTTAAAGTTTCACTACAAACTAAAACTATCTCATCCTTATCCATCGCTTTTATAGCCCCAGCTTTTAGCACTTTTAGAGATGTATTATCTCCGCTAGATATAGTCATCATCTCATTTTTATTTTCAAATAATATTGAAGCATAAGAGACTGCTGTATTATAAACTGAGTTTTGAAAATCTGTTGGTGAGAGCATATCATCTTCTAAGATAGCCTTTAGGATATTTGCTGATGTTGCTAGCTCTCCAAAAGAGCTACCATAAACTATCCTGCTATTTTTTGCATCTATTTTTGCTAGAGCCTCGATGACTAGCTTTGAAGCTTTGGTCAATCTTCTTCTAAGTATCATCTGAGGAACTAGCTCTTTTGTATTTAAATCCTCTATGCTGTTTTTATGATAAAGATAGAAAGCATCTAAAATCTCTAAATTAATCTTCATCTACTCTTCCAAAAATAAGTGAGGTATTGTTTCCACCAAAAGCAAATGAGTTACTTATACAGTATTTTATCTCACAGTTTTCTGTCTCTTTTGCATATTTTATATCTTCAAATTCTGCCTCTTTTAAATTTTTATTTGGAGGTACTACTTGATTTTTTATAGCCATACAACAGATGATTGCCTCTATAGCTCCAGCGGCTCCTAGGGTGTGCCCTGTGGCTGATTTTGTAGAGCTCACTCTTGTATTGCTATTAAATAGAGTTTTTATAGCTATGCTTTCTGAAAAATCATTTGCCATAGTTCCTGTCCCATGAGCATTTATATAGCTTATGTCATCAGGTTTTAAATTTGCATTTTTTAGAGCATTTTTAATAGCCTCTATTGCACCTAAGCCCTCAGGATGCGGTTGAGTCATATGATATGCATCGCAGCTGTACCCAGCTCCTAAAAATTCAATAGAGTTTTTATTTTTTCTATCTTGTAGAAATAGTATTCCAAATCCTTCTGCTACATTCATACCATCTCTAGTTTTATCAAAAGGGGTGCAGGGTTTTGAAGATAAAACACTTAGTGCACTAAAGCCACAAACTGTTGTGTGTGATAGCTCATCAATTCCTATAACCAATACATTTTTATAGATACCTTTTTCTATCACCTCTTTTGCATAGCCTAATGCATTTGCACTTGATGTGCAAGCTGTTGAAAAACTTATATCATCATAAAAAGAAAAATGTTGTTTTAAAAAATAGGCTATCGAATCTATCGGGTGTTTTTTGTAATTTATATTTTTATAGTTTTTATCTCTAAAGTATATTTTTTCAGTCTCACTCATTCCGCCGACGCTAGAGCCAATTACTAATAGTGTATCTTGAAAATCTCTTAAATCCAAATTCTCTAGAAGCTGTTTTAATCTTTGAAGCAAAAGTTCATTTAAGTCTAACTCTCTTTTTATCTTTCCAATAGCTACAATTTTATCTTTTACAAAACTACTATCTAGAGAGATGGTATCTTTCTTTTCGCATATATTTATAAAAAGCTCTTTTGGATTATCTCCTGCACAAGAGATAGTATCAAAATAGTTTATAAATACTCTTTTTCTCATTTTTTATCTTAACTCTCTTTTTCGCTTAAAGCAACAAGGGTATCTATTTTTCTTTTTGTGTCTGTTGTGAAATAGTTGCTCTCATCCCAAACATATCCAGATAGTATTGAGGCGATAGATTGTTTTATCTTTTCTGATTTATTTTTTGCATAAAAGATTTTTCGCAATTTCCCCTCATACCAAGCATAGACAAACTCCCTGAAAACATTTACGCCTATCATCATATAATCTTCATAATCTTTTTGCCAATCTACAGCTTCACCATGTAGCTCTTTTATAATTAAATCTGAAACTCTGCTTGATGATTCTAGTGCCAAAGTCACGCCAGAAGAGAAAACTGGGTCTAAAAACTCTGTCGCATTTCCACTAAGTGCAAAACCTTTTCCATACATTCTTTTTATAGCAGCTGAATAACCAGTTATTATCCGCACGGGTGCTACTTGTTTTGCATCTTTATATTTTTCACTTAAATATTTATGTTCACTTATTACTTTTTTTAAAAAGTCTTCTGCTTCAAGTTGTGAGTCTAGAAAATATGACTCTTCGCAGACAACTCCCATGGATGTGATTCCATCGCTAAAAGGGATTCCCCATAGCCAAGCTTTATTATCATCGTGAATTACGATATCTATAAATCCCTCTTTGCTTTTATCTCTTCTGTTTTCGCCCGTAACCCGCATTAAAATCGCATTTCTTAATTTTAATTCTGATGGAATATCCAAATCCATTAGCTTTGGTAAAACTCGCCCATATCCAGATGCATCTAAAACAAATTTAGCTTTGAAACTATATTTTTGTTCATTTTCATCGATTGCAAAAATAGTATTTGAAGGGTTGTCATAATCAACTACCTCGAATTTGTGTCTAATATCCGCACCTTTATCTTTTGCTACTTTTAAAAGTGTGCTATCAAACTCCTCTCTTTTTACCTGAAAGCTCGTATTGTGCTCTTGTCCTAGATTAAATCTAAAATCTACAAGCTCTTCATTTTTCTCTTCATCTATAAAAATAGCCCCAGGTTTTAGCATATAGTTTTGTTTTTCTATTAAATCTAAAATCCCAATATCTGCTAAAATTTCATTACATTTTGGCAGTAGCGATTCACCTATTACAAATCTAGGGAACTCTAGCTTTTCTAATATTGTTACGCTAAAGCCAGCATCAAGAAGCTTACAAGCAGCAATGCTTCCACTAGGGCCTGCACCGATGATAAGAACATCACAAGCCTCATTTGTCATTTTATATTTTCATTTATATGGTTAAAAAGATTCTGAATGGATGAGAAAATAGTCTTATAATCTGCACTATTGCCAATCTTCACCCCATACTCTTTTTCTATTATTAAAACCAATTCGATTGAATCAACAGAATCCAATCCTAATCCATCTTCGCTAAATAGTGGTGTGTTATTATCTATATCATCCGCAGTTATATCTTCGAGTTTTAATCCAGTTATGAGTACTTTTTTAAATTCATCTATTAAAATTGCCATTTCTATCCTACAGTTTAAAGATTTTAGTATTTTATTATAGCTATTTTAGACTTAAGAATTTGAAGCTTTTAAGTGAATTTAATGTATAATTTTGTGAAAATACACTAGGTTTATAATTTTGGATAGTTTATTTAGTATTTTAGAAAATAAAAAAGAAGTAAATTATAAAATAATTACTATAAGTTTAGCAGATAAAAACCATCCTCTATTTAAGGCACATTTTCCAAATAATGAAATATTGGCAGGTTTTTTACAAATAGATATTATCGCAACTATCTTAGAGCATAGAATAAAAAAAATAAAAAAATCAAAATTTATATCCATAGTAAAACCAAACGATATTATCAAATACTATATCGAATCAAAAGATGGCATCTCTTATAAAGTCATTATAAAAAACAAAGAAGATAAAAAAATTAGTGAGTTTAGTTATGAAATATAAAGATATTATAGTTGTTGTACCAACTTTAAATAATGATGCAACTATTCAAAAAGTTGTAGATGATATTCTAAGTTTTGGATACAAAGTTATAGTTGTAGATGATGGTTACACGAATCCTGTATCAAATATTTTAAAACAAAATGAAAATTTAATCATAATTAGACACGAAACAAACAAAGGAAAAGGCGAAGCTATTTTAAGCGGAGCAGTAAAAGCAAAAGAGTTAGGTTTTAAATATTTTGTTAGTCTTGATGGTGATGGACAGCATATGGCTAGTGAGATTAAAAAACTCCAATCTGCCATCACAAAAGATAATCAAATTATCATTGGAGCTAGAAATTTTGATATAGCAAATGTACCAAATGGCTCAAAATTTGGAAGATGGTTTAGTAATTTTTGGGCTTGTTGGGATACTGGATATAAAATAACTGATTCACTATCAGGATTTAGAATTTATCCTGTTTCTATACTTGATTTACCTTTTAAATCAAAAAAATTTGATTGGGAGATGGAAGTTTTGGTTCGTCATGCTTGGGGCGGAAATGAGATAGTTGAAACAGTTATTGAGTGCTACTATCCAAAAGCAGATGAGCGAGTAAGCCATTTTAGAAAATTTGAAGATACCATGGCTATTGTTTGGGTTCATGTGCAAATGCTTCCAATAAAATGGACAAATATGTTTTTAAACCTATTTAGAAAAAGAAAATAATGGCAACTATTCAAAGAGGAAGCGGTTGGAGTATAAAATTAGTTTTTACTCTATATAAGATTTTTGGTTATAAATTTACCTACTTTTTGATGTATCCTGTTACATTTTTTTATTTTATCTTTGCTTCAAATGTAAAAGAGGCTTTGAAAACATACTATAAAAAGTTGGATATAGAGTTCACAAATAGAGTGTACTATAATCACCTATTTATGTTTGCTATCTGTATGGTTGATAGATTTATTTCCAAAGCAGATTGTCTGTTATATGATTTTTCATATGAAAATAGAGATTTTTTAAGGCAAAGAGTCGATGATGGAGCTATTTTGCTTCTTTCACATTTTGGTGGATGGAGCGTATCAAACTGCAAAACCTTATCTAGTAATAATATAAATATAGTTATGAAAGAGGTTATCTTAGAGAGTATAAAAGAGATTGAAAACTCTATTGATAATCCACTTAAAAATATTAAAATTATAGATCAATCTCTAAATCCTCTGGAGGTATCTATAAAAATTGCAAATGCAATTTTAGATAAAGAGTGTGTCGCTTTTATGGCTGATAGAGCTATTGATAGCAGGTTTATAAAATATTTTGAGTTTTTGGGAGAAATGGCAAGCTTTAATACAAACCCTTTTAAGGTGGCATATAAAACTAAAACTCCTTTGACTTTGATTTTTGTAGCCAATAGTGATTTGCAAAAATATCATATATACTCAAAAGATATAGAGATGAATTTTGATTTAGATGAGGATGAGGCTATTTCAAATTCAATGAAACTTTATGTAAAAGAGTTTGAAAATATTGTAAAAAAATATCCAAATCAATGGTTTAATCTATATGATTTTTGGGGGAAATAAAAAATGAATTTAAATATAGATGAGAGATATATAACTCTAGAAGAGATTACAAAAAGTGATAAAATTGAGATTTCAAAAGATGAAGCTTTTTTAAAACATATAGATGAAACTCACAATTTTTTAATAAATGAAATAAAAGATGGCAAACCAATTTATGGTATTACAACAGGATATGGTGCAAGTGGTAAAAATTATGTAAGCTATGAAGATAGTAAGATTTTACAAACAAATCTTTTTAGATTTCATGGCTGTGGAGTAGGAGTAAAACTCTCATATAAAGTTTGTAAATATGCAGTTATTGCTAGAGCTATTTCACTAAGCAAGGCAAAATCAGGAGTTAGTATTGAACTTCTCAAACGGCTTGAGTTACTTATACAAAAAGATATTATTCCTGTTATTCCATCTCAAGGCTCTGTTGGAGCTAGTGGAGATTTAACTCCGCTTTCATATATAGCGGCTGTTATTGCAGGCGAGAGAGAAGTTTACTATAAGGGCGAGATAAAAGATGTACAGGAAGTTTACAATGAGCTAAATATAACCCCTTATGTTTTTAAGCCAAAAGAGGCTCTTGCACTTATGAATGGAACAACTATTATGAGTGCCATTGCACTTGCAGCTATCGAAGAGTTTGAAACCATCTTAGACTCAATGGAGAGTTTTGTGGCTGGAATGTTTGAAGTTCTACTAGGAGATGATACTCCAGTATCTGATTTTGTGCATCTATCAAAACCATTTAGCGGACAAATAAAAAGTGCAAAAAATATAAAAAGAAAAATAGAAAACTCAAAACTAACTCACGGCAGAGATGATAGATATGATAAATTTTTTGCTGATAATGAGCTAAATATCCAAGATAACTACTCTATGAGATGTGCTCCACAAGTTTTAGGAGTAATAAGAGATAATCTTGAAATCTCTAAAAGCTGGGTAGAGCAAGAGATAAACTCTGTAAATGACAACCCTTTGATAGATGGAGTAAATAAAAAAATCTACACTTCTGGAAACTTTTATGGTGGATATGTAGCACATGCCATGGATACACTTAAAATTTGTGCAGGAAATTTGGCTGATTTGCTTGATAAAGAGTTTGCACTTTTAGTTGATCATAAGTTTAATCGTGGCTTAGGAGAGAATTTAAAACTCTCACATGAGCCATTTTATCACGGGTTTAAAGCTATGCAAATATCACTAAGTTCTTTAAGTGCTGATGTTATGAAAAACACAACTGCTGCTTCAATTTTCTCTCGTCCAACAGAGTCACTAAATCAAGATAAAGTATCAATGGGAACAACAGCCGCAAATGATTTTTCTAAAATGATTCCAGATTTATATAATATGCTCTCTATCGCATTTATAGGAATGGCTCAAGCTGTTGATATTAGAGGAAAGGATTTGGTTTCGCCTCATCTTAAAAATATTTATGAAACTATACGAAAAGATGTAAAACCTCTGTATGAAGATAGAAGAATGGATTTTGATATAGAAAAAATGTATACACTTTTGGAAGAGAAAAGATTTATATAAATTAGCTAATAGCTAATATTTTAGCTATAATATATAGAATCTATAGTTTAGGGATAATATGTTAGCTATTAATATTCAAACTCCAAACTCTATGCTAAATAGCTTAAGAGATAGTTTTAAAGATAGAAGATTATCTTTCAATCTTACTCAAGAGGTTTTATCAAAACAAAGCGGAGTAAGTTTAGGAAGCGTAAAAAGGTTTGAGAGTACAGGGCAGATATCACTAGAGGCACTTCTTAAAATCGCTTTTGTTTTGGAGTGCTTAGATGATTTTTTGGATATTGCAAGAGTAAAAAAAGAGAGCTACAAATCTATTGATGAGCTATTGAAAGAGAAACCTCAAAGAAAGAGAGCTTCTAAAAAATGATACAAAGCGTGAGGGTATTTTTAAATCATTTAGGGGATAAAATTTTTGTAGGAATATTAGTGCAAAAAAATAGGGATATATATTTTGAATATGATGAAGAGTTTATAAAAACAAATATTGAAATATCTCCATATAAATTGCCTTTAAAAAACGGTTTACAAGTTTGTGATGATAGAGTTTTTGATGGACTTTTTGGTGTTTTTGCTGATAGTTTGCCAGATGGCTGGGGGAAGTTGCTTCTTGATAGACACTTAATGTCAAAAGGAATAAATTTTAAAAATATTAGCCAGATTGATAGATTGTGTTATGTTGGAAAATATGGAATTGGAGCTTTAATTTATGAGCCAGTTTTAAGTGAGATAGAAGATATAAACAGCAAAATAATTTTAGATGATATAGCAGATTCTTCAATAGATATTTTAGAAGGTACTAGTTATGAGCTACTTGATACACTTCTTGCAATTGGTGGAAGTAGTGCAGGAGCTAGACCAAAAATTATGGCTCAAATTGATGAGAGCGATAATATTATTCACGGAAGTCAAAGTTTAAAAGATGGCTATGAGCACTATATTATAAAATTTGCAAATTCAAGTGATGCGAAAAATAGTGGTAAAATAGAGTATATTTACTCACAAATGGCTAGGAAAGCAAAAATTGATATTCCAAAAACAAAGCTTTTGAAAGGGACTAAAAATAGCTATTTTGCCATTAAGAGATTTGATAGAGTAAAAGATGAAAGAGTTCATATCCATAGTGTTGCAGGGCTTGCTCATAGTGATTTTAGGATGCCAGTTTTAGATTATGATGATCTATTGACACTTTGTTTTCATCTTACAAAAGATATAAATGAGGTTATAAAACTATATAGGCTTTCGGTTTTTAATCTATTTACTCACAACCGTGATGACCATGCAAAAAATTTCTCTTTTTTACTAGATGGTAGTAACTCTTGGAAGCTCTCTCCTGCTTATGATTTGACATTTTCGTACGGAGTAGGAGTAGAGCATAGTACAACATACTTGAATGAGGGGAAAAATCCAACAACAATTCATCTTGAAAAATTAGCTAAAAAACACAATATTAAAGAGTATAAAAGTATAATTGAGGAGATAAAGAGTGCTGTTTTAGAATTTCCTATTTTGGCAAAAGATGTAGAGCTTGAAAGACGAGAAGAAGATAGATTAATTAAAATATTTAAAGAGTTAATGGAATAAAAATGAAAAAAGTATTGATTACAGGTGCAACGGGTAGTTTAGGCGAGGAGATAGTAAGAGAGTATGCAAAAAATGGTTTTTTTGTATATATTCACTACAATAGCAACAAAGAAAAAGCCCAGAGCCTTTTAGAAGAGATAAGCAATAAAGGCGAAATATTAACTTTTGATATAAAAGATAAAAACTCTATAAAAGAGGCTTTAGAAAATCTTGAAGTTGATGTTTTGATAAACAATGCAGGAGTTATAAAAGATAATCTATTTTTCTTTATGAGTGATGATGAGTGGGAGGATGTAATAGAGACAAATTTAAACTCAAATTTCTATATCACAAAACTAATATCAAAAAATATGATGATGCAAAAGAGCGGAAGCATAGTGAATATTGCCTCTATTTCTGGTGTGAGTGGGAATGCTGGACAGGCAAATTATAGTGCAAGCAAAGGTGGAGTTATAGCACTAACTAAGACATTAGCAATCGAACTAGGTCGCTATAATATAAGAGTAAATGCACTTGCACCAGCTATAGTAGAGTCAGATATGATAAAAGATATTCCAAATCTAAAAGAGATGAAAAAATCTATCCCGCTTGGAAGATTTGCAACTGCAAATGAAGTGGCAAAATGTGCATATTTTATGGGAGTTGATGCAACTTATGTAAGCGGAGAGGTTTTAAATATTAGTGGTGGAATGATAAGATAAATGAATCTGATTATATCTTTAATATATGCACCAATAGTTCTTTTTTCTTTGAAATATTTTGATATAAAAGTTGCTTCTGTCTATATTTTTATATTTTCATCTATGTGGTTTTTAATAAATGTAAAAAAAGGTTTCAAAGAGTATGGGTTTTCTATTTTATATATGCTTTTTGCACTTTTTGCATACTTCACAGAGAGCAGTCTGTTTTTAAAAATAACACCATCCATACTTGCTTTTATTGTAACCTCTTTTATTTTTTACTCATATATTACAAAAAGCTCTTTTGTAATATATTATATTTCAAAATTTAAAAAGAACCTAAGTGATGAAGAGAAAATCTATCTTCAAAATTCGACTCTATTTTGGTTTTTTGTAGCACTTGTTAATCTAGCTTTGCATATTTATATTATAATATACTGTGATATTTTGATATGGATGGGCTATAGTTCATTTGGTTGGTATTTCATATTTATACTAGCTGGAATGTTACAATATTTACATAGAAAATTAATTTTTAAAAGGGTTGAGTATGTTTAGAATTTTACTATCTTTATCTCTTTGTGTGGGGTTGTCTGCACAAGTAATAAAATTTGAAGAAGAGAAATATATCGCTTCGCTTCAAAGCAGTGTTTATAAAAAGGGTAGCTTGAAAATCGAGGCAAACTCTATAGGCGTGGAGTATATTGATAGTAATAAGTCGTATGTTTTGTATGATGATTATATTATAGTAAGAGAGAATGCTACAGAACAAAGATTTAGCTATGATGATAAAATAGAGTTAAATATATTTGCAAAATTAATAAATCTAGTCTACAAAGATAAAAAAGATGGAGCGAATGATTTTTTCACACTAAAAAAAGATGGCGATTTAGTTGTGCTCACTCCAAAGGGCAAAGTTTCACAATATATAGAAAAAATAGAGTATAAAAAAGTGCAAAATAGGCTGGTTTTTCTAAAGATTTCATTTTTAAATGATGAGTGGATAAATATTGTTCAAAATTAAAAACTATACAGTTTTATTTATATTTTTAACTCTTGTATCTTTAGTTGTATATTTTAATGCTTATGCAAAAATTTCTACTTCGCTAGAGAGTGTCTTGATAGATGGTGATAAAAAAGAGCTATTAAAAAAATTCAACGAATTTAGTTTTAGTAAAAAATTGATGGTTTTTACAGATAATCTAAATGAGATAAATAGAGTGGACAAAGCTCTTTTAGAGAATAAAAATATACGCTTATATAGTGCTGATAATAATAAAATGCAGGAGTATCAAAAAGAGTATGCTCTATTTATAGATGATGTTTACATAGATAATATCGATGTAAATGGCTCTTTGTTGGAGATAAAAAATAATCTACTTGGTGCGGAATTTTTTTATTTTGTTGATAGAGCAGATCCATTATCGATTATTAAAAAAAATACTCTAGATAACCATTTTGTATATGAAAATGCCCATTTAGCCATCAAAGATATCGGATATATATCTATTTTTGAGATAGATGGTCGTGTAAATTCGCTAGATGAGTATGAAAAACTCTATGATTTTATAGATGCCATAGATTCAGATGCAAAGATATTTTCACCTATTTTTTATTTTGTAGAAAACTCTAGAGCCATAAAATCAGATGTTAATCGCATAGTTTTAATCTCGACACTGCTGCTTATCTTGCTCTATATTGTAATTATTAGAGACATCAAGATATTGTTAAATGCACTCTTAACGCTCGGCTCGTCTATGTTGTTTGCACTACTAATTAGCTCGTTTATTTTCGATGAGATTTCAATATTTGTAGTTGTGTTTGGGATTTCGGTTTCATCTGTGGCTATTGATTATATGTTTCATCATTATGTGCATGGCGAATATAGTCATAGTAGCGGATTTAATAAGGATGTATTTTTTGGTATGCTAACAACAGTTAGTGCATTTTTTATACTATCAAATGTCTCGTATGATCTTATAAAACAATTTAGTTATTTTACGATTTTTACACTATCTTTTTCATATATTATTTTTGCATTTTTATTTAAATATATTGGTTTTGAGTATAGAGATGATGGTTTGATAAAGATAAAAACTCTAAATCTCCTGCCTCCCAAATATCTTTTTTTGACATCTCTTGTGATTATCATATTTTTATTTTTAAATTTTAAATTTGATACAAATATAAAAAATTTAGATGTAGAAAATATCAAGTTAGATGAACTAAAAGAGTTTTTTGTTAAGAATTTATCCCAAGAAGAGTCGGTTGCATTTTTAATAAAATCTAACTCCATAGATGGCTTAATAGAGAGTGCAAAAAAATTAAAAGATATAGAAGTTGCATCTAATTTTCAAAAATTAGTGAGTGATAGCGAGATAGAAAAGAGAGTCGAGGAGTTAAAAAATATCGGTATTGATACTATCAAGCAGGAGATAAAAATTAGCTCAAAAGAGCTTGGTTTTAGAGATGATTACTTTTCGCTAGCATATGATTATGATAAAAAAGCACCTATTTATTCTATAGAGTATCTCAATGAGTTGGGTTTTGAGATTATTGGATTAAATGGAGAGTATATAAGCTATATTGTGGTGCCAAAAAATAAGCTAGATGATATAAAAAGATTTAGTTTTTTAGAAGATATGAGAGTGGAAACCATATTTTATGACTCACTAGATGATGTTAAAAATTCACTTATTATATATGGATTTTTATGTGTATTATTTATAGTATCTATCGTGTTTATAAGCTATAAAAAAAGTCTATTTATATATTTAGCATTTATATTTTTCCCATTTTCTATGATATTATCTATTAATTTGTTTGCATCGTTAAACATTTTGCATATTTTTATTCTTTTTATTATACTATCTATCTCTATCGATTATGGGATATATATTGGTTCTAAAAAACAAAATAAAAATACAAATAAAGCAGTAGTTTATTCTATTTTGACTACATTTGCTGGTTTTGGAGTTTTGATTTTTTCAAATATAAATGCACTTTTTTCTATTGGCTTGGCTTCGAGCGTAGGGGTGCTATCTATTTTGTTTTTATTAATTTTTTTAAAGAGGCGTGAGTTTGAATCTAGTAATCTATAATGATGATAAAACTATCAATACCTATGAGATAAAAAAAGAGATTTTTTTTGATAGCAGTATAGAGAATAAGGTTTTTTATATTGCATCAAATAGCAAAGAGCAAAATGCTCTAAAGATTTTTAAATCATATTTTAGCGGTTCAAAATCTATACTTTTTGATGATTCAAACAAAATTTTACAAAGTGAACTTGAAGACTTGAATATTCCAAGGTTTGGTGAAAATAGTAGTTTTAAAAATATTTTTGATGATTATAGCTTCTCTTTTTTATACTACACTTCAGGAAGTACTGGTTTTCCAACTGCTGCTCTTAAAACAAAAGATAATATAGATAGTGAAATAAGCGACTTATCTCTACTACTGCAAGCTTATGATATAAAAAGAGTTATTGTTACAGTTCCATTTATCCATATTTATGGCTCACTTTTTGGACTTTTTTATCCACTAAAACATAATCTTGATATAGTTTTAAAAGAGCATTTTTTGCCAAATGATTTATTGGATTTAATAGATGATAACTCACTAGTTGTTACCACCCCTCTTTATATAAAAGCTTTGAATCAAATAAGCTCTGCAAAAGATTTAAGTAAATCTATATTTGTATCTTCAACGGCACCACTTTTAAGCGAAGATGCAAAAGAGTTTAAAGATAAATTTAACTCAAATATTATTCAAATTTTTGGCTCAACTGAAACTGGCGGTATTGCATATAAATATAATGATGATGAGCTATGGTCGCCATTAAAAAGTGTAGAGCTAGGAATTAATAGTGAAAAATTATTGAGTGTAAATTCACCTTATGTCTCTAGTGTTATTTATGAAAAAGAGTTTAAAATTACAAATAGCACTATTGAAACTTTTGATTATGTAGAGTTTGTGGATGATAAGTTTAGGCTTGTTGGGAGAAGCTCACAAATACTAAAAATTGCAGGCAAAAGATACTCAACCATCCAGATTGAAGATATTCTAGAAAAGATAGAGGATATAACCAAGGCTCTTGTACTAGTTGATAATAGTAGTGGCTTAAGAGGTGAAATTTTGGATATTACGCTTGAGGCAAATAGGGCTTTTACATCAAAAGAGATACAAAATATTTTAAAAAAAGAGCTATCAAATTTGAAATTTTCTATAAATCTAAAACTAGTTGATAAGATAAAAACTTCATCAACTGGTAAGAAGCTGGCGATACAATAGATGTCAATAATTATAAAAAACTTAAATAAATCGTACAAAGATATAAAAATACTAGAGAATCTAGCTTTAGAGATAAAAAGCGGAGAGGTTTTTGGACTTTTGGGGGCAAATGGAGCTGGTAAAACGACGCTCATTTCCATACTAAATAGCTTAATTAAAAAAGATAGCGGAGAGGTTTTTATTTATGATTATAATTTAGATTTAGACACAAATCATATAAAAAATATCTCATCTTTTGTACCACAAAATTATGCTTTTTATCCAAATTTAACAACATTTGAAAATTTAGAGTTCTTTGGCTCTTTATATGGATTAAAAGATAAAAAACTAAAAGAGAGAATCTCCATGGTTGTAGAGTTTTGCTCGCTTGAGAAATATATAAACAAAAGAGCTTTAAATTTTAGTGGAGGGGTAAAAAGAAGATTAAATATTGCAATCGGACTTTTAAACTCTCCAAAAGTTTTATATCTTGATGAACCAACAGTTGGTATTGACCCACACTCAAGAAGATATATTTTAGATGTTATAAAAAATATTAATCAAAATGCAAAAACAACTATTGTTTATACTTCACACTATATGGAAGAGATAGAGTATGTGTGTAATAACTTTGCCATATTGGATGATAAAAAAATAGTCTATCAAAATAGTATTCAAGCACTTTTAGAGGAGAATAGTAAAAAAAACCTAGAAGAGATGTTTTTAGAAATTACAAAAAAAAGCTTGAGAGATTAGTATGTTTTATAATATTTTAAAAAAAGAGTTCAGGCTAATATTGAGAGATATACATGCACTTTTTGTTCTTTTTTTAATGCCAACAGTTTTTATACTAATTATGTCTTTGGCTCTACAAAATAGTTTTAAAGATACTCTCGATATAAAATATAAAATCGCTTTAAAGAGCTCTTTAAATAAAGATACAAAAGCTATTTTAGATGAATTAAACAGAAGCTCTTTTTTTGAAAGCTCTTTTGAAAATTTGGAAAATAGCAGGCTTTTGTATGAAAAAAATTATGATTTTGTAGTAGTTTTAGATGAAAATTTTAAAAATAAAATAGAAAAAAATGCTAACGATTTTAAAATAGAGATTTACAATAAAGCAAATATAAAAAATGATACAACTTATATTCTAAGAAGTGAGCTGGTAAAACAAATCTCAAAATATATCTCAAAAGATTTCTATATTAATCACCAAATTGATGGCTCTGGTTTGGATGCTTTAGAAGATAAAATTTACTCAAACTATATTTATAAAAATAAAAATGAGTCCAAAAAACCAAATTCAGTAGAGCAAAGCGTTCCTGCTTGGCTTATTTTTTCTATGTTTTTTATACTTATACCTATATCAAATACCTTTATAAATGAGAGAAATTTTAGCACCATTCAAAGAATAAAGAGTATAAATATTCCTCTATGGTATATTTTAGCTGGAAAGATAATTCCATATTTTCTCATAAATCAAATCCAAGTGCTACTTATGTTTTTGTTGGCAATCTATATCTTACCTATTTTTGCTTTAGAGAGCTTAGATGTACATGGCTCATATGCTTTATTGGCTATTTGTTCATTTGTGGTCTCGTTTGCTGCTATATCTTTTGCTCTTTTGATAGCAAATATTGCAAAAACAACAGAAGAGGCGACAACTATTGGTGGAGTTTCAAATATAATTTTTGCAGCTCTTGCTGGAGTAATGGTTCCAAAATTTATAATGCCAAGCTTTATGCAAGATTTATCCAATTTTTCTCCTATGTCTTGGGGTCTTGATAGCTTTTTAGAAGTTTTAGTTTTTGGCGGGGATTTTGGAGATATCTTTGGCAAGTTATCGTATCTAATGATATTTGGTATAGTTTGTTTTTTTATGGCAAATTTGATTTTAAACAAGAGGGAGTTAAGTTGAGTGATTTAAAGTATGAGCTAAAAAAGCTCATAATACAAGAGTGTGAAAAAGAGTGCGAGATTGATGATATAGATGATGATGAGGTGCTTTTTGGAGCAGAGTCAAAACTAGAGCTTGACTCTATGGATGCTTTGCAAATATCCATGGCTTTAAATAAAAAATATGGGCTAAAAACAACAGATAGTAAGGAGCTAAGAAAAATTATGAAATCCATTAATACTCTAGCTGCTTATTTAAAAGAAAATGGCTAGAGTGTTTATAACAGGCTCAAGTTTAATTTGTGCCCTAGGTAATGATAAAAAAAGCTCTATAGATAAATTTCATACTATAAATGATGAAAATTACAAAGAGTATTTAAAAGAGAATTTTGAAGATATAAATTTTTATAGAATAAAAAAAGAGTTTAAAAGCCAAAAAGAGAAATTTTATCTATCTATTTTAAATGTTATAAAAAGTGCTTTAGATGAAGCAAAAATCTCAAAAGATGAGGAGGAGGAGTTGCATATTTTTTTGGCAACTACCTCTATGAATATCTCATATCTTGAGGATAGTTTTTTAAACCAAGACAAGCTACTAGCTTTTGGATATAAAGATATTTTATCTTTTATTGAAGAAAATGTAGCTTCAAAATATCCTATAACTATAATTCAAACAGCTTGCACATCAGCAGCAAATGCTATCATAAAAGCGAGTGAGCAGATAAAAAATAATCAAATAAAAAGAGCTTTAGTCATAGGGTTTGAGTTTTTTAATCACTCTACATATAAAGGTTTTCAATCTTTGATGCTACTGAGTCAAAGTGGAGAGTATAAACCTTTTGATAAAAATAGTGATGGTTTGATTTTAGGGGAAGCTTGTAGCGTGGTTGTATTAGAAAATAGTAAGAAAAGCAAAGATGATTTTGAAATTTTAGGATACTCAACAAGTTTTGATAACTATTCAATTACAAGCTCCAATCCAAGTGGTGAAGCCACTTTAGAGTGTTTTAAAAAGGCAATAAAAAGTGCAAATCTAAGCTTAGATGATATAGATTTTTTAAAAGCTCATGCAACAGGGAGTGAAAACTCAAATTTCTCTGAAGTGTGTGCAATAGATAGACTTTTCAAAGATGAAAAAAAATCTTGTGAAGTTGTAATTTTAAAGCCATATATTGGGCATACTTTGGGCTCTTGTGCTACAAATGAGATAATTATTTTATGTGAAGCGATAAAAAAAGGGAGAGTTCCAAAAACAATAAATTTCAAAGAGAGTTATGAAAATATTAGCTTCAAACCACTAAATAAAGATATAAATATAAAGCAAGCCACGACTCTTTTTCATTTTGTAGGCTTTGGTGGAAGTAACACCTCGATTATTATCTCAAACAGGGAAAACTAATGTATATTAAAAGTTTTTATAAATACCAAAATGAGTTTCTAGATGAAAAAGAGTATAAAAAACTTTTAAAACCTATTACAAATATGGATTTAAGAAGAATTTCAAAATTTAATCTACTCTCTATTTATGGAAGTTTAAATACTTTAAAAGATATAAATTTTTCAAAATCTTGCTCTATTTATCTTGCAACAAATAGCGGTTGTATAGATGAAACATATAAAGTTTTAAGCCAATTAAAAGAGAATAATCCAATAATGCCTTTTGACTTTTTAAATATAAATACAAATAATACAGGCTTTTATATCTCAAAAGCACTAGAACTAAATGCCTCTAGTTACACAATCTCTTCTACCTTATCGTTTGAGAGAGCTTTAGAGTTAGCTTTTAATGATTATAAAAATGGCACTCAAAAAAACTTTTTAACTGGTTATTGTGAAAGCTCTTTAGGTGCTACCCCAAATCAAGAGGAAAATAGTTTTGACAACTCGTCTTGGATATATTTTGATGATATTAAAACTAACTCTATTTCAAAAATAGAAGATATAAAATATTTCTCAAATTTAGATGAGATAAATTTTTATATTAAAGATAAAAATTATGAAAATGTAGTCTTAAACTCTTTTTTAAAAGAGTGTAAAAACGATATAAACATTTCAAAAAACTCAAATATCTTTTTGGGAGATATTTTTCTTATCTTTGAAAACAGGCTAGAAAATAGTGTCTATATCGCAATAGATAGTAAAAAAAGAGCTTATCTAATCGAGTTTTATTGATTAGATAGTTTTTAAAATCTTAAAGGCTTCTTCTTCATACTCAGAAGCCTTTATTAAAATCTCAGCTATGCTTTTTGGGTTAAATCTTTCTATTTTTTTTGCACTCTCAACACACTTTAGAGCAAACTCTCTTAGAGTATCACCTGAATTTATCATAAGCTCGCTTGCAGTTTCTAGCTTTTTATTATCCAGATTGTAAGCCTTTGCTTCATCTAAAAATGCAGCATATAAATACCTAAATCCACCACCGCCTGTTCCTATCTCCTCTTGCATTCTTACAATATGGGTAAGATAGTTTTTAATGTATCTTTCATCTTTATTTGATAATTTTTCTATTGCATTTGCTAGTCTTCTCATCCCTTTAACTCCAGCAAAAGGAAACGGCGTTAGCATAGATGAGGCATTTTTTCTTATAGCTTTTTTTAAAATATTTTCAAAATCTATATTTTTTGGAAGTTTTTCTACATAATACATAAAACCTTTTGGGGCAAAAACACCTTTGGCAAATCTTGCTTTTGTTAAATCTTTTAGATGGCACTCTGTTACATCTTCAAAAACTGGGTCTGATATTTGATAATTTTTTTCACTTTTTCCATAAACCAAAAGATTATGAGCATTAAAATGAAACCTCATATTTTCTGGCATATATGGAAGATAAAAAACAGAAGTTTGAAGTCCTACTATTTTATTTTCTTCCAAAGCTTTATCAAGCTCAATATTGGCTTCAAGCATATCTTTAAAGCTTTTTTTATATATTTTTGCATCCAATATTTTTTCTATTTTGTTTATAATATTTTTAGGGACTGCTCTGTATGCAATAAGTGGCATATTATTTATTTTTATAATAGGAAAAAAAGCAAACGATAGAGTGCTTGTAAGTCCAAAAGCCATAGGTTCACTAATTTTTAAACCAGAGTTTGAAAAAAGTGAAGAGATAACTCCACTTTCACAATGTGCAAACTGTGAGTGTTTAAACTCATTTTTCATATGTAAAACCCTTTAGCTCTTCTAAACTAATCTCAAAAAGCTCTGCATATTTTTGTAAAATTTTATCATTTAGCTTTAAAAAATGCTTCATCAGCAGATGTCTTTTTACTCTAAAGCCAAACATACCAACTCCACTGCAAAGCGTTGGTAAATCCATACGGTTTCTATACATAAAATATTTGATAGGTGAAGAAAGCCCTTGTTTTATCTCCTCTAAACACTCATTTTCTAGTATTTTATACTCATTAACAGCACTCAGGGTAGCAAACTCTTCAGCACTACTTCCATAATTTACTCTTTGAAAATCTCCACTACTATCTTTTGCATACATAACTTTTTTTTGTCCATTTAGCGTAGAGTTCTCTTCTTGTGGAATATAGCTCATCAAACAACTTCTAGTGAGAAAAATGCAGTTGAGAATCTTCCACTTTCAGGAACATAACACAAAATTTTTTCACCTTTTTTTAATTTTTCGCTATTAAAAAGCTCTTCTAAAATAATATAAATAGAGGCGCTTCCAGTATTTCCAAAGTTTGTAAGATTTGTAAACCATTTTTCATAAGGTATCTCAAAATCTATATTCTTAAGTCCTATATAAAGCTTATCTCTAAAATACTCTGATGAATAATGAGGTAAAAAATAGCTATAATCACTAGCTTTTAGAGTTCTTTTTTTAATAATTTTTGCAAAAGGAAGCTCTACTGTATATTTAACAATATTTTCATTTAGAAGTTTTACATCTTGTTTTACGCTCAAAAGTGATTTTTCCATAATCTCATTTTGCTCAAAATCTCTAAACGACCTTATTTTTTCATCTTCTACTTCAAGCCCACTATACATACATACAGGCATCTCTCCTGCATAAGATAAAATATCTATAAACTCTATTTTTAAAGATATTTTATCTTTGTTTGCTCTATCTTCTAAAAGCATAGCTCCAGCACCATCTGATAACATCCATCTTAAAAAATCTTTCTCAAATGCGATATTTGGATTTTGCTCTAACTCCTCCAAACACTTTGACTCTTCTTTAAAGTTTTTAGCACTAAGTATTGGTGATGAAGCTTCAGAGCCGCTACAAACTCCTTGCTTAAACTCACCAGATTTTATAGCTAAATAGATATATTTCATCGCATTTACACCACTAAGGCAAATTCCAGAAGCTGATATTGTCTCGATAGGGTGAAGTTTTAATTCACCTTGAACCATCAAGGTATGTCCTGGCATAAGCTGATCTGGTGAAGTTGTACCACATGCTAGAACTTCAATATCTTTTAGGCTGAAATCTTCACTTTCTAGCTTGGATATGGCATTTTTACAAAGTTGTGCATTTGTAAAAAGTTGTTTTTGCGTATCTTTTTCTAAGACATAAAATCTTCTTTTAATCCCATTGCTTCTTAAAACTATATTTTTTGCTTTTGATTTTTTTCCGCCAATATATCCCAAATAATCCTCTATATCATCATTAAAAACAGGTTCATTTGGCATAAATTTCTCTATTTTATTTATAAAAACATCACTCACTATAAAAATTCCTTTATTCTAAAATCACCACTTCCACTTGGAAGTTCATAAAACTCTTTTTGTTTTTGTATAGATTTTTTATTAACTTTTCGCAAAATTGTCTGAATTACCATATTTATAGGGACAACTGTTAAAATCATAAGAATTAAAAAAAGAAGATAAATCAGTACTACAACTTGTCGTTTTTTATCGCCTTGTTCTCCTATTTTTCGTATTAATTTACCCCAAATCAAAAAGCTTTTATGCCCAATTTTTTCACTTTTTATTAGTTTAATATCCACATTTACAGCTTTTAAACCTTGCAGGAGAGATTTTTTTTCTAACTCTTTATTTTCGAGCAAAGCCTCTTTTATAGCCTTTCCAAATCTTTGAGAGTTTTTTATCTCATTTTCATCAATTCCAGCACTACTTAATCCCCAAAAACTATCTTTTTTTCCACTTAGCATCCATCTAGGAGTTGTAATAAATGTCTCAAAAGAGTTTCCTTTATCTATTAAAACAACATTGTCAATCAATGATGCATTTAACTCTTCTAAGAGCTTTTTTACCTTTTCTTGTGCCATAATCCACATATTTCTACACCCAATTAGTGTAATTACTGGCTTATTATAAAACTTCTTTTTAGCATAAGAGCTTTGTAAAAAAGAGCTAATAGGTATAGATGGAGATAAAAACCAGACACTATAAGCTAAAATAATCAGATCGTAGTCATTTTCATCATCTTCTATATCTTCAAGTTCGCAAGTTTGCATATAAACAGACTCTGGAAAAGTATCCATAAAATCCATCAGTTTCCAAGGAAACAAAAAAGGTTTTTTTGGCTCTATGTTTTTAAATATTAGTTCAAAATTCTCACTATCTTTTAGCGGTTTTGTAAAATTCTCAACTAAACTACTTAATTGTCCAGTTTGCGAATATGATACTATTAGGATTTTTTTCAAAAATAACTTCTTATTGTGATAGCAGAGCCATCACAATATTTTTTAGTTTAGTGCATTTAGCTGGATTTGTATTGCATTATCTAGATTTTGAATCCAACTATTATAATTTTTATGGATTGTATTATTGGAAGGATTGTAATTTAATTCATTACTATTTTTGTAGTTTATTGAATAAGATTTTGTGCTATATGGTATCTCAACAACAGCTAGATGTTTTCTTAGCATTAATCTACCCTCCGCAGTTCCTTCTTTTTTCTTAGTTACTATCCACCCAAGACCAGCACCAGCTTTTTTAATAGCTTGATAAACATCTTCTGATGATTTACCTTTTTTTATCTCCACTTTAGTCTGATCAACATTATACACAGATACCGCTCTTGAGCATCCAGTTAGCACGAATGTAGATATAGCCACTACGGCTAAAGTGCTTAATACTTTCTTTAACAAATCTTCCCCTTTTTGATTAATAGTTTCCAGTCAAATTCTAACTTTTAAACTCTAAGGTAACGCTTAAAGTGATATCTTAGAGTTTAGGATTTTCATATTCATACCGTTTTTGTATTAAAAACTCTATGATTTTCTCTTGGTATAGTTTTTCATTATGGGTATGGGTGTTCTGTGCTAATATCTCTAGATATTTTGGCTCTATTTTTAGAGCAAACCTAGGGATATGACGCAAATCATCTAAGATTTCTAGTATCAATATCTCATCGGCTCTATCTTTTTTATGGCTTAAATCATCGAAATACTCTTTTATGGTCATCACTAAAGCTTCAGCTCTATCTTTTGAGCTGTAGATGGAGTTTGATATATCCTCTAGGCTGTTTTGATGATATTTAAAATCCTCATTTGAGCTAATAATCATTAGCGTATAGAGCTTTGCACGAAACTCTAGTGATGAGTGATTGTATAAAAACATCTTTCTAAATGAGTTAAAAAAGTAGTTTTTTAAAGCCTTTATCATAGCAATTTCCGATTGTTTTTAATATTATATTATAATTTTCTTATGAAAGTTGTTAGAGAGATTTATAGCGATACGATAGAGATAAAGGGTTCGAAATTTATCTCATTTTTACTCCCCATTTCAAAATTTAAAGATGAGCTAGAGAGGTTGCGACTAGAGCATCCAAAGGCTGTACATTTTGTGAGTGCAAGCAGATATCTAAATGAGTTTGATCAGATAGTAGAATCAAGCAGTGATGATGGAGAGCCTCGTGGAACTTCAGGCAGACCTACTTTGATGGTGCTTCAAGGTGGCGATATTGTAAATAGTGCTATTATTACTGTGAGATATTTTGGTGGGACAAAGCTCGGTACTGGCGGATTGGTAAAGGCATACAGTGACGCTGCAAATGCTGCTATAGATAGTGCTCTTTTAGATGATTATATAAAAGAGTATGAGCGGGTATTTTCTTGTAGTTATAGCGATATATCTATGGTAGAGTATGAGCTCTCACAAGAGTCGATAACGCCTAGCCAAAAGAGCTTTGATGAAAATGGTGCTACATTTATTATATTTGCATCTATTGATAAAATCGATAGACTCTATAAAAAATTAGATAGAATTATCACTTAGACCAGATTTTCTCATTTAGTTTTAGCTCTCTGATAATCCCTAGCGTATTTTGTATAGTGGAGATTGATTTGCTAGCAGAATCAAAACTCTCTAGCGATGTAAAAATATCTGGCTTAAACATAGCAGTTGGCGAGTTTATAGCTATAAAGATATGATTATTTACAAACGAGATAGAGATATCCTTGTTTAGCCGTTTTTTATACTGCACTAGACGCTTCATTAAAGAGTGACTGAGTATATATCTAGACTCTATCTGATCTTCGCCATAAACGACAAACTCTTTTTCAAACTCAATGTTATCTAGCTTTATTAGCTCTCCAAAAGTGCCGTTATATGATTGTAAAAAATTACCCACCACTTTGCCTAGAGTTTTCTCTGCAAAATCTGGCAATATTATGGTTTTAGTATTGAAGTTTTTATGAAATTCAGCCACTATTAAAATGCCATTAAAGAGTGTCGATTCTCTACGCTCACCCTTTGCATTTGTATAAACATAGCTCGCATTTACATCGCTTAGCTCGATTTTTACATCACTTATTGTGCCAGATATATAGTTGCTACCGCTATATTTTTCAGGATATTTTTTAAAAATCTGACTCTCTAAAAATAGTGATTTATTGATAACCATATCTGGATAAAATAGAATCGATTTATTTAGATGATGCAAAAGTGGCACTATGATATTATCTTTGTAGTGGTTGCAAAATGTACTATAGCTTTTGATATAGAGTCTAAAAGCCATATAGGCAAACCCAGCTAGTGCTATATAAAAAATTGCACCATTAGAACCAAAAAATTTGATAATTAGTGGGATGATTCCGATTGAAGCTAATATTAGTAGTAGTATATTGTGTTTTAATCTGGAGATAATCTCTAGACGCTCATTTTCCACAGCCATAACTGTGGGATAGAGCTCTCTATAGTAGTAGTCGCTGAGATTTACTGAGCTTTTCATTAGTTAAAGAGTGATTTTACATCTACGCTTTGTCGTTCTGTCGTAGATATCTCAAAAACTGCTCTTTTTTGTAGGCTCATTTGAGATGCCACTAGATTTGTAGGGAACATCTCGATAGCGTTATTTAAATCTGTAACAGCTTGATTGTATGCTCGCCTAGCGGCTGAAATCTGCTCCTCGACCTCATTTAGTGATTGTTGTAGTAGTATCACATTTTCATTGGCTTTTAGGTCTGGATACGCCTCCATAGAGATTTTTAGTGTACCCAAAAGCGAGCTAAGTTGTGCATCTAGAGCGATTTTATCATCCATACTAGTGGTAGGACTCATCGCTTTTGAGCGAAGCTCGGTGATTTTTTCTAGAGTATCTTTTTCGTGTTTCATATACTCTTTTACAGATGCCACGAGATTTGGTATCAGGTCATAGCGTTTTTTGAGCACCGCATCGACACCTGCAAAGATGTTATCGACTTGATTTTTCTTGGCGATGAGTGAGTTGTAGATGAGTATTATAGCTAGAGCTAAAAGAGCTATAATGATTAGGGCTATTTTCATAATTTTACCTTTGATTTAAATGTATTATTATACTATAATTAATTATATAAAAACTAAGTTAGAGGTGTGAGATGACTGTTAGTTCGTATCTATTTCAAAACCCATATTCACAAGCAGTGCAAGTTGGCAGACCAGACCCGCAGATGTTAGCAGAGCAAAACAAGGAGCAGCAAGAGCAACTAAACACATCACAGCAGGAAAATAGTGCAATGATGCAAAAACAAAATGGCTCAAATCTAGAGCAGATGATGAGTAAATCATCATTATCGTACTCTAGTGATGCTGGATATCAAGATAGTATTAGTGCAATAGAAAAACTATCTCAAGCAGCACAAAATACCAACAGGGCAGAGAACATAAGAACCTATATAGAATAAAATATTATTATATCTCATAATTTTATCACAAATTAATATATTTTATATATTTAATGTGATAGGATTTAACGCAAACAATATTACACAATGGATTTATTATGAATTTTAGTATCAAACAAAAATTGATGATGATTACTGCAGTTTTAATTACAGCCTACGCACTAACTATTTTTTCTATGTTTTATATTATGAGCGATATTAAAAATGAGTTTGAAAATTATAAGATATCAGCGTATCAGGGAGAGGTTTATACTCTACAAATTAACAAAGAGCTAAACTATGTAAGCCGTGTCGCACGAGATGTGATGCTGGGCAATGATTTTGATAAAAATATAGAGAGGCTAAAGAGCTCTCAACAGTTAATAGAGAGTGATTTTAAAAAACTATTAGCTATTGCTACGCCTAAAAACAAAGATGTAGTTAGTGACTCATTGCAAAAGACAGATGAGTTTATAGATGTGTCTATAAAAACAGTCGAGAAGCTTCGAAATACTGCTATGGATCAGGAGTCTCTAGATAGAATCTATAAAGAGTATAAAATCGTAGCAACTCCGCTAGCTGAGAGTGCTAGAGAGGCATTTGGCAAGGTTACAGAGACACAAGAGGAGATTGCAGAGCTTTCAGAGTTATCGATACTAAAAGCGATGGATGACTCTAAGATTGTGTTGTGGTCTATTTTAGTGGCTGTTGTGATGTTTGTATTTGTGCCTCTGATACTGCTAAGTAGATATATTATATTTAAAACAGAAGAGATTGAGCGAGAGGTTAGGGCACTTACAGATAACAAAGATATTAGCAAAAAAGTAAGTGTCGGCATAATGGATGAGATTGGAAAAGTGGCAACCGATTTTAATATACTACTAGAGATTGTTAGAGAGTCTATCCATAGTGCCAAGGTTACATCAGGTGAAAATGCAGCAGTTGCAGCAGAGCTAAATAGCACATCAAATATCATAGGTAAGCGAGTCGAGAGCCAAAATCAGCTTACTCAAAACTCAGTAGAGCAGGGCTCAAGACTAAAAGATATATTAGATCAATCATCGACTCAAGCAAAAGAGACGATTGTAAAGATTGAGAGTGCAAATATAGAGCTAAGTGGTGCTGCAAAAGAGATACTAGAGGTTGTCTCAAAGGTGCAAGATAGTGTAGAGTCTGAGATGGAGCTAGCGGCTAAAATAGAAGAGCTTAGCCGTGATGTAGAGGGGATAAAAGAGGTTTTATCTGTTATAGCAGATATTGCAGAGCAGACAAACCTTCTTGCACTAAATGCAGCTATTGAAGCTGCTCGTGCTGGAGAGCATGGTAGAGGCTTTGCGGTTGTTGCTGATGAGGTGAGAAAGCTCGCAGAGAGAACCCAGAGCTCGCTATCAAGCATTAGTGCAACTATTAGTATAGTAGTAGACTCTACGATGAGCGTGGCTCGTGAAATGACAGAAAATACTGAAGCTGCAAAAAATCTAGCAACATCAAGCATAAATGCAGAGACAAAAATCTCAAATAGTATAAAAACTATGGGCGATGCAACAGAGATGGTAGAGGAGCTGGTACAAAAATCTATTGCAAATACAGAGCAGACAGAGGATATCTTGCTGAAAATAGAGGAGATTAGCTCTATATCAAATGAGAACTCAAAGAGTGTAGATGAGATAGTAAAAGCAGCTGAGCATCTACATGTTATGGCTGATGGGCTAAGAGATAAGCTAGAGGTGTTTAGGACTTAGAATAATTTTCTCGCTCATAACTTTTGGTTAGGGCGTATAAATAGTATTATTGGATTTAATAGGTATTTGATAATATTTTTGTGTGGTGGATAAAAAATGTAGGTGGCGCAGTGGACGGGACTCGAACCCGCGACCCCCTGCGTGACAGGCAGGTATTCTAACCGGCTGAACTACCACTGCGCATAAAATGGTGGGAATTACTGGACTCGAACCAGTGACATCTACCTTGTAAGGGTAGCGCTCTACCAACTGAGCTAAACTCCCAAAAATTACTCTTTTTCCTCTATGTTTTTATAGAAAAAATAGACAATTTTAAAATCAAATCAAAAAAACTCATCAAAACTGATGGCGCAGTGGACGGGACTCGAACCCGCGACCCCCTGCGTGACAGGCAGGTATTCTAACCGGCTGAACTACCACTGCGCATAAAATGGTGGGAATTACTGGACTCGAACCAGTGACATCTACCTTGTAAGGGTAGCGCTCTACCAACTGAGCTAAACTCCCAAAAATTACTCTTTT
>CAZYTC010000013.1:0-41825 GCA_964650175.1 uncultured Campylobacterales bacterium | reverse complement strand
TGTAGTCATTAGTTTTCCACCAAGACCTGGGTTTCTAGCAGTACCTGCGATTGTAGCAGCAGCTGTGTTACCCATACCAATAGCACCACCAAGAGCAGCAAGACCTAGACCAACACCTGCAGCGATCATTGAGTACGCTTTTAGAGTTTGGTTAGCAACATCACCACTAGCAGCAGCAACAGCTGGAGCAACTTCAGCAGCAGCTTCCACAGCTGCAACAGCTTCTTCAGCACCAAATACAGATGCTACAAGAGCGAAAAATAGAAAAAACATTTTTTTCATAAGGATTCTCCCAAAATAATTTCAAAGTCCGTTCGGATTGCGTATCCCTACAAGGTACTTTGCAAAGCGAATTTTATTTTAATTTAGCTAAAAAGCTACTTAGCTATAGCTAGACCTATCTTGTTGCCTTTGAATTCGATAATCTCCACTCGCACCTCATCGCCCTCGCTAACGACATCACTCACTCGCTCTATCCTATCATCTGATAATCTAGAGATATGAACAAGCCCATCTGTACCATCTGGAAGCTCGATAAATGCACCAAAATCTACGATGCGTTTTACCTTGCCACTATAGATATCACCGATGTTATATTCGATTTTTACTTTTGAGTTTGAGGCATTTATAATTTCTTTAATAAACTCTTTTGCACCTTTGATAGAGTCTTTGCTAGTTGCTGTAATCTTTACATCACCGCTTTTTTTATCTATATCGATAGTAACTCCAAAACGCTCTATAATTTCACGGATAGTTTTGCCTGCTTGCCCTATCACATCGCCTATAAAACTTGGGTCTATACTAAATATTTCACTCGTTGGAAGCGTGCCCTCATTTAGTACTATTTTTGATTCCGCATCACTCATAATATCGATGATATGGGCTCTTGCTTCACGGGCTTGATATAGTGCCTCTTTTAGAATATTTATCTCTATTCCACCTAGTTTCATATCCATCTGAAGTGCTGTGATACCGCTTTTAGAGCCTGCTACTTTAAAATCTAAATCTCCATCGTGATCTTCTAGCCCCATAATATCAGTAAGTATCGCATATCTATCACCCTCTGATACCATACCCATCGCTACGCCCGCGATAGTATCACACATCTCTATATCGCCCGCTCGCAGTGCCATATAACCGCCACACACTGTTGCCATTGACGATGAGCCGTTTGATTCTAATATCTCTGAGACGAGTCTAATCGTTCTCTCATCTGCTCTGTGAGAGCTCTCTAGTGCTCGTTTGGCTAGATTTCCATGACCTAACTCTCTACGGCGAGGTGGTTGGATTGATGATGCCTCTCCTACACTAAATCCTGGGAAGTTATAGTGCACCATAAAGCCCTCGTTTTGGGTTTTCGTATCTGTTAGATTCTCATACATTTGAGCATCTTTGAGTCCACCTAGCGTTAAAACAACTAGTGCTTGCGTCTGTCCACGAGTAAACAAAGCTGATGCATGAGCAGATGGAAGCAGGTTTGTCTCTATCTCAATAGGTCTCACATCTCGCAAACCTCTACCATCTCCACGAATATTTTTATCTAATATCTGAGCTCTAACCATCGTGCGTTTTTGTAGCTCTATCGCTTTTTTGAGCTTACTCTCATCCCAATCAGGATTGTTTGTCATTATCTCTTTTCTAATAGAGCGAAGTGCATTTGATCGCTCTGTTTTTGCCATCTCGCTAATTGCACTCTCAAATCTATCTATATAGTTGGCTCTTAGATAATCCATCATAGCACTATCGATGCTATCTTCTAGCAACACTAGAGGGTTTGGTTTTTTAGCATATTTAGCAAAAATCTCCTCGTATGTTTTGTTGTTTTGACGCAACTGATTATGAGCGTTATCTAATATCTCTACTAGCTCATCCTCAGCTAGAGCGTTATTCTCTAGCACTTCGCCACTACTAGAGAGCGATTGCATCTCTATCATCAGCAAATCATCACGGCTACCAGCTAGATATAAATCAAGCGTGCTATCTCTCATCTGAGAAAGCGTAGGATTATAGACAATCTCGCCATCAATCTTGCCTATTCGTAGTGCTGAAACAGAGATATTTATATCGATATCTGATACATAAAGTGCTGCTGAAGCTGCATTTAGTGCCAGTACCTGCAAATCAGAATCCTCACTAGCACTCAGCACCATTATGGTAATTTGCACAGGATTACAAAACCCCTCTGGAAAGAGCGGACGCAGAGATCTATCGACGATACGAGATGTTAGTGTCTCAAAATCGCTCGGTTTTGATTCGCGTTTGATAAATCCTCCAGGGAATTTGCCCATGGCGTATGCTTTTTCTATATATTGAACTGTTAGTGGCAAAAATCCATCATCTGCTTGTGTATTTTCATCAATAACGACTGTTGCTAAAATAACTGTATCATCGCTTTTTAATAATACTGAGCCATTTGACTGTTTTGCAACTGCATTAAATGCATAAGACTCTATCTTATTTGGTGTTTGTATGTTTTCGTTGTAATTCACTATTTTTCTCCAAAATTTCTTCTATCATATCTGGTTTGATATCATCTAATTCAAAATAATAATATCTAGTATCTATATAATCTTCGACCTCTGCGATACTAAAAATATCATCAACTAATGCTTTAGCACTATCATAAACCTCTATAGGCATAATCGGTACCGCTACATAGATTGCTTTTGCTTTTTTCTCAAGTGCCGTTTTAATAGCACACATCAGCTTTAATCCGCTCTCACTCCCTTCATCAACTAAAAGTATCGTCTTGTTTTTTAGCGTGCTTAGTAGCTCGCCTTTTCTATATCTATATGCATCTGCTAAAATCTTATCCTCATATTTACGAGTCGCCTCTCCATAGATATAATCTATCTGTACATCAAACGCCTCTAATAGAGCGTGATTTATAACAATCTCCTCGCTCTCGCTAACTCGTGCTAGCTCACAATCGCTATTGTTTGGAGCTGTGATAGCAGCTGTGATAATCAAATCTAGTGGTAGATTTAATCTTTTGTTTATCTCTTGGGCGATAAAAAGCCCGCCTGATGAGATGGCCATAATGCTCCACTGCTCATCTCTCATACGCTCTATAGGCAGAGAGTTATACAGCCCTGCGGCGGCGTCTTGGCGGTTTTTAAACATAAATCTAAGAGACTTCATCATTTTGCTACAGATGCTGCACCTATTGCATATTTGAGATCATGATCTATAAAACGCAGACCTAGACCCATATAAAAATTTTGTGCTTTTGGATTTAAAAAGTTATCCCATCCAGCATAGAGTTCTAGATGCTTTAGTGCCTGATATCTCATCTGTGCTTTTAGATGAGCTCGTTTGTTTCTGATATCATTTTGAGAGTTAAAATCAAACGCCTCACCACTAAAAACTAACCTATCGTTGTTAGTATAGTAATCAAACCCTACACCACCTGTAGACTCTATAGCACCAAATCGTAGCAGTAAATCATCAAAACGCTTTCCATATTGGAGCGAGTAGTATGTTTTTGCTTTTTCATGTCGCTTGATACCATCTGCTGATTTTCTAAAATCATTACCACTGACAACATTAAACATATAATATGTAGATGGGTTTGGCAGATAATTTATCCCTAGATATGTTTTTGCATAGCTATCACGGCTCATATAGTTACTATTGACAAACATCTGTAGCTCACTCTCTGTAAAGCTACTAAGCATATTATCGACCTTATTAAACGCCTCTTCTCCGCTTTTGAAAAACTCACTCGCATTTGATAGAGTAGATTTTAGAGATGAGCGATTTTCAGCCAATATATCGCTTACATTATCCTCTATCGCTATAAATTTATCCACCGCCTCAGGAAGTGAGTGCTCTAGTGAGCCGCTAATATTATCAAGTCTCGTAGTTAGTGAATTTATGCGAGCCATAATCTCTGGTAAATCGCTATTTATAGTATCTGCACTCTCGCCAAATTTCGCACTCATCGCTTTAAAATTATAGATAGCATCATATAGATTTGCACGATTATCACTAATCATTCCATCAAGCCCCACGCCCACATCACGAAACGCCACTATCATCTCTTGAATAGCTCTTCTATGCTCATCATCAAGCGTAGCTCTAAAATCTCTAATAAGTAGCTCTAGCTCTTTTGCAGCTGAGTTTATAGAATCACTCGTTTGATCAAACGATGCATATTGCTTTGACTCTGTTATTACGCCATCTGCTACTAAAACACTATCATCATCTCCAGCGATAATATTTATAACCTTTGAGCCTAGTAGTGACTCTTGTGCTACTATCACGCTAGAATCTAGCGGGATGCTGATATTGTGATTTATCATCAGTGCTAATTTTACTCGCTTTTTCTCTATCTCTATAGATTTAACACTCCCAACAACCACACCATTCATAGAGACATTTGTCTGTTTTTCCACACCAGAGGCATCATCGATATAGGCATATACAATATAGCCACTATCGCCCCATTTACCGATATTTGTTACCTGAGTAGAGAGTGTTAGAAGTGCTGTTAGTACCACCACTACAAATAGTCCAATTTTTGCTTCTAATCTCATAATATCACCTCTAATTGCCCGATAATTTATAGTTAAAATCATATCCGCCTAGCGGTTTTAACACTACGCTGATAAATATATATCTATCATCTTTGTAGTTGCTTGCAAAATCATTTGTTAGCGTTGGTCTACGATTTTCTATATATCTAATACCAATATCCAAACATCGCTGTGAGTACAATATGCCCAGCTCGCCCTTTTTCATCACAGAGTCACTATAATCATATGCCACTGAGCCAAATAACTTGTAGTTTTTATCATATCTATATGAGAAATCACCCGTTAGATATGATGAGTATTTTGGTTTATAATCTACTAGCTCATCGCTATAGTAGTGCCCTGCACTTGCAGTGATAGAGTCACCACTATATCGCAAACTATTTTGCTCTTTTGTGATTCGTTTTCTATCATGATCAAATGCTGTTTGATTATAAAAATATAGCGAGCTATTTATATGCCACTCTAGCTCATTTACCAGCTCGCCTTTTTGTGTTGTTGAATCATCAAAACTAAAATTTTGAGAGAGTCTATCTACTATGACACTACTGCCATTTTGAAATAGATAGTTATTTAACCCAATAGATAGCTGATCTGTAGGGTTATCTATAGTATAAAAATCACATGCTACATCTGTTACGCTATCGCATCTATTTTTATACTTCTCATAATATCCGCCATAGTGTCTTCCACCAGATTTTATATATGAGATATTTGGATTCATCACATGCGAATACCCATCGCTATAGCCTTTTACTAGTGATGAGCCTATACTAAATATATGATCTAGCTGTGCATATTTACCATTTTTATATTGATCTTTTTCTATATCTCTATCGGTTGCATAAAATCCTATAGCTTTAGATGATAGCACCGCACTATAGCTCACATCTAAATACTCATCAAAAATCGATGTTTGAAAAGTTGCAGGAATATTTATATCTGCCTCGATAGCTCGTTTACCATGAGGTCTATAGTAGTGATTTATCATCGCATCACCACTCACATATAAAATATCATCAAAAAAGCTCTCTAGATATCTATGATAGTGTAGCGATGGCAAGGTTTGCAGAGTCTCGCTATTTGAAGCTTTATCTAGATATTGATAGTGCTTAAAATATGCTCCTATATAGTTATCATTTCCACTATAATAACCATTTATACGAGATAAAATCTGGCTTGTGGTGCTATTTTGTGTCTCATCACTATTTTGTAAATTTAGATACTCAACATCATTCATCCACTCGCCATCTAGATATAATCCTGACTCGCCACTATCTATGCCAAACCACTCACGAAGCGGTGAAGTGTGACTGTAGCGCAGAGTATAACCAAAATGTTTTTGGTTTTTTAAATCCTCTTTGTCTAGATATGATATTTTTTCTTTGAAGTATCCTACTCTCACAAAACCATCTGATGATGGTGTATCTATAAATCTAAAATCACTATATAATCCATGTCCACGAGATGTTCTAATCTGTGGCTTTAGCTCTGCATCCCACCAATTATGTGGTGCAAAATATATAGGCTGTTGATAGTAAAACCCCTCACTACTAGATACCCCTATGATAGGAAACAGCAGTCCACTTCGTCTAGTAGTATCAGTAGGATAACCAAAATATGGCAGATAAAAAATCGGCATATCGCCTATCTCTAATCGTACATTATATAGGTTTACCCACATCTTTTGCGTATCATAATCGCCACTGCTAAATCGCATCTTCCATGCAGGATCATCAGAGCTACACCCTGAAACCATACCGCTTTTTAAATCTATCTCATTTTCACACGCCGTCGCCTCAGAAGCACTAAGCCATGAGCCATCTTGAAAGTTTGTCATATAAAATGGTTTTAGATACTTATAATCTCGCTCATTTTCAATCTTTGCATACTCGCTAAGAGCGAAATGTTTATCATTTTCAAAAATCTTGACAGAGCCAAAAGCCTCTATAGTTGAGCTGTTTTTATCATATGTTATCTTATCAGCTGTGAGAATTTTATCTTGATAGAGTACTATTGGGTTTGAATCGGTCTCTATCTTATCATCAAGCCCCTCTATCTGCTGTGAATATATCGATATTTTATCATTAGCTAGTAGTACTGTAGCAGCTGTGAGTGCGATGAGATATCTTTTAGCCATTTATCACAAGAGTCCTCGCTGTAAAATCGTGCCATCCTCGTTTGTATGGGTCAAACATCGCCCATAAAAAACCTAAATAGAGTAAAATCTCGCTAGCAATCCTAAAAACTGCTCTATTAAAAGCTGATAATATATTTGGGTTTGAGAGCGTTTTTATCTCTATAACTCTAATCTTCATCACTATTTTGCCGATGCTTGCACCATAGTGCATAATAAAAAAAGTTTGATAGATAATCTTGATAGCCATATACTCTAATAGTAATCTATTGCTTAGCTCGATAATCTGCTCCATTGTAGTTGCGTTTGCAAATGAGTCCCAAAAAATTATCATTAAAATAATAGAGAGCAGTATCTCATCTATTGCAAAAGCGATTATCCGCTGTCTTGGAGTAGCTAGAGTGAGATTTTCTCTATGTAGTAGATTATCTATATTATCATTCATTATCGTAGTGCTTGGTATGCGATATCTGTTCTGATTTTTTTACCTGCAAAATGCACCTGACCACAGAGCATATAGGCACGGTCTCTTGCTTCTTTTATGCTATCGCCCACGCCCACACAAACGAGCACACGACCACCTGTTGCATAGAGTTTATCATCGATTTTACTCACACCTGCATATGCTATATGAGTATTTTGTGCTATCTCCTCATGATGTATCTCATCGACAATTATCTCTGCTGGCTCAGAGTTTTTATATGGATAATCACGGCTCGCCATCACCACACCCACGGCATATCTGTCATAAAACTCTACGCTTAGTGATGCTAAATCTTTTGTAGCAGCTTTATAAAATAGCTCGCTTGCTGGAGTCTTTAGCAGTGGCATCAAAATCTCACACTCTGGATCTCCAAAACGGACATTAAACTCTAGCGTATATGGCTCATTATTAACAACCATAATACCGATAAATAGTACGCCCTCAAATGGTGAGAGCTCTTTTTTCATACCATCAAGTGTTGGGCGGATTACTCTTGTTTTTACCTTCTCATAGAGCTCATCATCCACTAGTGGCGTAGGAGCATAAGCACCCATGCCACCTGTGTTTGGTCCCTCATCGTTATCTAAGAGTCTTTTATGATCTTGTGCTGCTGGCAAAAGGATAAAATCATCCCCATCACATAGAGCAAACATCGATAGCTCATACCCATCTAAAAACTCCTCTACAACCACTCGTTTTCCCGCATCTCCAAATGACTCACCACTGAGCATCTGCGAAACAGCCACTTTTGCCTCATCGTGAGTTTGTGCGATTATAACGCCCTTTCCAGCACATAGCCCATCAGCTTTTACCACCACAGGAGTCGGAAGCGTTTCGATAAACTTAAACGCATCGCCGATATGGTCAGTCTCTATATATCTAGCTGTTGGGATATTATATTTAGCTAGAAAGTTTTTCATATATACTTTTGAGCTCTCAAGTTGTGCAGCTGCTTGTGTAGGGCCAAATATATTTAATCCCTTAGCTCTAAAAACATCAACTATCCCCTCGCTTAGCGGTGCTTCAGGGCCTACTATCGTTAAATCAATATTACTATTTTTTGCAAACTCCGCAAGCTCTTCAAAACTATCATACGCTACATTTTCGCCTAACTGCTCTGTAGCACCATTGCCAGGGGCAAAATATAGTTTCTCTACATTCTCATCATTTTTTAAAACTCTACCGATAGAGAACTCTCTACCACCATTACCAACAACGATTATATTCATACATACCGCCTGAAAATTATTTGAGTATACCTATCAAAATAGATACAATAAAATAATCTAATATCCAGATGGGCGTCATGTATTAGCTTTGGTTCTCAAAGCCTAAATAGATGCCACAGTGAGCATACCTACTGGCGACAATCTCTCGCAAAACTGCTCAAACGAGACCACCGACACCGAGATATATCTACAACCATGACAGTGTGTATATGTAGAACCCTCAATTACAATTAATCGCTCCACCCAGATAAAGATATTATAGCTATAAAATGATAAAAAAAATATGAAGAGAAGACTTAACTTATACTTTGTGCTAGTGAGATAGCTGATTTTATAGTAGGCTCATCACAAATTAGTGATTTAACTCCACTAGGCAGAGCTTTTTGTGTAGTTGTTCCTATCGCTATTATGGTGTGAGTATCTAAAATCTCAAATCGTTTTAAAAAACACTCTATCGATGATGGAGATGTAAAGACAAGCACCCCATCTAATGAGATATCAATACTCTCTAAATCATCATTACATCCGCTTTTATAGGTGATTGCCTCATCTATATCTAGCCCAAGCGCTCTAGCATCATCAGCCCAGTTTGAAGCGACAACTTTTGCTCGAATATAGAGCCATCTACCGCTTAATGCATTTTCTATCATAACTGATGGCATAGTTTTACCATAACCATCTGCTATATAGATATCGCTAAATCCTAACTCTCTTACTGCTCTTGCCGTGGGCTCTCCCACACAGAGTGCTTGTAGATGAGTATAGTTTTTAATAGCCTCTCGCACACTATCGACACCATTTTTTGATGTAAATATAATGCCATCAAAGAGTGAGAAATCGATTGTAGGATATAGATATTTGATAGTTAAAATGGGGATATGTTTTACCCCAGAGTATGGGGTTTTAGAGATGAGATAGATATCTCGCAAATTATTCCCACTCGATAGTTGCAGGTGGTTTTGAGCTGATATCATAAACAACGCGGTTTATACCATCAACTTCATTTATAATTCTTCTACTTACTCTCTCTAGCAGATCATGTGGTAAATGTGCAAATGTTGCTGTCATACCATCAACACCCTCGACAACTCGCACACAAACTGTATTTTCATATGTACGGTTATCACCCATTACACCTACTGATTTTACATTTAGTAGTACCACAAACGCTTGCCACACTTGGCTATAATATCCACTAGCTTTTAGCTCATCTAGTAGTATCACATCAGCTTCACGGAGCGTATCTAAATCTGCTTTGTTTACCTCACCCATAACTCTTATCGCCAGTCCAGGCCCTGGGAATGGATGACGATAGATGAGTGATTCTGGTAGAGCTAACTCTAATCCTAGTTTTCGCACCTCATCTTTAAATAAATCTCGTAGTGGCTCAATGAGCTCAAAATCCATCCAATCAGGCAACCCGCCAACATTGTGATGAGATTTGATAGTAACTGATGCACCATTTGGAGAGATAGACTCTATCACATCTGGATATAGCGTCCCTTGTGCTAGAAATTTGATACCATCATGTTTTTTCGCCTCTGCTTCAAAAACCTCTATAAAAGTGTGTCCGATAATCTTTCGTTTTGTCTCTGGGTCTGTAACTCCTGAGAGTTTTTCTAAAAATTTATCCGATGCATCTGCAACGATGAGAGGCACTTTTAGATGAATTTTAAATATATTCTCTACTGACTCTCTCTCGCCTTTTCGTAGTAGTCCATTATCAACAAAAACAGGGATAAGCTGATCGCCTATCGCCTCATAAAGCAGTGCTGCTACAACTGATGAGTCTACTCCGCCACTAAGTGCACAAAGCACCTTGCCATCGCCTACTCTCTCTCTGATAGATGCGATTTGCTCTTTTAAAAAGTGTCCCATATCCCACTTCTCGCTCACTCCACAAATGCCTCTAGCAAAGTTACGAAGCATCAAATAGCCCTCCTCAGAGTGGTTTACCTCTGGATGAAACTGCATCGCATATATCTTTTTATCCTCATTTGCAATAGCTGCATATGGAGAGTTTGCTGATGTAGCGATAGAGCTAAAGCCCTCTGGCAGAGCCTCTACTCTATCAGAGTGGCTCATCCATACTATACGATTATCATCACATTTATCAAAAAGCTCACAAGCTTTGCTCTCTATAGCCAGCTCCGCCTTGCCATATTCATGATGGTTACTACGAACTACAGAACCGCCAAAATCTACAGCGATTCTCTGCATACCATAGCAGATTCCTAGCACTGGAACACCTAGACCATAGACCTCTTTATCCACCTCATACGCATCTTTATTATATACAGACGATGGACCTCCGCTTAGGATTAGCCCTTTTAGGTTTTTATCTTTTAGCTCACTTGCAGTTGTGCGATATGGCAAAACCTCGCAGTAAACTTTATCTTCTCGCAATCTTCTAGCTATCAACTGTGTAAATTGTGAACCAAAATCCAAAATAACAATAACTTCTCTCAAAATATGACCTTTTTATGAGATTTGAAAAACTTAACTCTGTTAAATTTTTGAGAATTCAATATCTAAAATTTTATCTAAAAAAATATTAATTCTCTATATAATGAACACCTATCGACTCTTTTCGATTTATCGCAGAACTTATCATCTCTCTTGCCACCAGCAGTCGCAGTTTTAACATCCTGCCTATATTATATGAGAGCATCTGCTCTATCTCTTTGTGAGCTTTTATCATCCCGCTACTGGTGCGTTTTATCGATAGATAATCCCACATTATCACTCGCAATCTATCTTTTAACTCTTTATCACTCTCTAATTCTAGAGCCTCATCTGATATATGAAACTCTCTATGAGTATAGACTCTATCTTTAGACACTATATCTCTAGCAACACGGGCTGAAAATACCAGCCCCTCTAGTAGAGAGTTGCTAGCTAATCTATTTGCACCATGAACCCTAGTGGATGCCACCTCACCCACCGCATAGAGCCCCTCTATACCTGCAATTTCGCCATATAGCCCCGTTTTAATACCGCCTATTGCATAATGAAACGCTGGAGATATTGGCACTCTATCTTTTGGCAAAATATATCCGATATCTTTTAGAGATTTATAGATATTTGGAAATCTCTCTCTAAAATAGTCTACCTCAAAGTGCTCGCATGAGAGAAAAATCTCTTTTTTGCTCTTTTGTTTATAATCATATATCGCTCGGCTAACTACATCACGAGGTGCAAGCTCTCCACGAGAGTCATACTCAAACAAAAACCGATACCCATTTTCATCTACGATATGAGCCCCCTCGCCTCGTAGTGCCTCGGTAAGCAGCTGCTTTCTAGCCCATGAGTTTGCCACAAAAACAGTCGGGTGAAACTGCATCATCTCCATAGATTCTAGCTCAATCGATTTTTCTATCGCAATTCCCTGCAGCTCTGCACTGATGGTAGATGCGTTTGTGTGATACTCATAGAGCCCGCCCACACCGCCACTAGCGATAATCACATCTGTAGCATATAGTAGTTTTTTAACCCCATCGCTAAAGACCTCAACCCCATAACATACGCCATTATCGATGAGTAAATCAGTAACCATAGCATCACTTAGTAGTTGATGGGGGTTTTTATTTAGCAGAAAAAAGTGTAGATATCTACCCGTAGCGTCTCCACCAGCGTGGAGTATTCGACTGCGAGAGTGAGCTGCCTCTTTTGTATAGAGCAGTTCGCCATCTTCATCTCTATCAAACTCAAATCCTCTCTCTATCAGATCAGAGATTACGCCTTGTGAGCTATGGCTGAGCACACTTACGGAGCTCTCATCACACATAAAAGCACCAGCTTCTATAGTATCGCTCATATGAGATGCTATATCATCATCATTATATGCTGTGGTGATTCCGCCTTGTGCGTAGTATGTGTTACACTCCCACGGGTGAGATTTGCTAATTACTAGCACCTTTTTTGATGTTGGCAAATTTACAGCTGCATAGAGTCCAGCGACGCCAGAGCCTATGATAATCACATCATAGTGTCTCACTGCTCGCTCTTTTGTGATGAGGAATTTTCATAATATGGTGGTGCTTTATAGCCACATCCAACCATAAAAACAGCTACTATTAGTAGAGAAAAGATAGCTCTAATCATTTTACGCCTTATATTTAATAGTAGATGTTATAATAGCTACAATTAAATAAATCTTTAAAAGCTCAAAAATGGTAGAAAAAATAGCCTCTTTGCCACAAAATGCAGGAGTATATCAATATTTAGACAAAGACTCACGCATACTATATATAGGAAAAGCGAAAAATCTCTCTAAAAGAGTCAAGAGCTATTTTAACCTCACACCTACACTAAGAGCCAAAAGCACTCTATCAGCTCGTATTCAAAAGATGCTCTCAGAGACGGTATCGATGGATTATATAGTTACCCCAAGCGAGCATGACGCACTGATACTAGAGAACTCTCTCATCAAACAGCTAAAGCCCAAATATAATATATTGCTTCGCGATGATAAGACCTATCCATACATATATATAGATTTAGATGAGCCATATCCACGCTTTGAGATAACTAGAAAGGTGCTGCGAGGCAAAAATATCCGCTATTTTGGTCCATATTCCAGTGGAGCTAGAGAGATATTAGAGTCTATCTATGAACTACTGCCACTAGTACAGAAAAAGAGCTGTCTAAAAGGCACCAAAGCGTGCCTGTTTTATCAGATAAAAAGATGTCTAGCACCATGTGAATTTGATGTGGATAAAACTCTATATAACCAGATGATAGAACGCTCCATAGAGTGGATTAAAAATAAAAAACTCCTCATAAAAGAGCTAGAGGAAAAGATGCTATTTTACTCTGATGAGCTGCGATTTGAAGAGGCATTAGAGATAAGAGAGAGGTTAGAGAAAATCTCTCGTAGTGAGGTAACTAGCTCTATAGATTTAGCTACAAATGAGAATTTTGATATATTTTCTGTTAGAGAAAATAGCTCTCACTTTGTGATAGTAAAGCAGTTTATTAGAGATGGAAAGATGGTCTCAAGCACCCACTCTATCGCACCAAAGAGAGATTCATTTAGTATCGATGAGATATATGAGAGGGCGATACTAGCTCTATATGCTGGGAGCAAACCGCCTATCATCGCAACTATTTTAGTGGCTGATAATTTTGAATCTATAGAGTGGCTTAGCGAGCATCTATCACTGATTTTTGAGAAAAAAGCACAAATCCACCACCCTAAACGAGGAGTCAAAAAAGAGCTAGTAGAGATGGCGATTAAAAACGCCGATGAGCTACTGCGAATAGAGTCTAAAAAGAGCTTTAATATAGACAAGGATATCAAAGAGCTCTTAGAGTTAGAGTCACTACCTCATCGCATAGAGATTTTTGATAACTCTCATATTGGCGGTACCGCAACAGTGGGAGCGATGGTGGTTTATGAGAGCGATGGATTTGATAGAGAGAGCTATAGACTATATCATCTAGAGGCAAAAGATGAGTATTCACAAATGAGAGAGCTTCTCACTCGTCGCATAGAGAGCTTTAGCACAAATCCACCACCAGATTTATGGGTTATAGATGGTGGCGAGACGCTGCGGAAACTTGCGATAGAGCTGCTAAACTCAAATGGCGTAAATATCGATGTGATAGGAATATCAAAAGAGAAAGTCGATGCAAAAGCCTATAGAGCAAAAGGAGCCGCTAGAGATATCATATATAGTGATAGTGATGTTTTTAGATTAGAGCCTAGTGATAAGAGGTTGCAATTTATCCAAAAACTGCGTGATGAGGCACATAGAAGTGCTATATCATTTCACAGAAAGAGCAAACAAAAGCTAGATAAAGAGTCAAAACTACTCTCGATTAATGGAATAGGAGAGGCAAAAGTAAAAAGATTACTCGATTATTTTGGAACATTTGATGCGATTTATAGTAGTGACTTTAAAACTTTATCTGTTATAATTGGGGAGAATGATGCCAAAAAGATTAAAAATTTATCCGCGGATGTCGATTATAAGTAATCTTTAATGGGCTTTATGTCATATTATTAAATCGTAAGCTTAATATATTAGCTACTTAAGTGAGGTTATCTATGCAAAAACCGATTCCAATTGATGAAGAGTTTGAGTTTGAAGGTCGAGTGATTGTTAGTGAAACAGACCCAAAGGGAGTTATCACTTTTGCAAATAGGCAATTTTGTCAAATTTCAGGCTATGAGAGTGATGAACTAATCGGTAAACCACACAATATTATACGCCATCCTGATATGCCAAAAGCTGCGTTTGAGCAGATGTGGAGAACCATAAAATCTGGTGCTATGTGGCAAGGATATGTAAAAAATCTACGCAAAGATGGCAGATACTACTGGGTAGATACAGAAGTTTCGCCAATTTACCACCAAGATGGAAAATTAAAAGGCTATATCGCTGCTAGAAAACCCGCTTCTAGAAAAAATATAGATGAGGCATCAGAACTTTACAAAACCATGATAGAGCAAGAGAGCTAAAAGAAGGAGCGTTATGTTTTTTTATAATGAAAAACAAGAGTTTATGGGTATCGATGATGATAGCCTTAGAACACTAGGCTACAACTCATTTGATGAATTTTTAAATGATTGTAGCGATGTAGCAGAGCTGTTTGAAAAAGAGCCTGGTCATATTCACAAATTTCAAAATCTAAGCTGGATAAATTTTCTATTGCATGCAGAGGTGGATAATCGCCTAGCAATCGTAAATGCAAGAAATAGAAAATTTGTCTGTACGCTAGAGCCTCATCCACTTTATCTCCCCTCATCAGCTGAGAAACATGGTTATATAATCAAATTTGTAAATATAAAAAATATTAGCGGAGAGGCAAAAATCTCAGCTGCGATGGATATAAAACCAGATATTGCACCTAAAAAACCAAGCGATATTTTGCCAAACTATGATGATATAAAACCAACTTCACTCCAAGAGCCAGGGCTTTTAGATGTTCCAATCGACTCTTCGCACGCTCTAGAGCTTCCACAAGATGAGGCGATAGAGGATGTATTGGCAAATATCCCAACATCTAGCACATTTGATGAGCCAGATTTCAAAGATGATTTCACACAAGAGAGCCAAAAGGTTACACTAGATTTAGATATGGATATATTTAAATCTGAGCCTGAGATAGAAAAACCACAAATAAAAGAGGTACCAAAAGCCCCACAAGCTCCAACACCTCAACCAACAGCAACCGTAGCAACTTCTGCGGGTAGCTCTATCTTCACTCCAGATGAGCTAGAGCACATCAAAGAGCTAGAGGTATCAAGTGATTACACATTTGATCCAAGCGTTGCGGCAAATGAGCTAGGGTTGCCTGTTGATTTGATAGAAGAGTTTATAGGCGATTTTATCTACCAAGCACATGAGTTCAAAGATGAGCTATTTGAATCACTAGATAATTCAGATATCAATAACCTAAGAATACTCTCGCATAAACTAAAAGGTGTTGCGGCAAACCTGCGTATAGAGGATGCTTTTGAATCGCTCGCTATTGTAAATACATCTGATGATATGGTTGCTATTAGTGCAAGCTTAAAATATCTATACCTAATCATCGACAAACTAGAGGGCAAGGGTATGCCAAATATCTTTGGTGCACCAGTAGAGGAGCCATTATTTGCTACTGCTGACAACAGCTCTGCCGATGAAGAGATTTATGATTTTGGAGAGCTAAAATTAGAAGATGACTCTTTTATAAAACCAGATGATTCATCTGATGATGAGCTTTATAGTTTTGATATACCTGCTGCGAGCGAGCCATCAAGTGAGCCAGAATTTAAGACATTTGAAGATAGCGATGATGATATCTATGATTTTGGAGAGCTGAAACTAGAAGATGATTTTGAGATTCCTATAGATGAACCATCAAGCAAGAGCACTAAAGATGAAGATATCTACAGTTTCGATGCACCACTAGATGAGCCGATATCTACACCTGAGAGTGCATCATTTGCAGATAATGATGAAGAGATTTATAACTTTGCTCCACTAAATATAGAAGATGAGATTCCTGCTACTAGCGAGATGATAGAGCCTGCTGAGGTTGCAGTAATTATAAACAAAGAGAAAATCGCAGGCGAGCTAGGGATTGATAGAGAGTTTTTAGATGAGCTTATCGCTGATTATAAAACAGAGTTATCAAAAGCGGCTACAAATATCACATCTTATATAGGCTCATTTGATACACAAGGGTGGAAGAGGACATCTGCAAACCTAGTAGGTATCAGTGATAACCTCAGACTCACAGAGCTATCAGATTTGCTAAAAACAATAGCTCAGACACACGATGCACAAGAAGCCAAAAAAGCATCGGCACAACTACATACGCTAATAGAGCAACTTTAAGGAGTTTCAATGCAAATAGGATTAAGAAATCGACTTCGTGTAATTAGTTTAGTACCTATATTGATACTATTTTTAATTGCCACATATTATGTATATAACTCATATAACAACTACCAAGGAGCTACCAAGCTTCAAGAGCGTCTAGAGGCAAATAAACAGCTAAATGATTTGCTAACTAATATCTCAAAAGAGAGAGGTATGGCTGTTATGTTTATGGGGAGTGGCTCAGATACTGCTAGAAACTCCCTGCTAGCCCAAAGAGCTCTAGTAGATCAAAAACTAAAAGAGTACCAAAGCTATATAAACCAAATCGGCAACGATGGTTCGGCTGAATTTTCAAATAGCGTTAATGCGATTCTCAAAAACTTTAAAACATCGCTAGATGATATAAGACCACAAATTGATAACAATACAGCACTCTTTGATACAGTTTTTACAGATGTTTTTGGTAAATATCAATCAGAGCTAATCTTTAAACTAGCTGATATCTCAAACATCCACTTTGATGGAGAGGTAAACTCACTTCTAACAAGCTATATATCGATGGTAAAAGCTAGTGAGTCTAGTAGTGCTGAGAGAGATTTGATTACCTATGTGTTATCAAGATCTACTCCGCTAAGTGAGAGTGAGGTCAATAGCTGGCTAGAGCTCATTGCTAAATCTGATAGCTACAACCTAGAATCTATCACATCAGCAACACTACTAAGTGATGTAAAACGCATCCTAGAGAGCGAAGATTCAAAAGATTTAGCACTAGATATAACATCAGAGCGAACATCTATCATCCAAAACAGCGTTAGTGGTCACTATGACACCTCATCTGGCGTATGGTTTACTATGATAACTAGTAAAATCAAAACTCTAAATGATGCTCAAAAAATCATTATGGATGCGATGGATGATAGATCTGAAAAGATAAAAGCTGATGTAATATCTGTACTTATTTTATCTATCACACTATGGGTTGTTGGGGTTTTAATTGGTCTGCTAGGATATTTTTTCTCTACAGAGATTACAAAAAATATCAAAAACCTAGAGTCAGTTCTAAGACGAGTTGCAACAGATACCCAAGATAAAGAGACAGAGTCACTAGCACATACAATCAATCTAGATACAACAGAGGGGACATCACAAGCCTACTCACTACTAGAGAGAATTATCGAAAAAACTCTTAGCGATAAACAGTTTGCACTAGAGGCGAGTGAAGCTAAATCGATGTTCCTAGCTAATATGTCACATGAGATTAGAACGCCACTAAATGGTATCGTTGGTTTTACAGAGCTACTAAAAGATACAGAGCTTCATGATGAGCAGAGAGAATTTATCGATATTATCGAAAAGAGTTCAGAAAACCTGCTAGAGATTATAAATAATATTCTAGATTTATCAAAAATTGAGAGTAATAAACTCGAAATCGAAGAGATTGTATTTAGCCCTATCGAAGAGTTTGAGAGTGCTGTTGAGGTATATGCTGTTCGTGCATCTGAAAAACATATCGATTTAGCATGTTTTATAGACCCAAGTCTAGAGCGACCAATCAAAGGTGACCCAACCAAGATTAAAGAGGTAATAATCAATCTAATCTCTAATGCTGTTAAGTTTACAAATAGTGGCGGAACGGTCAATGTCGATGTAAGACGCATTGCGTGTGAAGAGCCAAATAGAGTTAAAGTAAAATTTGAGGTAAAAGATAGCGGTATCGGTGTAACTAGTGAGCAAAAGGCGAGAATATTTGAAGCATTCAGCCAAGCAGACACATCAATTACTCGTAAATATGGTGGTACAGGCCTAGGGCTTACAATTTCAAGCCGTTTTGTGGAGCTGATGGGTGGACAGCTAGATTTAGAGAGCGAACCAGGTAAAGGGACATCATTCTTCTTTATACTAGAGTTTGAAGAGATAGAGACGCTAAATGAATCAGCAAGAGGCATCTTCTCAAATATCAATGCAGTGATTTTAGAGAGTCAAGCTAAGAAAAAACTACAAAGCACATATCTAAAAGAGTATCTAGACTATTTTGGTGTTAGCTATACAGTTTTCTATGATGAAAATGAACTCAAAATGCTAGAGCGTCAAATCAACTACGATCTACTATTTGCAGATAATGATTTCTGTAATGATGAAGATTTAGTAAAATACTCAACATCACAAGAGCAGTTAATACTTATCACAAAATCACTCTTTATGAAAAAGATTGACTCTATGGGTATTGATATATTTAAAGTGCTTTATGAGCCTCTAAATGGAACAAAAATCAAAAATACGCTCGAATCATACGATGCAGAGGTATTTAACAATAGAAAAGCAAAAGCTACAAGACGCAAAAAATTTGATGAGAAGAGCTCTAAATTTGCAGCTTCTGTACTAGTGGCAGAAGATAATGTGATAAATCAAAAACTTATCCGCAGAACGCTAGAGGATTTAGGTCTAGAGGTAACTATCGCAAATAATGGTCTAGAGGCGTTTGAGAAGCGTAAAAATGGTAATTTTGACCTAATTTTTATGGATATCCAGATGCCAGTGCTTGATGGTATGGAAGCGACTCAAGAGATTATCGATTATGAAGAGGATTACGGACAACAACATGTTCCAATTATCGCTCTAACTGCAAATGCACTAAAAGGCGACAGAGAGAGATTTATGGGTGTTGGTATGGATGAATATACCACCAAACCACTAGTTCGTACGGAGATTATCAATATCTTAAATAGCTTTTTAGCACATAAGATTGTAGAGTTTAAATCTGTACCAAAATCATCTCAAGATATGATAGATAGCGGTGAAGCTGAAGCACCTGTTGCTCAAACATTTAGTGAGCCAATATTTGATACACCAACAGAGCCGACATTTGCTGAGCCAGCAGAGAGCTTTGATGATAGTATTGTAGATGATAGCTCATTTGATGATTTTATCCCAGCAGATGAGCCTCAAACAGCTCCTGCTTTTACAGATGAGATAGAGGCTCCATTGCCACAAATCACACCTGATGAGATAGCAGATTCTGGCTATAGTGCAGATATTTTACTAGTAAAACAAAACACTCTAGAGGGTAGACTATTTAGTAAAATATTAGATGATTTAGGCTACACATACAAGGTAGTTAAATCTTTTGATGCATTTAAAAAAGATATTCAAAACAGTAGCTATAAGCTAGCTCTTTTTGATAAAAAGCTTGAGCAATTAGATTTAAAAGAACTTTATGATATAATTAAACTAAATGATTTAGATCTATCGCTTGTAATGCTTATGGATCCGAGCGAAAGCGAAGATGATAGCGATGCTATGTATGTTCATGAGATTGTAAAAAATGTCATCAACAAAGACCTATTGCGTCTTATTTTTGAGAAATTTATCTAATTAGGGGTGATTTATGGAGCCTAAAAAACTAAAAGTATTGGCTGTTGATGATGACTTTATTAATCTAAAACTCCTAAAGACTATGCTGATGAAATCTTCTAAGGTTTCAGAGGTTGTAGAGGCAAAAAATGGTGCTGATGCTATAGGTATTTTAAAGAGTCAAAATGATATCGATATAATACTGCTAGATATCATTATGCCTGTTATGGGTGGGATTGAGATGTTAAAGGTTGTCCGTGCTGATGAGTCACTAAGACAGCTTCCTATAGTAGTTCTCACTACAGATGAGACTAAAAAGGGTGAAGCACTAGATTGTGGTGCAAATGGTTTTTTGATGAAGCCAGTTCGTGAAAAAGATGTTATAGAGAAGATTTCGGAGCTAGCTCTATAATAAACCCTCCCCTATCCCATCATCTGCGGTGGGATTAAATCCTACTATTTTAATAACTCTAGTGCATCTTTTGCTAGCTTTGCCCATGGAGAATCTTTTGATATCTTGATGCTCTCGCTATAACTAGACTTTGCAGCTGTTAATCTATTTAGCTTTTGCTCTATTGAGCCCTTTGTATAGTATAGCCTTGCTCTATTGTTTGCACTTAACTTTTTAGCCACTAAACTATTAGCCACCTTTAGTGCATCATTAAATTTATTACTAGTAATAAGCGAATCTATATATGCAAACTCTACAAATGGAGTTTGAGAGTAGCTCTTTGTTCTATCTTGTAAATTTATAGCCTTAGTAGCATATGTCTGTATCATAGAGTCATCTCGTTTTTTAATGCCTAGATTTATCATCTGCACAAAACGCTCAATATCTCTAAAATCATCTCTAAAGCTACTCTCTATCATCTTTAGCGACTTTATCATCATTTCGCTATCTCCTGTGGCTCTAGCACTATCAAACTGTACTCTATATATCTCCAAATCATCTTTTGAGGCTTTTGCATCCATCAAAGCCACTACATCTTTAGATATTTTAATAGCCTCTTTGTATTTGCCCTGTGCAAAGTTTAATTTTGCTAGTTTTACAAGCCATTTTCGCTTTTGGGCGATATCTTTTGATTTTATATATCCATCTGAAAGTTTCATTGCACCCTCATATCGATTTAATCCAACCATACAATCAAAGAGTTTTTCATCATATTTTTTAGCCAGCTTTAATTTATAGCCATCCACCAAAACCATCGCATCTGCACATCTATTTGCCTCTAGCTCTTTTATAGCAAGTGAGAGTGCTGCATCTTGTAGATATTTAGATGTTTTAGGAAATTTACTATCATCTAGTGTTTCTAGCTGTTGCTGCATCGCTAACACATCACTATATTTTTTTTGCTCTAGTAGTGTATGTGCTTTATTGTAAATTGCCCTATCAGCTATCTCATCGCCTCTATATTTATCAATCAGCTCATCATAGCTCTCTAATCGCTTAGTAGCATTATTCTCTACACCACTAAAAAATAGCCTATCTTTTGCCTCTTCTATCTCGCCTATAAATTCGCCCTCGCTATAATCCTCTAGATACTCATTGAGATATTTGAGTGCATTTGCTCTATCTTTTCCTCTAGTATATAACAATCCTATATTTCGCAGTAGTGCTTCATACTCAAACTTTTTCTTATCAGTGCTATCAAGTAGTACTTTTGTAATCTTTGCGGCTGTGAGAGGATATTTTTTCTCACTAAAAGCAGCAGCTAAATCTACAGATTTATCGTGATGTTTACTAAAAAATTGTGGATTTACGGCGAGTATTTTATCTACATAATCTCTAGCCTTTTTAGCTTCATTAGTACTAAGCTCTAGTGATGCTAATCCAAATGCTGCCTCTGATGCAATCTCTACATCATTAGTTTTTGCTAGTGCCATATCATAATATGCCGCCGCTTTTGGTTTATCTGCATTAGCCTCATGTATTGCACCTCGCATCACCATCGCTTTTGCCACATATAGGCTATCTGGATACTCTTTTATGAGTCTATCATAATAGTATTCACCCTCACCGCTTTGACCTAGCTTATCATAAGCATTTGCACTATAAGCTAACACCTCAGGTGTGCCATTATCTGAAGAGTATTTTCGCAGATAGATTTTCGATGCCTCAATCACATCCTCATGCTCACCTAATGCATGATTTACTCGAATCAGATAAAGCAACATCTCATTTTTAAATATTGTCTCTGGATGATCATCTAGCGTTTTATCTATAATTGCTACAACTTTATGATAATCTTTTGCCTCATAAGCTCTTTTCATATCTAGATAATCTACTACATCATGCGATGCCTTTAGCTTTATAGCATTACCTTTTAAATCTATCGATTCAACGATAGGTCTATTATTTCCTGCGATTTTGATAGGAAAATTTATACTATTAGCACCCCTTGTAGCATCTTGATATATAGGCTGATTATCTCTATATCCAAATATAATGGCGTGTTTAGTTTTTGGCATATTGTAACTATAGACCTGCTCTATATCATATAGATTTTTATCAGATTTAATCAGTTTCATCTTATATTTTGGAGTTACTACTATTTTGTAGCTACTATCGCTTGAGGTAGTTTTAATATTTAAAAATTGGTTTTTAACGCTATCTAATCTATGTTTTGATTTTGCATCAAAATCACACTCTATCTTGATAACATTATAAAATTCATCTAAATCTTGAGTGCACTCGAATGGAGTTTTATCTCTGATATGAAGTATGGAGTATCTATTAGAGTTTTCGCTACCACTCTCAACCGAGAGCGTTAGAGCAAAAAGATATAGAGGGAGAGATAATATTAATATATATCTCAAATCGTCCCCCTCTTTATTTCATATTAAAAACCGCTATTATACACAAAGAATGTAATAACTTCTAGTAGTGGATTTACTGCAAATACAGCAAATATTGTGCCAACACCAGCTATAGCGATTGTTACCTTTAGCGGCAGTGATGCATTTGTCATATATGTCTCATGATAGTTTGCTATCGGCTCTTTCATAAACATATATACGATTAGTTTTAGATAATAATACCCAGCTATCGCAGAGTTTAGTGCCATAATGATTGCTAAAATAATATAATCAGCACTCACAGCAGCACCAATCATATACATCTTACCCCAAAATAGTCCAAACGGTGGAATACCTGCAAGCGATAACATAAATAGTGCCATCATAACAGCACCCATTGGCATAGTTTTTATCATTCCTGAGAATTTACTAAATGGATGGTCTGAGCTTTGACCTACTAGTAGATTTTTCTGTCTACTTACCCATAATAGTGTAAACGCACCTAGATTTGTAAAACTAAATAGTGCCCAGTATAAAAACAGAGCTGTATTTGATTGTGTCGTACCAATAAGTATCGCAGCCATCACAAAACCAGCATGGCTAATAGAGCTATATGCGAGCATTCGTTTGACATCATCTTGCACAAGTGCCCAAATATTTGATGCTGTCATAGTTATAACAACACCTATATAGAGTATGATTTGAAGCCATGCAATACCACTATGAACCAAAAACTCAAATAGTCTCATAGCTACAACAAATGCAGCGATTTTAGGAACTATAGACATATATCCAGCTAGTGCAGCTGATGAGCCCTCATAAACATCTGGTGTCCATGTATGAAATGGAACCATCGATAGTTTAAATCCAAATGCAGCTAGTAAAAATGCAACAGCTAGCAATACAAAAGTGATATTACTATAGCCATCATGTGCTAAAGTTGCCTCTATCTGATTTAACTCTACAGAGCCCGTGATAGCATATAGTATCATAGCCCCAAATACGAAAAATCCAGCTGCTAATGCACCCATTGTAAAATATTTAACAGCCGCTTCAAATGATTTAGAGCGGTTATGTAGTGCGATTAGAACATATAGTGCTAGCGAAGCTGTCTCTAATCCAATAAATATAAGTATTAGATTATCTGTTGCTACCATAAACTGAAAACCAGCAATCATAAACAAAAAGAGTGCAAAATACTCAGGGTAGTTATACTCATGAAATCGTTTTGATGTTAGAGCTAGCGGGATAAACAACATAGAGCCCACAACAATTATAATCTGAGAGATTATAGCTATACCATCTATAAGCATCACATCAAATAGCCCTAGCACTGTTCCATTATTCATAAAAACATTACTAGCATCTAAAAGTGAGCCTAAGTCAAGCAGTAAAAACAGCATAGCAATCATCACATATAGAGATTTGCTTAGCCCCTCTTTTACCAAATCTGTAACCAAAATAACAAGTGCACCGATTATTGCAATCAACATCGGTGTTAGCGTCGCTAAATTTAGTGACGCTAACGATACATTTACAGGCTCTAACATTATCTTACCTCCTGCTCTATAGTTATAAACTTCTCTGAAAGATCAGGAATTCTCTTCTTAGCCTCATCACTTTGTGCTTTATCGTGCATTAGCTGAACGATAGACTCTACACTGTTGTTTATAGGCTCTAAAACTGGTTTTGGATACACACCTAACCAGATAGCAATAATTGCAAGTGGAACCAATCCATAAAGCTCAGTTTTATTTAAATCTTTTAAATCTTTATTAGCATCATTTGTAACATTACCAAAAAACGCTTTTTTATAAGCTGCTAACATATAGATAGCACCTACGATTATAGCAACTCCCGCTAGTAGCGTTAGGATATGTGACTGCTTGTAAAAACCTAGTAAGCTTAAAAACTCACCTACGAAGTTTATAGTTAGAGGTAGCCCCACAGATGCCATCATCATAATACCAAATATTGTAGCGTATCGCGGCATCACAGATGCAAGCCCACCAAACTCACTCATAAGTTTTGTATGGCGTCTATCATAGATAACTCCAACGAGCAAGAATAGTGCACCAGATACCACCCCGTGGGCAATCATTAAAAATACTGAACCTGTAATACCCTCAACATTTAGTGCAAAAGTACCTAGGATAATAACACCCATATGTGAAATAGAACTATATGCGACAACCTGTTTTATATCCTCTTGAGCATATGCAATCATTGCTGTATAGATAATCATAATAATCGCAATAATCGCAATAGGCATCATAAAAAATACAGATGCATCAGGAAATAGCGGTAGTGAAAATCTCACAAACGCATATGTACCCATTTTTAGCAAAATCGCAGCTAGTATCACAGAACCTATTGTTGGTGCTTGACCGTGAGCATATGGCAACCATGTATGAAATGGAAACATTGGCACTTTGATAGCAAACCCGATAAAGAATGCTAAAAATAGCCAAATTTGCACATTCTCTTTTAGAATCAATCTATACCACTCTAGTAGCGAGAAGCTCCAAATACCTGTTGCTTGGTTATATAGATACGCCATAAATAGCATACCTACTAACATTATAAGCGAACCTGTAAATGTATATAGGAAAAACTTAATCGATGCATAGATACGCAACGGTCCACCCCACGCACCGATAATATATAGCATCGGTACTAGAGAAAGCTCCCAAAACACATAGAAAACTATAGCATCAAGAGCGGCAAAAACACCCACCATTGTCATCTCTAAAAATAGTAGAGTAATGATAAGATTTTTGATATTTCTCGTCTCAGTTAATGATGCAATACCAATCATCGTAAAAAATGTCGATAGAATGATAATAAATAGCGATATCCCATCAATACCTAGCAAATAGCTGATACCAAATGCTGGAATTAGCGACATATTCTCTACAAACTGCATACCCGAAACTGCTGGATTATATGCATACCACAGCCAGAGCGACAAAACAAACTCAATAGTAGCAACTAAAATACCATATGAGCGGATACTATCTTTTGAGACAGCAATACCCATAATAGCAGCTAGTGCTGGGAAAAATATCAATATTGATAATATATGATCAACCATCATCACTCCTTAGGCGCCAATAGTGCTATAACCAACACTAAAAGCCACTGCAAATATAGCTAAAACTATAAAACCAAACACCATCCATCGTAGCATCGTAGATAGATTACCATCTTGGATATCACGAGTTGATTCACCTGTTTTATATAGCGTATTAGCGATACCATCTACGCTAGCATCAACTATCTTCATATCTATCTCTTTCCACGCCACACGAGATAGCTCTGCGTATGGTTTTGAGAAAACCTCATCATATATCTTTGGAATATAGTACTGATTTGATAATAGTTTATAGCAAAATCTATTTTCTATAGCTGATGTACCATCTGGTACACTGCTTTGATTTGCATATTTTTTATATGCAAATGCGATTGCAGCTATTACTAGTAGTTGCGTGCCAATAATCATCGCCCAAAATACCACTTCACTATGCAGGTGATACTGTGTTGATGGTAGTACATTTATCACTAGCTGATAGTATGATGGTTTAAACGCACCTGCAACTATCGCTAGTAGTAGTAGCGGAGCCATAGCGATTAGCATAAATCTATACGCCTCATGTGGCTCGATACCAAATAGTTTGTGTCTATCTTCTCCGTGGAAAATAAGAGCTATCAATCTAAATGAGTAAAACGCAGTCATCGCAGCTGTGATTAGCAGTACGCTATATAATATATAGTGATTTTCTACAAATGCAACCTCTAAAATCAAATCTTTAGAGAAGAACCCAGCTAGTGGATAGATTCCCGCTAGTGCAACTGATGCTAGAGTCATCATAATAAATGTACCCTTCATCGTTTTAGATAATCCACCCATCTTAAATGGATCTAGCTCATCATGCATCGCATGCATAACATTACCAGCACCCAAAAACAGTAGTGCTTTAAAAAACGCATGAGCCATCAAGTGAAATAGTGCTACCCAGTATGCCCCAAGCCCTGCAGCTACAAACATATACCCTAGTTGTGATAGAGTTGAGTATGCGATAATTCTCTTCATATCACGATTTACCAGTGCCATAGACGCTGCAAAAATCGCTACAAATGCACCTAGTGATGCTATAAAATATCCCACATTTGGAATCAAATCATAAATCTCATGAGATCTAACAACTAGATAGACCCCTGCTGTAACCATCGTAGCTGCGTGAATTAGTGCTGAAACAGGAGTTGGTCCCTCCATCGCATCAGCTAGCCAAGTATGTAGTGGAAATTGAGCCGATTTACCCATAGCACCGATAAATAGAAATATTCCAATCCAAGTTACTACGCTAATATCGATAGATGCAATATTTGCAAATACAACATCATATTGTAGTGAGCCGATATTCCAGTAGATAAGAAACATTCCAATAAGCATAGCAAGGTCTGCTATACGGTTCATAATAAACGCCTCATTAGCTGCCCATGTAGCTGACTCTCTCTGATACCAAAAACCAATCAGACCCCATGAACATAAACCAACGCCTTCCCATCCGATAAAGAGTCCTGCAAAGTTATCACTCATAACTAAAACCATCATTGAGAAAACAAACGCTGATAGCCATGCAAAAAATCTATTGTAGCTCTTATCATGAGCCATATAACCGATAGAGTATACATGAACAACAGTTGAGACAATCGTTACAACCATCATCATTACAACACTCACTTGATCTACCACAAAACCAAATGGTATGTATAGATCTCCAGTAGCCATCCATGTCATCATCTCAACATGAGCAGTTTTTCCAGATAGTACGCCATTTAGCAATATTGCACTAGCTAAAAATGATATAAACAAAAATATCGATGCAACAATACCTACATGAGTAGATTTAGGCGACGCAGCAAAAAATGATGCGTATAGTGAACCTACTAGCGGAGCAAAAAGTGCGATATATAAATATAGTTCCATAACCTATCCTCTCATACTCATCATCTGATCTAGATCTATCTGACCTGTTCGTTTATACCAAACAATCAACAGTCCAAGACCCACAGCAACCTCTGAAGCAGCCACTGCGATGATAAAAAATGCAAACATTTGACCGCTTAAATCTCCAATATAGTGAGAGATTGCAGCAAATGCTATATTTGTTGAGTTTAGTAAAATCTCTGTTGCAAAAAATAGCATTAGTAGATTTTTTCGTCTCATAATCCCTACTAGACCAATACAAAAGAGTATAGTTGAGAGTACAAGATAGTGATTAAGTGTTATCTCAAACATTATTATCTCCTTTAGATGTGCTCATCGCCATCTCTATCTCTTCATCAGCCATCAAAGTAAGTGATTTGTCCATCTTTTTACCAGCTAGTACAATACCACCAATCATAGCAACAAGCAACATTACAGCAGCAACCTCAAATGGCACTAGATATTTAGTAAATAGCACCATTCCAACTGCTTGAGAGTTACCTACATCTGGGTGGATTGGATAGATTGCCTCTATATTTGTAGATACTATCGGAGCTATCAATATAGCAACTACTAAAAGTGCTGCAATAGCACCCATCGCTAAGACTAGTTTTGGATTAGTGTGCTTTTCACGCAGTGCTCTAGTGGTATCAAAAAACATCATACCAAATGCATATAGTGCCATTACAGCACCTGTATAGACGATAATCTGAATCGCACCCAAAAAGTCAGCACCCAATATAAAGAAAAATGCCGATATAAATATCATCCCAGCAGCCAATGCTGTGAGTGCATAGAGTGCTTGAGATGTCATCACTGTAATAGAGAACATCACAATCGTCAATATCGCAAATAGATAAAAAGCTATAGCTTCAAACATTCCTACTCCTTAGTATGCAAGTGGAGTCTTTTTAACAGACTCATCACTTCCAGGGATTATTGCACCAAAACCAGGGAACTCCTCTTGCTCTTTTGCAAGTAGCAGATCCATCGGAGTTAGCATATCATCTTTGATAACAAAGTGTGCTCTTTGCTCAGATGCATTCTCATATCGTGGCCCATGCACGATTGCCAGCTCTGGACAAACCTCTGCACAATATCCACAAAATATACATCTACCTAGATTGATACTATATTCAGTGACCTCTTTTCTAGAGTTCTCATCGATTTTTGTATCCATTCTAATACAATCAGCGATACAGATTTTTTCACACAATCCACAACCAATACATCTCTCATAACCAGATTCCCATAATCTTAGAAGCTTATGCACTGCCCTATAGCGAGGTCCTAGAGGGAGCTTCTCTTTTGGATACTGCACTGTATGGATATCAAATTTGACCATCTCACGCATAACTACCCAAAGTCCCACAAATAGCTCACCACTAAATGTTCGTTTGACTACTCGTTTGAATTTATCCCACGGCTCTTGAGGATAGTCTTCAATATCTACATAGTAATATGGATTATCACCCACATTACGATCTTTAAAATTATTGTACTCCATCACATCCTCCCTAGAACATCATCACTATGCCAGTGACAACTACATTTATTACAGCAATTGGCATTAGAACTTTCCAACATAACCACATTAGCTGATCTGGTCTGATATCTGGCCACGCTGCTCTTACCCACAAGAAAAAGAAGAAGAAAAACGCCACTTTTAAAATCAGCTGAACAGCACCTGCGATAGTACCATCACCAAATCCACCTAAAAATACAATAGCCATCACAAATGAGATGAAAAACATATTTGCATACTCACCGATGAAGAATAGACCCCATCTCATACCAGAGTACTCTGTACCAAATCCGTCGATAATCTCATGATCATTAGCGATTAGATGAAATGGTGTTCTACCAGTTTCAGCAAATGCCGCTATCCAAAATAGTATAAATGCAACAGGTTGAGACCATACTATCCAGCTTGTGATTCCACCTGCTTGATAGTTATTTATATCTATAAGCGATAGTGAGCCAACCATCATTAGTGGTGCTAGTAGCGAAAGCCCTGTAATAACCTCATAAGAGATAAATACAGCTGCCGCACGAGCTGCAGAGATTAGCGACCATTTATTGGCTGAAGCCATACCACCAAGCAGTGGTCCATACAGCCCTATCGCCATTACACCTAGGATATATAAAATCCCCACATTTATATCAGCTACAATAGGAGTTACCGTATATCCAAAAACAGTAAATTGTGGCCAAAATGGTATCGCTGCTGCTGCCATAAATGCAGTTGCTGCTGTAATTACAGGTGCTATTTTAAATATAGGAGCGACCACATTTTTAGGGACAATATCCTCTTTTGTAAATAGCTTAATACCATCAGCTGCTATTTGAAGCAACCCAAATGGTCCAACATGCATAGGCCCTAGACGACGCTGCATAAACGCAAGTATCTTACGCTCAAAGTATGTACCAAATCCAGCAAGTGCTGAAAATATTGTTAGTATTACTACTATTTTAACAACAGTCTCTACTATAAATGCTATATCCATCTCTTACACCTTTTTTATAGATACTTTCGCAAAGCGATAGCCATCAAATAGCTTTTGCGAATCTATTTTTGGATTAAATGTTGGTAGATAACCAATATCACCATCTATTTTGTTATCCTCTTTTGCAACAATCTCTAGCTCACCATACGGTGTTTTCACCATCACTCTATCTCCCTCACTATAGCTATTTGCACTCATAAAAGCACTTGAGAGATATACTCCACCCTCATCAGCTAACTGATGTGAAGCTGCAGTAAACTGTGAAAACTGTAGTACTGGATTTGCTAAATAGATAACCTCATCATCTATAAGAGCATCACTACTAAATCTCTCTATGCTAATATCGTTACCAATAGTAACATCTAGATTATCTAACAGATAGCCTCGCAAATCCTCTCCAGCGTTGCTAAAAGAGTTCTCTAAATCATCAAAAGCGATAGATTTAAACCCTGCACTCTCTGGCAGCTGAGATGTATAATCTATCGTATATTTAGCCTCTAGCCCTAGTGCATTTGCGATATCATTTAGCACATATCCGCCATACGCTAGTGCTGCATTGGTAGGATTGACTCGCTTATCGATACTAGTAAGCGTCCCCTCTTGCTGATTTAGAGCTGGCATATCTAAATCGCCATCACCTAACGCACTTAGAGTAAAATCTCCTGATGTGTTATAGCCTATAGTATAGCTACCTCTATCTTTATCTAACTCACAAATGAGAGAAACTCCTAGTGAGTTTGAGTAGTTTGGTATCATCATCACACTAAATTGTGTAAATTTCTCTATCAATGCAACAAGTCTTGCACAATTTTTTGAGTTTGGATGAGTATATAAATCAGCTCCAACCATCAATACAAAACTATCTTTTTTAGCTAAATATTTCTCTAAAATATCATCAAAATCTTCTGGTGCATCTAGCAAATCAAAAATCTTGTTATGATCTACTTCTATCTCTTTTGTGATTTTTTTCTTAACTTTTTTGATAACCTCTTCGCTTACCTCTCGCTCCTGCCCGCTCTCTTCATCGACTACTTTTTTAACTACTGTCTCAGTGACCTCTTCATCGATAGTCTCCTCAATAGTTTTCATCTTTGTTGTATGAAATGATGCTAAAAACTCTACGATATCAGATGGCATCGACTCTTTATCGCCAAACAAATCTAACATTAGATAAAGTACCATCTCTTCACCTAGTGGCTTATGAGCTATTTGAGTAACACTTTTTGACATACCAGATATTACTGGATCTTTTATAGGGTGAAAATATAACCCTGCACCCTTATTCATCGAAAGAGCGTTATTAAATGCAAATCTAGCATTTGGATTATCTGTTTTTAGTGCACTACCGATAGATACTACAAAGTTTGCAGCGTGAGCTTGAAGCAGATCTGCACTATATAGTCTCTTACCGCTAATGTGACTATAGTTATCTAGAAATTCTCTAAAAACTCTAGCGTCTTCATTTATTAGCTTATAGCCATATTTTGCTTTTAGCTTTTGTAGTATTAGAGCCTCTTCATTTGTGATAAATGAGCTAAAGCTGATAGTATCAGCCTTTTTAAACGCCTCTATAGCTCTATCAAATGCCACTACATCTTTACTTATGCCACGATTTTCAAAATCATACCCATATCGTCCTGCACCACATAATGATACATAGTTCCACTCATTTTGAACTCTATATATTTTAGCATCAGAGTTTTCAATATCTGTATGTTTTACCTCATAGTAGATGCTACAACCTGCTGAGCAGTGGCTACAAGTAGCAGGGATTTTTGTAAGCTCCCACGCATTTGTAGTATATTGAAAATCATGGCTAACTAGTGCACCCACAGGACACACTGCAGAACACTCGCCACAATCTGTACAATCTAGATGATCTCCTGCGTTTGGTGCGATTAGAGATTTATTTAGCTTATTCCACATCGCATAAGCATCTTTTGGCATCGACTCTTTTTGCTCTGGTGTAATAGCATCAGAGCCTCTAGCTTTTGTAGATAGTGCCGCATCCCCTATCATATCTTTACACGCTGTAATACATCTCTCACACATAATACATAGTGATGGGTCATAGTTTAACAGTCCCCAATTCTCGGCTGGACGATGTGTATCTTTTATATTATAGCTTTGTGAATCCACACCCATCTCTAGCGTGTAGTTTTGTAATTCACACTCGCCTGATTGATCACACACACCACAAGCTAGCGGATGGTTTACATCATAAACCTCCATAATAGCACGGCGTTCACTCTCTATATTTTCTGTGGTAGTTGTGATATTCATACCATCTTTTGCTTTTGCATTACACGCATAGACCTGCTTGCCATCAGCCTCTACTAGACAGATTCTGCACGCTAGCGTAGGCGAACATCTAGTAAGATAACAGATTGCAGGGATAAATATATCATTTGCACGAGCTGCATTTAATATATATTCACCCTCGCTAGTCTTTATCTCGCGACCATCTATGGTTATGGTGATATCGCTCATGATGCACTCCCCATCTTCATAACTTTAACCTTTTCAAATCGATATTTACTATTTAACTCTCCAAACTCTCTATCATAAGCTGGGATTAATGCGATAGTTCCTTTTAGCTCATCGCTAACTCTAAACTCTCTCTCCTCACTCACTCCATCAAGTTCGATTTTTACCATATCGCCATCAGATATTTTTGCCGCTATTGCAAATTGTGATGAGCCAAGCAGTGCTCTATTATCCTCTAGTCTTGATATTTTAGCAGTATAATTATTAAATTGATTTACAGGATTGGCTCTATAGACCACCGTCCCATTAAACTCTGGTAAATCTGCTACATCTTCTATATGAGAGTTAATCTCATTTTCTACAATATCCAACATATAACCGCGATTATCTTCGCCTAATCTGCCATAAAAATTCTCTAAATCATCAAAAGCGATAGATTTAAAACCTCTTTTTGTTGGTAATTTTGCTGTGTAGTCGATTGTATATTTAGCCTCAACCCCTAGAGCATTTGCGATATCATTAAGAGTATATCCATCAAATGCTACAGCCACATTTGTAGGTAGCAATCTATAATCAATATTTACAAATGTTCCCTCTTGGCTATTTAGTGCTGGCAGTGCTAAATCACACTCACCCATCGAGCCCATAACAAATACTCCATCAGCATTGTATCCTACTGCATCAGAGCCATCATCACTATCTAAATCACAAATGAGTGAAACACCTACACTATTAACACTTGTCGCTGCAACCACCACACTAAAATCACTGTTTGATTCTATTAGTGCGACGATTTTTGCTATATTTTCTGCTCTTTCGTGCTGCAATATATCACTACCTATAATAAGCGTTTTTCGTTTTGCTCTAAATAGAGATTTTTTGATAGATGCAAACTCCTCTTCACCTACATTTGACTCTGCACAAAGATATCCGACATCTAGATTATCTAAAAACTCTCTATTTTCTAGCTCTATGCCCTCTAGTAGTGTTTTAGCAAGCATCGCAACTACACCCTCTTCTGAACCTGCCTCATATTTTACAAACTGTGTAACTACATTTTGCATCAGAGCATCCTCTAGTGGGTGCATATATGTGATTTTTGCTCCATTATGACGAGCTGCTGTTGTCATAGCATAACGCACAGCTGGATTATCACTAGCTATTTTACTACCTATAATAATAATTCCATCGCTTTGTTTGATTGCCTCTAAAGTACCACCAAAACTACTTTTGCCAGCAACCAAACTAAAGGCTCTCATAAAATCACTATAAGCTTTTGCTTCAGAGTTATATAGTTTATAACCAAAACGATTTTTAAACTCTTGGAGTATCATCGCCTCTTCATTTGTAATCATAGAGTTAAATCTGATAGCTTTTGTAGATTTAATAGCCTCTATTGCACTATTTAATTGTGACTCATCTTTTGTGGCATTGATATTAAAATCAAATCCAAATCGCCCTGCCCCACAAAGTGTTGCAAACTCAAAATTATTTGTAACTCTATAGATTTGACTGCTAGAGTCTACTCTATCTGAACTATGTTTTATCTCATAATGTAGTGAGCATCCGCTAGAGCAGTGTGCACAAATAGCTGGTACTTGCGATAACTCCCACGCGTTAGATCTATACTGAAATGATGAGCTTACAAGTGCTCCCACAGGACAAACTGCGATACACTCACCACAGAATGTACAATCTAGTGTATCACTATTTTTTGGGACTACTTTTGATTTGTATCCACCAAACTCCAACTCTATCGCATCATCGCCTATCACTTCATTGCAGACATGAACACACTTTTCACACATAATACAGAGTGCTGGGTCATAATTTATCAGACCCCAATGCTCTATTTTGCGGTATTGATCTTTTGCACTAAAACTTTGTGCTGACACTCCAAACTCTAGAGTTTTATTTTGTAAATCACATTCGCCAGATTTATCACAAACACCACACTCTAACGGATGATTTACATCATAGAGCTTCATAATATTTTGTCGCTCTCGCTCTAAATCACTAGAGTTTGTAGTAACGCTTAGCCCATCTACTGGCGGAGTGTTACAGCTAAGCACAAATCCATCTATCTTATCAGTCTCAACCACACACATTCTACAAGATGCGCACGGTGTAGTTTTAGAGATATAACACATCGTAGGGATATAGATTCCCTCACGGCGTGCTACCTGCAGAATCGTCTCACCTTTTTGAGCGGTTACACTTTTGCCATCGATACTAAAAGTTACCATACCATCTCCTTAGTGAGCTACCATAGCTATATAATAACATCGCATACAGCGATCTGCCTCATCACGAGCTTGCTCTTGAGTAAAGCCCAGATTTACCTCACGGTTATTATCTATCCGCTCTGGCACACTTAGCACTTCTGATTGCTCTCTAGGAAGCCCTGGAAGCCATCCGCGGACAACCTCTTTTTTATCATAGACTCTCATTTTTCTCAAATGATCCTCCATAATCTCCTCATCGCTTCTAGATACCTCGCCACTTTGCATATAGCGACTCATTACACTAGCTGCTCTTTTAGCCTGACCTACCGCATTTACAATAGTCATAGGACCATATTCACAATCTCCTGCGGCAAAAATCCCTTTGCGAGATGTCATATAATCTTTACCATTTGTCTTTATGGTAGACCAAGATGTCATCTCTATCTCCCACTCTTGTGGCAGTAGTTTTAAATCAGCACTTTGAGAAACTGCTGGGATTAGATAATCACACTCTATCTCAAAACTAGCGCCCTCTACTTTCTCAAGTGTAGGACGACCACCATCTGGATTTGGTACAAGCTCAAATCTATCTACGATAAGAGATTTTAAAACATCATTCTCATCTTTCATCTCGGCAACTGCTGAGTGAAATATAAACTCAACACCCTCTTCTACAGATTCGTGATACTCTTCATATGTAGTATTTTTTATGATTGTAGCCTCATCACGGCGATAGAGCATATAGACCTTTTTAGCTCCTGCTCTAACCGAACATCGCACCACATCCATAGATGTAAATCCACCACCTACACACACTACAGTTTTGCCTGTTAAATCGACAAAATCAGCTGGTAGCATATGGCGTTTTTGATCTTCTGGGCTTACTCTAATGTTATATTTTACCTCTAGATTAACCTTGTCTAGAAAATCTATAGCACCCCAATAACCCTGTATCTCTGGGCGTTCATTTTCACAATATACTTTTTTAGATATTCTCGTACCAGTTGCAACCATAACTGCGTCATAATCTTTTTCAAACTGACGCATCATATCAGCTGTTACTTTTGTATTTACGATAAAGTTTACACCTAATGATTTAACCGCCTCTATATCTTGGTTATATCTATCAACTGGCATTCTATACTCTGGAACACCAACAGCAACCTCTCCGCCTAATACTGGAAGCTCCTCATAAACATCAACCTCTGCACCATCAAGTGCTAGATAATAAGCAGCCGTAAGCCCAGCAGGTCCAGCACCAATAATTGCCGCTTTTTTACCCATAGGTGGTTTTTGCTCACTTGGATGTAAAAATCCTAGTCCATAATCGGTCTCATAATCAGCACCTAGGCGTTTTAGTGCCATAATAGATATCGGCTCATCTAGATTTGCTCTACGACACTCATCTTCACATGGATGTGGACATACACGACCACAAGTGTGAGCTAGTGGCATAGTTTGACGAGTAGCCATCAGTGAATCATCAAATCTCAAATCTCTAACACCCTCTATATATGCAGGAATATCAACATGTGCAGGACACGCATCCATACAAGGTGCTGTGATTTTTGCTATATAGTTAGTATCTTGCATATGATAATGCTTTGATGGTTGCTGCTTTTCGATACACTCTAGAAATTGTGATTCAAAACTGCTCATTAAATCTAGCAGTGGATTTGGTACAGTCTTGCCTATCTCACATTTTGATGTCTCTTGCATCGTCTTAGAGACTTCACGCAGATGCTCCATATCAGATATCGAGCCCTCTCCGCGAGCAATCTTATCTAACAAATCATACAAGATTCTACCGCCCCATCTCCCAGGGGCACAGCGTCCACACGCCTCTGAATATACCTGATATTGTGCAGCGTATTCTGTAGCTAGGCGAACCACATCTACATCAGGATCAAATAGTGCTACACCATCCCATCCAATAAATGCTTTTGAACTGGCATGCTCACTATACTCTAATGGTAGATTATATGCAGAGTTCTGCCAACTCTCCTCATCATTTGAGAAGTTGTTAATCTGCTCGCCACGCCATGTAGAGAAATAGAGTTTACTCACGATAAATCCTTATTTTTTGACCACAATGGTCCAATCAACTTCATTAAATTTCAATGAGTTCATCAGCTCACATCCGAGCTCTTTTACCAAATCGGCGGACTTTTGAATAGGAGAGAAATCCCCTATCTCAAATAAAAATATAGCAATCTCACCTTTTGTGGTTTCACTATTTAATATCTCGCTCATTCTAGGATAGAAATCATCTTTTAAATGGCGTAAATCGTATCGTTTCATCATTTCCTCCTAGCGGTCTACTTCACCGAAAACTATATTTGTTGTACCGATAATCGATACGACATCTGGAATATAGCATCCTGGCAATAGGTCAGTTAAAATACCTGTATGATAAAACGACGGTGCTCGTAGTTTCAATCTATATGGATACGCTCCACCTTGTGAGTTTATATAATAACCCAGTTCACCTTTTGGTGATTCAGTCACTACATATACCTCGCCTACTGGCGGTCTCATACCCTGTGTTACTAGTACAAAATGTTGCATTAGTGAGTAGTTTTGAGTCATAATATCTATCTTTGGTGCAGATATATATTGTGGAGCGTGAGCCATCAGCTCTGGCGAAGTGCCATCATACATATCTATCACTTGATATAGTATCTTTGCTGATTCTCTCATCTCTTGCATATAGAGCTTATATCTAGCGTAGTTATCGCCTTTATCTGATACTGGTACGCTAAACTCTACCTCATCATAGAGCTCATATGGTTCTTCTTTTCGGATATCCCACTCTACGCCACTAGCTCGTAGCATTACACCACTGCAGCCCCAGCTTAGTGCCATCTCTTTTGAGATAACACCCACGCCCTCCATTCTCATTCTCCAGATTCTATTTGTATCTAGCAGATCTTCATAATCTTTGATATTTTCAGGCAGTTTATCTAGGAATTTTTTCAAATCAGCGATAAAGTTATCTGGTAAATCCAGAGGTACACCACCGATTCTAACAGCAGAGTGAGTAAGTCTCGCCCCACAATAATCCTCTATCAAATCCATCAGATACTCTCGTTCTCTAAATGCATATAAAAATACAGTCATAGCACCGATATCTAGAGCCGTAGTAGCTAACCAAAACAGATGTGACATCAATCTATTTGTCTCTAGTAGCATCATACGGATAACTTTTGCACGGCGTGGAACTTCTAATCCTAGTAGCTCCTCAACTGCTAGTGCAAAACCATAGTTGTTTGAGCTAGATGCGATATAGTCCATCCTATCAGTAGTAGGCATAAACTCATTATATATCATATTCTCAGCCATCTTCTCCATACCACGGTGCAAGTAACCGATATCTGGATGAGCCTTTACAATCTGCTCTTGTTGTAGGTGCAGCATAAGTCTTAGCTGACCATGTGCTGATGGATGCTGTGGTCCAAAGTTTAGTATCAGCTCATTATCTTCTCTATCAAATGTTATATTTTCAAAAAAAGGTCGTAATCTATTAGGTTGTTGCATATTCTATCCTTAGCGATCTCTATCTGTTATTACGACGCTTTTCTCTGCGTCAAACTTCTCTATCAGAGGAACTCCGCCCTCTTCTTGATAACATAGCGGAGTATCTGGCTCACCATTTGCTACGATATCAAATCCACGAGGAACCTCATGACCGAGTCTCGCAAAACGCTCTGTATCATATCTATCTACTCTAGCACTATCGCGAATCTCTGGCCCTATGATATCACGAGCCTCTTTTCCAAATATCTTATCTACCTCATACCACTGAGCAGCTTCATCACCGTGAAGTGGGTATGTTTTTCGTAGTGGATATCCACTCCAATCATCAGGCATCAAGATTCGTTTCATAAATGGATGATTATTGATTACGATACCAAACATATCATACATCTCCCTCTCGCTCCAATCAGCTGAGCGAAACAGTTTTTCTACACTCTCGATAGACTCTTTTTCATCTATTTTAAACTTTACTCTAATGCGTTTTCGCTTACTCATACTGAGCATTTGATAGAAAACTTCAAATTTGCCCTCAGTTGCTAGAAAATCAACCGCCGATAGCTCTGAAAGTTGCGTATACTCGCGTTCATTTTTTAAAAACTCTATCACTTTAAAATTATCAGCTGCATTGATAACTACTACCATCTGTTTTACTTGGATATAGGCATCTAGCACTTCAAATTTTGCTTTTAGTGCCTCTAAATCGCTACTAAAAACCTCATCACTCGCCACATCACTCTTGGCAACCTGTGGTGCTACCCAATATCTATCACTATAGTATGGCTTTTTTTGTACATCATCTTTTGGTTTATATGCTCTCATTAGATTAGCCTCTTTGGTTTTTGAGCTCGTGATGCTTTTTCACGGCGAATCTTTTGTTGCAACATCAATACTGCATATTGTAGTGTCTCTGGGCGTGGTGCACATCCAGGTAGATACAGATCTACTGGTATTACTCTATCTACACCTTGAACCGTCGCATATGTATTAAACATCCCGCCTGTATTTGCACATGAACCCATCGATATAACCCATTTTGGCTCTGTCATCTGATCGTATAGACGGCGGATAAACTCAGCATGTTTTTTTGTTAGAGTTCCTGCAACTATCATAACCTCTGATTGTCTTGGCGAAGCTCTAAAGATGGTACCAAATCTATCAAAATCATATCTTGATGCACCTGATGCCATCATCTCGATACCACAGCACGCCAGACCATATGTTAATGCCCACAATGAGTTAGAGCGACCCCAATTTACTACTTTATCTATAGTTGTAAGAGCTACTGGCAAGCCCCCATCGCTTAAATAGTTTACTTGATGTTGTGCCATTCTAATGCTCCTTTTTTCCATGCATATACAAATCCTATTGCTAGTAGCAATATAAACATCATCATCTCAGCAAATCCAAACCAGCCTAGCAGTTTAAAATCTATCGCCCACGGAAACATAAAAACTATCTCTACATCAAACAGTAAAAATAGTAGTGCAAATAGATAAAATTGCGTAGATATACGGTTTGGCTGTTTTGTAACCTCTGGTCCACACTCATAAACAGTCAGTTTTATCTTTTCTGTATCTTTTGCTGCTAACGCCCTACTAGCCCATCTAGCTATAATAGTAGTTGCATAAAATGCCCCAAATGTGAGTACAAACAGTACAAACACCCCAAAATAGGGATTTGCTGTATTTAAATGCTCCATAATTTTGACCTCTTCGGCGTGATATTTGCTATCAAAAATAGAGATTTACATCCCATGATGATAGAGTTTTATAAAAACAGTTGTTAAACTATATCAAAAAGAGGTTTAAACATAACCTTAGTCGAGGCACTTTTTTCAGCGGATGCTACAAATAGAAACAACATAAATATCTATTTTTAAGATATTGTTAATTATCGTAACATATGCAGTTGATAACAAAATCAAAAATATTACTTAATTATTTAAGATATATTTATTATCATTTATGAATCACTATTACAGATAAAGGAATATAGGCACTTTTTGAGAAAATTAAATTATCCAAATACTCTTTTGAGTTTTTATAACTTTTAAATCTATCACGACTTATATATTTTTTAATTAAGCTTGTTTTCATCATTTTTTACCTATAATTTTTCTGTAATTCCCCTGTAAGCCTATATACAAGCTTTAAGCTCCGAGATATAGCTGGGGGTGATTTTTTATTCAAGACTCTTCATTATAATCAAATACAGTGCTTTTACAAACCTCGATTTTAAATAGAATTTTCATTTAAATACTTTTCATACAGCTCAAATAGAAATTCGATTCGCTCTTTGTCATTTTTAAAAGATTTCAAGCCATAGCAACTATCCACAGCTTTATCCAAATCTTGATGAGCTTTTTTCAAAATTGGTGGCATAGAAAGAGGGTCGTAAAGGTCGGCTAAACTACAATCACTAAATTGTGAACGAATATTTAAAACATTTTGTGCTTTCTCTTCCACAGCTTTTTTTTGTTTTTCACTTACATTTTTTGGAAATGGATAGTTGTTGTAAACTATATCTTTTGAATACCTAAAACGACTTTCTAGTCTCCCACAAGTATATTTAACCCATGCCATGTGCATAAGTGAAGTAAGTTGTCCAAATAAAAATAAATCTCCGTTCGGTATAGATAAACAAGTATCACTAACAATATAATTTCTATCAAAAAATCCCATTGGAATATACAATCTTCTTTCAGAAGAAACTCTTGGAATTACAATAAATGTATTTGGTCTATTTCTATCTCTAAATAATGTTGGAGTTAAAGCATGTTTTTGAGTTGATACAGCAGGACTACTTTCTCTAAAAATTCTAACTTTTTCAACTCTTTCCATAACTGTTGGCATTGTTCTAAGTTCTTTTGGACTTATATCTTCTAGCCATAAACACCATCTAAATTTACCATTTAGAAATTCTCTTGCACTTATTAATGATAAAATATAATTTTTTGCATTTGGTTCTTTTTTGAGAAATTCTTCTAATTCTTCATCTTCTATAATTAGATTTCCTCCATCAAGTGGCATATTTCCAAAGTTCATTTTTGGAATTTTACACATTGGATTATTTCTTGATTCTATGATTAAATCATCTCCTTCTACTAAATAAGGATTGATATTTTTTACACTTTTTTCAAGTGCATCACTTTTGATATTTTCATATTCAAATATTTTTTTATTTGTTGTATCAAAAGAGGCAAATCCCACAATTACAACATGTACAGCTG
>CAZYTC010000012.1:0-44092 GCA_964650175.1 uncultured Campylobacterales bacterium | reverse complement strand
TTGTTAGCTCTGCTGATACTTTTGCATCATCACGAGTTGCAGCTAGTTTTGGGATAGCAACTGCTGCTAAAATACCTAAAATAACGATAACAAAGATCAATTCGATCATTGTAAAACCTGAACGCTTCATGTGAACTCCTAAATTATAGTGATTACTCTTGTAACCCTAAGTGATATTATGTATCATTTAACCTTAGAGAATGTTTAAATACAATGGAAAATTGTTATTTGTTGTGCTCGTCAATAACCTTGCCCCACATGAGCTTATATTTGCGTCTCATAAACTCGACCTCTTGCTGTGAGAGGCGTAGTTGCTCTGTGAGCGTGTCAATCGTTTTTCTATCCTCATCATATAGCTCTTGGAGCGATGAGAGAGCCTCTTTTAGAAACATATTTTCATTTTTTATAGATTCTATCGTTTCGTCTTTGGCATCTAGCACCTTTTCGTGTAGGTTGATGATAGTGCCTATGGTTTTTTCGACGAATTGAGAGTCGTGGGCTTTGTCAGAGATGTTTAGGTTATCTATAGTAGCTGGTAGCACCTGATTTATACCGCTAGTAATCTCTATGACCACCTCGCCATCTTCTATCATCGTCGTGAGGCTACCACGCACTATTAGTGACTCTACATCTGCACGCTTCATATTTGTTATAGATGCGTATTCATCTACACTCACCCACTCGCTCATCGCAATCTCCTTATATAATAGTCTCTATCTCTGATGAGTCTAGCTCGACCTTTTTGGCTTTTGATACTCTATCTTCTTGGAGTTTCATTCGTAGCTCATCGTTTTCTAGTGCTAATATCTGCATCGCTAGGTATGCAGAGTTTATCGCTCCTGCTTTGCCTATGGCTACTGTGGCTACTGGCATTCCTGCTGGCATCTGTACTGTAGAGAGCAGTGCATCGATACCGCTAAGTGCTGATGCACTCATAGGTACACCGATGATAGGTTTTGTGGTTTTTGATGCTAGTACGCCTGCTAGGTGTGCTGCCATACCTGCTGCTGCGATGAAAACCTGAGAGCCTTTTGCCTCGGCTTGCTCTACATACTCTGCAGTTCTCTCAGGGCTCCTGTGAGCTGATGAGATGATTAGTTCGTATTGTACGCCAAACTCCTCTAGTGTAGAGGCACAGTGTGCCATAACATCATAATCGCTTTTACTACCCATAATGATAGATACAAATTTCATAAGACCCCTTTTAGTCGTGTTTGATAGTTCCCATATCGCCATCGGCTGGGATACGGAAAAATGTAAAGCTCGGCAACGCAGATGGCAATCTAAAACGGTTTAGATTACCACTGTGTATTTCGTCCCATATATTACCATTTTCAGCTATAAAAGTTTTTAATGATATGAAATATTTGCCATCTTTTTTGTAGATTTTGCCTATGTCGTTATCTACCTCATCGATAGTGGTGTGTGGTGGCAGTACTAGCTCCATCTCATCAAGCGGAAGCGTTTTGTATTTGCATGAGAACCACTCGCCATCTTCATCTACCAAAGCTGTGACTTGATGAGTGCCCATCATCATAGAGAAATCTAGGTTTTGGGTGTCGTGTTTTTCAAATGGACGACTAACGAGATAGGCATCTGTATATCCGCGGTTTTGCATCGTGTTTAGTTCGCTCTGATAGAGCTCGCTATTATAGGTACCGCTATAGTAATCATCTATGGCGGCTCGATATGTTTTTGCAGTGATAGCGGCATAATATGGTGCTTTTGTGCGTCCTTCTACCTTTAGCGAGTCGATACAGCCTGCATCTAATATCTCATCTATGTGAGATGCTAGGTTTAAATCTTTGGCATTCATAATATAGGTACCGATGCCTGCGTCCTCTTCTAATCTAAATAGTGTGCCAGTTTCTGGATTGGCGGCGTAGAGTTCATATGAGAAACGACAATCATTAGCACAGCTACCACGGTTGGGGACGCGGCCGCTTTGTAGTGTAGATATCAAACATCTTCCACTATATGCAAAACACATAGAGCCATGGACAAATGCCTCTATCTCTAATTCTGGAATGGTGCGTTTAATCTCGGCTAAATCTCGCAGAGATATCTCACGAGCTGCGATGATGCGACTAGCTCCCATCTCATGGAAAATCTGGGCATCTAGGACATTTAACACATTTGCTTGGGTTGATAGGTGTAGTGGGATGTGTGGGGCTATCTCATGAGCCATCTTTAGCACCCCAGGGGTAGCTACGATAAATGCGTCTGGGTTTAGTGATGCCATTAGCTCGATATGCTCTCGTAGCAATTTTAGCTGAGAGTTAAACGGAAAACCGTTTATCGTTACATAGAGTTTTTTGCCTCTGTCGTGGCAATATTTAATCCCCTCGCGAAAGCTATCAATATCAAACTCTTTGCCTGATCTGATGCGAAGTGAAAAGTGGCTGATACCGCCATAGACGGCGTCGGCTCCATAGTTTATGGCGATTTTTAATTTTTCTAGATTACCTGCTGGTAATAACAACTCTACCTTTTTCAAACTGCTATTTTGCTCCAAAAGATGCTAAAAGTGCCTCTATATCCTCGTTGGATACTACCTCATCAGTGGCGGTGTCCCCAGGGAGATGAACAGCTGATGATACGCGTTTGGAGTCATCGATTTTACCTGAGAATAGGTGGTTCATATATGTAGATAGTGCACGCATAACATTTATAACTCGCTCTATTTTTTGGCGGTGGATGTCTTGGTACTGCATAATATCCATAATGTTCATAATAGTATCAGAATCATTCAAAAACATATCTTCTAGGTTTTCTAGCTCTGTGATAATCTGCTCGTTTTGCTCTAGCTGGGTTTTAAACGCCTCTATGTTTGGAAATTTGACTGTGAGGGTATTAAATAGCTCGATATTTGAGGTGACTAGATTTTTAATCTTTTTGATGCTTTTTTCGCCATCTGCTAAATCACAACCGATAGAATCGACAAGGTCGAAAATCTCGCTGGCTTTCTCCTCTGACTCTTTGGTTACATCGTCTAGTTGATGCACCATTTTATTATCATCGGTGGGTGGTGGCGGTGGCCAGTTGTGCGTGGCACTCACTCTATATAGAGCTGGGTCTGTTTCGTTGTATGGCTCATCTGGGATTTCCTCTAAAACCTCATCCTCGCTGAGATCTTCATCTAGATCTATATCCCCGCTCATCAACGCATCTAACTCTTCTTGTGTCATAGTACAATCCTAGATAAATAATAATTACACTATAATATCATAAATTCAATTATTTTGGCTAAAGATGAAGATAGATTTACATAACCATACTATTTTATGCAACCACGCAGAGGGTAGCGTGAGTGAATATGTAGAGGCGGCGATAGGTGCTGGGTGCGAGGTTTTTGGGTTTTCAGATCACGCTCCTATGAGGTATGATCCTAAATATCGTATGAGTTTTGAGCAGATGAGCCTGTATGAGGGCTGGGTGAGAGATGCTAGGGATAAATATGCAGATAAAATCGATGTGGTGCTGGGGTATGAGGTCGATTTTTTAGATGGTTATATGGACGAGAGAGTATTAAAAGCGGATGTCGATTATCTAATCGGAAGCGTGCATTTTATCGATGATTGGGGGTTTGATAATCCTGAGTTTATCGGCAGATATAGCGATGTGGATATAAATGAGCTATATATTAAGTATTTCTCACTTATAGAGCAGATGGCATATAGTGGGCTGTTTGATATAGTGGGGCATTTGGATTTGCTAAAAGTGTTTCGATTTTTACCTACAAAAGATATTAGGGTGCTCGCTAAAGATGCACTAAAAGCGATAAAAAAATCTGATATCGTGGTGGAATTAAATGTCGCTGGATATAGAAAACCAATAGCAGAGCCATATCCATCGCCACATCTCTTAGAGGAGATGGCAAATATGGATATTCCTATAACATTTGGCTCTGATGCACATAAACCTGAGCAGGTGGCGATGTTTAGCGATGAGATAGAGTCGCTGGCTCGTAGTTTTGGATATAGTAAGTGTGCGATGTTTAAAAATAGAGATAGAGCAATGGTTAGATTTTAAATTTTAGTTGTTATAATTTCATAATTTACTTATTTTAAATTGAGAGAGAACTGCAGTCATTGCGAGAAATGAAATGACGAAGCAATCCATTAAAGCGACAAAGTCGCGTGAGCCTGCTGCTGAAGCAAACTCAGCGTTAGCGTAGCTAATCGGGACTTTGTTCCGATAGCGTATATAAACAATGGACTGCCGCGTCGCTATGCTTCTCGCAGCGACTATCAAGTAATTTAGAATATTCAATCATTTAGGGGATTACAATATGGGCAGATTTATAGATAGCGTAGATGAGTTTTTTAGTTTTTGTGATGAACATGGTGTGGGATTTGTAGATTTTAGATTTAGCGATTTGCGTGGTACATGGCATCATATTACATATAGATATAGTGCTATCGAGAGAGAGCATTTTAGCGAAGGGTTGCCGTTTGATGGGGCGTCGATAGAGGCGTGGCAACCGATAGATAAATCTGATATGGTGCTAGTTCCTGATGTAGAGAGTGCATTTATGGATCCCTTCAGTGCCGATCCAACTATTATTGTGATTTGTGATGTTTATGATATCTATAAAAAGCAGATGTATGAGAAATGTCCTCGCTCAATCGCTAAAAAAGCCCAAAAATATCTAGAAGAATCAGGCATCGGGGATGTGGCATATTTTGGTCCTGAGAATGAGTTTTTTGTTTTCGATGATGTAAAGATAAAAGATAGCGTCAATGAGTCGTGGTTTAGAGTGGACTCTGAAGAGGGAGATTGGAACGATGCGACTCACTATAGTGATGGATACAATACAGGACATCGCCCACGCATAAAGGGTGGATATTTCCCTGTAGCACCGATAGATTCGATGGTGGATATTCGCTCTGAGATGATGCAGGTACTAGAGCAAGTGGGGCTAGATGTGGTAGTGGGACATCACGAAGTGGCTCAAGGTCAAGGCGAAATTGGTGTAAAATATTCTACGCTCGTAGAGGCTGCTGATAATGTGCAAAAGCTCAAATATGTGGTAAAAATGGTAGCTCATCTAAATGGCAAAACGGCAACATTTATGCCAAAACCGCTTTATGGTGATAATGGTAGTGGTATGCATGTACATCAATCTATCTGGAGAGATGGTGTAAATCTATTTTACAAAAATGGTGAGTATGCAAATCTATCTGAAACTGCACTGCATTATATAGGCGGGGTGCTCCATCATGCTAGAACTGTAGCGGCGTTTACAAATGCGTCTACAAACTCATACAAGCGACTCATTCCAGGGTTTGAGGCTCCATCGATTTTGACATACTCTAGCCAAAATCGCTCTGCATCTGTGCGTATTCCATATGGCGGTGGCGAGCACTCTACGAGAGTAGAGATGAGATTTCCAGACTCCGCGTCGTGTCCATATTTGGCATTTAGTGCAATGATGCTAGCAGGAATTGATGGTATAAAAAACCGCATAGAGCCGATAGGTCCGATGGATGAGAATCTGTTTAAGCTCACACTAGATGAGATTAGAGCAAAAGGTATCCCGCAACTGCCACACACCCTGCGAGGTGCACTAGAGTCACTCATTCGTGATAATGAGTTTTTAAAACCTGTTATGAGTGATGAGCTGATACACACATATCAGCACTTTAAATTTGAAACACAAGTGTGGCCATATGAGGCTAGACCGACTGCGTTTGAGTTTAAAACTACATATTCTTGTTAATTTTATACGCCAAATGGAAATAAATTTCATCTAGCTACGCTAACGCTGAGTTCGCTTCAGCAGCGGGCTCACGCACCTTTGGTGCTCTATAGACTGCCGCGTCACTTCGTTCCTCGCAGTGACTGTCATTGCGACCTTTTGCAACAGCAAAAACAATTAAATAAGATTTTCTCTAAATAAAAAAATTTTTCCATTGTAATCATTTAGTTTAATACTCGTTTATAGATATAGGTCGTATAATATGGGTGTCAAAAGATTTTAATAATTTATCTCATTTATGTATTTTGCGTAGATGGGTCAAAAGGTGATATTCCATGATTTTAGCAGAGATTGAGAAGCTAGGTATTTTAGGAACAAAAGAGATATTTCATAATCTAAGTTATGATGAGCTCATCGAGCACGAAGTTGCAAATGGTGAGTGTTTTATGACTAGTAGCGGTGCTACAACTGTAGATACGGGTATCTTTACAGGTCGTAGTCCAAAGGACAAATATTTCGTAGATCAAGACCCATCAAACAAATTTATCGCTTGGGGTGATGTAAATAAAAAGATTGACAAAGAGACTTTTGATGAGCTCTTAGAGCTGGCTAAAAAGCAACTATCAAATAGTAATCTATATATCACAGATGTATATTGTGGCTCTAGTGATGAGAGTAAACGCTCTGTGAGATTTGTATCTGAGATAGCGTGGCAGTCGCATTTTGTAAAAAATATGTTTATTCGCCCTACGACTGAGCAGTTGGCAAATTTCAAAGATGATTTTATCGTACTAAATGCGTGTAAAACGGTAAATCCTAAATATAAAGAGCACGGGCTAAACTCTGAAGTTTTCGTAGTGTTTAATGTAGAGGAGAATATCTGCATCATCGGCGGTACTTGGTATGGTGGAGAGATGAAAAAGGGAATATTCTCTATGATGAACTACTGGTTGCCGCTAGAGGGTAAACTGCCGATGCATTGTTCTGCAAATGTGGGCAAAGATGGAGATACGGCTCTGTTTTTTGGACTAAGCGGAACTGGTAAAACTACTCTATCGACTGACCCAAATCGTGCACTAATCGGAGATGATGAGCATGGTTGGGATAAAAATGGTGTATTTAATTTCGAGGGTGGATGTTATGCAAAAGTTATAAATCTAGACCCATCAAGCGAGCCAGAGATTTATGGTGCTATCAAACGAGGGGCACTGCTAGAGAATGTGGTTATCGATAGCGATGGTGTCGTAGATTACGCTGATGGTTCTAAAACAGAAAACACACGCGTTTCATACCCGATAGAGCATATAGATAATCATCAACCATCACTGATGGCTGGGCATCCAAAAAATATTATATTTTTGAGTGCTGATGCATTTGGCGTATTGCCTCCTGTTAGTAAGCTGACAAAAGAGCAAGCGATGTACTATTTCCTAAGTGGCTACACTGCAAAGGTAGCAGGGACAGAACGCGGAATAACTGAGCCTGTAGCAACATTTAGTGCGTGTTTTGGAGAGGCGTTTTTACCACTACATCCGACAGTTTATGCAAAACTATTGGGTGAAAAGATAGATGAGCATAATGTAAATGTATATCTAGTAAACACTGGCTGGACTGGTGGCGGATATGGCGTAGGTAAGCGAATGAGTATCAAAGATACGCGTGCTTGCATCAATGCAATATTAGATGGCTCTATCAGAGAGAGTGAGTTTGATAAGACAAATACATTTGGTTTTTATATCCCTAAAACGCTGGGTGATATAGACCCAGTTATCCTAAATCCTCGTAATGCGTGGGCTGATAGCGATGCATATTTCGCTCAGCGAGATAGATTGGCAGCTTTGTTTATAGAGAACTTTAAAAAATATATGCAAGAGGGTAGTGATTTTGACTACTCTGCTGCAGGTCCACAACTACCATAACTACTATCTATACCCTCGCATTTAATGCGAGGGTGGATTATTCCATAAACTTATCACTTATTTATAGATGGCTTCATCTATTCTTTTAGCTCCCGCACCATAGATATCAACATATTTTTCGCTATAATTAGCTTTTATAAAATGAGGAAAATATGGTAAATTTTAGCGAACTACTACTAAAACTACAACAATTTTGGGCAAATGAGGGGTGTGCGATAGTGCAACCTTATGATGTGGCAGCTGGAGCTGGAACATTTCATCCTGCGACATTTCTGCGTTCGCTTGATTCACAGCCATGGTCTGTGGCATATGTGGCACCATCGCGTCGTCCAACAGATGGCAGATATGGACAAAATCCAAATAGACTGGGGAGCTATTATCAGTTTCAGGTGCTGATAAAGCCATCGCCTGCTAATATCCAAGAGCTATATCTAAAATCTCTAGAGTATTTGGGGCTAAATATAGCTGAGCATGATATACGATTTGTAGAGGATAACTGGGAGTCGCCAACACTGGGTGCGTGGGGGCTAGGCTGGGAAGTGTGGCTAAATGGCATGGAGGTTACGCAGTTTACATATTTTCAACAAGTAGGCGGCGTGGCGTGTGATCCTGTGGCTGTTGAGATTACATATGGTACAGAGCGACTGGCAATGTATCTACAAGGTGTTGATAGCGTATTTGATATAGTATGGAGTGAAAATAGCTATGGCAAAACACTCTACCGAGATATCCACAAAGAGGGCGAGATAGAGTTTTCTAAATATAATTTTGAGCTAGCTGATACTGATATGTTATTTAGTGAGTTTGAGGCGAAATCAAATGAGTGCAAGCGATGTCTGGATGCTGGATTACCACTGCCTGCATATGATTTATGTATGATGGCATCACATACATTTAACACACTAGATGCACGAAAAGCGATATCGGTAACTGAGAGAGCTAACTATATACTAAAAATCCGTGAGCTTGCTCGTGGATGTGCAGAGCTCTATAAAGCTCAAGAGGCAGAGCGACTAGAGAGAGTGAAAAATTAAACCTCAAAAACTACTAGGAGAGCTAGAGCGAATCATCTATGAGAGCGATGGCTTTTTTATAGGGGTTTTAAAAAGTGGTGAGAAATTTAATGCTCACTACTATGAATCTAGTGTTAAAAATCTACTAAAATCTACCATCACACTCTATGGCGAGTGGGATGAGCACCCACAATATGGGCTAACTTTCAAAGCAAACACACTAACTGTAAATCAAAACGAGCTGTTTTTTTTCCTAAACAAAGTGGTAAAGGGTTTTACTAAAAAACTAACAAGCGAGCTAATAGAGCATTTTGGCAATGAGAGGCTAGTTGAGATATTAGATAGCGATATAGAGAAGCTACTAGAGTTTAAATCTATCACACCCAAAAGGCTAGAGAGGCTCTCAAAACAGTGGAAACTGTTTCGCTCTATGAGAGAGTTAGGAGAGTTTTTAACCCCATATGGTGTGGGTGCAGCACTACTAAAGCGGATTTATGAGTATACCAAAGAGCTAGAAAATGCGATAGAGAGTATAAAAAACAATCCATATATACTAATGAGAGTCGATGGCATAGGGTTTAAACGAGCTGATGAGATAGCTCTAAATATGGGAGTGCCAAGCGATGATGAGAGGCGACTAGCTGCTGCTATGGAGTATGTGCTCAATGAGTACTGCGAAAATGAGGGCAATAGTGCGGTAGATAAAGAGGTGCTATTTGAGAGGCTAGATGCACTGCTGGGGTTAGAAAATAGCACCTATGATGATATATTATCTATCAATATAGAAGGTGGCGATATCATAGAGCTACCTAGTAAAAAACTAGCAACTGCGAGGCTATATAACGCCGAGAGCTATCTATTAGAGCAGTTTAGTAAGCGAGCCAAAACTAGTAGTGGCACAATAGATGAAAATCTAGCTGAGTTTGCCACTAGCTACAATCTATCAAAAAAGCAGTATGAGGCACTAGAGGTTATAAATAGCGGTGTGGGGATACTATTTTTAGTAGGTTATGCTGGAACTGGAAAGAGCACAACTGCAAAAGCATTGCTAGATTTGCTAGCGAGCAAGATTGATTCAAAGCTGATAATGACATGTGCACTTAGTGGCATAGCATCACAGCGGATAAAAGAGCGAAGCGGATATGAATCAAGCACGATACAATCACTACTAGTGCGATACAAAAGCGATGAGCAGATGCCGTATCGAGTACTGCTTATAGATGAGGCATCGATGATAAACTCATCTACTTTTGCACGGCTATTTTCTAAAATCGCAGATGATTGTGTTGTAATAGTGGTGGGCGATGATGCACAGTTACCCCCTATCGGAGCTGGTAGCGTACTAAGTGATGTGATAAATCTCTCACTCGCTCCAACTGTGATGCTAACGGAGATTTTCAGACAACGAGATGATCAGGCAATTGCGATAATAGCAAATGAGATTAGAGTAGGAAAAACTCCACGATATAGAGATGATTATGAGGATTTTAGATTCGTTAGCGAAGAGCTAGCAAATCGATATATGCTAAAAAATAGCCTCAGTACTAGCGAATATAGCGAGGTTTTAGAGACGCTATCAAATAATATCCTCTCAAAAGTAGCCACTACCGCAATAGAGTATATCGCAGAGAGCAGAGGCTATTTGGCAAAAAAAGAGATATCTAAATATCTATCATCTTTTATGGTGCTCTCTCCTATGAAAAACCACACGCTAGGGGTAGATAGTCTAAATAGAGTCTTGCAGAGCTACTTTAACCCAAATCCCAAAAAATCTATAGAGTCAAAAAAGTATGATTTTTATCTGCATGATAAGATAGTGCATATCAAAAATGAGAATCTGCCATCATATAGTAGTGATGAGTTTAAAGAGGGGATGGACGCTGTAGCTAGACGCATATATAATGGTATGTGTGGGGTGATTTTTCGCATAGATGAGGATGATGAAGTGGCGTTTGTATACTATCCTAACGAGGATTTAATCGTGCGATATAGCTATGATGAAGTGGGCTATTTTCTAGAGCTCTCATACGCTCTAAGTATCCATAAAACCCAAGGTATGGAGTATGATAGAGTCGCTATTGTGATGAGTTTTTCACACCATATTATGCTAAATACCAAACTACTCTATACAGCTATCACTAGGGCTAAAAAGGAGTGTATCATCATCGGAGAGAGCGGTGCTTTTGAGATGGCTAGTCGCAGAGTCGATAACACCAAAAGATATAGTGTAATGCAAGAGCTAGCCAAAGATGGCGAAATTAACTAAATAAAAAAAATTTTCCTTTAGAATTTTTATGTTATAATTATATTAATTATTACAAGGAGACCGTATGAAGTTATTTATAGTTTCGGCAGTTGTTGCTTCAACTGTTATGGGTGCCTCACTACTACAAGAGGCTAAAAATGCAGGATTAAAGCCAATCCCTGCTAATGCAAAAGAGTTAAACAAGCTCACATCAAATCCAAAAAATCCTACTACAGCTAGCAAAGTTGAGCTGGGTAAAATGTTATATCTAGACCCAAGATTATCAAAAAGTGGACTGGTAAGCTGTAACACTTGTCATAATCTGGGACTAGGTGGTTCTGATGGTATGACTGCGGCAATTGGACATAAATGGAAAGCAAATGGCTCACACCTAAGCTCGCCAACAGTATATAACTCTGTATTTTATGATAAGCAGTTTTGGGATGGTAGATCTCCGCATCTAGAAGATCAAGCACAAGGACCAATCCAAGCAGATGTTGAGATGGCAGCTCCAAAAGAGCATGTTGAAGCGGTTGTAAACTCAATTCCTGAGTATGTAAATAGATTTAAAAAAGCGTACGGCAAAGATGTAAAAATCGATTTTGAAAAAGTAGCTGATACTATCGCGGTTTTTGAGAGAACTCTAGTTACTCCATCTCGTTATGATGATTTTTTAAATGGTAATAAAAAAGCTCTAAATGCTGCTGAGCAAAAAGGTCTAAAAACATTTATGGACAAAGGTTGTGCTTCTTGTCATAATGGTATAGCACTTGGTGGAGAGATGCAAGCATTTGCAGTTATCGAGCCATACAAACACGAAAGCGTTGGTGGATTTAAAGGCGATGAGAATGGAATGGTAAGAACTCCAACTCTACGAAACATCACTCAAACTGCACCATATTTTCACAATGGTCAAATCGCAACACTAACAGAAGCGATAAAAGAGATGGGTAAAATCCAACTAGGAATGGAGATAAATGACGCTGAAGCGGCTGAAATTGAGACATTTCTAAAAGCACTAGATGGTAGAATGCCAACTATCACATATCCGATGCTACCAGCATCAACTGCAACTACACCAAAACCTGATGTGATAAACGATTAAATATCCTCCCTTTGGGGGATATCACTCACACTCTATACCTCTAAAACCCTCTTGATACTTTTTGCAATCTCTACTGGGAATCTGCAAAATATGTGGTTTTTTACTATAATCTAGCCATCTTAAAACCCTAACTAAATCGACTCTCTCTAGTGCAGTACACCCTGATGTAGGGCGAAAATCACTATGATTTAGATGTAAAAATATACAAGAGCCACGACCACTAACAGCTGAGTCATTATAGCCAATCACTGCACCAAAGCGATAGACTCCATCAGCTCGCTTCATAATCTCATAACTACGGGGTAAATCGCTATATATTTTTAATATCTGATTATATCTAGCATCATCTACATCATCTACGCAGTAGGTGTGCTCATCTAGGTGCCAATGAGGCATATTAAATGAGATATTTTCATCATAACTAAATGTACTTGTTATAGGATATAGTCCCGCTGGTGCTCTGCCATCGCCTTCATTTTTCAAAGGTAGGCTAAAACTATCATACCCTAGCCCATTTCGAGCTAGCGTTACCTCAAAACTAGAGCCTATTTTTTTAAACTCACCATCTTTTACATATCTTTGCATAGTTGCTGTTGTAAAATTTATATCATCTGAGATGACAACTAATAGTTGCTCAAACGCATAAATAGTAGAAAATAACGAAAATAGTAGTAAAATTCTAAGCATTAGTGCCTTTCTTAGTTTATTTTAAAGTTAGGTAGTATAGCATATTAAAAATTTCTCCATCAAGAGGTCAAAATGGCGACAACAGTTCGCAAGGCTATAGAAGCCGATATAGATTTTATAGCAAAATCGATTCTAGCAACATCAAGAGATGAAAAAAAGATTGGATTGTTTGATCTCATCTTTAACTCTAGTGATGATAGCGTGGTGGTTGATGGAATCAAAAAACTACTAAATACAAAAGCCAAAAGCCATATACATATATCAAACTTTCTAGTCTCTGCTATAGGCACAACTACAGTAGGTGCGATTTGTGGCTATGAGGCTAGATTATCAAGCGATGAGAAGCTAGCAGGTGCACTCTCTGAAATCGGGATTGATGAGAGCTATCATGAGCGGATTGCTGTCTATTTTTTATGTGCTCCAACTACAGATAACCAAACATATGTTCTAGATTTTCTCTATACTCTGCCTGAGCATAAATCGCTAGATGCGTATCGCTCACTAGTGGCAAAAGCGGTACTAAATGCAAAACTGCGTGGATATCATAAAATCCAACTCTCGCTAGATGTGGGCTCAAATGCCCAAGAGCTAATCTATAAAAAACTAGGCTTTAGTGTAGTAGATGATAAAAAGAGCGAATATTATGAGGCGGTTTTTGGTCATAGTGGGATTGAGCGACTACAGATGAGCATATAAGGATATAGATATCGAATATGGTATTTTAGGGCTTGCGGTACCTCTTATCGCGGTTGTTTTAGCTTTTTGGAGCAGGTCTGTTTTGCTCGCACTCTTTGTAGCTATCGCTATAGGTCATCTCATAATTAGCGACTACTCACTCACTTTAACCATTACAACACTGATTGATAGATTTATAAATCTGCTCTCGCAAGGGTGGGTATTAAAGACTCTAGCATTTGCCATTATGGTGGGCTCTGTTATTAAACTGATAGAAAAAAGCGGTGGCATCGATGCACTCGTCTATGAGCTAAGCATAAAACGCTCCATCGTAAACTCCAAACAATCAGCACTAATGCCAAGCTTTGTAGCAGGTGTCGTGATTTTTATAGAATCATCCATCACCGCACTAGTCTCTGGTGCAATAGGTAGAGTGTTTTGTGATAAGCATAAAATACCACGAGCCAAACTAGCCTATGTGTGTGACTCCACCTCTGCACCTGCTTGCTCACTTATACCGATAAATGGCTGGGGAGCCCTCATTATGGGGCTCATTGGCTCTCAAATAGCCCTCATAGGTGGCGAGAGTGCCTCGTGGCTTATAGCATCTATTAAATATAATTTTTATGCTATTTTTGCAATCATTATAGCCTTTTTAGCTATCAGATATAATATTACACTAGGTGCGATGAAGTATGCAAAAGTTGAGCCATATGTAGCACAAAAAGAGATAGATAGTAGCAGTGATATTGTGCTATTTATATTGCCGATGGTGCTAATGATAGGTGGCGTAATAGCATTTATGTTTATAACAGGTGGTGGTGTATTTATAAAAGGCTCTGGCTCTAGTAGCGTATTTTATACACTTATTTTAACTATCGTTATAATGTGGGGATACTATAGATTTAAAGAGATATTATCGCACAGACAAATCGCAGTAGCTACTATAGATGGGGCTAAATCGATGTTCTCTATCACGATGATTTTACTATTTGCATTTGCTATTGGCGAGGTTAGCTCTGATATGGGAGTGGGATTATATCTAAGCTCATTTGTAGGTGATTTTATACCACCACAATATATATCTGCACTCATTTTTATCATAGCCTCCATCATAGCATTCTCTACTGGCACTAGCTGGGGGACATTTAGCATAATGATACCTATTGCTATACCTCTAGCTGTAAATCTGGGCATTCCTCCAGAGCTTGCTATCGCTGCGGCGGTATCTGGTGGGGTCTTTGGAGATCACTGCTCACCAATATCAGATACCACAATCATCTCATCTATGGCTAGCGGGTGCGATGTGATAGAGCATACCAAAACGCAACTACCTTATGCCCTACTAGGTGGAGTGCTAGCAACTATTAGTTATATTATCGCTGGAGTATTATTAATATGAAAAAAGAGATATTTTTATTAGAAGATGACCCAAATCTATCTGAGAGTGTGGTCGATTTTTTAGAGGAGAGTGGCTTTAGTATTGCGTGTGCATACACGATACAAGAGGCTGAGGATATCTTATATGAGAGAAATTTTGATATATTACTGCTAGATGTAAATGTCCCTGATGGAGATGGATTTAGCCTACTAAAAAGCTTGCGTAAAAATGGCAACACAACCCCTGCTATATTTATCACATCGCGAAACTCTATGAGTGATATAGAGAGCGGATTTGAGAGTGGCGGGGATGATTATATCCGCAAACCATTTGAGCTAAAAGAGCTACTGCTTCGTATTCAAACCATCATAAAGCGAAACTTTTTTCACAATCCAAGCCCCAAAATATCTATAAGCGAAAATATAGAGTATGATATAGACAACCAGATACTATATGTGGATAATATAGTGCAAAATCTACAAAACAAAGAGCACAAACTACTAAAACTTTTCATAACGCACAAAAGCGAACTACTATCACATGAGAGAATCATGGAGAGCATTTATGATTATGATGAGACACCAAGCGATGGGAGTCTGCGTACATATATTAAAACATTGCGTAAGATTTTAGGAAAGGATACTATTGTCAGCCACAAACGCCTCGGGTATCAATTTTGCTAAAAACCGTACCCTAAAAAACTTCCTGCTACTTTATATAGTGATGAGTATATTTATCTTAGCACTCATCGGTGTACTATATTTTGAATCACTCAAAAACCATACACTATCATCACACCGCCTAGCGATGCAACTACAAAGCGAGATTTTCATACCCAAGCTACGAGAGTGGATTAATGATGATTTTGATAATGCAAACTACCCAAAAGATATAGCATACAACACTGCACTATATGATTATAATAGAGAGCTAGTAGCAGGAGATATTAGAGAACCACATATAAATTTTAGTGAAAATATCTCTATAGTAAACAGACATATCCATCTCGTGATGTCACTCTCGCCCTATGGATTTGGAGAGTATCATCTCATATTTGAGGTAGCTGATGATAGATTGTGGCTAAAGGAGTTTATATTTGACTCCATCGCTTATGGAATAGTGATTTTAACTATACTAGCGGTTATTGGATATTTTATTATGCAGATGCTACTGCGTCCTATCGATGAGATGATGAGGCTACTAGATAACTTTATAAAAGATACAACTCACGAACTAAACACGCCTGTAAGTGCGATATTAACAAATCTAGAACAACTTCGCACCATCAAGCTAGAGCCAAAAGATGAGAAAAAATTAAAACGGCTAGAGATTGCATCAAAAACTATCTCTACACTCTATGATGATTTGACATATCTGGTGCTAAATCACAATATTGCTAAAAACGATACAACACTAAATATATCTCATCTACTAGATGAGCGGATAGAGTATTTCAGACACCGCATAGAGCAGAAAAAACTACGCATCACCACATCGATAGAGCCTGATGTAACTATTTTTGCTGATAGTGCAAAAGTGGCTAGAATGATAGATAATCTACTCTCAAATGCGATAAAATATAATAAAATGGGTGGCTCTATAGAGATAGATTTAAAAGAGAGCTTTCTAAAAATCACAGATAATGGTCTAGGTATAGCAAAAGAGAAAATCGATACTATATTTGATAGATACACTAGAGCAACTCAATCTAGCGGAGGGTTTGGCATAGGACTTCATATAGTTGCTATGATAGTACGAGAGTATGGCTGGAGCATCGATGTCACCTCTCACTTAGGAGAGGGAACAGAGATTATTATCTACTGGTAGGCTTTTTATAAATATCGTTATGAAACTCTTTAAATCGCTTGTGTTGCCATAGCCAAAAATCTGGTTTTTCAAATATCACTTGTGAGACTAAATCATTTTGCATCTGCGTAAGCTCTGCTATATGGTTATCTGTCTTAAACTCTATATTTCGCACATCTAGTGGCTCATAAATTTTGATATCCCATGATCTATATCCACGATTTTGTGTAAAAATCGGTATGATTATGGCATCAAATTTTAGTGCGAGTCTTGCTACAGAGTCTGTTGCTAAATCTTTTTGATTTAAAAACTCTACCTCTATACCACTGCCGATATGTTGATCTATCACAACTGCTATTTTTTTATTATCTTTAAATGCTTTTATCATACCCTTTGCGGCTGACTCTTTCTCTAGCATTGTGATAGAGTTTTTGCTTCTAGCGTATGCATATTTTTTTTGAATATGCGGATTGTCCATACGGCGATTAACAACTGCAATATCGCCAAATTTTAGAGCAATATAAGGCAGTGTTATCTCCCATCCGCCATAGTGAGCTGTTATATAGATGATTTTACGATTATCTGCTAGTGCTTTTTGGATATAGTGCTCATCTGTGATGGTTGCTTTTTTAAAAATCTCTTCGCGAGAGATGTTTTGATTCTCTACTAGCTCATACATATTAAAAACTAGTGATTTATATGAGTTATATATTATCTCATTTTTTCGCTCATCGCTTAGGCTATCGCCATATACTAAATCTAGATTTGCTCTAGCAATTGATAGATGTTTTTTATTAAATCTATATGCCAAAAACGCAAGAGCTCTTAAAATCCTCTCCATCATAAAATGGGGCGTAATGGTAAATAAAAATATAAAAACATTATATAAAAATAGTCGAAAATAATCTTTTAGAACTCTATACACTACCGCTTCCTTGAATAAGTGATATTTTATCTAAAAATAGATTAGGGGTTGATTTGTTTTAGAGATACTCTATTTAAGAGTAGATATATACTCTGCTAGATTTGTGATATCGCTATCGCTTAGTGATGCCATATGAGACTTCATCAGTGCACCCATACCATAAATATTTCTAGTTCCAGATTTGTACTCTTGCAGTGCTTGAGCGGTTTTTGTGCTATCCCATCCTGCTATAATAGCCGATTTTCCAAGTGCTGGTTTCTCAGCATTTACGCCATGACATGCTGCACATTTTTGATAGATTGTGGCACTATTTGATGCCATTAGAGTTATTGAGAGTGCTAAAATAGCTAAAAAAATTCTCATATTTCGTAGTTTCCTGTGAGTTAAGAGCCTCAAAAGAGGCTCTTAGTTATTAACAACTTGGTACATTACCGCTATCAGAGCTATACTCTTTTGCGAAATCGCCTACATCTTGTAGTTTTTTCTGATTTGATGGATTTTCCAATACAGCTTTAGCTGATGGATATCTATCACCATATTCTTTGATAAATTTTGCTGCATTGTTTGCAAATCTATCTTCCCACTCATCAGTTGTGTACTCAGCTGCAAACTTTGTACCGTTCATATTGTCAAATTTACCTTTTAACATTTTAAGGTAAAATTTTTGTCCTGCATTTACATCTGCCATTGCAACAGATGAACCTAGAGCCGCTACCATCATTAGTGTAATTAATTTTTTCATCTCTTCTCCTTTTTTGTGGCTTTTGCCTGTAAGATGTTGTTAGTATAAGCTAATATTGTGAACTAATTGTGAACTATATATTAACAAAATACTAGATTTTTCTCTCTATATTCTCGATAAGCGTGGCTATCTGCTTTTCACGCTTATATAGAATATGACATTTTTTTACATATGCAGAGAGTAAAATTTTTAACTCATTGTTACCAAACGAATCAAAATCCTCTCTAATCTGCGATTCCAAGAACGCAGAAAAATCATCATCAACATCTATATCATACTTTTTTGCATTGATAGTGATGTTTAATGTTTTGCTCATCCGAGCATGCTCTCAATTTTTGAAACTATAGCCTCTATTTCGCTATCTTTTTGATGTAACTCCTCCTTTAATGAATTGATTTGATTATCTTTTGACTCTATTTCGCTATGAAGTGCTGTGATATAGCTATCTTTCTCCTCTATAGCGTGAGCAAATGAGCTTTTTTCCCCCTCATTAGACTCTAGTTGTAATTGTAGATTATGCTGTTTTTCTATCATATTATCTACTAGTTGTGATAGCCTCTCTATCGCTGTTGGGTCAAATAACATCTCTTATCCTATTGAAAATATAATTATAATTCTAACATACTTTTATATAAGATAGATAACCGCCTATAAAATAGCTATAATTGCGACCATGGTAAAAGAGAATAGATTTAAGCTGGTTTTGGTTTTAGGTTTTCTATCTGCATTTGCACCGCTATCGATAGATATGTACCTCTCTGCATTTCCTACTATGCAGCACTATTTTGCGACAGATGAGGGGACTATCGCCCTGACGCTCGCATCATTTTTTATAGGTTTTAGCTTCGGTCAAGCATTCTATGGCCCTATTTCTGATAAATATGGCAGAAAACTACCGCTATATATAGGGTTAGGATTATTTGTAGTTGCCTCGATTGGGTGTGCACTCTCTACTAGTGCTGAGATGCTCATATTTTTTAGGCTTCTGCAAGCTCTAGGGGCGTGTGCTGGAGGAGTCATCTCACGAGCGGTAGTGAGAGATCTATATGATCCTAAAGAGGCGGTAAAGTTTTACTCATATCTGATGTTAGTTAGCTCACTAGCACCTATGCTAGCACCGATACTAGGGAGTTTTGTCCTCTCAGCACTGGGATGGAAAGCGATATTTTTTATCCTAGCAGCTTTGGGTGTTGTCTCGCTTTTTAGTGTTGCTTTTGCACTACCACCTCTACCAAAACCAAAGATGAGCGGTGAGCTCACATTCTCTAGCGTAATGCGAGAGTATTATCATCTACTACTACATAAACACTTTATAGTATATACGCTCATAGGTAGCTTTGCGATGGCTGGAATGTTTGCATATATCACCGCATCATCATTTATATTTATGGATATTTTTGGGCTCTCTAGTGATGGGTATGCACTGCTATTTGGATTTAATGCGGTTGTTTTTATCATCGGAGCTCAGGTAAATGCCAAAATCATCGATAGATTTGATTCTGTATCTATTATGAAATACTCGCTACTGCTGCTGGCTACATCTGCGATATCGCTGGTGGTGATGGTGCTTGCGGGGGTTGTGGATATCTATCTGGTATCTATGGCACTACTGTCATATATGTTTTCACTAGGATTTATTATACCAAACTCTACAGCGATGGCGATGGCACCATTTAGCACAAATGCTGGCTCTGCATCGGCACTGCTGGGGACACTGCAGTTTTCACTAGCTGCGGCATCATCTATCGCACTAGGGTTTGTGATGCTAGATAGATTGCAGGCTATGTCGATTGTTATGGCGATTTGTGCGAGTGCGGCACTATTTATGATGATATATCTAAAAAATCTAAGAGAAAGTATAGAGATAGAGTAATGTTCAAAGTCCATACACCATACCAGAGTGCTGGAGATCAGCCAGTAGCGATAGAGACGCTATCAAATGCACTCAAAAACAAAGAGCGATTTGTCGCCCTAGAGGGGGTCACAGGAAGCGGTAAGACATTTACGATGGCAAAAGTGATAGAGTCTATTGGCATACCAACTATCATAATGACGCACAACAAAACGCTAGCTGCACAACTATATAGCGAGTTTAAATCATTTTTTCCACAAAATCATGTGGAGTATTTTATCAGCTACTATGACTACTATCAGCCAGAGGCTTATATCCCTAGACAAGATTTGTTTATAGAGAAAGATAGCTCTATAAATGATGAGCTAGAGCGACTGCGGCTAAGTGCGACGGCAAATCTGCTTAGCTATGATGATGTAATCGTCGTTGCGTCTGTATCTGCTATCTATGGGCTAGGAGATCCAGAAGAGTATGAGAAGATGGTTCAAGTCCTAGAGGTAGGCGATAGTGTGAGCCAAAAAAAGCTACTACTACGGCTAGTGGAGATGGGGTACTCTCGCAATGACGCTGTTTTTGAGGGGGGTCATTTTCGGGTAAATGGAGATGTGTTAGATATCTATCCGCCATATTATGAGGAGTCTGCTATTAGAGTAGAGTTTTTTGGAGATGAGATAGAGCGAATAGCAATGTTTGATCCCATAAATAACTCAGCAACTGAGAGCGTTGAAAAGGTAACTATCTATGCCACAAGCCAGTTTGCCGTAACAAATGAAAAACTCTCATATGCTATGAAATCGATAGAAGAGGAGTTAGATGAGAGGCTCAAATTTTTTAGAGATAACGATAGACTAGTAGAGGCTCAGAGATTGCAGCAGCGATGTGAGTTTGATTTAGAGATGCTACAAACCACAGGAATGTGCAAGGGGATAGAGAACTACTCACGCCATCTAACTCGCAAAGCCGAGGGGGAGGCACCATATACGCTGCTAGATTATTTCGCACTCCATCATAAAGAGTATCTAGTGATAGTAGATGAATCGCATGTGAGTCTGCCACAATTTCGCGGGATGTACGCAGGAGATAGAAGCCGTAAAGAGGTTTTAGTCGAGCATGGTTTTAGACTCCCAAGTGCACTAGATAACCGCCCACTAAAAATAGATGAGTTTTTAGATAAAGCCCCGCACTATATGTTTGTATCTGCTACCCCAGCTGCTCAAGAGCTAGAGCTCTCAACCACTCTAGCAGAGCAGATTATCCGACCTACAGGTTTGCTAGATCCAGAGATTACGATAAAGCCAACCGCTAATCAAGTAGAAGATATCCACGATGAGATTATCAAAACAGTTAGTGGTGGAGATAGGGTTCTTGTTACAGTGCTAACAAAAAAGATGGCAGAATCTCTCACTAAATATCTAGCAGATTTAGGGATAAAGATAGAGTATATGCACTCTGAAATTGATGTGATAGAGCGAAATCAGATTATTAGAGGGCTTAGAGTTGGCGATTTTGATGTGCTAGTGGGGATAAATCTACTGCGAGAGGGACTGGATTTGCCAGAGGTGAGTTTGGTTGCCATAATGGACGCTGATAAAGAGGGATTTTTACGCTCTGAGACAGCACTGGTACAGACTATCGGGCGAGCTGCTAGAAACGAGCGAGGTCGCGTTATAATGTACGCTGATAAGATTACAGGCTCAATGGAGCGAGCGATAAGCACCACAAATGAGAGGCGAGCTAAACAAGAGCAGTTTAACAAAAAGCACGGAATCACCCCTAAAACCACCACTAGAGTGCTAGATGAGAATCTAAAACTAGAAGATCCGGCAGAGCTATATGCCAAAAGCAAAAAGGCTAAAACATTGCCTCCAGCAGAGCGAAAGCGACTAGTAGAGGAGCTAACGCTAAAGATGCGTGAAGCTGCTAAAAAGCTAGAGTTTGAAGAGGCAGCGAGACTGCGAGATGAGATAGCGAAGATTAAAAAGTTATAAGAATCTTGCTACTTCACCAAATCATCTAGCTCTTTTGTGAACTCTTTTGTGATATCGATACCATATAGACTGATGATAGCAGTGCCTTTTAGTTGCATAAAAAATGTACTTTTTCTAGCTAAATCTATCATATGAGACATATCAACATCTCTCATATCTACACTAAAAAGTATCGGTAAAATAGCTGATTTACCAGATGCGATAGTGGTTTGATAGTTATCTTTTGTGGTCGTTTTTGCTAGGATTTTATCCTTCTCTATCAAATCACATTTGAGCGATTTTAGAGTGATATCACTATGCCATTTGTTCTCTATTTTCACATGACTCTTTAGATTTATCTCATTTTTATCTTTTGAGCCACCTATCCAGTTTAAAACACTCTTAGTTACATCCATTTTAGATTGCATAAGATAGATTTTGCCCTCTGGTTTTATAATAATATCCTCACCTAGTTTGGGTGCACACCCTGCTAAAAGTAGCCCAAATATAAAAACAACTACATATCTCATCATATCCACACATTATCTATGAGTCTAGTTTCGCCCACTCTAGCAGCTACTAAAATAATGCTATTTTTTAGCACTATATTAGCAGTGGCAGACAAGCTTCTATCTGTAATAGCGATATACTCTATATCTAGTGGCTCTAAAATCTCTCGCATAGATTCAGTGATAATCTCGCAATTTAGCTCGCCTCGCATTATCATCTCTGTTGCTTTTTTGAGTGATGCTGATATCTTGAGTGCCTCACTTCTCTCTAGCTCGCTAAGGTAGATATTTCGTGATGATAGAGCTAAACCATCGCTCTCTCGCACCGTATCTACGGCGATAATCTCTATAGGTATAAATAGATTTTGTACCATCTGTTTTATGAGGATTAGCTGCTGTGCATCTTTTTTACCAAAATATGCTCTATCGGCACCCACTAGATTAAATAGCTTCATCACAACAGTTAGCACCCCATCAAAATGCCCAGGACGAATCGCCCCCTCTAGTACAAACCCTGCGATAGATGGAGATTTTAGCGACACCTCATCATCTCCATACATCTCATTTGTATCTGGATAAAAAACTATATCTGCACCACAAAGCTCGCATATTTTAAAATCAGCTTCGGCTCGGCGTGGATATTTATCTAAATCCTCTCCCGCTAAAAACTGCGTAGGGTTTACAAAAATCGATACAACAACTATATCATTTTCGCCCCTTGCTTGCTCTATTAGTGTGCGATGACCTAGATGAAGTGCCCCCATAGTAGGGACAAATCCCACTGAGCCACTAGTGGATTTTAATGCTTGTTGTAACTCATGAATATTTTTTGCGATTATCATATTTTTAGCCTCAATATAATATAATCGCAATTATAATATAACAGTTAGGAAAATTGGGTGGATCACTACGAATATAGCGAACTTTTAAAACTTTTAAGTACAAAAATGCAAAATATCACTGGCGTAATCCGTCCTGATAGTATCAAAAAACGACTCTCTGAGATAGAGACGCTAGAGAACTCTGATGAGTTTTGGAGCGATGCAGCCCTAGCTGGCACTATCCAAAAAGAAAAAACTCAAGCAGAGCGAAAACTAAATAAATATCTAGATACATATAATGCTCTAAATGATGCCATAGAGCTCTATGAGATGGCAAAAGATGAGAGCGATGAGGAGACAATCGCATCACTATTTGAAGATGCTCAAGTATTAGAAAATAGTGTAAAATCGATGGAGATTACAGTACTGCTAAGTGGTGAGCACGATAGCAAAAATGCGATAGTAACTATCCACCCAGGAGCTGGTGGGACAGAGTCGCAAGATTGGGCATCGATACTGCTACGAATGTACAGTCGCTGGGCAGAAAGACACGATTTTAGCGTCGAGATGCTTGATTATCAAGCTGGCGAAGAGGCAGGGATAAAAGATGCGGCACTACTGATAAAAGGTATAAATGTATATGGCTATCTTAAAAACGAAAGCGGTGTACATAGATTAGTGCGAATCAGCCCATATGACGCCGCTGCAAAACGCCACACTAGCTTTACATCGATAGTAGTTTCGCCTGAGCTTGATGATGATGTGGCGATAGAGATTGAAGATAAAGATATCCGTCTTGATACATACAGAGCCTCAGGAGCTGGCGGACAACATGTAAACAAGACTGAATCAGCTATCCGAATCACCCATATCCCTACAGGTATTGTGGTGCAGTGTCAAAACGACAGAAGTCAGCACAAAAACAAAGCGACAGCGTTTAAGATGCTAAAATCCAAACTCTATGAGCTAGAGATGGAGAAAAAACGAGCAGAAGCTGGAGAGGTAGAAAAGAGCGATATAGGATGGGGTCATCAGATACGCTCATATGTTTTAGCACCATATCAGCAGGTAAAAGATAGTCGCTCAAACCTCGCATACTCCAATGTATCAGCCGTGCTAGATGGCGATATAGATGAGATGATAGAGGGTGTGCTTATATCATTAAATAATAAGTGTGATGAATAGCAATATACTAAAAGAGTGTGCACTTAGTGAGCCTTGCTCATATATTGATGGACTACATCAAACCCTAGAGTATAAAATCATCATAAACGCCTCCAAAGAGGAGTGCGAAGAGTATATCTTACGCGGATGGCGTCGTTTTGGTGCGATGTATTTTCGCCCTATTTGTCACAATTGCATGGCGTGTGAATCGCTTAAAATCGATGTTTTTAACTTTACCCCTAGCAAATCCCAACGCCGTATTATGAGAAAAAATGCCCATATAGATATCATAGTTAGACGCCCTAGTGTCACTACAGATCATCTAGAGCTTTTTGATAAATATCATAAATATAAACACGCTACTAGAGATTGGGATAGACACAACACCTCTATATCAAACTACCACTCATCCTTTGTACATGAGCATGGCGAGTTTGGCTATGAAGTGCTATATTTTGATAATGAAAAACTTATCGCAGTGGATTTGATAGATTTGCTAGATAGTGGCATTAGTGCACTCTATTGCTACTATGACCCTGATTATACACACCTATCACTAGGGCATTATACGCTACTGCGTCAAATAGCTCTAGCAAAAGAGCTAAAATTACCGTGGATTTATCTAGGATACTATGTAAAGGAGTCTAAATCACTCTCATATAAAGCAGACTATAAACCGCTACTAAATCTAGATGGCAGACCAGACAATGAGAGTATTCCTATCTGGAGAAGCTTTAATAGCTAGCTCAAATCCTCTAGATTATCTGGGATATCAAAAACCTCTCTTACATCGATTGTAAGATTGCTTTTAGTAACTATAGAATCAGATAAAAGCTCATCAATATCCCCATCAAAATCGCCTATAATAAACTGATCACCCCACGCCCTAAAGATGATATTGCTATCCAGCTTGCTCTTTAGATAAAGACCCATCTTGGCAATGAGCTCATTTCCACCATCCCAACCATAGCGTTTGTTATATTTATAAAAATTTATAATCGATATGATAGTAAGCTTTTTAGGCTCACTAAATCTCGTTAGCCCCCTGATATACATCAGTAAAAAATCCTCATTATAGAGTCCGCTCAATCTATCTTTAAAAAAGTAGCTCATTCGCTCCTCTTCTATAACACTACCTGCATTTTGAGTGATTGTAGCATCGATATAGACATCTTTTAGTGCGATTATAGCAGCATCTACCACATCAGGATGATACCACTTGCCACTGAGTGATTGTAGCTCTAGTAGTGATTCATCTAGGTTTTTGCGTGGTTTATAGATTCTATTTGTAGTCATCGCATCAAACGAATCAGCCACTGCCATAATATGCGATAGCATAGATACCTCATCGGCCCTTTTGCCTCTAGGATATCCACTACCATCATACCTCTCATGATGATCTCTCACAATCGATGCTATGAATTCATAACCTTTTATCGATGAGAGTAGCTCATAACCTGCACTTACATGCTCTTGGATGAGCTCATACTCTAGCTTATTTAGCATCCCAGGTTTTAGCAATATAGAATCTGGTGTTACAATCTTGCCTATATCATGCAGCTTTGCAGCAAATACAAGCACTCTAATATCATCATCACTAATACCCATCTCACTCGCTATAGCTCTAGAGTAATCAGCCACCCTCTTTGTGTGACCCGCCGTATAAGTGTCGCGTTGCTCAATCATATTTACCATAGCATCGATGATATTTTCATACCCATCTAATCTCTGCGTGTTTAGATTTTCTATTTCGCGTTGTTGATTATGAGCATTTATAGCAAAACCGATATCACCTGCGAGCTCTTCTATCATAGAGAGCTCTTCAATGCTAAATCCGCTCTCTTGTGCTGTACAGATACTAAGCACCCCTAGCACCTTATCAGAGTTCGCACTAGGTCGCAGTGCCATTATATAGACACCTTTTATGCCATAGCTATTAATCGCCTCTAGACACTCTTTGTTAAACTCAAAATGCTCTATATCATTGATAAGCAGATTCTCTTTTGAGTTAAAAACAATCTCCTCTAGCTGATACATCTCTTTTGCATTCCACTCGCCATATGATGATATATTTGTGAGCATCTCATCATAAACTAGTGATATTTTTGCCAATTTAAAACTCTCATTATCACTAATGCTCTGCATAGATTTATCGCACAACTCCTCTATGCCATCGGCTGTGATAAGTATCTGATTTACATCAGCAACAGTTCGCAAAATCCCCCGCAAATATCTCTCATTATCTAGTGCATTTCGCAGATTTTCGCTCTTTTCTTGTAGTGAGAGCGTCTTTTCATAGACCTTTTGCTCTAGTGATAGGTTTAGAGATTCTAGTTCATCTTGGGTGTTTTTTAGTTTTTTATTTATTTTGTAGATATAGATAGCAACCAAAATAGATGCCAGAGTGATAAAAAATCCGCTAACTATAATAATCCAATATTTTTTTATATAATATAACAGTGCATCTTTTTTGAGATTTTTATATGGCCCTAGCTCTAGCTCACGAAGTGCCTCATGGATTGTCTGATAATCTAGCGGTATTGTCCACCCAAGGCTTTTAGATGCTCTTGCAGCGTGAGAATCCTCTCTCATAGAGATAAGCGTTACAGCTACCTGCTCAGCCAACATACTAGATGTATGTTTTGCAGTTGCGATTGGCCACTCTGGATAGAGTCTTGTGCTCACATAATAATCAAATCCATCATAGTATTTGGGTGAGACTATATGAAAATCTCTCGCATCTATCTTGCTTGACTCTATCATTCGCTCTAGCGTATCGGTTCTAACACTTCCTGCATCAGCATCGCCTGCTAAAACAGCTCTCACAACAGCTTCGTGTGTTCCATAATATTTTACATCTATATTTTTACGATTTATACCACTATTATTTAGCTCTCTTAGAGCCATAATCCATCCGCCAAATGAGTCCTCATCAACAGCTGCAATTTTTTTATACTTTAAATCTCGAATAGATTTTATATCGCTACTATTAGATGGCGTAAATATTACACCGCCAAACTCTGTTTTAGCTCTACCATTTAAATCACTATTTTTAAGCGTTGCAATACGAGAAATCCCATATCTATGCTCTAAATCTATATAATAGGCTGGATTTATAATAACAAAATCGATTTTTTTATCTCTTAGATACTCTGGAAACTGCTCAAATCTCAAAGGCACAATGCTAAAGCTATAATCATCTATAGCCTGCTCTAGATACTCAGCGGTGGGATACCACATATCATATGTATCTTCAAACTGCTTATGAGCGAGAACACCGATTCTTATCTCTTCTTTTGCATTTAATATTGTAGTAATAAAAATAAGTATAAAAATAATAGATCTAATCATAGAAATATTATATCAAAAAATTGTTTTAAGGATTTTAAGTTCTATCTGTAAGTTATATTTGAAGCATTGAGGGCAAGCCCTCAATATTTAGAAATTAGCCATTTCTCTTTTTGATAATCTCATCTGCCACATTTCGTGGTACTTCATTATAGTGATCAAACTCCATAGAGTATGTAGCACGACCTTGAGTAGCTGAGCGTAAATCAGTTGAGTAACCAAACATCTCTGAAAGTGGAACAAAAGCATTTACAACTTTTCCGCCCCCTCTATCATCCATAGAGTTTACCTGTCCACGACGACGGTTAAGGTCACCGATAACATCTCCCATATACTCTTCTGGAAGCTCAACTTCAACTTTCATCATTGGCTCTAGGATACAAGGATTAGCTTTTTTTGCAGCCTCTTTGAAACCCATTGATGCAGCAAGTTTAAACGCCATCTCAGATGAATCCACCTCATGGTATGAACCATCATAAACAGCTACCTCGATATCTTCCATCGGATAACCAGCTAAGATACCTTTTGTCATAGCTTCCGCACAACCTTTTTCAACTGCAGGAATATACTCTTTTGGAATTACCCCACCTTTGATTTCGTTGTGGAATACAAATCCGCTACCAGCTTCACCTGGTTTAACACGCAGGTAAACATGACCAAATTGTCCACGACCACCTGATTGCTTTGCATATTTGTACTCTTGCTCTACTTCGCTTCTGATAGCTTCGCGGTATGCAACTTGTGGTGCACCAACTTCTGCTTCTACTTTAAACTCACGAAGCATTCTATCAACGATAATCTCTAGGTGCAACTCACCCATACCGCTAATAATTGTTTGACCTGTCTCTTCATCAGTGTGAACTCTAAAAGATGGATCTTCTGCTGCTAGTTTTGCTAGTGCAGTACCCATTTTCTCTTGGTCAGCTTTTGTTTTTGGCTCAACTGCTACAGAGATAACTGGATCTGGGAAGTTCATTCTCTCTAGAATTACTTTATCTTTCTCATCACACAGCGTATCACCTGTTGTTGTATCTTTTAGACCAACAACTGCACCAATCTCACCTGCGTGTAGTGCTTTAATCTCTTCTCGTTTGTTTGAGTGCATTTTTAGAATACGACCGATTCTCTCTTTTTTACCTTTTGTCGTATTTACAGCATAACTTCCTGACTCAAGCACACCACGATACATTCTAATAAATGTAAGTTGTCCGATAAATGGGTCAGTCATAATCTTAAATGCAAGTGCAGCAAATGGTGCATTGTCTTCTGATTTAACTGTTATCTCTTTCTCTTCATCTTCAGCATCAACACCACGGATTTGTGCAACCTCTAGTGGAGATGGTAGGTAATCTACGATAGCATCTAGTAGTGGTTGGATACCTTTGTTTTTAAATGATGTTCCACAAACCATTGGAATAACATCCATTTTATGACATCCTGCTTTGATACCACGCATAATCTCTTCAGTTGATAGATCGCCACTCTCAAAGTATTTATCCATCAAATCTTCTGCACCCTCAGCCGCAGCTTCGACTAGTTTTGCACGATACTCTTCAACTTTGTCCATCATATCTGCTGGAATCTCTTCTACAGTATAATCAGAACCAGGTGCAGCGTCTAATTCCCACACAAGAGCTCTCATATTTACTAAATCTACTACACCTCTAAAGCTATCTTCTGCACCAATTGGTAGTTGAAGCGGAACTGGGTTCGCTTTTAGTCTGTTTTTGATTTGATCTTCAACACTATAAAAATCAGCACCAACTCTATCCATTTTGTTTACATAAACAATTCTTGGAACACCATAGTTGTTTGCTTGTCTCCATACTGTTTCAGATTGTGGTTGAACACCACCAACTGAACAAAACACAGATACTGCACCATCAAGTACACGCATTGAACGCTCAACTTCAATAGTAAAATCCACATGCCCTGGGGTGTCGATAACATTTATCTGTTTTTTCTTCCACTCACAAGTTGTCGCAGCTGAAGTGATCGTAATACCTCTCTCTTGCTCCTGCTCCATCCAGTCCATTGTTGCTGTACCTTCGTGAGTCTCGCCTATTTTATGAGATATACCTGTATAAAATAGTATTCTCTCACTAGTAGTTGTTTTACCTGCATCGATGTGTGCAGCTATACCTATATTTCTAACATCTTCTAATTTATGAGATCTTGCCATCTTTTGTAGCCTTTTGAAGTGGTTTAGTGTGTGATAGCCAATATGGCTATCATTTTTATAAGATTACCAGCGGTAGTGAGCAAACGCTTTGTTTGCTTCTGCCATTTTATAAGTATCCTCTTTTTTCTTGAACGCTGAACCTTTTTCATTTGCAGCATCAAGTAGCTCATTAGCTAATCTCTCAGCCATTGTTCGCTCATTTCTTTTTCTTGCAGCATCAATTAACCATCTAATTGCAAGTGATTGCTGTCGCACTGGGCGTACCTCTACTGGAACTTGATAAGTAGCTCCACCCACACGGCGACTCTTTACCTCTAAAACAGGTTTGATATTATCGATAGCACCATTAAAAATCTCAATACCGCTCTTCTCACCACGAGAACTAGCTAAATCAAGTGCACTATACATAATTTTTTCTGCAACAGATTTTTTACCATCCCACATAAGTTTATTAATAAACTTTGTAAGAACTTTTGAACCGTGAACTGGATCTGGCATCACTTCACGAACGGGAGCTTTTCTTCTTCTCATTTTATTCCTTCAATGTGTTTCATTTACTCAGCTACTAACCAATTTTTGTTAGCATCTGTATTTAGTAACTATTTTTTCTCTTTAGCTTTTTTAGTACCATATTTAGAACGCGATACTTTTCTATCTTTAACACCTGCTGTATCAAGTGCACCACGAACGATATGATATTTAACCCCTGGAAGGTCTTTTACCCTTCCCCCACGAACTAGTACAATCGAGTGCTCTTGAAGGTTATGACCCTCACCACCGATATAACTAATAACTTCAAATCCTGTAGTTAATCTAACTTTTGCTACTTTTCTAAGTGCCGAGTTAGGTTTTTTTGGTGTTGTAGTATATACACGAGTACATACCCCACGGCGTTGTGGACACGACTCAAGTGCTGGTGATTTAGATTTATAAACCACTCGCTGACGCTCTTTACGAATAAGTTGGTTGATTGTAGGCACACAATCTCCTTTGTTGAATTTGTTCCAGTAGAATATAACCACCTAATTATATGGTGATAATAAACGCGTGATTTTACTATTTTTACTATTAATATTTGCTTATTTTAAGTATTATATAAGTGTAGAGTAGATTTGAGATTTAAAGAGGGTTCTCTTGCAAGAGCAAGAGAGAGAGATTAATCTTCGAAAATAATCTCTTGGTCTTTGTATAGACCCGTACCCACTGGAATTGTACGACCGATAATAACATTCTCTTTTAGATCAGTTAAATCATCGATTTTCGCAGATACCGAAGCTTCTGTTAGAACTTTTGTTGTATCTTGGAATGATGCCGCACTAATGATTGAATCAGCACTAATAGATGCTCTAGTGATACCTACTAGATTTGGCTCTGCAATCGCAGGCTCTCCACCTAGGCGAATGATTTTTTCATTTTCAGTTTTAAACTGAGCTTTTGATACAATATCGCCTTCGATAAATTTAGTATCGCCAGATTTGACGATTTTTACCTGTCTAAGCATCTGGGTAATAATAACCTCAATATGCTTATCTGCAATATTAACACCTTGGCGACGATAAACTTGTTGCACTTCGCTAATTAGATAGCCATAAAGTGCTTTTACACCGAGTATTCGTAGCATCTCATGAGAGCTAATTACACCATCAGTTAATCTCTCGCCCACATGAACAAACTCGCCATTATGTACCAAAATAGATAGGTTTTTATCTACTAGATACTCTTTTGTAATACCGTGCTCGCTTGTAACTCTAATACGCTCTTTACCACGAACTGGCTTATCAAAGCTCACAACGCCATCAATCTCTGAAAGAATCGCAACCTCTTTTGGTTTTCTAGCTTCAAATAGCTCTGATACCCGTGGAAGACCTCCCGTGATATCGCGTGATTTTTGTAGAGCTTTTGGAGTTCTAGCTAAGATATCAGCAACTTTTGCCTCCGCTCCATCTTGGACGAAAATAACAGATTTTTCATCTACGCTGTAGCGAATAATCTCCCCGCCTTTTGTTGCTAGAACGATTGTTGGCTTATACTCTGGTGCTATATACTCATTAATTGTAAGTCTAGTTTTACCCGTTAGCTCATCTAGTTGCTCTGATGCTGTTACACCTGAGATAATATCTTCAAATGTTACAACCCCATCAGCTTCAGAGATGATTGGATCAGAGTATGGATCCCACTCAGCGATTACTAAAGACTCATCTTTTTCTGGTTTTGCCAAAATAGTCTCTGGAGCGACCATCGCATTATCATCTGTCTCTATAACAGAGCCACGAGCGATATAGTGTCTGATTGCCTCTCTATCATCCTCATCAGCGATAACTGCAAATAGACCCTTCTCTTTTACGCTGTAGCCTTGTTTGATGTCATAGTGACGCTCTAGATAATCGCCTTTTAGTAGGTAGTATTTAACCATACCTCTCTCTTTTGCAAGAATCTTTTGCGTTACAGGTGCACCATCTTTTACTAGTAGCTCAGATGCGTATGGGATACGGTTAGGTACATTCCATCCTCGTTTGATTGTCTCAACAATAGATTCATGCTCTTTTACCTCTGCACCATTTTCATATGGTAGATAAAATTTACCCTCGATTTTACCACTAACACCTGCTAGCTCGTTTGGTTTTGCAACATCATTTTTACGCAGTGCGTAGCGGTGCGTTTGATCTTTTGTTTTTAGTGAAACAATAATCTCATCATGAACTGTTGCGACTTCTACTATACCATCAGCTAATGCTTTTATCTTTGGCTCTACTAGTAAAACTGCCGCATTTCTACGGTTAGCTACTATCTGTTTGCCCTCTTTTGAGTTATATGTTTTGATATTGTAGTATCGTATAAAACCCTCTTTAGATGATACAACTTGGCGTTCTTCTCTCGTACTTGTCGCTGTACCACCCACATGGAATGTTCGTAGAGTCAGCTGCGTTCCAGGCTCACCAATTGATTGAGCAGCGATAATACCTACCGCTTCACCTGGTTGAACTAGCTCGCCACTACCTAGATTTAGTCCATAACATAGTGCACAAACACCATCTTCTGATTTACAAGTTGTAGGAGTTCTAATCTGAACAGATTTGATACCAGACTCTACGATTACCGTAGCTTTAATCTCATCTATCAGCGTCCCCTCACTAAATAAAATCTCATTTGATATAGGGTCAATCGCATCTTCTGCTAAAACTCTACCATAGATTCTATCCTCTAGTGGCTCAATCATCTCATTACCAACAGTAATCTCTGTTAGCTCCACACCCTCATGAGTTCCACAATCATCCTCTACGATTTTCACATTTTGAGCAACATCAACTAGCTTTCTTGTTAGATAACCAGCATTTGCTGTTTTTAGTGCCGTATCCGCTAGACCTTTTCTCGCACCATGAGTTGAGATAAAATACTCTAGAACATTTAGTCCCTCACGGAAGTTTGAAGTAATCGGAGTCTCAATAATGGTACCATCAGGTTTTGCCATTAGACCCCTCATACCAGCAAGCTGACGAATTTGAGCTGCAGAACCTCTAGCACCAGAGTCTGCCATCATAAAAATAGAGTTAAAACCACCCTCATCTTTTTTAATCAAATCCATCATCTCTGTAGCGATAGTATTGTTTGTATCTGTCCAGACATCGATGATTTTATTATATCTCTCTTGCTCTGTTAAAAGACCCGCTTCATACTGTTTTTGAATCTCTTTAACTTTTGTTTTAGATGCTACTAGGTTTGCCTCTTTTGACTCTGGAATTACAACATCTGCTATAGATATTGATACACCTGAATCTGTTGCATATTTAAAACCTAGGTTTTTCAGATCATCTAGAAACTGAGCAGTTACCGCTATACCGCCATGTTTATTTACATAATCAACCAGTATAGAGATATTTTTCTTCTTCATAATTGTGTTCCATAGATGATCTGGAACAAAATCAGGTAGTATTGACTGCAAAATCATTCTACCAACAGTTGTATGAATAATACGCCCATCAACTCTAGTTCTCACTCTAGCATGCAAATCTAGTGCATTATGCTCTAGTGCGATTAATACCTCATCAACATTTGCAAATAGCTTATTAGAGCCTTTTACATCATTTTTCTCTAGCGTTAGGTAATATAACCCTAAAACCATATCTTGTGATGGTGTAGCAATCGCTTTACCTGATGCTGGAAGCAAGATATTCATCGATGATAACATTAGTACCTTTGCCTCTGCTATCGCCTCAGCTGATAGTGGCACATGCACCGCCATTTGATCCCCATCAAAGTCCGCATTAAACGCCGCACATACTAGTGGGTGTAGCTGAATTGCTTTACCATCTATCAGTCGCGGGTGAAACGCTTGAATAGAGAGTTTATGTAGCGTTGGAGCACGGTTAAGTAGCACAGGATATCCATCAACTATCTCAGCCAAACACTCCCATACCTCATTTGTCTTATCTTCTATCATCTTTTTAGCAGATTTAACGGTTGTTGCATAGCCTTTATCCTCAAGCTTTGCGATTAGGTGTGGCTTAAATAGCTCTAGTGCCATCTGTTTTGGCAGTCCACACTCATCCATTTGCAAGTTTGGTCCAACAACAATAACACTTCGCCCAGAGAAGTCAACCCGTTTACCTAGTAGGTTTTGACGAAATCGCCCCTGCTTACCTTTGATAATCTCTGATAGAGATTTTAGAGGTCGCTTATTTGCACCTTTTACAGCATTTGCTCTTCGACCATTATCAAATAGTGCATCCACTGATTCTTGTAGCATTCTCTTTTCATTACGCACAATAATCTCTGGTGCTTCTAGCTCTATAAGTCTCTTTAGGCGCTGATTTCTATTGATTACACGGCGATATAAATCATTCACATCTGAAACCGCAAATTTTCCACCATCAAGCGAGACAAGTGGTCTTAAATCTGGTGGCAGAACAGGTAGTGCTGTTAGCATCATCCATGCTGGATTATTACCTGAATTTAAAAATGATTCGATTACTTTTAGTCTTTTTACAATTGTTTTTCTTTTTGCTTCAGAGTTTGTAGCAGCGATATCATCTTTTAGTGCATTAAATAAATCCACTAAATCTAGCTCATCAAGCAGATCTCTAACAGCCTCTCCACCCATTTGAGCTTCAAAACCGCTATCGCTATATCTCTGCATTAGTGTACGATACTGCTCATCATTTAATATATCATATTTCATAACCGCAGATGTCTGCTCGCCATCATAGTAAGCATCGCCACGATTTTTTACGATATATGCCTCATAATATAGCACTCTCTCTAAATCTTTCATCTTTACACCTAGCAGTGTACCGATACGGCTTGGTAGTGAATTTACATACCAAATATGTGCTACTGGAGTTACTAAATCGATGTGACCCATTCGTGTACGGCGAACTTTTGATGTTGTTACCTCAACACCACATTTTTCACACACTACACCTTTGTAACGCATCTTTTTATATTTACCACATAGACACTCATAATCACGAACTGGACCAAATATTTTTGCACAAAATAGTCCATCTCGCTCTGGTTTTAGGGTTCTATAGTTTATAGTTTCTGGTTTTTTAACCTCGCCGTGACTCCATGAGAGAATCTTCTCAGGAGAAGCTAGGCGAAACTGAAGCTGTTTTATATCATTTGGACGATTATCTTCTGTTACTGCTACTGGTACTAATTTACTCATTATCTTCCACCTCATCAAAAATCTCTACATCTAACGCAAGTGCTTGAAGCTCTTTTGTTAGAACAAATAGTGTCTCTGGAATACCAGATGCTGGCACACTCTCACCTTTTGTGATAGCTTTATATGCTCTTACACGCCCATCAACATCATCAGATTTGATAGTTAGCATCTCTTTAAGCACTGCTGATGCACCATATGCTTCAAGTGCCCAAACCTCCATCTCACCAAATCTCTGTCCACCAAATAGTGCCTTACCACCAACTGGTTGTTGTGTTACTAGTGAGTATGGTCCAGTACTTCTAGCGTGAACTTTCTCATCTACAAGGTGATGTAGTTTTAGCAGATACATATATCCGACATTGACTCGCTCTTTCATCTTTTCGCCAGTCTTGCCATCATACAGATCCATCTTGCCATCGCTATCAAGTTTTGCCAACTCAAATAGTTTTGCAAACTCCTCTTCGCTCACACCATCAAAAATAGGTGCTGCAAATTTAACACCTTTTGACCAATCTCTTGCGTATGAGAGCAAATCATCATCACTCATCTGCTCTAGATATTTAGGAGCATCAATCAGCCCTGCTACATCAGCAAAAGATATCATTTTAGCTCTTAGCTCTTTTACAAAATCAGCCTGTTTTTCTACAAAAATATCATAGATTTGATCGCCTAATCGCTTTCCAGCCATACCTAGATGCATCTCTAAAATTTGACCGATATTCATACGAGATGGAACACCTAGCGGGTTTAGACACACATCAACACTGCGTCCATCATCCATATATGGCATATCAATCTCAGGCACTATTGTCGATACGATACCCTTGTTACCGTGGCGACCTGCCATCTTATCGCCCACTTTTAGCTTTCGTTTTGTAGCAATATAGACTTTTACATATTTGACAACACCATTTGGTAGTATGTCATCTTTTTCAAGTATTGTAAGCTTCTCTTCGTGCTCATCTCTAAATTTTTTCTTCTCTTTTTGGAAGTGGTTTTTGATTTGATTATATCTCTCAGCAATCTCATCTTTAAACGCTTTTACGACATTATTCATCGCAAAACGATTCACCTCTTTAAGATCATCTGCACTCACTAGTGAGCCAGCTTTATACGCTACAGAGTTAATCTCTATATCTTTTGCTAGTGGCTCTTTTGATAGTAGAGATATTACTCGTAGAGATTCCTCTTTATCTATCATAAGCAATCTATCATAGTGCTCTCGCTCTAGCTCATCTCGCTCAGCTTGCTCTATCTCTATAGTTCTAGCATCTTTGTCATAGCCTTTTTTAGTAAAGACTTTTATATCTACAACCACACCCTCAGTACTTGGCGTACAATATAGTGATTTATTTACAACATGACCTGCTTTTTCACCAAATATAGCTCTTAGCAGTCTCTCTTCAGGAGTTGGCTTAACCTCACCTTTTGGAGATACTTTACCTACTAAAATCATTCCACCCTCTACATAGGTACCGATTTTTACAATACCGCTAGCATCTAGGTGAGCTAAATCTTCATCTTTTACATTTGGAATATCACGAGTAATCTCTTCTACGCCATGTTTTAGCTCTCTTGCTTCACAATCTTTCTCATAAACATGCACAGATGTAAAAGCATCTTCGCGTATCATACGCTCAGACATTACAATAGCATCCTCAAAGTTATAACCATTCCATGGCATAAATGCTACAAGCGCATTAATACCGAGTGCTAGCTCACCTCTATCCATATTTGGACCATCGGCGATGATTTGGTTTTTCTCTATTTTTTGACCCTGTTTTACTATAGGCTTTTGACCAAAAGTTGTATTTTGGTTAGTTCGCATATTTTTCTCTAGCGGATAGTAATCTATAAATGTGCCTGAATCATCTTCACCCATTATATAGATATGTTTTGCATCTACCTTCTCTACTATACCGCCTCGCTCTGCCTTTATACTCTCCCACGCATCGCGTGCAACTAGTGATTCAACACCAGTCCCTACGATAGGAGCTTGTGGACGCAGTAGCGGAACTGCTTGGCGTTGCATGTTTGAACCCATTAGTGCACGGTTGGCATCATCGTGCTCTAGGAACGGAATAAGTGATGCTGCAACACCAACAACCATATGAGGAGTTAGGTCTCTAAACTCAACTTCACTTGGTGAGCGTAAAATAATCTCTCCATCTTGGCGAGTCTCTACTAAATCATCGCTAAAGTTACCATTTTCATCTATATGAGTAGATGCAGCAGCGATAATCTTGCCCTCTTCTTGAGTTGCTGTTAAATAGATTACCTCTTTTGTTACTACGCCATCTTTTACTACATTATATGGAGCCTCGATAAATCCGTGCTCATTTACTCTTGAGTATGTTGCAAGAGTGTTGATTAGACCAATATTTTGACCCTCTGGAGTCTCAATCGGACAGATTCTACCATAGTGAGTCGGGTGAACATCACGCACCTCAAAACCAGCTCTCTCTTTTACAAGTCCGCCCTCACCTAGTGCCGATAGACGGCGTTTATGAGTAACCTCTGATAGTGGGTTTGTCTGATCCATAAATTGTGATAATTGACCACTACTAAAAAACTCTAATATAGTAGATGTTATCATTTTTGAGTTTATCAAATCATGAGGCATTAGCTCATTTGTTGGTCCACTCATTGTTGATAGCTTATCTTTGATAGCTTTTTGCATCTTTGCTAGACCATTATGTAGCTCATTTCCTAGCAGCTCACCAATCGCTCTAATTCTTCTATTTCCTAGGTGGTCTCTATCATCGATATGACCTTGACCATTTTTAACTTTTACTACATATTTGATAGTGCTAATAATATCCTCGTGCGTTAAAACTGTAACATACTCAGGCACACCTAAATCTAGCTTGTGATTCATCTTCATACGACCAACACGAGTCAAATCATATCTCTCAGGATCAAAAAATAGCTGATTTACAAATATTTTTGCAGCCTCTTTTGTAACAGGCTCTCCAGGTCTCATAACCTTGTAGATACGGATAGCTGATAGGTCATTTTCATCTTCTATCTGCTCTGTTTGACGAAGCAGTTTTAGTGAATCAACATCAGCTATAAATGCATTAATAATAGAGCTATCATAACCCTCAGCTAAATCATCAGCGATTACAAACTCTTCTATTCCTAGCTCGCTCATCTTTTTAAGCTTGCTCTCATCAACCATAGTCATAGTATCAAATAGCACTTCACCTGTATTTGCATCTATAATAGGCTCTGCTAAATGACGCTCTAGTAGTGTCTCTAGTGGATACTCTATCTGCTTTACGCCATCAGCTAGTAGTTTCTCGCCTTTTTTAGCTGATAATCTCTTACCAGCAGCAACAAGCAGCGTACCATTTGCATCTACTAAATCATACTCTAATCTTCCAGTAAAATGCTCTGGATTAAAATCTAATAGATACTTATTATCTACGATAGAGATTTTTTGTAGTGGATAAAATAGTCTTAAGATATCTTGTTTTGTATATCCAAGTGCTCGAAGTAGTATTGTAACAGGTACTTTTCTACGCTTATTTATTCTTACATATAAAATATCTTTTGGATCATACTCAAAATATAACCATGAGCCACGGTCTGGTATGATTTGACCTGTAAATACAGTCTTGTTTCCAGCAGTACTTGACTCTTCTTCTTTAAAAATTACCCCTGGAGAGCGGTGAAGCTGATTTACAACAACACGCTCAACACCATTTACGACAAACGATGTTCTATCTGTCATCAAAGGTATATCACGAACAAATATAGATTGCTCTTTTATATCTTTAACACCTAATTTCTCTTTTGTATTCTCATCTCTATCCCAGATAACAAGTCTAGTCTTCATACGAAGTGATACAGAGTAGGTCAAACCTCTCTCCATACATTCACGCACCGTATATTTTGGTCTCGCTAGTTCAGAACCTAGATACTCGATAGTGAGTCTATTTTGTCCATCGTGGATAGGAAATACAGAGTTAAATACTCTCTCTATCGTACTTTTTGAACGATCCTTTTGATCCATCATCAAAAATGTGTCATATGAACTTTGTTGTAGTTGCAATAGATTAGGTACTTCTATTTGCTGTGGAGTTTTAGAAAAATCGACTCTTAAGCGATTTCCTGAGTGCAGGGTGTTTAACATAAGGTTACCTCAATCGAAGTTTTTATTCCATAAAGGATGATAAGTGCAAGTCTAAACCTAAGCGTCCCTAGGTCTATAACGACATATGGGCACTTTAATATAAGTTATTAAAACCTATACTAAAGCACCCTGAGATTGGGGCAAAAGCCCCAAATTAAAAGATTATTTGATTTCGACAGATGCGCCAGCTTCTTCAAGCTCTTTTTTAGCTGCTTCTGCATCATCTTTAGAGATTCCCTCTTTAAGAGTAGTTGGTGCACCCTCAACAGCATCTTTAGCCTCTTTAAGACCTAGACCTGTTAGAGCTCTTACAACTTTAATAACATTGATTTTTTTATCTCCGCCATCTTTTAAGATTACATCAAACTCAGTTTTCTCTTCAGCTGCATCGCCACCAGCTGCTACAGCACCGCCAGCAACTGCTACAGGTTGTGCAGATACACCAAATTTTTCTTCGAACTCTTTTACAAGCTCAGATAGTTCTAATACAGAAAGGTTAGAGATAAACTCTAATACATCTTCTTTTGTTACAGCCATTTTATTCTCCTGTTTTTTATAAGTTTTTATGCAGCTAAATTATGCTGCTTCTTCTTCTTTTTTGCGTTTAAGCGCATCGAGACCAATTGTGAAATTTCGTACAGGTCCCATCCAAACAGATGCAAGCATACCAAGTAGCTCTTCGCGTCCTGGAAGTGATGCAAATGCACGAATTTTTGCTTCATCAGCAGCTTCACCGTCGATATATCCATTGCGGATTGCAAACTTATCATTTGCTTTAGCAAAATCTGCTACAACTTTAGAAGCAGCGATAGCATCTTCACCCCAAACAAATATGTTTGTATCTACGATTTCAACGCCACTCATAGAAGCATTTGCTAGTGCGATTGTAGCTAGAGTATTTTTGATAACTTGAACGCTTACATCTTTTGCTTTTGCTGCGATACGAAGTTGCTCAAGCTCGCCAACACTTAGACCACGATAATCACACATAAGTACAGCTTTTGAGTTTTTAAACTCTTCGCTTAATCCACTTACGATTTCATGCTTTTGTGTTTTAGTCATTCTTTCTCCTTTCCAGACACCTGACTTCGAGTGGGCAGATTTAATCTGATTAAGGTTTTCACCCCCGACTTGTCTTTAGTCCATAAGATAAATTATAGTTTTATATCAAGTAGCTCTTGAGTATCAAATTTTAGTGACGGGCTCATTGTTAGGCTTAGTGCACCATTTTTGATATATCTACCTTTTGCAGTAGATGGTTTAGCTCTATTGATTGCAGCTACAAATGTTTTGATATTATCAGCAATTTTATCAGCATCAAAGCTTACTTTACCGATACCAGCGTGGATATTACCCTTTTTATCAACACGGAAGTTTACTTGACCACCTTTTAGGTTATCAACAGCTTTTGCAACATCAGGAGTTACAGTACCAGTTTTAGGGTTTGGCATCATACCTTTTGGCCCTAGGATTCTACCTACTTGACCAACTAGACCCATACAATCAGGTGCAGCAACAACGATATCAAAGTTGATGTTACCAGCTTTAATCTCATCAACTAAATCTTCAGCACCAACAACATCAGCACCAGCAGCTCTAGCCTCATCTTGTTTTGCACCTTTTGCAAATACTGCAACTCTTACAACTTTACCAGTACCGTGTGGAAGCACAACAGCACCACGAATCATCTGATCAGCGTGACGAGGATCTACACCAAGATTTAGTGCGATTTCGATAGTCTCATCAAATTTAGCAGATTTTAGCTCTTTTATAGTATTAGAAGCCTCTTCTACAGTATAAACTTTTGTTAAATCAACTTTATCAGCCAATGATTTATAGCGTTTTCCAGCCATATGATTTCTCCATGATTTAGAATCTGCCGCATTATTAGACTCTTTGCGGTCGAAGAGCTAGTTTAATTAATCAACTATATCAATACCCATTGATCTTGCAGAACCTGCAATAGTAGCTGCAGCAGACTCTGCATCTTGAGTATTCATATCTTGCATTTTTTGATTAACAATCTCCATTACTTGAGCTTTTGTAAGCTTAGCAACTTTGTTTTTTAGAGGGTTATCAGAACCTTTTTTGATACCAGCTTTTGCCATAATTAGCGCTGTATTTGAAGGTTGTTTTACCTCAAAAGAGAATGTTTTATCTGTATATACAGTTATTATAGTTGGTAATTTGTGTGGACCTTTGTCTTTAGTTTTTTCATTAAACGATTTACAAAACTCCATGATGTTTACACCACGCTGACCTAATGCAGGACCAACTGGAGGGGCTGGGTTAGCCGCACCAGCTTGAATCTGCAACTTAATATAACCAGCAATTTTCTTTGCCATTTGTGCTTCCTTTTTTTAAGATTAAATTATTTTTTCAACTTGAGTATATGAGATATCTACAGGAGTACCTCTACCAAAAATTGAAACATTTAGTTTTAGTGTACCATTTGCCATATCATACTCTTCTACAGTTCCTGTAAAGTTTGCAAATGGTCCATCAATAACTCTCACAGTCTCACCCTCATCAAAATATACTTTTGGTTTAGGTGCAGAGCGATTTGTAACTTTATCTAAAATTACTTCGATATCTCTATCGCTTAGTGGAGTTGGTCTGTTAGCTTCGCCAATAAAACCTGAAACTCTTGCGATAGATTGAATTTTATGTTGAATATCTAGTGTTAAATCTATTCTAGCAAATACATATCCAGAGTATAGAGATCTCTCAGATACCTTTTTTTTACCATTTTTTACTTCGATAATATCTTCAGTTGGAACGATAACATCTGTAATAACATCTTGGAGTCTGTTTTCAGCAATAATATTTTCAATCGCTGCTTTTACACTTCGCTCGCTTCCAGCATATGTCTGAATAGAATACCAACAGTGTGCCATATTACTCCCTTTAGTTCAATATTGATGAAACAACAGATGACATAATAAAATCAACTAAAGCTAGAAACAATACAACAAAAGTTACAACAACCAAAACAGCTATAAAAGCTTGACGCACCTGTATTTTAGTTGGAAATATTACTTTTGCTAACTCAATTTTTGCATTAGTAATTGATCTTGTTAATCTATTTTTCATCTACATAATCCTCATCACATTTGAGATAAGTAGTGCTCTAAAGCAACACTTATCTAAAATGCCTATGGCACGCCAGGAGGGACTCGAACCCCCAACCATCGGATTTGGAATCCGGCGCTCTACCATTAGAGCTACTGACGTATAGATAACTCCAAAAGGAGTTATTAAAGTTTTGCTTCTTTGTGGATAGTATGTTCTCTACAAAATTTACAAAACTTTTTTACAGAAAATTTTTCTGTATGAGTTTTTTTGTTTTTAGTTGTATGATAGTTGCGTCTTGTACACTTATCACACGCTAAATGGATACTTTCACGCATTTTTTACCTTTTATTTCCAGCCAAAGCTGGAGAAATTATGCAAGGATTTTAGAAACAACCCCAGCACCAACTGTTCTACCACCCTCACGGATAGCAAAACGAGTACCTTCTTCTAGAGCAACTGGATAGATTAGCTCAGCTGTAACTTTTACATTATCGCCTGGCATAACCATTTCAGTACCAGCATCTAGAGAGATTGCACCCGTAACATCAGTTGTTCTTACATAAAACTGTGGTCTATAACCGTTGAAGAATGGTGTATGTCTACCACCCTCTTCTTTGCTTAGTACATAGATTTCAGCTTCAAATTTTGTGTGTGGTGTAATAGATTTTGGTTTACATAGAACTTGTCCACGCTCAACATCCTCTTTTTTCGTACCACGAAGTAAGATACCGCAGTTATCGCCCGCTTCACCTTGCTCCATCTCTTTTCTAAACATCTCAACACCTGTTACAGTTGTTGTTTGAGTGTCACGGATACCAACGATTTCGATTGTATCACCAACTTTTACTAGACCTCTTTCAATTCTACCTGTTACAACTGTACCACGACCAGAAATTGAGAAAACATCTTCAACTGGCATTAGGAAATCTTTTTCAGTTTCACGAGTTGGCTCAGGGATATAAGCATCAACTTCAGCCATAAGGTTTACTATTTTTTCACCCCACTCACCGATTGAACCAGCTTTTGCTTCTTCAAGTGCTTTAAGAGCTGAACCTGCAACGATTGGAGTATCATCACCTGGGAAATCATAGCTACTTAGAAGTTCACGAACTTCCATTTCAACTAGCTCAAGTAGCTCTTCATCATCAACCATGTCTTGTTTGTTCATAAAT
>CAZYTC010000011.1:0-45259 GCA_964650175.1 uncultured Campylobacterales bacterium | reverse complement strand
TTAATGCAATTATCTACAATAGTAGAAATTGTTAGGTACCTTTAGAGTGTATATCTCACCCTCAAAATCTGCTTATCTACAATAGTAGAAATTGTTAGGTACCTTTAGAGCTCTTATCAGTTATATAATGATTATAAATCTACAATAGTAGAAATTGTTAGGTACCTTTAGAGAATGTGTCGCACCAAAGAGTAGTTAGGATCTACAATAGTAGAAATTGTTAGGTACCTTTAGAGCGATAAATCATCTCAAAATCACTATTTTGAGTAGATTTGAAACATGATTATAGCATAAAGGCATCTAAAAACTCTCTAAAAACACATTTTTTTAACAATATTTCCATAAAGACCATAGGTTTACAATTAATCGATAATAATCAGTGTTTCATCATCGTTTTTTGCATATCCATATTTTGTAATCTTGCAAGTCTCGCTAAGATTAAAAATCATCACACTATCAGTTTGTGAGAATCTCTTTTCAAAGTTATTTTTAATCTCACTAGAAACCAATGATAGTATTCTTTTACTATTTTTTATCTGAAAAATAGAGTATTGTAATCTATAGCCATGCTTAGAGAGGTATTTGGCAAATTGTGTGCGAAGTTTGTCATCGCTTATATCATAAGAGACTAATATCATGGCAATTTTCCTAAAAACATAGGATACCCGCTTATGGGCTTATCTCGCATAAATGCCCTATAATATTGCTGTATATAGATAAATATCTCATCTTTGTATTCTAAAATAGCATTTAGTAGCAGTGCGATATATGGCTTGGATTTATCGCCAAAAAGTCTATATTGACCATCTCTATAATCAAAATCATCTATATTTATCTGCCCTAGATTAAACGCTTTTCGTATCGCATAATCGATAATCGACCTAAATGGCTCTATGATATCAGCTACTAGTGATTTTCTCTGATAAAACTCTCTATGGTATACTCCTTTGTATGTATCAAATCCATATAGATTTAGCATCGCATCTATGATATGAAAAAGTTTCATATATCCTATATCTAGCAGTAGGTTTACAATATCTTTTTTTGATCTTGGGCTTCTGCCATTCCACTCAATGTTGTCAAACATATGTGCAAAATAGAGCCTAGATGAAACACCCTCTATTCCTAAAATCTCTTGAGAACTCAAGCCCTGATCAGCAAGCAAGCTTTGATAATGTTTGATGTGCTTTATAGCCCCTTTGAGATCGCTAGATTTTTCCCTTCGTTTTTCTAGGTAGTGCAGTTGTCTATGGATTTTGTTGTTTACAAGATGTCTTGCTATGTTGTCACTGTTGTATGTATATTGTTTTTGTCTGAGCAAAAAATTACCCTCTGTTTTGTACTGCCAAGTGCCATATGGTATAAATCCATATGAAAACATAGTGATACTAAAGCCAAACTTTTTGGATCTTTGTAGCAGTCCAGAAGTAATAGAGATATGTCCGACAATAAATAGGGCAAAAAGCCTATAGCAAGTTGATTGATGTTTGATTTTGCCCTCTGCATCTGTGATGACAATATTATCATTTTTAAAACTTAGCTTTTCACCCATATTTAGTAAAGCAAAAATAATCTGTTTTTGTTTAAAATCTGGCACACTCATCATGGCGACACATCACACATATATCTATAAACACATCTGTTGCATTTGTTTGGATTTATACTAAATGGTTTGGTTAGATCAAAATTTCTCATATTTTGCAAAAGCTCCTCAAATTGTTTTTGTCTAGGCTCATCTTCTGGTGGTAGTTTGATAGGATAGATTTTATTATCATCCATGCTATAAAGCCTAATAGACTCTACCTCATATTCCATATCTATTAGGCAGTGATATTGTGCATATAGTTGAAAGATGTAGCCATCATAGATTACTTTTATCTTTTTCTTTCGTTCTGTGAGCAGTTTTTTATCCATATCAAAAGTATCTATTTTGCCACCTAGCCCAAAACGGTGGCTATATATCTCTATGGTTTGCAGCACTTTTTTTGATGTTGTATAGGTTTTGGTATCTACACTTTTGTGTGCTGCTTTGCCCTCGCTCTGATCAGTAGTATGATAGATACTCTCGCTACTTCTACCATAGAGCTGATGGAAGTAAATCGAGCGAGGACAAAAGATAAAATCATTTAGAAACGATATAGGGATATAGCTCTCCATCACTATCTCTGTGCATAAGCTAGCCACTCTTTATTTGAAATGGCGAGATTTAGCTTTTCTCCACTTTTACTCTCTCTAATCTTTTCTATAACCATTAGCCCCTTTCTTGCTATATTGTAAGCACCATTTGCATCTGCATCACGAGGCAAATCATCGCTTGCGACTCTACTGTCATAAAAATTGCCGTTTTTGTCAGCTACAGGTGAGATAAGATAATCTATTTCGCTATTTGTTACAGAATTTCTCATCTGCAATGTAAGCCTAAGTAGATAAAGCAAAGTTTCAAAAAACTCTTTTGTGCTTTGAGAGATGATTATCTCTTTTAAATCTCCACTATACGAGCCAAAAAGATTTCTAAACTCCGCAGTCAAATTAACTTCTATATTGTCCCATTGATGATTTTTATCACGGTTTCTAAAGGTTTTAATCCTAGTTCCATAGGTACAAAGTGTCCATTTTGTTCGAGTGCCATCAGCTTTAGTCGTGAAATTTTTATAATCAAAACTAAACTCGAAATAGCCTTTTTCTTCGTTGTATCTAATTGCATCAAATTTGCCAAAAAACTCTTTAGATTTTTCGATACTTTGGTATCTATTATCAAGCAGATTTACAAACCCCGTCACAGGGTCTATTTTAGAAGTATTCCATGCTGGTACATAGAATAAAAATCCACTCTGCTTGCCTAGTTTTTCAAAACTCTCAAACTTGCTAGTAAGTTGCAATGCTTGTAAAAGTCCACCTAGTTCGTTTGGTGATTTTTTCTTATCTACTAGATAGTTGAGTTTGTCTATTAGCATCTTTTCAAACTTTTGATAAACCTGCTTTTCTACTTTGAATCTACCTCGCTTGAAGCCAAAATTTAAATCTTCTAGTACCACTATAGCATTATGTTCTACTATCAAAGTAGCTATCTTATGTATCACATGGCTCATATAGCCCTCTTTTAGCTCTTTGATATTTTCCACTACACCCCAGTTTTCTCTAGCTTCTGCCCTCTCTTTCTCTTTATCTGCTAACTTCTGATGATAATCAACTGTGTATTTCTTGCCATTGTAGCTATTTACTATTTGATTGAGAGAATACTGCTCCACTATGCGACCACTACTATCTATGAGTGATAGATAAAGCAAGTGTCTCTCGCCCCTATCGATACCTATCACTTTTATATCTTTATGATTAGTTCTGATTAGCTCATTTGTATCATCATTTAATCTATCTGAGCCTGTCGCTTTGAAATTGAGTGTAATTGGCACATGAAACTGGAATTTATCAATAGTAAAACGGCGATCTTTTATAATTGGATATGTAAATTTATCTTTTAATTTGTCGTAATGATGACCTTGAAGCATTTTTTCTTCACTATATTCAATCGATTTTTTACGATAAAAAATTTCTGCTTGACCATTTAATTTATATACAACATCTTTTAGATTTTCTTCATCAAAAAGCATTTTCCAATAAAGAGTGTGCATATTTGGCGTGCCTTTACTATATGGCGAAAAATCTTTGTTGTAGATTTGAAACAAATAAAGCTTACCATCATCTACAAGCTGATTTATATAGCTACTATCTATATCTCTAAAGGTAATTTTATAGCCTTGTTGTTCTACTTCTCTATAAAATCCACTCATATCCTCATAGCTAGAGGTGTCAGAAAAATTAAACTCAAAATTTTTCCAATCAGGATGTTTTTCTATGGAGGATTTGAAAAAATCGATTAGTTCGTGACAAAAATCTAAATCAAAATTATCACCCTTTTTATGAACACCATCTCTATAATTTACTAGTAATGTTTCACTTGGTGCATAATAGTCTATATTTTTATTTGAGAAAAATACTTTTGGAAGCATTTTATTTGCCCCTGGTAGAAGCTTATATTCTATCTTTTGATAAATATCTTTGGAGCTATTTTCAGATATTTTAGTAAAGATTTTATTGTGCTTTTTATCCATTATCCCTAGATAAAAAAGTCCATCTTTCATAAATAATACGGAGCTGTTATCAGGCTCTTTATTTAAATCCCAGCCATCTAAGAGAGTAGAGTTTTCAAAATTTAGTTTAAATTTTTCTAGTGAATATGGCTTTTTGGATTCAAAATTTCGCACTTTATCATACAGCTTTACAATTCCACTCAAGCTCTCAAAGTATGTGTCAAAAGAAGCATAAAAAGCTATATCTTTATCTATCTCTGCTTTTACAAAAAGTGGTTTGATTGCTCTTTGTAGGTTTAGCATACTATCTAGCAGTGATTTTGTGAGCTTTTTATCCTCTTTGTTATTTTGCCAATCTGCAAAACTTTCTTTTACTGTTTTTGAGCTTTCGGCTACTTTTGTTTTGAAAAAATCTAACAGTTTCTGAGTTTGTTCAGCTTCATCTAAAGCTTTCTCTATCTCTAAAATAGAAAAATAGCTATTTTTACGACTAAAATACTTCTCTTCATCAGCTGCTATATCTTTGGATTTCATAGCTTTTGGATTATCTGCTAGATATTTTTGCCACAGAGCTTCTTTGATTACTCTATAGTCTTTGAAAATCTCTTGTGATATTGCAGTTAGAGATATGTCATTTTTGATAAAGATTTCATCTAAATTATAGCTACTACCATCACTCAAAATCTCTACAAATTTTTCTGTGATGTCCACCACGCCATCGCAACATTCAAACTCTACGATGCTCTCTTTGTAAAAACACTCAATCGCACTATTTAGCTCATCTCTATTTTCAAAAGCATCAGGAAGCCACGACATACCTTCCCTATCACTTAGTATCTGCTTATGCAGAGCTTTGAAATTTGGTAGCTTTCTTTTTTCTATATTATGTTTTTGACGATAGAGATTTATATGCTCGTTTAGTCCCTGTATTTTTGTACCATCTTCTAAGGCTTTCCCGCCTAGCATAGTATTGTATATATCTATATATTTTTGAGTAAGTGTGTATGAAAAATAATCAAGTCCAAACATATCTTCAACTACTCCACCTTCAAGGTGTTCTAATAGTGAATTTTGAGTGGCTTGTACAATCTCTGGAAAGTTTTGTTGTACCAGCTCAAAAGCTCTCTTGTTACCCAAAAATATAGATAAATTCTCATGAATTACTCTATATCCTATGCTTGAGTGTTGTGCTTTATCGCTATAGATATTTTTACGGTTTTCATGAAATCCAGTGAAGTATGTGGTAAATCTATTAAATTTGGCTATAAGCTCTTTATCATTCTCATCACTTAAGAACTTTGGAAGCTCTAGGGTGATGAGTTCCTTTTTATCTATATTTTTAAAAGCTTCATGAGCTCTAAAACCTGCAACTATCTGTTTTCGTAAATCATCTTGCAGCTTCTCTAGCTCTTTTTGAGTTTTTTCATCTCTGTTTTGTGTAAAAAATAGTTCTTCGTATCTATCAAGTCCTATGAGCTCAACGCTACTAAGTGCTTGATGAATAAACTCTTTATGATACTCATCGATCAGCTCTTTTGCTCTTTTGTAATCCTCTGTTCTGGTTTCATCTTCTGTAATTAGTCCCTTTTTCTCGATAAGTTCTAAAGTTTTACCGATAGGCTTTAGCTCAAACCTCAAAGTCTTTGAAAGCTGGTATTTATTTATAAAATTTCTTAACATAATTTTCTCCATATAAATTAGCAAAACATATTATAGCATTTTTTAAGTTTCTTATTGTTTTTTAAATAGTTTAGTAATATTTAGATTGTTTAAATGCAGTGATGAGAGCTGTTAGGTATGCACTACTTTCTCAAAAAAATAGAGTAAAAGTTGTACCAAAATAGATATATAAAAAGATTTAAAGTACGATATTTAGGGGTTTTGCAATGATAGTGGCGGACAGAGAGGGATTCGAACCCTCGGTACCGTTGCCAGTACGTCTCCTTAGCAGGGAGGTGGTTTCAGCCAACTCACCCATCTGTCCATCGTATGAGGGCGTAATTATACGCACTCATAGATAATAACTACCTTAAAAATAATTATATAGCGTAGTTATTTTGAGGTTTTGTTAATATTTGATCTAGAAGTTTTTGCAGTTGTGATGCTAGCTCATCATTTGTAGATTTTGCTTCGTAAATCTTCTCTTTTAGTCTAACTACTAGCTCTACTCTATCCATAAATTTCATAATAGACTCCTCATAATAGTGTATGGCTATATAGTAAGCAAAAGATATTCCATATCTAAATATGTGTTAGAATCTTCTCTACCACCTCTGATGGGTTGGGGCTTTTGTAGATGGGGCGACCTACGACGATAAAATCGACTAGCTCTTTTTTTGCCAGCTCTATTGTGGCGACTCTCTCTTGATCATCTGCACTCTCGCCAAATGGTCTGATTCCTGGGGTGAGGGTGATAAAACTATCTGATGTGAGATTTTTAATAGAGCGACTCTCATAAGCACTACAAACCACGCCATCTAGGCGGTTAGTGTGGGTATCGATAGCAAATTGGTCTGCTTTTTTATCTATGTTTGAGCCGTAAATATGGTTGAATTCACTATTTTCAAACGAGGTGAGGGCGGTTACTGCTAAAACTAGAGGGCGGTTTTCATATTTAGCTAGCCTATCCATTACGCTATTCATAGCGATTCTACCAGCTGAGGCGTGGATATTAAACATATCTACTCCGATATCTGCGATAGATTCAGCAGCATCTGCCATGGTGTTTGGGATATCATATAGTTTTAAATCCAAAAATATTTTAAAATCGGGATTTATAGATTTGATATCATCTATAAAGCTTTTGCCATCGCGAATATATGAGCGTAGACCCACTTTTAGCCAAATATTATAATCTTTCAAACTCTCTATCAATGCGAGATTTTCTTGTTTTGATTCTAAATCTAGTGCGACACATAGCTGCATAAAATATCCTTGTTTTGATGGTGTTAGTATAGAATTTCTTTACAAAAAATTTGGTTAAATAGATAGTAGTCGTTATTAAATCGTTAATAGAGTATTGATTATCTATAGTTATAATTGTCTTAGTTCAAATCAAAGGAAGTAACGATGAAAAAATTAGCATTAATAGCAAGCTCTTTATTACTAGGGGCTTCTCTAGCTTCAGCAGCTGTATATAAAGTAGATGGTGCACACTCTGAGGTAGGGTTTAAAGTAAAGCATCTAATGGTTAGTAATGTAAATGGTAAATTTACAGATTTTAGTGGCGAATATGATTTAGCAGGCGGTGTTTTTAAATCTTTAACAGGTGTTATTCAGGCAGATTCGATAGATACTGGCAATGAAAACAGAGATGATCACCTACGAAATGCAGACTTTTTTGATGTAGAGAAATATCCAGAGATTAAATTTGTGATGACAAGTGCTACAAAAAAAGAGATGACAGGTAACCTAACAATGCACGGCGTTACTAAAAAAGTTACTCTAAAAATCGATATGGGTGGCGAGGTAAAAGGTATGAGAGGCGAGATGAGATCAGGATTTACACTAAGTGGTAAACTAAGCCGTAAAGATTTTGGTCTAACTTGGAATAAAGCTCTAGAGGCTGGCGGTGTTGCTGTTGGTGATGAGATTAGATTGAATATCGAAATAGAGGGAATCGCTAAATAGGTTCACTCATAAATATACCCCTTGCTGGGGTATAATCTGCTAAATCATCTATATTTAACCCGATAGCTGGGGTATTTAACAAAATCTTTTTACATCCATATAGTTTTGCATAATCATTTATAAAATCGAGCATCTCTTTAGTGTGCAATCTATTTTGTGATATAAACTCCTCCACCTCTATAAATAGCCCATATGAGAGGTTTTCTCTAATGCTCACACCCGCATATATTAGCAGCTCGCCACGCTCAAAAGCTCCGATAGCACGGTAACTTGAGGGGTGATTTTTTTCTAAAAACTCTCTAAAATTATCTATATCTAAATCTATATAGTGCAGTGAGATAGTCTCAAAGTTATCAACTATCTCATCAAGCGAGAGCTCTCGAAACTGCATCTAAGCACCTAGCGATGATAGTTGTGCATCGATTTTGGAGATTTTATCCTCTGCTTCAGCTAGAGATGCCCTGTTTTGCTCTATTACATCTGCTGGAGCGTTTGTGACAAATCGCTCATTTGAGAGCATACCAGAGAGTTTATCTCGCTCTTTTGTGATTTTCTCACGCTGTTTGTTCAGTCTATCGATAATAGGGGTTAAATCTATGGAGCTAGTAGGTAGATAAACCTCTACACTCTCACCTAGATCGCTGATAGAGTTATCTATTTTACTCTCTGTAAACTCGATTTTTTCAACTTTAGCCAGTTTTGTTGCAAAAATCTCTATAAGTTGGCGATTATGAGTTGTTTTTACAAATGCTAGCTCTATCTTTTGGTTAGCTAAATCTATATGAGTTTTGGCTCTACGAATAGTGATAATAGCATCCATAATAGCTGCAAATTCTGATTCTATCTGCTCATCTATGGCGGTATCAGCAGGATAGCTCATAATCATAATAGACTCACTAGTTTCTATTGAGGTGCCAGAGAGCTCGTGATATAGATGCTCGGTGATAAATGGCATAAATGGGTGTAGTAGTTTCATAGACTCTTTAAAGATACTACCTAGCTCATCTACGCTATCTTTGCTCGCTTTTGATAGCTCAATTCCCCAGTCACAAAACTCATTCCATAAAAATCTATATAGTGTCGTCGCCGCATCATTAAAGCGGTACTCATCGATATATCCTCTCGTCTCTGCTGTAGCTCTATGAAAACGGCTAAGCATATATTTTCCTAGCGGAGTTTTTATCTCTATATCTGCTAAATCTTTAAATGTAGGTGTATTTAGTTGTAGATATTTAGATGCGTTAAAAAGCTTATTGGTAAAGTTTCGGCTTTGCTCTAGTCTATCGGTGCTAAGGCGAATATCACGACCTTGAACCGCTAAAATAGCGAGGGTAAAACGCAGAGCATCTGCACTATATTTCTCTACCATATCAAGCGGATCTATCACATTTCCACGAGATTTGCTCATCTTTTGACCATGCTCATCACGCACTAGAGCGTGCAAGTAGATGTGAGCAAATGGGAGCTTGCCTGTAAATGTCTCACCCATCATCATCATTCTAGCAACCCAGAAAAATAGTATATCAAAACCAGTAATCATTAGGCTATTTGGATAAAATCTGCTCATATCATCGCTAGCGTATAGTGAACCCTCGCCTAGATTGTCGTTTCCCCAACCTAGAGTTGAAAATGGCCATAGTGCAGAGCTAAACCATGTATCTAGTACATCTGGGTCTTGGTGGAATTTAGGGCTACTACATTTTGGACAAGATGTAGGCTCATCCTCACGGCTCGCCCACTCATGCTCGCACTCATCACAATAAAATACAGGGATTCTATGCCCCCACCACAGCTGTCTAGAGATACACCAATCACGCAAATCATTCATCCAAGCGTTGTAGCTATTTATCCAGTGAGGTGGGAAAAATTGAGCCAGTTTTGCATTGGTTTTTTCTATCGAGCCTTTTGCAATACTGCTTTTAACAAACCACTGCTTAGAGATATATGGCTCTACTATATTATGACATCTATAGCAGTGCCCCACTTGATGGATATGCTCTTCTATCTTCTCTACAAATCCCTCATCTTCTAGCCGTTTTAGAACTATTTCACGAGCCTCTAGTCGCTCTAATCCTGCAAATTCACCTGCATAATCATTTAGAGTTCCTTTTTCATCAAATATGGTGATAAACTCTAGATTGTGTCTTTTTCCAACTTCGTAGTCATTGACATCATGGGCTGGTGTAACCTTTACAACCCCTGTACCAAAGCTCATATCGACATGTGAATCAGCGATGATTTTAATCTCTCTATCTATTAGCGGAAGAGTGACGCTTTTGCCGATGAGGTGGCTATATCGTTCATCATCAGGGTGTATCATAACCGCTGTATCACCAAAATATGTCTCAGGACGAGTGGTAGCAACTACTAGTACCCCGCTACCATCGCTAAGTGGATAGCGTATATGGTATAGATTGCCTTTGTGCTCTTCGTGCTCCACCTCTATATCACTCAGTGCACCGTCATGTGTACACCAGTTTACCATATAGTTGCCACGCACTATTAGACCACGATTATATAGCTCTACAAACGCCTCTTTAACAGAGTGCTTTAGTCCATCATCCATGGTAAAACGCTCTCTACTCCATGCACATGAGACACCTAGATTTCTCATCTGAGCTACGATAGTACCACCACTGTGGGCTTTCCATTTCCAGACTCGCTCTAAAAATGCCTCTCGCCCAAGATCTTCTTTGGTGATACCCTCTGCTAGTAGCTGTTTTTCTACTACATTTTGTGTAGCGATTCCTGCATGGTCAGTCCCAGGTTGCCACAGTGTAGCGTATCCATCCATCCGTTTATATCTGGTGATGATATCAATTAGCGTATGATTGAGTGCATGTCCTATATGCAGTGAGCCAGTCACATTGGGTGGTGGCAACATGATAGAGAAGTTTTTATCTTTTTTTTGGATTTTTATGTTAGAATCTACTTCAAAGTATCCTCTTTGTTCCCAAATAGGATATAATCTATTTTCTATACTCTTTGGATCATAATGGTTTGAAGACATAGTAAGGCCTTATTAATACAAAATTAGAGTGAATTATACCAAATTTTGGGAACATTTCTTGCTTTATTTTTGTAAATACTAAAAACAGCCGCAAGGAGAGAAAATGCAATATACAGTGAAATCTACGATTCTAGGATTTGAGCATGTTACATCGGTAGAGATTAATGAGATAGATGAGATGTTTGCTACGCTTAGAAGTACAGATGGCTCAAATGTAAGCTTTACGCTAGCTAATCCATATATACTAAGAGAGTACTCTTTTGACATTCCAACACCAATTAGTGTACTTTTAGATATAAATGAAAAATCAAACCTAATTGTATATAATATCGTTGTCGTTCAAGATCCATTAGATGAGTCGTGTGTAAACTTTTTAGCACCTCTAATCTTTAATAAAGATAACGGCACTATGGCTCAGGCTGTTTTAGATATCAAATCTCACCCAGAATTAGGTGTAGCAGAGCCTATTAAAAACTATAGATAATCCCCCAAGCAGGGGGCTTTACAAGGAGCTCCTTGCCACTTTCTCGTTTAAATCCACAGCAGTATAAGGCTGCGACAGCAAAATTCGGTCATAATCTCATAATAGCATCAGCAGGAACAGGTAAAACATCCACAATAGTGGGTCGTATCGCATATCTACTCTCGCAAAATATAAAACCACAAGAGATACTGCTACTAACTTTTACCAACAAAGCAGCAGCAGAGATGATAGATAGAGTTGCTCAGTTTTTTGGTCGAGAAGTTGCATCGCAGATAGATGCAGGAACATTTCATGCAGTTAGCTATAGATGGCTAAAAAAAGAGCAAAAAAAGGTGGTTCTAAAGCAGCAGCGAGAGCTAAAGATACTATTTAAAAGCGTATATGAAAAGAGAACATTTTTGCATATAGATGCAGGCGTGGCACAATATGGCTCGGCATATCTATATGATTTTTATTCATTTTATCAAAACAGTAGCAAAGGACTCAGTTTTAGCGAGTGGATAGAGCAATTTTATGAGGATCAAAGCCCATTTGCAGATATTTACGCTGATATCGTAGATGAGTTTGAGACACTTAAAAATGAGTACGGATTTGTTAGCTTTAATGATTTGCTAGTGCTAATGATAAATCTAGCAAAAACAAAAGAGCTAGGTTATCAAGAGGTATTAATCGATGAGTATCAAGATACAAACCCACTACAGGGGATGCTAGTTAGTGCTATGAACCCAGCTTCGCTTTTTTGTGTGGGCGATTATGATCAAAGTATCTATGCATTTAATGGTGCTGATATCTCTATTATTGCATCTTTTACTAAAAATTTCGATAACGCAACTGTCTATACACTGACGAAAAACTACCGCTCAACTACGCCGATATTGGAGCTTGCAAATAAGGTTATATCATTTAATGAGCGAATCTATCCAAAATCGCTAGAGGTGACTAGAGATAAGTTTGATCATCTGCCAACGCTGCTAGTTTATGATGAACTATTTGATCAGTACCGTGGATTAGCAGAGTCGATTATCAACTCAAATACCCCTAGAGATGAGATAGCGGTTATATTTAGAAATAATGCATCAGCCGATGGGATAGAGGCATCTTTAAGAGAGCTAGGTGTCGCTTGTCGCAGGCGTGGTGGGACGAGCTTTTTTGATGCAAAAGAGATAAAAGCGATATTAGATATCTATACAGTTGTGGTAAATGAGAGCGATATGATGGCATTTATGCATATTTTTGAGTATGCAAAAGGCTTTGGTAGTGCTAGTGCAAAAGATATATTTATGGCTCTACAAAAGCTAGGCGATGGCTCATTTACTAGAGGGCTATTTAAGCCAGATAAAAAGATAAAAAATCCATTTGAAGCTAAAAGACTAAATCATCAGCTAGGGCTATTTGATAGTTTTAGTGAATTAGGCAGTGCAGGGCGGTTTGCACATCTAGATTTTAATAGTGATTTTATGTCTAATGCGATACTTAGATATGCTAAATTTACAAACGAGTCTGCCACATTTACATATAGATTTTACGAGCTCATAAAAGAGCTACAAGAGCTCAAAAATCCATATCAGATAGTTTCTAAAATTATAAAATCAAAACTCTATAGAGATATCGTAGATAGTCTCTCTAGTGCTAGAGCAGTTGATAAAAATAATCAGCTAGATCCAAAGCTAAAAGATGAAGCGATAGAGAGGATAGATAGAAAATGCTCATTATTATTAGAGCTTTCAAAACCATACAAAGATAGCGAGCGATATCTAAATGCAATGGTACTAGGCTCATCAGATTTGACTCAAGGCGAGGGGGTACATCTGCTTAGCATCCATGCATCCAAGGGGTTAGAGTATCAAGAGGTCTATGTGTGTGATTTGATGGATGGGAGATTTCCAAATAGAAAACTTATGGCTAGAAGTGGCAGTATCGATGAGGAGAGAAGGCTATTTTATGTAGCGGTAACTAGAGCAAAAGATAGACTATTTCTCAGTTACGCTAGATTTGATAAGCTAAAAAGTACGATGTTTATACCATCGCTATTTTTATATGAATCAGAGTTGATACCAAAAGATGAGAACTATAACTCTTTGGTAGCCAAAGGCTCCAAAGATTAGCGTCCTTGAACGGCGTTACCCATATCCCACATAGGCAAGAATATTCCAAGAGCTAGCAATATTACCATCGCAGCGATGATGATTAGCATGATAGGCTCAATAGCCTCTGATAAACCATCGATGATGGCATCAAATTTCATCTTATAATACTCCATAACTTTTTCCATCATAGAGTCAAGCTGACCACTGTTTTCACCAGCTGAAACCATCTGAATAATCATATTCTCAAATAGCCTCGTCTCAGCGAGCCCCTCATTTAGAGTCCCACCTTTTTCAACTGTATGTCTAACTGTTAGTAGCTTCTCTTTTAGTGGTAGAGTGTCAATCATCGCAGTAGATGTCTCTAGAGCCTCTGCGATAGGAATCCCCGCACGCACTAGCTCAGAGAAAACTAGAGTAAAACGGCTAAGCGTTGCATACATAATGATACCTTTGATTAGGTATGTTTTTAGTAGGACTTGATGCCATTTAAATCTAAAAGGTATGCTGTGATTTAGTGCATATCTAAATGCTATGATAAATACAAAAATACCACCAAGCACATAGAGTCCATAGGTGTTAAATAGATGCTCTAGAAATAGTAGTATCTTTGTAGGCATCGGTAGTTCCGCACCTAGTTGCTCAAAAATCGCCTTAAATTGTGGCACAACATATGAAATCAAAATCGTAAAAGCGATAGCCATGGCAATCATAACATTACGAGGATATGCCATCGCCTTTTTAAATTTGATGATATTTCGTCTAATCTCCTCTAGCATATCAGCTAGTTTATGTAGAGATTCAGCCAGATTACCCGTTTTTTCACCTAGCTCAACCATAGCTAGCGTTAGTGTGCCTAGCTCATATGCAAACTTCTCTGCTGATTGAGATAGACTGAGCCCCGCATTGATATCATCTGCCATTGTCCCTAAGACTACCTCTAGAGATTTATCGGTAGTTGCATTTGCTATCTCTTTTAGAGAGTCGTGAATCGAGATACCAGCATTTGCCATAACTGCAAGCTGTCTGATAGCTGCAATTAGTGCATCTTGTTTTAGTTTTCGCTTTCTAACATTTGTTAAAAAGCTATCTTTTAATCTTTTAAATTGATCCTCTAGTGGTGGTGCAGTTTCGGCTACTTTTAGTACGATACCAGAGTATTTTATCTTTGCAGCGTACATTGCCTCTTTTTTGCTTTCAGCATAAAAACCTTGCTCTATTTTCTTACCTCTTGCGAGGATTGTTGCTACGAAGTATTTCATCCTTTTGCCACCCTTAAAATTTCATCAATGGTTGTTTTGCCCTCTAAAACCTTGGCAATACCATTTTCTAGCATACTGACAAAACCCTCATCATTTGCTTTTTTGAGGATATCATCTTTGGAACCACCTTTTGCGATTAGACTAGATATCTCTTCACTAATAGGAAGAACCTCACAAATCATCTCTCTACCCATATACCCAGTGCCATTACAATCTTTGCACCCTGCACCATGATATATTTTGGCATCTTGAGGGATATATTTTCTGATATCATCATCTAGCCCATCTGGGATTACATACTCTGTTTTACACTGAGAGCAGATTTTTCGCACAAGTCTTTGAGCTTGAACTGCAACTAATGCACCACTAATTAGATATGGCTCTATACCCATATCGGCAATACGAGGAATTGCACTAATAGCATCATTTGTATGAAGTGTGGAGATAACGAGGTGTCCTGTTAGAGCCGCTTTGATGGCAATCTCTAGTGTTTCATGGTCACGAATCTCCCCAATCATTATCTTATCAGGGTCTTGACGCAGGATTGAACGCAGTGCATCAGCAAAAGATAGACCTACTTTTGGATTTACTTGGACTTGTTGGATGAGGTTCATTCTATACTCAACAGGGTCTTCTACGGTAATAACTTTATCTTCTATATTACGCAACTCATTTAGAGCCCCATATAGCGTAGTTGTCTTACCACTTCCTGTAGGACCAGTTACTAATATAATACCAAATGGTGATTGTAGAGATTTGATAAATCTACCATAGCTATATGAATCCATACCAGAATCTTCTAGTTTTACGAGAGCTTTTGATTTATCCAAAACCCTCATAACTATAGATTCACCATATATTGTTGGTAGTGTTGAGAGACGAAAATCATACTCAGCATCTAGAACATTTGCAGAAAATCGACCATCTTGTGGTTTTCTTTTTTCAGCGATATCTAGATTGGCAGATAGTTTTATACGAGATGATAGCGGTGCGAAGATATCTTTATCAAAGATAAAAATCTCAGCTAGCTTACCATCGATACGCCCTCTAACGGTACAGTTTTTCTCTGTCGGTTCGATATGAATATCACTCGCTCTACCTTTGATACACGCTTTTAAGATTACATCGATTAGCTGAACTATTGATGATGCCTCTTGTTGCTCTTCTGGATTTCCGATATTTCGCAACTCGTTTCGTATATTTGTAACTAGCTCTTTTACGCTATCTTTTAGCTCCATTTTAAACAGATATGATTGAATCTGTTTTTCAGTAGCTACTGCTAGCTTTATAGTTCTTTTTGGAAAAAGACGCTGGATTGACTCTTGTGCTTCTATATTTAGAGGGTCTGAAAATGCGATAATAACAAATAAATCATCTTGTGATATTGGTAGTGCACTATATCTTTTTAGCTGTGTTGTTGGAATTTTTTCAATCAGTTGATAGTCCATATCTATGGCGTCAAGATCTAAAAATGATACCTCCATCACTTCTGCAAGATGCGAGAGTATCATTTGCTCTGTCAAAAATGGATAGTTTTTAATAATGCTTAGCTCATATCTACCAAGTCTAATTTGCTCAACCACAAATCGTTTTACAAAGTTTATAGATACGGCACTAACTTTTGTTAGAGTCTCTAAGATAGTATCATCTGTAACTCCACGAGCTAGTAGTCTATCGATTTGTTGCTGTGTAATGTGTCGTTTATCTAAAAGGTCTTGCGTTACTCTATCCATAATCGTTTCCTAATTAATATATGTGATGATAAGTCATAATTTTATCATAATATTCATCAATTGCTATTGTTTTTTGATTGTTTTTTGTTGCTTTATATAGTTTGTAGCTTTTTCTTTTATCATCTTTGTCTATATATATCTTTGTTTTGTTGTTTGGTTGAGAATCTTTTAGGTACATATCAAATATTTTTGAAATTAGATGAGAGCTTGTTGGGAAGTTTAAATTTTCATATTTTTTATCATCATATAGTGCTTGTATTAGTAGTTTTTTTTGCATTAGTAGCATCGCAAAGTATGAGGCATTATTTCTAGATTCTTGGCTTTTAGTTAGTAGTGCCATAGGCAAAATCAATCTATCGATTTGATCAGCATTTAGACATGAAAATGCATAGATAGATAGGAATTTTTCATCATCTCTATTTTGGCTTGCAATATTAAATCCGATATCACAAGCTCTGCTGTACTCTTTGTTTTGATATAGTTTAAATAGCTCTGAGGCACTATTTGCAAAAATCATAAGCTCAAAAATAGCTAAAATTATTAGATATCTCATTTGAAACTACCCCTATCAATAGCATCTAAGAGTGCTATTGCTTCATCTGATCTAGACTCTTTTATATAAAGATGAAGCGTTCTTCTAGCTTGCTCTTTTTTGCCTAGTTTTACTAAAGATTTACAAAATATAATCCAATTCTCATCCATTTTTGCATTTATAGAGTTTGTCTTTAGTGCGTAGTTGTACGCTTCGCTGTAGTTGCCATTATCATAGTGGTATTTGGCGATAAATAGACCTAGGCTAGCATTTGAGTTCTCTTTAAAGCGATCTTCTATACTTGCTATATCTATCTTGCTATCAGATCTATTGATGGCTAATTTGCCCTTTGTTGAGACAGGCTCGCTCTTTTGTATAGCGGGTGTCACTTGCTCGTGTGATAATGGTTTATCTAGTGGTGGCAATTCAAGCGTTTGAGGAGTGATGATATTGTCAATTATAGGTTTTTGACTAGCAGGCGTGATGGTTTGAGCTGGTGCAGTGTATGTTGGAGTGGTGCTAATATTGGCTATAAAATCCATCGATGGCTCTAATATTAGTTGCTCATCACTTACGGGCTCTTTTTCTATTTCGCTGCTACTGTTTTGCTCTATATTTTCAGTTTGCACAACTGGCTCGCTGATTACTACTTCATTTTTTGGCTCATTTGTCCATAGGCTATTTAGTAGAATTAGTGCTACAAAAGTTATAGCTAGTACTAGAAAATGTGGTAAATATGATTTTACTTTATATATGAGCCATTTTCGCTCTAGAGTTTTTATATCAAACACGAACAAGTCCTGTATGAATAGCTGCTAGCTCTATTATTTTATTGCTAATGATATCTCTATTTAGTGTTGCTGGTCTATTTTCTTCATACCACATATAGAGGCTAAAGAGAGTATAGAGAAGTTTATTTGTATCTCTATAGTTGCCTTTTGTAAATTTAATAATCTTTTTTATACTCTTTTCACTAAACATATTTGCTACATCAAAGCAGTTTGATTTGAGTAGTTTTTTTTGTATATATATTTTTAGCTCATCAGGAGTAGCGTTTTTTAGCTCAATACTCTCCCATATTCTGGTTTGAAAGTGCTCTTTTGCTATCAAATCTTCATTATCTGTTTTATGTAGTGATATGATAAATTTTATAGCACGAGAGTCAGATATTATTCTGATTTTCTCCATTAAGTTGGTGCTATATAGTTGTGCTTCATCTAAAATAACAATCGGAGTATCATCAAATGAGACAGCTTGAGTTAGTTCCAAAAAACGAACTAAAGTTACCTCTCCTCTAGGTGAGTGTCCAAATAGTTTTTCTGATATAACTTTTAAAAAATCAGACTCATCCATTATAGGAACATCTATCATTAGTACTTTTTTAAATTTTGATAAATCTTGATGTAGTTTTTGTAGCATCATACTCTTGCCAGTTCCTGGCTTTCCATACAAAAGTATCATTTTTAGAGGCTTTTGTACAGAGCTTTTAAGAGCCGTATACATATGAAAAGTACTATCTATTTGGATGTAGTCTTTTGGATCGACTACATCGATAAATAGATTTCTAGGTTTATAGAATAGTGAACCTTCCATATCTCTCTCAATTACGGATTTTGGTTATCTGAAGATTTTGCGTTTTCGTTATCTTCTTGCTCGTTTTTATCTATCGCATTACCCATGTGGATATAGCCTAAATCTCTTAGAGTTGTTGTATAGTTCTCTTTTTTGATTATTCTAGGCTCGATTATGATAACAATCTCTTCTGTTCTTTTGACTCTCTCATCTCGTTTAAATAGGTATCCAAGTATCGGAATACTTCCAAGTAGTGGCACTTTGTTGCTATCGTCCACATTTTTAGTATTGATTAGACCACCTAGGATTACACGGCTTCCATCTTTAACTGTAATAACAGATGAGATTTGGCGACGATTTAAATCGGGTGGCATAGAGCGAAGTGCATTGTTTGAGGCAACCTCGCTCGCTGTTTCGGATATGGATGGATTAATGCGAAGTGTAATACTTCCATCATTTGATATCTCTGGTGTGATATCTAGTAACACTCCAGAAAATACCGAGCTTACTATCTCGCTAGTTGCCTGCTCACCAGTTGTTCCACCCGCTAGTGTAGAGGTGTTTTTGGTTTTATAAAATAGCTCTGTACCCGCAGTTATGAGTGCTGGTTGATTGTTTAGTGTTAATATCTTAGGGTTTGATATAGCATAAACATCACCTTGAGTTTTTAGAAATTTTACAACCTCGTTTATGCTAGCTTTTGCTCCTAGTTGAAAAATGCTACCAATATTTCGTGCATTTGGACCAAACTCCATCTCGCTAAAACCTAGTATGTTTCCATCTTTCTCGCCAGTCATACTACCTAGATTTTTTGTATTTAATACATTAAACGCCATATCTATATTTTGCATAGCATATATTTGTGACCAGTCGATACCAGTAGAGGTTGCATCGCTTAATACAACACTATACATTTTTACATCTATTAGTACCTGCGTGTGCATCTTTTTTTGTAAATCTTCGATATATTTATCTAATCTTGTAATCTGTTTTCCAGTACCTGTTACAGTTACAAGCCCCGCATTTTTGTTTATATAGATGTTGTGAAACTCATCTAACGGTTTTGCCTCTTTATCATCTTGAACAATTGCCTCACGCTGTCTATAGTCATCCTCAGGGCGGCTTAGGATAGATTTAATCTCTCGCTCTAAATCTTTCCAAAAGCTCACTTCATCGATAGTAGAGATATTTGTACCAGACTCTGATGAAGTACTATTGCTAGTTGCATCTGTATTTGTTCCGCCACCACTTGTGCCAGCAGCTGTGCCACTGTTTGAGCTAAGGCGTATGTTTGTACTACCTTCACCTTTTCTCTCTGTAGCTATATAGTCAATCTGATAAGTTTTTGTAGTAATGTATGATATTTTTAGTACATTATTCTCTAGCTTATATTGCAGATTGTTCTCTTTTATGATGAGATCTAGCACCTCATTTATAGTGAGATTTTTTAGATATGTTTTATTCATCTGTTTTTTCAGAGCACTCTCTGCTTGTTCATCAGATACGATAACACTCATACCACACTCATCGCTTATCTGATCGATAAACTCACCCACTGTCGTGCCTTTTATAGAGGCAATATTAAAGAGCTCATATGAGCAGTCAGCATGAAGTGCTGGGGATAACATCGCTGCAGTTACTGCTGAAAGTAAAAATGCTTTTGTCCGATTTTTAAATATTTTTGTCATGATACCCTTCCTACTTTGTAGTGATTTGTATTTTATTATTGTCTTTAGTTAAAAACAATACCAACTGTTTATCTTTATTGCCAACTAGCAATACAGAGTTTGGTTTTATCTCAGCGAGCTTATAGTTTCTAACACTCTCGCCAACTTGATACCACTTGCCACTTATTAGCACAGATTTATTCATCATAGCCTGCAATCTAAGTGGTTCAATAACTACTACAGGAGCAGCTAGAGCATCACCAAGTTTTGGTGGTGGCAACAGTGATGAGACGCCAGAGCTACTAGGAGCTGGCTTTTTAAGCACTATTGGATCGCTTAAGCTATTGATTGATGACTCTTTTATACCAACTCTTGATGGAATAATAAGTGAAATCTTCTCATCAACCCATGCTAGCTTATTATCTAGTGCCTCCATCTCTTCGAGCGTTGTGGAGTTGTTATCGATGTTAGCATACAGTGTTTGTGTAGCAGCTAACGCTAAAGCTAATGATATATATAGTTTTTTCATTTCGCACCCCCTCTAACAATTCCCCAAACAGAGATTTTAAGTTCACTCTCTAGGCTCTCTTGTGCTTTAATGTTCATTGTATGTAAATCAACTACTAGCTGACTCTCCTCTAGCGAGTTTATCAGCTTTAGAACATTTTTATATGGAGCATCAGCTGATATAGAGATATCTAAAACATGCCCAAATGAGCTATTGTCAGTTTGTAGCGAGTTTGCAAACTCAACTAGTTTTACTTTGTGAATTCTCGCAAAATGTGAGATAGAGTTTAGATATGCCCCCCAAACTTTCTCATCATAGTATAGTGATGAGATTTGCTCAAGCTTATCTTTGATATATCTATTATATTTGATATATTCCTCTCTTTGCTCCTCTAGTGCAACTGTATCGCGCTCAATTTGTGCTATACGCTCTAGCGGGTATGTTTGTAAATATTGGTTATCTACATCCAAATCAGCTTGCACTTTGAGTGCTTTTTGATGAGACTCTTCAAAGCTTTGCTCTGCACTCTCCCAAAAGAATGTATATGATAGTGCGAAAAATGCGAAGAATATCATCGCAAAAATCATCATCTTATCTTTATCATTCTTTTTAGCAAACGAGTTATCTATAGAGTATAGGTAATCTTCTATTCCAAACTTCATGGTGTCACCGCCTTTTGATTGATTACTGTAGGCTCTTGCTTGTCTGTATTTCTAATTAGTGCTTTTAACTCACTAAGATAAGATTTATTATCTGCATCAAAGCTGATGAGCTCCATCTCAAAATCGTAATATCCGCCTTTTGAGCTAGTTAGAAATTTTAGTAACTCTGTTATGTCTTGTGTTGTTGAAGATACTAGACCAAATTTAAACATCTTTTTGGTGCTATTTTCATCTTCGCTATACTCTACGCTTTGCAATTTTGTCTTATACTTGTTGAAATTTTGTGTAAAATCAGTCAGTATTTTTGCCTTCATAGGGTAATTGACTTTTTTATCATGTATCTGATCGAGCGTATCTTTTTTGCTCTTAAATTCGCGTGTTTGCTCATCTAAAAGCTCTTGAGCCAAATGTAAATTTGCCATTTTTGCATTTACAGTAGACTCTCTTTGGAGTTTTTCCATATGCACTTTTTCATACTCTTGTGCTAGCAGTGTGTGGTGAAACTCCTCAGCGTATGAGAGACCCCAATATACTCCTGGATAGAGTAGGGCAGCTGCTAATGAGGCAGCTGTAACTAATATCAACTTACCACTATCTCGTTTTGCAAATGGTGGTGGTCTATGAAAGATTGTAAAGTTACAATCATATCTATCTACAGGCTCTAGCTCTGCGTAGACCTGCATCAATTGATGCATCTGGTCTACATAGAGTCCCTTTGTATCATATCCGTGGTTAAAGTTAAACACAGATGTTTTAAGTCCTAGATATGTTTGTGCATACTCATCTAGTCCATAGATATTTCCAACACTCGAGCCGATGAAAATCTCATTGAAAAATGTTACCTCATATGCTCTTTTGGCGTAGGTTATAACATCACTAATATGTAAAAATACTTCGCCAAAAATCTTCATAATAGATTTTTGATACTCTTCATTTGATGGGTTTAGACCCTCTTGAGTAAGCATATTTTTAAATATATCAAAATCTACCTGACTTCCTAGCTCATCACAAAATCTCTCATGTATATGAGCAAGAGAGTATTTGAGTGATTTGGTATATAAAAACTCACCATTATCATATATAGTAAAAAATGAGTCATTTTCTTGGAAGTAGATAAAACAGTCTATGCTGTTTTGCTTTAGATGCTCTTTTGTATATAGTGATTTTAATAAAAGTGGTGTAGGGATGATAAAATCTACATATTTTATAGATTTAACTAAAGCCGCATACTCCTGCTCAAGTGTAAAAGGATCTACAACAAAAGCGTGAAAAAATCTCTCGCCCTCTACATTTTTATGTATATCCTCAACATATTTGATGTTGTACTCTATCGCCATATCAAGTGCGAGCTCTTCATAAACTTTGTTTTCTAGTGCATCAAATAGATCCGTTTCTGGAATATTTTTGCTGATACTAACTAGTGTAGATATGAAACTTTTGGTATCCAAAAGTGCAATAGAGTTCTGACTCTTTGAAAATGAAGGGGAATTAACTCTTGATAGCGTATTTCGCGAGCCACTATAGTAATCGCCTCTGTAGGGATTGACCGATAGTGCTGACGAATAAATTTGCTGTTTGTTACTTTTCATCCTCTATCCTATTTAAAATGTACTAAAACCATTCCGCAGAAGTGGCTTTTTTGATAAAACTCAATTCTATAGCTCCTGTTTGGAGTGTCGATAGAGAATCTTTTATCAAAATCTTTGAGGCTAACTGTTACATCGGATTCATCTATGAGTCCTGTGCGAGTAAAGCCAATTATGTTTGCGCGAACGCTCGAATCAGTCTTAACAACTTTAATATCGTCATTTACAAAAATTTCTGAAGTAAAATCAAAAGATTTCATCTCTCCATCCACTAAAAATAACATATTTTTATCACAAGTGCCATTTTTATGGTAGCTCGGATAGAGAGTTGAAACCTTTTTATTACCTATAAAAATTTCATAACCACTATGAATTTTCTTTATATATCCCAATGGATGGGTAAAAGCAAACTCATTGAGTGATGATTGTAGCGGAATATAGCTTAAAGATTTTTTTAATTTATTCAAATTAAGTATAAAATTGTTATTTATAGTTACTTTACCATAGTTATTTATAATTTTTATTAGGTTTTTTGAATCTAGAGTGAAATTTCTACTAAATTTAATACCCATCTGATTCATAAAAGACTCTATCGCATTTAGCTGATAAAATACTTTTTCCTCTAGATTAGAGAGATTTTTGCTGCTCTCTATAGCAAATGCAGGTTTGTGATTTTGGAGTGCAAAATATGTAAGCGTTTGTTGCATCTCTTTATCATATAGTTTGGTATTTGTATTTCTAACATTGAATTTGTGGTTTGCATCTATTAGATTACTATTTATATGTTTTGATGCATTTTGTGCTAGGGTGTGCAGGTCTGAATATGTGTGATTACTATCCATAAATATCTGGTCAATAACACAAGTTTGCCCCCAAGCTTTCGTGTTATATAGCCAATTTTCATCACTATCTCGATAAAATCCATGCCCATCATGTAGATTTAGTATCAAATCTACCTCTGGTTTGGCTATGATTTTTTTGATATCTTCTACTATTTTGTAGTCTTTGTCATCTTTTGAGATATTGGCAAATTTACGGTTCATATCACCATTTATGCCTCTGGAGTTTGCCATCATACTATTTTTGTTTAAATCTGGCACTATCCATAGATTTCCATCTGTTATATTGTAGTGTGTTGCTAGAATGGAGGCTGCGAAATATCCCCCTGGCTCATCGCCGTGTATTCCGCCAATTACCAGAAGTGTCGGTTTTTTAGCGTCATTAGAGCCCTTTTTATAAAAGTTAAACTCGCTAGAGTATAGAGCACTTATAAAAAGCAGTAGTGCAAAAAAGAGTCTCATCAATCTTCAGCTATGATAGATATTGTCTGATTTTGACTAAGTTTTAAAAATAGTGTCTTTTCCTTGTTGGATTTGTGCGAATCGCTTATATAGTTTTGCATAAAGGTAACCATAAATATATTTGCACTCTCCCCAGGGTATGGGATGATTCTTATATTGCTGATATCTATTGTTTTCTCTTCATTTTTATCAAAAATTCTCTTTTTGTAGCTTTTGAAGTTATTTAGATTTGAGCCACTTTGATTTTTAAATGTAGAGTCATAAAATGCTAGATAATCATCTAAATGGTTGTATGTCCACGCATATTTCCATCTATAAAGTTGTGAGAGAATATTTATATATGTAGTGCTACTAGCTTGATTTGGTTTTATATTTGAGTCTATTAAAACTAATGAGTTGTTGTAGTTTAGGATATTCTCAAGTTGTGAGATATCTTTGTTCTCTATTGCTATACACCCTCTAGTGAATGGATCTCTATCTCCATTAAATGGCAATCCGTGTATCCATATACCAGAGCCTGTTTTACCGCGTACTTTGTCATAGAAGTTTGGATATGATGTAACAAATGCCATAGGTCCATAAAATTGATCGAGGTTTTTTTTCTTTTCAGTGAGTTTATATACACCTACTGGTGTTTTTAAATCTCCCTCAACTCTCTTATCGCCACTAGCTTTGCCTGTAAAAGCACTATATTTTCTGCTTAGTACGAGCTGTTTTTGGTTATTTGGAATATATAGCTCTAGCGTGCCTTTATCTTTGCTACAAGTTAAAAGCGAGATGATATTTTCAAAATAACCAAATTTTAAATCTTTGTTTTGTAGATGAGATGTCCAATATGATGGCGAAAAAGCTTGCTGATCCCACAGTTTTTTGCCACCGCCTTTGAAAAATATGGCTTCATTGGCCGATAGTGAAGATGCCACTAGGGCAATAAGAGCTATTTTTTTCACTGTTCGTATCCTATCTCATTTAGAAATTCTTTATCTTTGCTCCACCCTTTTTTTACTGATACAAATAGATCTAAAAAGACCTTTTTGCCATTTAGGTGTTCGATTTTCTCTCTTGCATATCTGCCAATTCGTTTGATAGTTGTGCCACCAGAGCCTATCAAAATCCCCTTTTGCGACTCTTTTTCTATGATTATAGTTGCACTAATAATCTCTTTGTGTTCGTGCTCTTGTATTTTATCTATGATAACATCTGATTCATATGGCACTTCATCGCTAACAAACTCAAATATCGCCTCTCTAATAAACTCTTTGTAGATTGTTCTAATGAGCTCTGTTGTGAGGTCTTCTGGGTCATACAGATATGGAGATTCATCTAGATTTTTAACGATAGTATCTAGCAGGTCATTTTTACCTACATTTTTATTGACAGACATCGGTATGAGTGCTAGAAAATTATCGCTAAATCTACTATATTCGCCTATCTTTTTTAGTAGTTGTGCTTGTGATATCTGATCTATTTTGCTGAGTGCGATGATATGTTTTCGCTTGTTTTGTGTGAGCTCTAGAAACTTCTCATAGTGAGCCGTGCTATCAGAGGCTGGTGCTAGATATATCACTATATCACAATCGCCTATCGCTTTTAGAGCCTCTTCTAGCATATATTGGTTAAGTAGTTTTTCACGGTTATGTAGCCCAGGGGTATCTATGAATATTATCTGATCATCATTGTGCATCACGATAGCGTTTGAGCGTTTGCGTGTTGCGTTTGCCTTTTGACTTACCATTGCGATTTTTTCGCCCAAAATCCAGTTAAGCATTGTACTTTTACCAGCATTTGGTCTACCGACAAGTGCTACAAAACCAGCTCTACTCATATATCTATTCGCCCTTTACGCTAATATGCAGTACTGCGTGGATACCGTGACCCATCTTTAAATCCAAATCATAAAGACCTGTCGTTTTGATAGGGTGCTTTATGTCGATATCTTTTTTATCTATCGATATACTGTGTTGTGCTTTTAGTGCATCTGCTACTTCATCTTTGGTTATAGAGCCAAATAGATGACCACCTTCGCCTAGTTTTTTGGTGATAGTGATTAGCAGTTTATCTAATTTATCTTTTGTCTCTTTGAGCTCTGCTATATGTGCTGCTTCATTGGCCGCATCTTTTTTCTTTTGAGATTCATATTTTCTTAAAACCTCATTTGTAGCTGCTAGTGCAAAACCTTTTGCGATGAGAAAATTCTTACCATAGCCATCAGCTACATCTTTAATCTCTCCCGTTTTACCTACGCCTTTTACATCTTTGATTAATAAAACTTTCATAAATCTATCCTCTAACTATATTCCCACCATATGAGACTATTCCATATGTTAGGTTTGAAACTTTAGTATACCCCATATCAGCTAGTATTCGCTGGCAGTGTGCACTTCTGCTACCTACATGACAATATACGATGATATTCTCATTTTTAGCAATTTTTGAATCCTCTAGCGTGTTGAAAAAGCTACTCGTTGGAATTAGCAAATCTGCACCATCTATGCGTGCCATTTTCCACTCCATCCACTCTCTAACATCTACGATTTTAAATCTAACCATCCCTAGCTCGCGTGCTTCTAGCAGTGCAGATAGCTCATCGCTCTCTAGTTGGCTTTTTGATAGTAGAAGCTCGCACTCATCTTGGCTTAGACCTCTAGAGTGATTTTTTGTCGCTTCGTGTAGTCCTAGTTCTAGCGATTTTTTCTCTGCATACTCTGGGGTACAAAATATTTGACAGTGACAGGCTCCGCTATTTGGAATCTCTCTCTCTAGTGCAGGCGTACATGGGCAGACTCTGTCTTCTACGCTTTGAAATTTATTATCTACTTTTTCAACCATAAAACATGGGCAAAAGTAGTTGCCATACATCATTTTATTACGAGTAAGACCCATTTGGATCCCCTCGTTTACTTCATCTTGTGGATTGTATGAGAAATTAAACTGTTTTACAACATTGTTTGTATATTCGATTGTCTGCTCTAGCTCTTTTTGAAACTCATCTGAGTTTACATCTATTTTGATTATGCTCATATTGCCCCTATCTATCTTTTACTGCACCAGCAATTATAAAACGAAGTGCATTTAGTTTGATAAAGCCTGTCGCATCTTTTTGATCATATACAGCGTCCTCTTCAAATGTAGAGTAATCAGCGTTAAATAGCGATACATCAGAGCTTCTACCTACTACTATTACATTGCCTTTGTAGAGTTTTAGTCTCACTGAACCACGCACATTTTCTTGAGTTTTATCTATCGCTGCTTGGAGCATTTCACGCTCTGGAGAGAACCAAAAACCATTGTATACTAGTTTTGCATATCGTGGCATCATCTCATCTTTTAGGTGTGCTGCTTCACGATCTAGTGTTATAGACTCTATCGCACGATGAGCTTTTAGCATAATAGTTCCACCTGGTGTCTCATAACATCCACGAGATTTCATCCCTACAAAGCGGTTTTCTACTATATCATCACGACCAATACCATGGCGACCTGCTATGATATTTAGTTGCTCTAGCATTACTGCAGGTGAGAGTGCTTTGCCATTTAGTGTGATTGGGTCACCATTTTCATATCCTATTTCTATATACTCAGCCTTATCAGGAGCATTTTCAGGTGATGTTGTCCATCTCCACATACTCTCTTCTGGCTCAGCCGCTGGGTCTTCTAAAATCCCGCCCTCATATGAGATGTGTAGTAGGTTTGCATCCATAGAGTATGGTGATTTCTCGCCACTCATCTCGATTTTAATCCCATGCTCAGCAGCGTAAGCGAGTAGTTTTTCTCTAGAGTTTAAATCCCACTCTCTCCATGGAGCGATGATAGTTAGTGAGCTGTTTTGTCCTAGGTAGCCTAGCTCAAATCTCACTTGATCGTTTCCTTTGCCTGTAGCACCGTGACTAACTGCATCAGCTCCTGTGATTTTTGCAATCTCTGCTTGGCGTTTTGCTATAAGTGGTCTAGCGATTGATGTTCCTAGTAGATATTCGCCCTCATAGATGGCATTTGCTCTAAACATTGGAAATACATAATCACGAACAAACTCCTCACGCAGATCTTCGATAAAAATATTTTCTGGTTTTATCCCTAGTGCTAGTGCTTTTGCACGAGCTGGCTCTACCTCTTCACCTTGACCGATATCGGCTGTAAAGGTTACAACTTCACATTTGTACTCATCTTGAAGCCATTTTAAAATTACGCTTGTATCTAATCCGCCAGAGTAGGCTAGTACAACTTTTTTAACATCTTTTTTCATTGATAATTCCCCATCTTTTTAGAGTATAGTAAAAATTGTCGCTATTTTATCTAAAAAAGTGTGAGAATAAGGTTAAAGCTTGAGATTTAGTTTATGCTCTAGGGGTGATTGTGTAGATTGTAGAAACTCTATGTTGCTTTTTAGGTGTGCTATTTGTGTAGCTAAGTCAGTTTTATTTTTTTGCATCAGATTTTTAATATTTGTAAGTATGTAAAATGCCTCTTGCATCTCATCTAGTGTATTAAATTGTGGCATCTTTTCGATGAGCCTATCAATCTCATCGATATTTTCAGTCACATATGCACTCTTAATCTTCGATAGCCACATCTGTTATCTCTTTCCAGCCCTCTAATAGACCTTTGAAAACTTTACTAACTTCATCTAAACGCTCTGCATCATTATGTAAATTTGCCTCTGCTAGAAGTTGTAGTTGGTGCGTATAAAGTCCTGAGAGATAATGTGCTACATCTCCGCCTGAGTAATCTATTACGCTAATGAGGTGTGCGATGATTGCACTTGATCTATTTACCCAGTAAACCTTTTTTTCTATGTCATCTTCTTTCATAGATCTTTTTGCTTGCATATTAAAGCGTAAAACCCCCTCATACATCATCTGTACGAGCTTTTGTGGCGATTCAACACCGATATTATTTTGGGTATAAGTATTGTAAGCTAAATTTGTATTCATCATCATAGTTGCCGTCTCTTTATATAGTGTTTAAAAAATTTAATCGTTATTTAACCTCTTTGATCAAATAAGATTCCATTAACCTCTTGCATCTTAGGTAGCAGTTGTTCTGCCTGTTCTGCTGGAAATCTTCTGATTATATTGTTGGTTTTAGTCTCTATTACAGATACATAAAAATCTTCACTTCTATTATCAAAACCAAAACGAAGAGATGTGTTAAATGGGCTGAGTGAGCGATTTAGCTCATCTATTAGTTGCTCCATCTGCTCTTGAGACTTGGTCTCTTGGGTCATCTGCTCTGTCTCTTTGGCTGCTACTTGGTCTTGCTGGATTTGAGCTTTTTGCATCGTCTCAACATTTCTTACTTGCGATGGTTGTGTCATTTGAGCTTGCTGTGTCTGTTGCATCTTTGCAGCTGTTTGAAATATCTCCATAACTACTCCTTGTAAAGTACTCTATTTGCTAAATCGTCAAATCAAAATATTATTTTAACTTTGGTATCCTTTTGTTTATGAATAGATATTATAACCTTCTAAAACAAGAGCCTCTACTGCGTAGATTGTCGCTCATACAACTGCTTGCATATTTTGGTGCGTGGTTTAGCAATGTTGCTATATACACACTGTTAATATATTTGGATGTAGATGCCCTAGTGATTGCTTTTGTGGCGGCACTGCATTTTTTACCAGGTGTACTTCAAGCACCTATTAGCGGGGTGGTGCTAGATAGAATACACCCTAAAAAGCTCATGATAATCCTCACAATTATCGAGATAATTACCACTCTTTGGCTCATAAGCATAGAGAGCGTTTCGATGTTGTGGCTACTTTATATATTGGTTTTTATACGAATGGGGGCATCTAGTTTTCATTTTACCGTAGAGATGTCGCTGCTGCCTAGATTTTTAGAGTCTAAATCGCTACAGATGGCAAATGAGATTCACTCTGTTATCTGGTCGCTCTCATATACGGTAGGTATGGCACTTGGTGGAATTGTGGTGTACTGGGTGGGGATTAAGATGGCATTTTTGCTTGATGCAATGCTCTTTGTGGTTGTGCTATTTTTAGCGATGGGCATAAATATAGAGCTAGATTTTAATAGTAAAAAGCAAAAGATGGTTACGATGATGAAAGATGCACTTGTCTATATATCCAAAAATAGAGTTATAGCTCATCTGATGATACTGCACGCCGTAATAGGATTTACCGCTTTTGATGCACTCGTAGCACTCGCTGCAAAAAACTACTATGCTCAGATTATCGCTGTATCGCTCGCTATCGGGCTTGTCAATACCGCCAGGGCTGTTGGGCTTGTGATAGGGCCTGTTGTGCTTGGAAATTGGGTAAATAACGATAGGTTGGGTCTGCTTTTTATAGCGTGTGCTATCTCAATATTTGTCTGGGCATATGTGATAGATGATTTTTATCTATCGCTTATAGCTTCGGTAGGAGTTGGGTTTATGACTACTACTTTATGGTCATATACATATACTCTATTGCAGCACCACACAGATAATGACTACTATGGCAGAGTGGTCGCATATAATGATATGCTATTTTTAGGAGTCGGTGCTTTTGTATCGATTATGATAGGAATTTTAGCAAAAGCACTATTTAGTGCCTCATTTATAGCCTCATCCATAGGAGTGGTTTTTATTTTTGTTGCGATATACTATAGCTGGGTCAAGAGAAATTACACCCTAAAAGAGATAGGATGAGTAAAATAACCATAAATGATATAGAGATAGATATCTCTAAAATAACTAGGATCTTTCCTGCTGTAATGGTGCATCTACATGGCGAGAGTGCACTGGTGTCGATAGAGTGGGCTGAGTCTAAGAGCGATAAGATAGAGATAGATTGCTATGTTTTAGCACTAGATACAGACCCTATAGGCGAAGTGCCTATTAATCGCACAGAGCTAAAATTTGATAGCAAAGATGAGCTATTTGAAGCGATAAATATTATAGCTTCTAGCTAAGCTCTATTTGCCCTGTTTTTCTTGCTCTAGTAGCTCTGCGTATTGAGAGATAACGATTTTTAGCTGGCTTCTATCAGGCATTTTTCGTGATGCAATATATCCTATTATGTTTCCATTTTCATCAAGCTTTGGAACTATATGGACAATAACCCAGTAGTATTTACCATCTTTTCGTAGGTTTTTTACATAACCTTCCCATACTTTGCCACTTTTGATAACTTTCCACATCCCCTCAAAGCCAACTTTTGGCATATCTGGATGTCTTAATATATTGTGAGGTTGTCCCACTGCCTCTTTTGCGCTATAGCCTGTCATCTCTACAAATTTACGGTTTACATAGGTTATAATACCTTTTGTATCTGTTTCAGAGATGAGGCTTCTGCCATCAAATGGTACCTCTTGGTCTATCGGGGTAGGTCGTTGCATAATATTGTAATCCTTAAATTAAAAATAAGAAACTTCATTTATAACATTATAACATACAATTTGTTTATTAGATATTTTTTTGTATAATATTTATAATAATTATTTTAAAGATGGAAAATATGAACTCTTTGGCGTCGATTTTTATAGATTTTAGAGATGGATTTTATCGTATTGGGCTTTCAGTTTTAGAGAGCCCTAGTAGGGGCGGATGGTTTTGTGAGATATCATCAGATGCCTCTCATCCATATAGTGCTATCGATAAACTGCTACATCTACTATTTGTAGCTGATGTCGATAGAGTTGTTATAGGTTATGCTTCAAAGAGCTATTATGATGATTTAGCTGATAATTTTATCACTTTTGATATATCTTTAGATAGTAGCACCATAGATGAGGATGAGCAAAATTCTCTGTTTGCTAGCTTTTTTTCTATTAAATCGCTACTAAAACCGATAGAGCATCTAGATTTAGATAGTTTGCCACTAGCATCTATGGCGTTAGCACTGCTGATTAAAAATAGCTCACGCCTATATAGTAAAAACTATCTACTGCCTAGATTTTTAGATATCTCAAATGCTATAAAATTGGTAAATAATCCACTAGAGCAGATAGATTTTATCTCTCACAACAAGCGAGAGCTGTCGATTTTTAACTTTCTAACTAAACCATCTACTCTTATAGGTAAGAGGCTGATGAGATATAGATTACTGCTACCTATAGATGATGTAGCTATTTTAAATGCTAGGTTAGATTTAGCCTCTGCTGTGATGGAGCATACTGCGTTTATCAGAGATAGGCTAGTAGCACTAGAGGGCATAGAGCTAGATTGGCATAGCATATATTGTGGTGATATGAGTCCTCTTTCATCACTACTAGATAAAATTACAAAACTACTAGAGATTCAAAACCATATAAAACACTACAAGCTAGATATAGATTTAGATGATGTTTTAATAGATGAGCATTTTTTAATAGAGCTGAAAAATTCTTTGCATCTAAGAGAGTATCGATATGATATTGAGAGTTTTATGCAAGTTTTGATGGATTGGATTGCACAGATAGATGTGGCTGTTGTAACTGCAATAGATGCGAGACTTCATAATCTAAATAGAGCTACGCTTATAGATAGCAGTGATAACTTTTTACAGATAAATGGTATCAGACATCTGCTTATCGAATATGTAAACAAAGAGTATATTAGTAATGATTTAGTATTGGGAAATAGAGATTATCTAGATTTGCCATATCCAAATAGTGTATTAAATGCACTAGAGGTGCACGATGGTCATCAGATAGATGGGGTGCTTTTGTATGGTTTAAATGCTAGCGGTAAATCATCGCTGATGAAAAGTATCGCTATAGCTGTAGTGATGGCACAATCTGGGTTTTTTGTCCCAGCAAAATCGATGAGGTTTAGAGTTTTTGATGCACTATTTACTAGAGTCTCATCAAAAGATAAAATCTCATCATCTCTATCGACATTTGGAGTGGAGATGCTAGAGTTAAATAGTATATTCTCCAAAGCCACATCAAAATCATTAGTTATCGCTGATGAGATAAGCCATGGTACAGAGACGCTATCAGCTGTCTCTATTGTAGCTAGTGCTATTTTAGAGCTCTCTAGCAAGGGGGTTATGTTTTTTATGACAACACATCTACATCAGCTCTCGCAGGTAAAAGAGCTACATATGGCAAAAAATGTGGCATCTTTGCATCTAGGATATGGCGATGGTGGATTTGATAGAGCACTTAGAGCGGGGCGTGGAGAGAGTATATATGGGTTAGAGTTTGCCACATCGCTAGGTATGGATGAGGAGTTTTTAAAAAATGCACACCGTATTAGAGATTATCTCTCTAGAGAAAATCAGGTATTAGAGCTATCTCATAAAAAAGAGTTTAACAGGCGTTTTAGAGATCTATATCTATGTGAATGTGTTATCTGCTCTAAGCCTATAGAGCACAAGGCACAGAGCCAGAGGGATGAAATATCACTATGCGATAGACATCTAGAGGATATCACACGAGGCAAGATAAAATTAGATGGTTTTGATATCACTAGTGGTGGTGTGGTTTTGCGATATGAGAAAGTTTTAGTTTAGATTGTATTTAATATTCTACGATTTACAAGAACGACTAGTCGTGAGAGCCCTCCGCTTAGGAGCTCATTTTGAGCTTTGCTTAAAATGTGAGTGTTAAATCAGATGACATTAATGTTTAATTGACAATAACTACACAATATTTTGTTAAAATGTCGTTATTAAAATAGGAGAGTCATTATATGAAAAAGCTGATTTTACTACTATTTATCTCAGTTGGATTGTTTGCTAGCGAGATAAATTGGTCAAAAGATTATGATAGTGCGCTAGCAAAGGCTAAAAAAGAGTCTAAGCTAGTGCTAGTACTGGTAACTACAGAGGATTGTAGATGGTGTAGAAAGCTAGAGGCTACAACACTAAAAGATGAGAGGGTAACGACCAAACTAAACTCTAAATTTAGTAGCGTTCATGTCACTCGTGATGTAGATAAATATCCATCAACTATAAAAGCACCAATGGTTCCGATGAGTGTATTTTTAAATAGCGATGGCAAGATAGTTCATCAGCTCCCAGGGTTTTGGGATGGTGAGGATTATAATCTGATACTAGATGATGCCATCAGAAAATCTAAAAAATAGGATAGTTTATGCAGTTTACACAAACAACAAAGGCTCCATCGGCGATAGGACCATACTCTCAGGCGGTCGTAGCAAATGGTGTGGTTTATACCTCTGGTCAGATAGCATTGACTCCAGATGGTGTTATGAATGATGGCTCGGTAGATGAGCAGTGCAAGCAGGTTTTAGCAAACCTAAAAGCAGTTTTAGAGGCATCTGGTAGTTCGATGGATAGAGTGATTAAAACCACTATATTTTTAGCTGATATGGATGATTTTAGTGTCGTAAATGAGATTTATGCAGAGGCGTTTGGCTCTCATAAGCCAGCTCGCTCTACCGTTGCTGTAAAAACTTTGCCTAAAAACGCACTTGTCGAAATTGATGCCATTGCATTAGTGTAAAAATTATCTAATTAAACGCTCACATTTTTTAAGCAGAGCTTAAAATGAGCTCCTTGGCGGAGTGCTCTTACAAATAGGAGTCTTTTTCTCCTATTTTTCCTCTTTCTTGATTTACATCAATAAAAATAGTCACATTTTCATCTAATATTGTAATGTTTAAAATATTAGGAGGGGATATGAACGCTTTCATAGAAAAACTGCTCTCTAAAAAGGGGCTCTATGCCGTTTTTTGGGGAACAACGATTTTTATGGTTACGGCACTGATAATTTTCACTGCCAATTTGGCAAAAGAGGTGCCACCACTACCGCAAGAGGTTAAAACTTCTAGTGGCGAGGTGCTATATACATATGATGATATAGTTGATGGAAAGGGATATTTCCAACAGTTTGATTTGATGGATTATGGTACGATGCTAGGGATGGGTGCTTATTTAGGGCCTGACTTTACGACGGAGTTTTTTCATAAGCGAGCTCTATTTTTATATGATAGAGTGGCAAATGAGAAGTTTGGCGTAGCTAGTAGTAGTGAGTTAGATGAGGTTGATTTAGCAGCTGTAAAAGCTACTGTAAAGGCTGATTTTAACTCTGTTATACTGCGTGAAGAGGGCGTGAGATATTCACAAAACTCCGCAGATGCATTTAAGGCAAACCGCGAATATCTGATAGATTTTCTAGTAAATGGAGATCATGAAAGAGCTTGGAGAGGCGGGATAATCCGAGCCGATGAGGCTGAGAAAATCGCTGCATTTGTTGATTGGTCACAAATCGTGGCATCTTCAAAACGCCCTGGAAAAGATTATACATGGTCAAACAACTGGCCTCATGAGCCACTGATTGATCAGGATTTAACATGGGAGTCTCACTATATTTCACTATGGGAGTGGTTACTACTGTGGCCAGCAACTATTATAGTACTCTATATTACATATGAGTATCTAGTAAAAGAGCCAGAAGACTCTAAAGAGCAGTTTGAGCAACCATTAATCATCTCAAAGCTTTTCCCATCACAAGAGAAGCTACTAAAATATGTACCGATTGTTGCACTATTTTCACTGCTTCAGCTTATACTGGGCGGTTATTTGGCTCATATCTATGCAGATCCGACCGATAATTTTCTCATATCGCAAGATATTTTGCCATTTAATATAGTAAGAGCACTGCATCTAAATATAGCTATTATCTGGGTTGCTGTGGGTTGGTTAGTTGGAGGATTGCTTATTGCTCCGCTAGTTGCTAATAAAGATTTGAAATTTCCTAGACTTGTAGATGTGCTATGGGTAGCACTAATAGTTGTAGGGGTTGGTGGTATTGTTGGTATCTATATGGGTGGTGCTGGTATGCTTCGTGAAACTTGGTTCTGGTTAGGAAACGAGGGGCGTGAGTATCTAAATCTGGGGCGACTTTGGGATATTGGGCTTGTTGTTGGACTGGTGCTTTGGTTTGGGATGGTCTATAGTACGATTCGCCAAGCAAAAGAGAATAATATTCTTATAGGTACGATAATCTGGTCATCATTTGGTATCGCAACGCTATATCTAGCAGGTATGGCTCCTGTGCATAAGATTATGCCAAACTTTACAGTTGATGATTACTATAGATGGTGGGTTGTGCATCTATGGGTTGAGCTAACATTTGAGCTATTTGCTGCAGGGGTACTAGCGTATCTAGCGGTATCACTAGGTCTTGTAAAACGCTCAGTTGCTGAGAGAGTTATGCTATTTGAGCTAATACTTATAATGATGACAGGAACACTTGGAGTTGGGCATCACTACTGGTGGCAAGGGACTGACTCGTACTGGATTGCAATAGGTGGATTGTTTTCAGCTCTAGAGCCGCTGCCACTTGTGATACTTATGATAGAAGCGATAAAACAAAAAGCAGATATAAAACGCCTTGGAAAAGAGTTTTATTGGGGAGTACCATTTTTATGGTTAGCTGGTAGTGCATTCTTAAACTGGTTAGGTGCTGGATGGCTAGGAATGGTTATAAATACACCTACTATTGGATACTACTCACACGGTACATATCTAATTATGCCTCACGCTCATGTGGCGATGCTTGGTGCATTTGGATATATCGCATATGCATTTATCTATATGACAGCTCGCGCAAATGCACTAGCAAAAAACCTAGAGTGGGATGAGAGATTATCGAAAATAGGCTTTTGGCTACTAACTATCGGTATAGTGCTCTATGCTATTCCTACGCTTATTATCGGGTTTCACCAAACACAAATGGCGTATGAATTAGGATACTATGCAACTAGAACTAGAGAGATATTAGATGCTATGGAGGGGTGGATGTGGTTTAGAATTCTACCTGATGGTATGATGATAGCTGGTGGTGCTGTTATATTTTATGACACACTTCAAAAAATCTACTTTAATCGTCATAAGACGAACTAATCTACAAGACCCATCTGGGTCTTGTATGGATAAATTCACTTATAAATAATTGGATAAATGAGATAAAATCGATAATTTTCTTATCGTTTTAATTTAAGCTTAAATAAACATCGGCTATAATTCGCCACTTTATTGTATACTTGTTAAGTAAGGAATATTATGTACGCAGTTATTAAAAATGGTGGTAAGCAGTATAAAGTCTGCGAGGGTGATATATTAACTCTCGATAGAATGGGACTTGAGCCAAAATCTACCATAGAAATCAAAGAGGTTCTAGCAGTAAACAGTGGCGAACTAAAAGTGGGTACTCCATTTGTTAGTGGTGCAGTTGTTACTGCTGAGGTAATTAGTGAAGGGCGTGATAAAAAAGTAGTTATCTACAAAAAACGCCGTAGAAAAGATAGTAAATTAAAACGCGGTTTTAGACGCGATCACACTCGTGTTCGTATCACAAAAATTGCTGCTTAATTACTATAATTAATATACAAAGGAGCTAAATATGGCACACAAGAAAGGGATGGGTTCTACCCAGAACAACCGTGACTCAGCTGGTCGTAGACTTGGCGTAAAAAAATATGGTGGTGAGTTCGTAAGAGCTGGAAATATCATAATCCGCCAAAGAGGTACAAAAGTACATCCAGGTAAAAATATAGGTATGGGTAAAGATCATACGCTATATGCACTTGTTGATGGTGTTGTTGCATTTGAACGCAAAGACAAAACTCGCAAACAAGTATCGATTGTACCTGCTGCATAAATAATTGGGCTTTTGCCCAAGCTTCGCAAGAGCACCTCTGATAACTCTAAATAGAGAGTTTTTAGAAGTACTCTTTAGTTATCTTGCTAATTTTTAATCATAGTTTTTATCTGTCCCAAAAGGATTTTTAGTGTTTAGTGATAGTGTAGAATTGAGTCTCTCATCTGGTAAGGGTGGTGCTGGCTGTGTCGCGTTTAGACGCGAGAAATATGTACTTCAAGGTGGCCCAAATGGTGGCGATGGCGGTCGTGGTGGCGATGTCTATTTTAAGGTAGATAATAATACCCATACGCTCGCACATTTTAGAGGCAATAAACATTTGCGTGCGCAAAATGGTCGCTCTGGAATGGGCTCAAATATGACAGGCAAATCTGGCGAAAAGTTAGTTGTGACAGTTCCACCTGGAACGCAGGTTGTAGATGCAGAGAGTGGTGAAATACTGCTTGATTTAATAGAGCCAGAGAGTGAAGTTCTGTTTTTAAAAGGTGGTAAAGGTGGGCTTGGAAATGTACATTTTAAATCATCAACAAACCAAAAACCAACCTATGCACAACCAGGATTACCTGGGGAAGATAGAGCTGTTAGGCTAGAGTTAAAACTTATTGCTGATGTAGGGTTGGTTGGTTTTCCAAATGTGGGAAAATCGACGCTTATATCTACGGTTTCAAATGCTACTCCAGAGATTGCAAATTATGAGTTTACTACGCTTACGCCGAAGCTTGGAATGGTGCAGGTTGGGGAGTATAACTCTTTTGTGATGGCAGATATCCCTGGGATTATCGATGGTGCCGCAGAGGGTCGTGGGTTAGGGCTAGAGTTTTTACGCCATATTGAGCGAACAAAAACACTACTTTTTACTATCGATTTAGCATCATATCTAGAGATGGACTATCAGTATGAGACACTAGAGTCAGAGCTAGAGAAATTTAGCATTGAGCTCTCAGGCAGAGCATACGCTATAGCACTTACTCGCTCTGATGCGATGGATAGTGATGAGCTAGTGACTAAGACAAAAGCATTTATAGAGAGCTTAGGATTTAAATTAGGCTCAAATAGTGAGTTTGGATTTGATGAAAATAGTGGTTTTTATGAGCAACAAAGTGATATCGCAGGCAATTTTGATAGAACAAAACCAGCATTTATCGCTCCCATATCATCTGCTACGCATTTTAATATAAAGCCTCTCACATATGCACTCTATGCTACTATAAAGAGAGAGCGATGAGAGTTGTCTTAAAAGTTGGCAGTGCGGTGCTCACAGAAAAGAGCTATATAGCGACAGAGCGAATGAGTAATCTAGTCGATTTTATAGCTAAATTAAAAGCTAAATATGATGTGATACTCGTCTCCTCGGGTGCAGTTGCAGCTGGATATACGGAGCTAAAGCTAGATAAAAAGATTTTAGCAAACAAACAAGCACTAGCATCTATTGGTCAGCCACTTTTAATGAAGAGATATAGAGAGCTATTTGGCAAACACAATATTCTCACATCTCAGGTTCTAGTAACGGCTGCAAATTTTAATACAGAGTCACAATGCTCTAGTGCAAAAGCGACTATAGATACGCTACTTTCAAATGGTGTAGTGCCTATTATCAATGAAAATGATGCCACTGCTACTGAGGAGCTAGTGCTAGGTGATAATGATCAGCTCTCAGCATATGCAGCACACTACTTTAGAGCAGATATGCTGGTGATTTTATCAGATATCGATGCCTATTATGACAAAGATCCACACAGATATGATGATGCAAAAGTGAGATCATTTGTAGATTTTATCAGCGATGATGAGCTTATTTGTGAAGTTAATCCAAATAGTGAATTTGCCACAGGTGGAATAGTTACAAAACTAAAAGCAGCCGATTTTCTATTAAAAAGAGGTGGTGCGATGTATCTTGCTAGTGGGTTTGATTTATCAAATGTTGAGAGTTTTTTACTAGATGATAATATGATTGGCGGTACGCTGTTTAAGGGGTGAGTATGAGAAAAATTATATTTATGGGTACTCCAGATTATGCTTGCGAGATACTAAGCTCACTCATAGATAGTGGTGTGTGTGAGGTGGTGGCGGTATATACTCAGCCAGATAAACCAGTAGGTCGCAAGGCTATTTTAACACCTCCGCCTGTAAAATTATTGGCACAAAAACACAATATTGATATATATCAGCCTATAAAACTGCGAGATGCAGCCGTGGTAGATGAGTTGCTATCTATAGAGTGTGATATGATAGTGGTTGCCGCATATGGGCAGATTTTGCCAAAAGAGATTATCGATTATGCACCATGTGTAAATCTGCATGCTTCTATATTGCCACAATATCGTGGGGCTAGCCCGATACAGCAGTCACTTTTAAATAGTGATAAAAAGAGCGGTATTACTGCAATGCATATGGATGAGGGGCTTGATAGCGGTGCTATTATCGAGATAGCAGAGCTAGACATCGCTGATGATGAGATGATTGGCTCTTTGTATGACAGATTAACCACGCTAGCTTGTGATTTGACTATTAAAGTTGTAAGAGATTGGGATTTAACTAGCTCTATAGCTCAAGATGAATCACTCGTTACGCACTGTGTGAAGATTAAAAAGAGTGATGGCGAGATAGATTTTAGCGATGCACGAGATATATATAATCGATACCGTGCTTTTACTCCATGGCCTGGAATATATCTAGAAAATGCTCTAAAAATCAAAGAGCTAGAGCTGTTTGATGAGAGTAGTAGCGGTGTAGCGGGAGAGATAATATCTATAGATGATAACTCTATTAGAGTTCAGTGTAAAAAAGGCTCGCTCACTATCCATAGAGTGCAAGCACCATCAAAACAAGAGGTAAGCATCATAGATTATCTACGCGGCAAGAGGCTAGCTGTTGCAGATATTTTGGCTTGATAGTGTTGATTCGACTCAAAAGTATCTGCTTGAGAGTTTGAAAAATAGGAGTATAACTCCCCCTGTTATGATAGGAGCAGACTCTCAAGGTGGTGGCGTTGGCTCTAGAGGTAACAGTTGGATAGGTATGGATGGAAATCTATTTATCTCTTTTGCACTAGATAGAGCTTGCTTGCCAGATGATTTGAAGCTAGAGTCATCATCAATCTATTTCTCATATCTTTTAAAAGAGATTTTAAGCTCTATGGGCTCATCAGTGTGGATAAAATGGCCCAATGATTTTTATATAGATAATCGTAAGATAGGCGGTACGATTACAAACCTCTCAGGCGATATTATTGTTTGTGGAATAGGGTTAAATCTGCATAGCTCGCCAGATGAGTTTGATAAATTAGATATAGCGATAGATGCCATAACTATTGCTAATATATATGCAAAGCAGTTTGATAATTTGCCATCGTGGAAGCAAATTTTTAGTAAATTCAAGATAGAATTTGAAAGAAGTAAAAAATATTTAACACATATTGAAAATGAGCAAATTAGTTTAGGCGACACCACTCTTTTAGATGATGGTTCGCTAGAGTATAACAATCAAAGGATATTTAGTCTAAGATGAGCGAAGTAATTGTTATAGCAAATCAAAAAGGTGGCGTGGGTAAGACTACGACGGCTGTGAATTTAGCAGCATCACTAGCAGTGGCTGAGAAAAAGGTACTGCTTATCGATGCGGATCCACAGGCAAATGCCACAACATCACTAGGATATCATAGAAATAACTATGAATTTAATATATATCATGTACTTATTGGTGCAAAAAAATTAAATGATATAGTTTTAAAAACTTCACTACCAAAACTATTTTTAGCACCATCAAACATTGGTTTGGTTGGTGTAGAAAAAGAGTATTATGACCCAGCAAATGCGAGTGGTAGAGAGTTGATACTCAAAAATGCTATCGCGGAGCTAAAAGATAGATATGACTATGTTATCATCGACTCTCCACCAGCACTAGGGCCTATGACTATAAACGCACTATCAGCATCAAACTCTGTGATAATTCCTATTCAGTGTGAGTTTTTCGCATTAGAGGGTCTAGCACAGCTATTAAACACAGTAAAACTGATTAGAAAAACGATAAATCCAAAACTAACCATAAAAGGGTTTTTGCCGACAATGTATAGTTCGCAAAACAACCTTTCAAGACAAGTTTTTGCAGATTTACGCCAACATTTTCAGGGTAAATTGTTTAAAGCAAAAGATGCAAGTGAAGAGGATTTTATAGTAATTCCTAGAAATGTTAAATTAGCAGAGTCTCCAAGCTTTGGTAAACCAGCGATACTCTATGATGTAAAATCTACAGGTTCTATCGCATATCAAGAGTTAGCTCACGCTATTATTGCATAGGATTTGTATGGCAAAAATTAGCGGTTTAGGTAGAGGGTTAGGCGAACTACTAGGAGAGATTGAAGAGGCTTATGATAATGAACTGCCTCGTAAAGATAAAATCGAAGAGCTAGAGCTCTCAACTATTAGAGCAAACCCATATCAGCCTAGAAAATATTTTGATAGTGAATCACTTCAAGAGCTAGCTGAATCTATTAAAAAGCATGGTATCTTACAGCCAATCGTGGTTAAAGAGGATATCGATGGTTATGTTTTAATAGCGGGTGAGCGAAGGCTTCGTGCAAGCAAAATTGCAAAAGCAAAAACAATAAAAGCAATTATTGTAAATGTTAGCAATGAGCAGATGCGTGAGCATGCTTTAATCGAGAATATTCAACGAGATGAGCTAAACTCTATAGAGTTAGCATTAGCTTATGATGAGCTAATTAGCCTCTATGATATTACTCATGAAGAGCTAGCTGATATGGTGCATAAAAGTAGAGCTCATGTGAGCAATACTATTAGATTGCTTAATCTAAACGATAAGGCTAAAAAAGCACTCATTGATAATAAAATCACAGCAGGACATGCAAAGATTTTACTAACTCTAGAGCCATCAGAGCAAAATACAATAATCGATTCTATAATTGGTCAAAAACTCAGCGTACGCGAAGTTGAGCAGATGGTTAAAAGCATAAAAGCTGCCGATATTATAGAGAAAAAAGAGCCATCTATATCAAAAAACTCATTAGATTTTTCAACTATCAAAGAGACTCTAAAAGAGTTAGGCTATAAAAGTAGCTCAAAAGAGAGAAAAATTACAATCGAGTTTGAAAACACGCCACAATTAGAAACATTTTTAAAATTACTTCGACAAAATTAACAACTTTAACTATCGCTTCAATTTTTAAATAGTATAATAACGCAACTTTTAGGAGGTGATATGTTAGATATTAGTTGGATGCTACTTGGTAGTACGCTAGTTGTATTCTTACTGCTTATTGTCATTCTAAATAGTTTACTTTATAAACCTCTTTTTAGCTACATGGAAAAAAGAGATGCTGATATCAAAAAAGATATGGAGCTCGTTGGCAGCAACGACTCTGAAGTGTCTGCTTACCACGCTGAAGCCGAAAAGATTATAAATGAAGCTAAGTTAGAAGCGGCAATATTGAGAGAGAAGACAGTAGCAGAAGCAAAAGCACAAGCTCAAAGCAAAATCGATGCTAAACGCACAGAGTTGGCAAAAGAGTATGAAGCTTTCAAGGCTGAATTATCACAACAAAAAACAAACTTATTGGAGTCACTATCTGCTGAAATGCCTGCATTTCAAACAGCTATAGCGACAAAATTAAGTAAGATTTGAGGGTAGGTCATGGGTAAAATTATTTTAATAACAATTGCACTTAGTGGCTACCTTTTTGGATCAAGCGGTACAGGTGAAACAGATATAGTATGGCGTAGTATAAACTTTGTAATTTTTGCAAGCATATTGTACTATCTACTAGCTAGCCCAATCAAAAACTTTTTCCAAGGTCGTAGTAAATCTATAGCTGAAGATTTAGATAGAGTTCAAGAGAGACTTCGTGAGTCTAAGCGTCAAAAAGATTTAGCAAAACAAAAAGTTGATGATGCTAGAACTTTTGCTTCTGAGCTGATAGAGGGTAGTAAAAAAGAGAACAAAATTATATTTGATAGAATCATAGCTCAAGGCGAAGCTGATATAGAAGTAATGGGCAAACAAAATAGCTCACTTATGGATTTAGAGCAACGCCAAATGGTTAGAGATGTTGTATCTGATATGATGAGTGATGCTACTAAAAAATCTACTGACTCTATGGGTAAAGATGCGATGGCAGAGATTTTGAAAAAGAAGGTGGCATAGATGAGAGAAGAGTTAATTTCAAAAAGATATGTTAAACCTCTTTTGCAGATGTGCGATAGTTCGACATATGAGTCATTAATCGAGCTTTTTGACTCTTTAGCAGCGGGCTTTAATGATGTAAAATTTGCTCATATTATTGCAAGTGGCGATATCAGTATCAACCAAAAAAGAGATATACTCCTAGATATTGTAAAACCAGCACAATCTAATATAATAGATAACTTTATCAAAATATTAGCAGAGAACAATAGATTAGAGCTAATACCTTTTATTGCAAAAGAGATTAAGCGTCAAATCGGTGCAATCAGACGCGAATATAGCGGCTTTATATATAGTAAAGATGCTATCGAGCAGGGCACTATAGATACTATAGCTTCTGATCTTGGCAAAAAAATGGATTCAAAAATAAACCTCACTTATGTAGCATCAGATTATGATGGTATTCGTGTAGAGGTTGATGGTCTTAATGTAGAGATCAACTTTTCAAAAACAAGACTCAACTCACAACTAGTTGAGCATATTTTAAAAGCAATTTAATCCCAGAAAGGAGTAATAGTGGTAGCAAAAGTACAAGCTGATGAGATTAGTTCGATAATCAAAGAGCGAATCGAAAATTTTGAACTAAATGTTGATATAAATGAGACAGGTAAAGTGGTCTCTTATGGTGATGGTATAGCTCAGGTTTATGGTCTTAACAATGTTATGGCTGGTGAAATGGTAGAGTTTGAAGATGGTACTGAGGGTCTAGCGATGAACCTTGAGGAAAACAGCGTAGGTATCGTTGTTTTAGGTAAAGGTAAAGAGCTGCGCGAGGGTATGAGCGTAAAAAGATTAAACAAACTTCTACGCGTTCCAGTTGGCGATGCACTACTTGGTCGTGTTGTAAATGCACTTGGTGAGCCAATTGATGGTAAAGGTCCAATCGAGACAAGCGAAACTCGTTTTGTTGAAGAGAAGGCACCAGGAATTATGGCGCGTAAATCAGTGCATGAGCCAATGGCAACAGGTATCAAAGCAATCGATGCTCTAGTTCCAATCGGTAGAGGTCAAAGAGAGCTAATTATTGGTGATAGACAAACAGGTAAAACAACAGTTGCACTTGATACTATTATCAATCAAAAAGGTAACGGTGTTGTATGTATCTATGTTGCAGTTGGTCAAAAAGAATCAACAGTAGCACAAGTTATTCGTCGTCTTGAAGAGCACGGTGCACTAGAGTATACAATCATCGTTTCAGCTACTGCATCAGAAGCTGCTGCACTACAATTTTTAGCACCATATACAGGTGTTACTATGGGTGAGTATTTCCGTGATAGTGCTAGACATGGTCTAATTGTTTATGATGATCTATCAAAACACGCAGTTGCTTATCGTGAAATGTCACTAATTTTGCGTCGTCCTCCAGGTCGTGAAGCTTATCCAGGGGAT
>CAZYTC010000010.1:6994-48944 GCA_964650175.1 uncultured Campylobacterales bacterium | reverse complement strand
CAAAATACTCATCTCTTATTTTAAAATCACCAAATGAAGCCATAAGTTCTCTTCTGTCAAATCCACTTTGCTCTATTAAAGTTGAGAGTTTATTCTCATCTAGCTCTTTGAAGCCATATTTTCTATATTTTTCTAGGATAAACTCTATAAAAGTTTTTGCTTTTTCATTTTGATATTTCTCTATAAATTTTGAGTTTTCTACACTCAAAGCTCTTTCACTTACTGTTTTAAGTTCAAGATTAAAAGACAAGTGTGCCAAAACATCGTAAATATCGCTATTTTTTGCTTCAAAAATCTCTTTTAGCTCTTCTAGTTGAAGCTCATCTATATTTAATTTTTTTAACTCTTCAAGCAACTCTTTTCTATTTTTTGGGCTACTCCAAATTTCTCTTAAAGCTTGTTCGTCATTATAAAATCTTCCCAAAACTCCTATTAAAAACTCCAAATATTCAGCACTTCTTAGAGGTTTTCCATCAAAACCAACATAAGTTGTTTCTATATTTATAACCTTTAATTTTTTACCTTTTATATCTATTGTTACTTTTTCGTTTTTCTCTTTTTCTTCTTTTTCAAAATCATCAAAATCTTTTTTATCTTCTGTTTTTTTCTCTTTATCCTCTTTTTGCTCTTTTTCAAAAACTTCAGCTTCCCCGTCCCAAGCTTTATCATAAAATAAATTTGTAGCTCCTACAAAATCGATAATTGTAAAAAAATCTTTCCCCTCAAAAGTTCTTGTTCCCCTTCCAATTATCTGTTTAAACTCTGTCATAGATTTTATTGGTGCGGTTAAAACTATATTTCTTACATTTTTTGCATCAACTCCAGTTGTAAGCATCTTTGAACTTGTAAGAATTGCAGGAATATCCAAATCATTGTTTTGAAATTTCTCTAAAAAATCTCTTCCTATATCGCCCTCATCACTTGTAACTCTTACACAATAACTATTATCTTTTATAGTTTTATATTTATCTATTGCAATTTTCATATCAAGTGCATGTTTTTGGTTTACACAAAAAATTATAGTTTTATCAAGTGGATTTATATTTTGCAAAACTGTTTTTGCTAGAAGTTCTGTCCTTTTTGGGATAATCACACTTCTTTCAAACTCTTCAAGTTTTACAAGATTTTCTTTTAGTTCGCCTGTTATAATATCATCTGGATTAAACTTATACTCATCTATATTTGTTTGAACTCTTTTTACTTTATATGGAGTTAAAAATCCGTCATTTATTCCATCTTTTAAAGAGTATTCATAAATTGGCTCTCCAAAATAAGCATAAGTATCGCCGTTGTCATCTCTTTTTGGAGTTGCTGTAAGTCCCAAATGTGTAGCATGTGAGAAATGGTTTAAAATATCTCTCCATGAGCTTTCATTATTCGCACTTCCTCTGTGGCACTCATCAATTATTACTAAATCAAAGAAATCTTTTGGATACTGTTTGTAATATGCTGTTACATCATCTTCATTTTCATCTTCGCTACTTTCAAAACTTCTATTTTTGTTTTCAGCAATAGATTGATAAATAGCAAAAAATATATTTCCATTTGTAGGAACTTTTCCACCTCTTCTTTTTATATCTCTTCCATTTATATCAACTAGCTCTTTTTCCATAGGATTAAACTCATTAAAAGCTTGGAATTTTAAGATATTTCTATCTGCTAGAAACAAAACTTTTGGTCTTCTATCTTTGTTTTCTTTATTCCATCTTGAAGAAAAAAGCCTATAAACTATCTGAAAAGCAATATAGGTTTTTCCAGTTCCAGTTGCAAGAGTTAAAAGCACTCTATCTTTACCATTTACTATATTTTCTACTGCTTTTTGAACGGCAATTTGTTGATAAAATCTAGGTTTTTTATCTTCAAGATAAAAAGCTTGAGTGATAGAGTTCTCTTTTTTTTCCTCTATTTGTCCATATTTTCTAATAAACAGCTCTTGTGGGCTTGGATAGTTTTCTATAAATTCGCCCTTTCCATCTATTAAAGAGTGTTCATATATTTTATCTCCATTTGTAGAGTAAACAAAATCAATTTTTAATTTTTGTGCATAGTTTATGGCTTGTTGTATTCCATCTAGTGGGTCTTTGTTTTGGGCTTTTGCTTCAATTATTGCTAAGTTTGTATTTTTGTAAGTTAGAAGATAATCTACAAAATATCTCTTCCCTCTTTTTCCACCAATTAACTTTCTTCCATCTGTAAAATAGTACTCTCTAACTATATTTGAAGATTTCCAGTTTGAGTTTTCTAATTTTGGATCTATTAAATTTGCACGAGTATCAGCTTCACTATAAGACATATTTTTCCCTACTACATAAATTTACATTTAGCACAAAAACTACACTATCACCACCGATTTTATCTCACTAAATTCTTCGATAGCAAATCGTGGACCCTCGCGACCTATGCCGCTAAGTTTTACGCCACCATATGGCTGTATATCAAATCGCAAGGTCGGTATATCATTTATCACTACGCCCCCACACTCGCTATCTTCTATTAGCTTTTTTGCATTTGTTAGATTATCTGTAAATATCGAAAACTGCAGTCCATATGGAGAGTTATTCATCCGCTCTATCGCACTATCTAGACTATCTATTTTAACTAAGCTCACAATCGGAGCAAAGACCTCTTCGCACACTATTTTCATACTATCATCGACATCTGCCATAACACACGGATAGAAAATCCTACCATCTCGGCGTGGCGATAGTAGTGCTTTTGCACCCTCACTTATGGCACTCTCTACCCACTCCATCGCTCTTATCGCCGCCTCTTCGTTTATGAGTGGCCCTAAGAAAGTATCTTCATTATATGGGGAACCAACTATCAATTTTTTAGTCGCTTCTGCCATTTTAGCGGCAAACTCATCATAGATGCTACCATGCACATAGATTCGCTGCAGTGATATACAGACTTGTCCAGAGTTTACAAACGCCCCTACAGCACATCTGCTAGCTGCATAATCTAAATCTGCACTCTCATCTATAAAAGTAGCGGCGTTTCCACCTAGCTCTAGAGAGATTTTTTTGATTCCTGCATTTTTAGTGATAATCTCACCCACACCCACAGAGCCTGTAAAGCTGATAACTCTAGGGATATGAGAGCCCACAAGTGCTGAGCCCACCTCTGCATCACCATAAACTACACTCAGTGCATCTGGCGTAGCATATGGGCTCTTTATAAATAGCTCTGCAAACATAAATGCCGTTAGCGGTGCTTCAGGTGTTGGTTTTAGCACTACTGCATTTCCCGCAACTAACGCTGGGGCTAATTTATGAGCTACTAGATTTAGTGGAAAATTAAATGGCGTAATCGCTACCACAACTCCCGCAGCTTCGCGTGTAAAATATGCATGAGTTGCTCTGCCACTGCTCATAGCATCTGTATTTATCGTCTCGCCCGCCATAGTTCTCATCACCTCAGCCGATAGCGTAATAGTCTCTATCGCCCTATCTACCTCTATGCGTGCAAAACTAATAGGTTTTGCCACCTCATCACATAGCACTTTTGCAAACTCTTCACGGCGGTTTTTTAGCTCTCTTGCTACATCCAACATCCACTCACATCGCTGATATAGTGGTACTTTTTTAGCCACTTTTGCAGCGTTTTGAGCAATAGTGAGTGCATTTTGCACATCTGCTACACTACAGATGGCAGCTCTAGAGACCACCTCATCACTATATGGACTGCGTCTGCCTATATAGCTATCTGCTACAACTCTTTTTGAACCCATCCAAATATCTGCATTCATTTGTATACTCTCTCATTTTATAGTGTTTCAATTATACAAATCATCAGCTAAAAATCATAATCGCTCATCTATTTAAGCTCCTTTTTGTAATATAGATTTTAGAATATGAGTTAAAAATACCCAAAAGGCAGAGAATGATTGAGCTAAAAATAACCGATGGTGCATTAGGCGTTCGTCCTGCTGTTACTAAACCACACCCTGGATTTTATTTCCAAGTGGGCGAAGAGAGATTTAGAAAGCTAGTAGATGATCACTACGATTTGATAAAAGAGAGCGATATCGGATTTTTGTTTCCTATCAATGATGATGATGATTTCGCTGCCGCAAAACAGCACGCTGCTGATTTTCTCATACAAATATGTGGTGGACCTGCATATTTCAACGCCTCACGCGGGGAGCCACGAATGGTTGGGCGTCACGCTCCATTTAGAATAGATTCATATGGACGCAAGAGATGGCTAGAGCTATATGCACAGCTACTACCGCATCTAGAGGCAGAGGGGGTTGATAGAGAGTATATAGAGAGCTTTTGGAGCTATCTAGATATATTTTCTATATGGCTCATTAATACTCCTGATAATTAATACTCACATTTCAAGCAAAGTCCAAAATGAGCCCTAGAGCGGAGGGCACACGCCGCTAGTCGTTACTATTTATTTGATTCTCACATTTTGAACAAAGTCCAAAATGAGGTCTTCAGCAGACGACTCTCGCGACTAGTCGCTCTTGATTTTACACTTATTTAAAGTGCTTAATAATCATTAAACCATATTTTAGGTAAAATCACCCAATTTTTATAAATGGAGAAAATCCTGATGAATGAAGCCAAATATATCTGGATGAACGGAAAACTGTTGCCATGGAGTGATGCAAAAATCCATGTTCTATCTCATACACTTCACTATGGAAATGGTGCTATCGAGGGGACAAAGGCGTATAGAACTTCAAAAGGCTTGGCGATTTTTAGGCTAAATGATCACACAAAAAGATTGATAGAATCAGCAAAAATGACTCTAATCAATGTGCCATATAGTGTAGAAGAGCTAAACAAAGCACAGATTGAGCTTTTAAAATCAAACGACTTTACAGGCGAGAATGTATATCTGCGTCCTATCGTATATCTAGGCTATGGTGTAATGGGAGTTTATCACAAAGAGGCTCCTGTTGAAGTTGCAGTAGCTGCGTGGGAGTGGGGTGCATATCTAGGCGAAGAGGGGATGAAGAGAGGCATTAGACTCAAAATATCATCATTCTCACGCCCAAATAATAAATCAAATATGGGCAAAGCAAAAGCGGTAGGAAACTATCTAAATAGCCAGATGGCAAAATTTGAAGCAGTAGAAGCTGGATACGATGAAGCACTACTACTAGATGATGAGGGGTATGTTGCAGAGGCTAGTGGTGCATCATTTTTTATGATAAAAGATAGTCAAATCATTACACCACCAAATGATAACTCACTCGCATCTATCACTCAAAAAACAGTTATCGAACTAGCTGAGTATCTTGGATATAGCGTAGTTCGTCGCCGTATAAGTCGTGAGGAGATTTACGCTGCTGATGAGGCATTTTTAACAGGGACTGCAGCTGAGCTAACGCCGATACGAGAGGTTGATGCTAGAGTCCTAGGTGCTGGCGGTCGTGGAGAAATTACAGAGAAGCTACAAAGTGGCTATTTTGATATAGTATATGGTCGAAACAAAGATTTCGAACACTACTTGACATATACAGATTAATAAAAGGAGCTATTAGTGGCTAGTGATATGAACGATTATTTCAACAAGAAAAAAAATGAGCAAAACCGCTCTGGTGGGACGCCAAATTTCCCAAAACCACCTAAAATGGATTTTAATTTTAACAATCAAAAAATGGGTGTTTTATGGTTTATTGGTGGGCTAATTTTAATACTTATCCTAGCAAAACCATTTGTCATTATCAATGAGGGTGAGCGAGGGATTTTATCTACAAATGGTAAGTTTGAAGAAAAGGCACTACTACCAGGGCTACACTTTTTAATCCCATTCATCCAAAAGGTATATATTGTAGATACAAAAGTGCGTATCATCAACTATACTGATGTGGTAGATCGTGCATCTGTAAACAATGATGGGATATTAGTAAAACCTACTATTGCGGTACTAGATAAACGGGGTCTGCCTGTAGGAATTGATTTAACAGTTCAATATCGCCTAAATGCACAACTTGCTGCTCAAACTGTTTCAAACTGGGGCTTTAGCTGGGAAGATAAAATCATCGACCCTGTCGCTCGTGATACAGTGCGAAACATCGTAGGTCAATATGAGGCTGAGAAACTTCCTATTATGAGAAACACTATCGCTCAGCAGATAGAGGCTGGTATTAGAAAATCAGTAGAAGCACAGAAAAACTCTCCTGCAGAGCTAGAGTCGATTCAACTGCGTGAAATAGTACTACCTCCAAAGGTAAAAGAGCAGATAGAGAGAGTTCAAGTAGCTAAGCAAGAGGTAGAGAGAGCTCAACAAGAGGTAGAGAGAGCTAAACAAGAGGCACTCAAAAAAGAGACCGAAGCACAAGGGGTTGCAAATGCCCTAACTATCGAAGCTGGAGCAAAAGCAAAAGCAAATGCGATGATAGCAAACTCTCTTACGAGTGGACTATTAAAGCTAGAGCAAATCCAAGTCCAAGGCAAATTTAACGAAGCACTACGCGAAAACAAAGATGCAAAAATATTTCTAACTCCTGGTGGCTCCACACCAAATATTTGGGTAGATACCAAAAACGAAAACCCTGGTCGAATCTCATCGATAAATGAATAATCTAGAGCGCTGCTCTAGATAGAGGCAAAATTATGAATATAGATAAAATAGATTGGCAAAAAAGCGATCTAATCCCTACAATAACACAAGACTCCACCACAAACGAAGTTTTAATGCTAGCATATATGAACCGCGAAGCACTAGAGCTATCAATAGCGACCAAAACTGCTCACTACTACTCTAGAAGCAAACAGCGAATCTGGAAAAAAGGCGAAAGTAGTGGACACACACAACAGATTGAGCAGATTTTACTAGATTGTGATGGCGATACACTGCTACTGAAAGTAGCTCAAAATGGCGTAGCGTGTCACACTGGGCGTAAATCGTGCTTTTTTACTGATATTGAAAGCGGTGAGAGTATCAGCGAGCCACAAATCGATACTCTAGCAACATATGGCATAATAGATGAGCTCTATCACACGATATTAGAGCGTAAAAATGCAGACCCATCTACATCTTGGAGTGCAAAACTGCTTCAAAGTGGCGATAATGCGATACTAAAAAAAGTTATAGAGGAGTCTGGCGAATTCTCATTTGCTATAAAAGATGGTGATGAGAGTGAAATAATATATGAATGTGCCGATTTAGTCTATCACACACTTGTTGCATTAGCTAGTAAAAATATATCTCCTGATAGGATAAAACAAGAGCTCGCTAGACGCTTCAATCGCAGTGGAATTGAGGAGAAAAATTCACGCAAACAATGAAAGCTAAAATAGTAGATTTTATAAACAACCTAATACTTTTTGATTATCTACTATTTAGTGGGATATTTTTGATATTTATCCTGCTTTTAGCCATCGCTATCTATATGCGTAACCGCTTAGTGGTGGCTATATTTTTTGTTCTCTTAGCCTTTGTTAGCCTCACTGCTGGCTCTATAGCAGGTTATATTAATCTACATCAATATCTATATAAAAATATTATAACTCTAGAGAGAGTGCAGGTTTTAGAGTTTTCAGATGCACTACTAATAAAAGGCAGTATAAAAAATAGCTCATCAAATGATTTCAAAGAGTGCACCATAAAAGCATCAGTTCATCAAAAAAACGGTGATTTATTAGATTATTTTCGAGGATATATGCCATTTCAGAGTATATATATAAAGTTAGACAAGCCTATAAAAATTTCTCAATCTGCCGATTTTAAGATACTTTTAGAGCCTTTTGAGTATAAAAAAGCTTTTAATACAACTGTATCAGGAAAATGCAAATGAGCCCACTTACGATTTGGCACTACCTACTGATTGCATCGGTAGTTTTACTGCTTATTTTAGCTGTTGTGATTGCGATGTTACAGAAAAAATATCGCTTTTCTATATTTATAACTATCGCCTCTATTATCGCTCTTGTCGCATTTTTCACATGGCGAGCGATAAATGAGAGCGTTTATATTGTAACTGTTAGTAAACTCTCACAACAGAGGTATCTACAAAGCGAGCAGATATTAATCAAAGGGTGGGTGACAAATAGCGGTAAATATCCTGTGGCAAATGTCGTCGCTACTATAAAGCTCTCAAATATAAATACCCCAAATTCCAAAAATGCACTATTTTCGCAGCCTAGCGTTTTCAAAGAGATATATAGAGGCGACAATCCAGATTTCAAAGCTCAAAACATCATCGAAACTCACGCTATCGCTGATTATATTGAGCCATTACGCTCTAAACCTTTTCAAATTATGATGAAATATCCATCACACTTTAAAAACGCATCATTTGAGGTAGAAGCAAAAGCCTCATATTAATATTCTAACCATTTCTGCATATTTTGCTTTAGCAAAATCAATTCAAATAGATAAAATCCCTCAAGCATCCTTATCAGAGCAGCCCGCGAAGCAGTCGTGCGAGAGTCAGGCGTCGCGATTTGCTTGAGGGATGAGTTTTTTTTGGTTACTTTTTTGACGAAACAAAAAAGTAATAATTAAATATTAATATTTGAGATTATACTTTTTTAGATAGTTATTTATCGCTCTGATTTGAGCGTTTTTATCTCTACACCAATCAGGGGCGATGAGCGAGCTATCATCTATCCCTGCAGTAATGCGTTGTACGCTTATGTGAGGTGGTTTTAATAGCAGTGCCTTAGCTAGTACCTCTAGATATAACTGCTCATCTATGGGGCTAAATTCTCCTCGCATATACTCATTTGCTAGTGCTGTGCGTTTAACCACATAAAGCGGATGATATTTGACTGAATCTATACCTAAATCATAGGCGACTTTGGCAGTCTCTATCATCATTTCGCCACTCTCATCTGGCAATCCAAAAATGAGATGCCCACACACATTTAATCCTAATGATTTTGCCTTTTTAACCGCATCTATGACACTGCGGCTATCGTGACCTCGATTTATCCGCTTCAAGGTCTCATCATAGATAGATTGTATCCCAAACTCTATCCATAGCTCTGTTTTTTTAGATAAATCTCTCAAATACTCAAATGTCTCATCACTGATACTATCGCTTCTAGTGCCTATAGAGAGCCCTACTACGCCATCAAACTCTAGTGCCCTCTCATATAGAGCTCGCAGAGTATCAAGCGGTGCATAGGTGTTTGTGAAACTTTGAAAATAGACGATAAATTTCTCGCTATTATTTGCCTCTCGTAGCTTTTTACTATGTGCGTTAAATTGCCACTCTAACTGCTCTAACTGTTTGGAGAGATTTGGATTTTCACTAGATTCTAAATTTAGATAAAAACCCTTTAGATTTTGGCTCTTATCAAGCGATGGACTAAATGAGTCATTTTCACAAAATGTACAACCACCTTTTGTGATAGTACCATCGATATTTGGGCAGGTAAAGCCTGAGATAGAGATGGGAACTTTTGAAACCTTTGCACCGAATTTATCGTGTAGATATTGCCCAAAAGTGTAAATCTGCTCTCTCATAACTGCCTAAATGACATAATCACCAGTAAAACAGGCGGTGCAGTAGTTATTACCACTACCATTTGCACTGCGAATTAGTGCCTCGCTTGTTAAAAATGCTAGTGAATCTGCCTCTATATACGCAGCTATCTCATCTATGCTCATATTTGCCGCTATGAGCTTATCTTTATCAGGCGTATCAACACCATAAAAACATGGATCAGTCGTCGGAGGGCTAGAGATTCTCATATGAACCTCTGCGGCTCCAGCTGCTTTTAACATTCGCACGATTTGACGACTAGTCGTTCCACGCACGATAGAGTCATCTATAACGATTAGTTTTTTACCCTCTATAAGCGAAGAGATAGGAGAGAGTTTCATTTTCACCTTCAAATCTCTCATCTGCTGAGTTGGCTCAATAAAAGTACGCCCCACATAGTGATTTCGCATAATTGCCATCTCAAATGGTATGCCACTTTGCTGAGAGTACCCTAATGCTGTTGCGATACCACTATCTGGAACGGGCACAACCATATCAGCATCAACTGGTTGCTCTATCGCTAGAGCTTTACCCATCTCTTTTCGCACCTCATAGACATTTTGACCAAAAACTCTAGAGTCTGGGCGTGCAAAATAGACATACTCAAAAATACAGTGTTTTGGCTGTGGTTCATATAGTTTTATCGATTTTGGAGCTTTATCTTTTTCAAAAATAAGCAGCTCCCCAGGTTCTACATCTCGCACAAACTCTGCACCGATTAAATCAAATGCACAGCTCTCAGATGCCACCACATAACCCTCGCCTAATCGCCCTAAACTCAGCGGTCTAAAGCCATGTGGGTCTCGCATAGCAAACATCTTTGAGCGAGATAAAAATATAAGTGAATATGCACCCTCTATCTTTTTAACTGCATCTATAATTCTATCTGTGAGGTGTTCTTGGTCGCTTTTGGCAATTAGATGAATGAGATTTTCTGTATCCATATATGATTGAAAAATCGCACCCTTTTTTATAAGTGCATCACGAACCTCTTTTGCATTTGTGAGATTACCATTATGAACAATCGACATTTCGCCCAAATCATATCTAGCAAAAACAGGCTGCGCATCAAGTATAGAGTCATCGCCTGTAATACCATAGCGAGTGTGACCTATCGCCATATCGCCTTGTAGGGTTTGAAGTTTTTGTGGATTAAAGACTTGATCAACTAGCCCTTTATCTTTTATCAAAAAGTGTTTATGCCCATCGCTAGTACTGATGCCCGCTGCCTCTTGACCGCGGTGCTGAAGCGCATGAAGCGCAAAATATGCCAGAGTTGATGCCTCTGCGTGATTAAATACCCCTACTACTGCACATTTCTCATTGAGAGATTTCATCTATGATAACTCCAAACACTCATGGATTCCATAAAGCCCGTTTGGTTGCTTTACTATCCATTTTGCTGCTCTAATAGCACCTTTTGAAAATGTATTTCTGCTCGTTGCTGTATGATTTAGCTCTATAAATTCGCCATCATTATAAAATCCCACTGTGTGGCGACCCACTATATCGCCACCTCGCAGTGCCATAACAGCTATCTCATCGCTTGTTCTTTCACCGATATTTCCATCTCTTCCGCTTACTCGAACGCTATCTAAATCTAGCTCTCTTGCTCTTGCAGCAGATGAGGCAAGTGTTAGTGCGGTACCACTTGGGGAGTCTTTTTTATGTCTGTGGTGTTGCTCTATAATCTCTATATCAAAGCCTTGTAGAGTTTTAGAAGCCATAAAAACTAGTTGATTTAAAAGTGCCACACCTAGTGACATATTTGTAGCATAAAGTATCGGCATATGCTCGCTCGCAGCTTGTAGAAGCGTCATTTGATGAGTATTTAGCCCTGTAGTTCCTATAACTAGAGGACGAGGGTTTTTCATAGCTCGCTCTAGCAGTAGTTCTGTAGCATCTGGCAGTGAAAAATCTATAATCACCGCAGAGCTACTAATAAATGTATCCATATCGTTTGTGACTAGCACAGATGGAGCTATAGAGAAATCTAGCTCATTTCTCACATAGACCGCACCTAGTGAAATATCACTCTCTAGTTTTAAATCCTCGATGAGTAGTTTACCTACTCGACCACCTGCTCCAAAAACTCCAGCTCTAATCATCTGTCTATCCTCACAGTATTAATAGCCGTATTTTACTATTTTAGGCTTTAATTAGATTAAGAGTTGGCATCTACATACGCGATTGCTTGTAGAGCTGCTACTGCACCATCGCCAGCTGCACTTACAACTTGCTTTGGAGCTTGCTCTCTCATATCGCCAGCTGCAAATAGTCCCTCTGTTGATGTTTTCATACTCAAATCTACTTTTACCTCTCCCCATGGAGTCATATCACATAAAAATGAGCCATCTTCTTGGATTAGAACCTGATTATTTACATCATAGCCTACAAATGTAAAAATCCCAGGGACATCGATTTGGCGTGTTGAGCCATCGTTAAACTCTACTATCGCACCAGTTACGCCCATTGCATCGCCTAACGCCTCTTTGATACTAGCGTTTAATACCATTTCGATATTATCTTTGTTTTTAACGCGTTCTATCGTGCTAGGTGCTGCACGAAAGCCCTCACGACGATGTACTAGATACACTTTTGTACAGATTTTAGCTAGATAAAACGCCTCTTCTAGTGCTGTATCTCCACCACCTACGACGATTACCTCTTTGCCTCTATAGAAAAATCCATCACAAGTTGCACAAGTACTGATACCTTTTCCAAAAAATGTATCCTCGCCTATAAAACCTGCTTTTTTAGGCGATGCACCAGTACAGACGATAACTGTTTTAGCCTCTGCTACTGAACCATCAGATTTTTTAATCTCAAATATGCCGTCAGAGCGTTTTTTCACATTTGTAACTTCGCTCATCTCATGTTTTAGACCAAACTTTTGACACTGCTCTGGCCATGGAGCCATTAGATCCATACCTGTAATCTCGCCCGTAACTCCTGGATAGTTCTCTATCTCAGAGCTTAGAGTAATCTGCCCACCTGGCATACCTTTTTCATACATAATAACATTTGATAAACCACCTCTAGTGGTATATAATCCAGCAGTTAGTCCAGCAGGACCTCCACCTATAATGGCACAATCTAGCATAAAAATCTCCAAGCCTTAAAATGATAATTATAGATTAACATATGTTTTTATAAAAGATACTTGAGTGAGAAAAAAAAGAGATGATTTAAAGTTTAAATAAGATTATTTTACGATTAGTAGCATCTACGGGCAAAGCCCGCGATTATTATAGAAGTGAGTTAAGTTTGTCAGCGAATGCTTGTTTAGAAGCAGCACCAACCATTTGCTCTACAACTTCACCATTTTTGAAAAATAGGATAGTTGGGATTGAGCGAATACCAAATTTAACAGCGATATCTTGCTCTTCGTCAGTGTTTACTTTACAGATTTTTGCTTTACCTTCAAAATCTGCTGCTAGCTCTTCGATAACAGGTGCTATCATACGACAAGGTCCACACCATGGTGCCCAAAAGTCTACTAGAGCGACGCCCTCTTTGATTGTATCTTCGAAATTTGCATTCGTTAGATCGATATATTTACTCATAAAGACTCCCTTTAGATGTTTTAACGAGTAGATTATATCTATACAATCTTTAAAACCACTTATTATGAGCAGGTAATTTTATAGATAACATAAATACTTTGTAACATTGATGTGATATAATTGTAAAAATAAGAGGGGGTTTGTATGAGAGTTATTTTGTCTATTTTTATATCCATAATACTCTTTGCAAAAGAGCCTATAGAGCCGATACCTCAATCCATTCCATATGATAAACCATTAGCAGAACTGGGGAAAATGCTCTTTTTTGACCCAATATTATCTAAAGATAGAACAATCTCTTGTGCATCATGCCATGTTTTAAGCCTCGGTGGTGCTGATGGTAGAGCATTTTCAGTGGGCGTGGATGGAAAACTAGGAGATATGAACTCTCCAACGGTTTTTAACTCTGTATTTAATTTCAAACAGTTTTGGAATGGCAGAGCAAATAGCCTAGTAGACCAAGTAGATGGCCCTATCCATAACCCTGTCGAGATGGCACTCTCAGCAGATGAGGCGGTCAAGATTTTAAATAATAACAAATTCTATAGACAAGAGTTTCAAAAAATCACAAACAAAAGCAAAATCAGATATAGCGATATAGTCGCTGCGATAGTGGAGTATGAAAAAACGCTTATCACTCCAGATGCCAAATTTGATAAATTTTTGCGTGGCGAGATTGAGCTAAGTAGCGATGAAAAAGATGGTTATAAGCTATTTAAATCCAAAGGGTGCATAACCTGCCATAATGGTGTAAATATTGGTGGAAACTCGTTTCAAAAAATCGGGCTAATCAATCCTGTAAAATATGATAATAGCGTACAAGATAGATATAAAATCACAAACAATGCAAAAGATAAAAATGTCTATAAAGTCCCTACCTTGCGAAATATAGAGCTCACCGCCCCATATTTTCATGATGGTAGCTCTCATACTCTAGAGGACGCCATTGAGCGAATGTCATATCACAATCTAGGATTTAAACCAACTAAAAAAGAGGTTCAGTTGCTAATTATCTTTCTAAAAACCCTCACAGGCAAGCAACCTCAATGAGATTAGCATATAAGCTTATTTTAACAGCAATTTTTGGTCTAACGGCACTTATAGGGCTATTTCTTTTTAAATCATACTCATATAATGTTTTCTCAGAGAGAAACAGATTAGAGCTAAATTTTGCAGCAATAGAGTCAGCCCATAGAGAGCTAAATTATCAGCTATTAAACAATGCTCTATTTTTATACGCAAACCAAGATGTAATAAACCACGCTATAGATGATACCTATAGTGCAATAGATACTATCGCCAAATCAGAGCATGTAAAAATGCATCATAAAGAGAGTCTAAAACTACTAAATCATCACCGCTCACTACTAGATATAAAAGTGCAATCTATATATGATTTTCAAACTGCAAATATTGTTATCAAAAATACCACTGCAGCACTACTACACAGTGGCGGAGAGCTATTTAAAGATGCAAAAGATTCCAAAGATATAGATTTTAAAACACTCCAAGAGACCAGAGATATCATAGGCTCAATAGTGCTAGCTAAAAGTGCACTAGATGATGAGCTAATCGATACACTAAAACATAGTATAGATAGCATCTCTAGTCAAAAACTACAAAACATAGATGCCCAAGAGACAGTAGATCAGATATTAACACACCTAAAAACCATAGAGAGCTATTTTCCCAAATATGTAGACTCTATAGAAAATATTAGAGAGCCTCAAATCATCGAATCGCTCATGATAGCCAAAGAGGCGTTTACAAAAGAGTCAAACGCTGAGCTAGAAAATGTGGTTTATTTCTCATATCTACTCGTAGTTTTATTTATCATAAGCATTGGAGTAATCACCTATTTTCATCTACATAGCGAGAGAGAGGCACGATTTGATAGATTAACCAAACTACGAAATCGTAAATCATATGAGGAGGATTTAGCCAAAAGAGCTAAGGAGCCAAACCTATCTCTAATGCTCATAAATATCGATAAATTTAGACACTATAATGATTTTTATGGGATAAAAGAGGGGGATAGATTTCTCATAGAGATGTCAAAACATATCCAAAAACTCCCATTTTTAGGTAAAAATCCATACTTTTATCGCATCAGCAATAGTGAGTTTGGAGTACTATTTTCTATAGATTCAAACCACACTATAGAGCAAATTTCCAAAGCGTTTTTAAATAGCTTTTTAGCAAATCCTATCACTATAGATGGTGAAAGTCGCCAGCTACCTATAACTATCTCAGCTTCAAACCACACACCACTACTAGAGACTGCTGATATGGTGCTAAAACATAAATATGGTAAAAATCCTATCATATATGATGAGAGTCTGGGGCTTTATGATGAGATTGCTTCAAATATTGAGCACACAAAAGAGCTACGAGAGGCGATAGAGGGCGATAATATAGTGGCATTCTTTCAGCCAATCTTAAATACAAAAACAAAAGAGATTACAAAACACGAAGCACTAGCTAGAATAAAGACAAATGGTGGAGATTTTATCTCTATACAACCATATTTGCATATCGCAAAGGAGAGCTTTTTATATAGCCATATCACCATAGAAATGCTAGATCAAACATTTAAAACAGCAGCATTATATAGTGGCGAGTTCTCTATAAATCTATCTATCGAAGATATCTCAAACAAAGATATGGTTGCCTATATCAATAATCTGCTTCATCGATATGCGCACATCTCTAAATATATAATATTTGAGATTTTAGAGTCACAAACCATAGATCAATATGACTCTATAGCAGAGTTTATCTCTACCGTCAAACATCATGGGTGTAAAATCGCTATCGATGATTTTGGTAGCGGATACTCAAACTTTGCAAGAGTGTTAAATCTCTCTATAGATATATTAAAAATCGATGGCTCGCTTGTGAAAAATCTAGATCGTGACCACAAAGCACTATGTATTATAGAGACAATCGCATCATTTGCTAGAAACAACAATATAGATACTGTAGCGGAGTTTGTACACAATGAAAAAGTAGCTCAAAAAATAGAGGAGTTAGAGATTAACGAATCTCAGGGCTTTTATTATTATGAGCCAGCAGAGCTACCTATCGCAGAGGCTAGGGTTTTATAACCTACTAGCAGCACTATTATATACCTCAAAATTTTCTCGCTTGCCAACAGCTATAATATTCACTATCTCGATTGTGTCGTTTTCTACTCTTGAGACGATACGATATTTTGCATCATAAAAATATGTTTTACGACAACCTCTTAAATCTCTACCCTCCATATTATACAAAGGGAGCGAGTATCTATAATAATCTTGCTCTAATTTAGCTATAAACTCCAGAGCCTCTTTTAATATTTCACTATCTAAAATAGCTAAATCATTTTCGATATCTTTATGAAATTTTATACTATACATCTATCGCTCTCTTTTTGAGTCTAGATTTTAGTTCATCAAAAGAGATGAAATCTTCTGGTTTTGAGTTTTTTAACCTCTCATCTACTATATCAGCTATGGCGTGATACTCAACCATATCAGCTAGCTCTTTCATCCTCTGATACTCGCTAAATGGCACCATTACAACTTTTGGTTTATTGTTTTTAAATATCGCCATCTTCTCAATCGTATAGCTAGATAGATTCTCTACTACACTATTTAGGCTTCTACTGAGCTCTGTTATGCCAATCATCTCTTTTTCGCTATATGTAACCATTTTAACACCTCTATAAAACATTTTATTAGGTGTATTTTAGCACATTTTTTAAAACATATCTATAGCGTAATATTCTCTATAAACTCTATATTATCTCCCACAACTATGATGGCATCTACTGTATAGTCTAAATCTAGCTTTTTACTCTGTAGATATAGTGCGATAGTGCGGTTTAGTTTTTGTAGTTTTGAGGGGGAGATATTATTAACAGCTACCTCATAACTCGTAGCACTTTTGACCTCTATAAAATGCAGCACCTCATCACGAATTGCGATAATATCTATCTCTCCAAAACGGTTATAGACATTTCTATCTATGATGCGATAGCCATTTTCTCTTAAATATCTAGCGGCTGCCTCTTCGGCGATATTGCCCCTAGCCTTGGTGTGCATTTAGTGCTTCTACTTTTATAGATTTAAATCTAGCAGTCTTTACAAACTCATCACACTCATCACCAAATAGAAAATTTATGCGACTACTAGCATGATGAAATGTAGTATATAGCGTCCCTTTTTTGACTGTTGAGCTGAGCTTTACTCGCAAAGGATTGCTCTCTCCATATTCACTCTTTAATGTCACATAATCACTATTTTCAAAAAACTCTTCATCCTCTATACTAGCTAATAATATATCTTCATTATGAGATTTGATTAGTTTTTCACACGCTTTTGTCTGTGCTGCGTTATTATAATGAACCAATATTCGCCCCGTTGTTAGATAAAATCCATCATACTCTCGATTTTCTAACAGCTCTGCGATTTGTCCACGAGGCTCGTACTGTTTGTAGCTAAAAGTGCCATATCCATCATCAGTTCTAAATCTATCAATATGTAGTATCGGCAAATCCTCCTCTGTCACTGGCCACTGCAATCCTCTAGTTCTGTTGGTTTGTAGCTTCTCATAGCTCGCTCCACCATAGCGAATAGGTGCATCTTCTCTCACCATCTCCCACACATCACGAGAGCTAGCGACATCTAAATCTACACCAAATCGCTTTGATATCTCTGCTATCACCTCCCAATCATCTGGCAAATGTGTCGTCACAAGTGGCTGTGATAGATGTAGCCTTCTCTCAGCATTTACATAGACTCCTGTCTTCTCATAGGCACTCTTGACCCCAAATATCACATCTGCAAATGGGCTCATCTGGGTATCAAAAATCTCATTTACCACTAGCAAATCTAACTCGCCTAGAGCTTTATGAATCTTATTTTGATTTGGATGGATATGGGCTAAATCCTCTCCCATATTTAGTAGTGCTTTTATCTCTTTAGAGAGCATCCCATCTATTAAATCTGGTGTCATCAGCCCTATCTCATCAGGGGTGCTATAATCTGGCCCATAGTATGGAAGCATCCCCATATCGCATGAGCCTTGGACATTGTTTTGCCCTCTTAGTGGCATCAATCCACTACCATATTTGCCTATATTACCTGTGATAAGTGCTAGATGGGTAATCGCCATAACTGCATATGAGCCATCTAGATGCTCAGTTATCCCTAGCCCCCATAAAATGAGACTCTTTTTAGCAGCATAAAGACGAGCAATAGTGCGAATATCATCGACTAAGTGCTCATACCCCTCTATATTATATAAAAACTCTGGATTGGCGTATGGGTCATTTAGTATAGAGTTTTTATACTCATCAAATCCATGCACCCTCTCATCTATAAATGGACGGTTTTCCAAATTTTCAGACAATATCACATAGGCTATCATATTTAGTATCATCAGATTTGATTCATAAGGGATAGAGAGGTGATAATTAGCCGATTTGGATAACTGTATGCGTCTAACATCTATCACAGCCAGCTCTGCTTTTAGCGATTTTCGCATATCTAAGATACGGTTTGCCACTATCGGATGAGCCTCAGTGGTATTTGAGCCGATAACTAGCATAAACTCACACCCATATATATCATCAAATGGATTTGTCATCGCACCCTCGCCTATTGTGGTTCGCATACCCTTTAGTGATGGCGAATGACACACTCTAGCACAACAATCTACATGAGGAGTTTTTAATACATGACGGCTAAAGTGCTGCAATAGATATGCACTCTCGCAGCTCGTTCTAGCACCACCTATTGAGCAGATAGATTTTGCACCACTATCCTCTACAATCTGACGCAATTTTCTAGCCACTATCTCATAAGCTAACTCATAATCTATCTCATAAAACTCACTATCAACAGGCTCTAAAAAATCCAAATCCAAATCAGCTAAAAGATGACTATTTTTAGCCAGAAACGATTTTTTAATACGAGCATTTCGCAGTCTATCTGGATGAGAGATAAAATCCCACCCCTGTTTGCCTTTTATACAGAGTCTGCCTTGTGATACTACGCCATCATCTTTGGCAAAGATTTTTATAATCTTGTTATCTTCTACCTCTGCGGCGATATCGCACCCTACCCCACAATATGTACAGACACTATCTATAACCATCTACTAGCCCTTTTTAAAATTGAGGTAGTTTACTATTTTCTCTCTTAGTCTATATGGAAAAAGCGATATAATTTTTATAATTAAAGCAAATCTAAATGGAAAAGTATAAAATCTCTTTTTATCCTCTATTGCTTGTAAAATCCTATCTACTCCATCGCTAGTTGAGAGCAAAAACGGCATATTAAATCTATTTTTACGAGTCATCTGCGAATCTATAAACCCTGGGGCGATATTTATCACATCTATATTGTATCTGGCTAGCTGATATGAGAGCCCCTCAGCATATGCGTTTATGGCTCGCTTAGAGCTACTATAAGCGATAGATGTTGGCATCGTAAATAGTGATGCTAGAGAAGAGATAAATACAATAGTTCCACTTTTTCGCTCCATCATCTGTGGCAGTAGTGGCTCTAAAAGTGCGTGTAGTGAGAGAAAATTGATATCAATCACAGATTTAAAATCACCAAACGGCGTCACTCCATCACTCTCATGACCCAGCGATACTCCAGCGTTTAATATCGCCATATCGACGCCATCTATCTCTTTTGCTACGCTTTGTAGATGAGCAAAATCACTCACATCTACAATCACCACATCTACCATAGCTCCTAAATCTCTACATCTATTTGCAACCTGCTCTAATCTGTCGCTATTTCTAGCCATTAGCACCAAATGATTATCGCTAGATGCGTATCTATACGCTATCTCCTCGCCCAGTCCACTACTTGCACCTGTTATAACTATCTTCATATAATATCTCTATTTAAATATCAGATTATAGGCTATAATTGCTTTATGAATGAAACAATACAAATAGGCACTATAAATAGGCTGCGAATCGATAGAGAAACACCGCAAGGCTACTACCTCGTCTCAAACGATAATGACTCCGTACTACTACCAAATAGATATATCACTGATGAGATGAAATTAGATAAGATTATCGATGTTTTTATATATAGTGATAGCGAGGATAGGTTAGTTGCTACAACAGAGACTCCGCCACTACTACTAGGCGAGGTGGGATTTTTTGAGGTGGTTGATAGCACGCCTCATGGTGCATATCTAGATTGGGGGCTCTCAAAAGATTTATTGGTTCCTAAATCTCTACAAAAGAACCCATTTAGAGTAGGACAAAAGAGAATTATCAGACTACTAAAAGATTTTAATAGCGATAGACTCATAGGGAGCGAAAAGGTATTTAAAGATATCCTACCAGCTCCTAAAAATCTAGCTGTAAATACACCTATAGATATAATAGTTGTCGCTAAAACGCCACTAGGATATAAGATTATAGCTGATTCTAAATACGAGGGGATTATCTATGAAAATGAGATATTTACCAAAATTAGAGTGCCTCAAAAGATAACTGCATTTGTAAAAAAAGTTCGTGATGATGGAAAACTTGATATCTCACTACAACAAATCGGTAAAAATAGATTTGGCTCTATAGCTGATAATATATATAAAAAGATAACGGATTGTGGTGGCAAAATGCCATATAACTATAAAAGTGATGCCGAAGCTATTAAAAAAGAGTTTGGTGTGAGCAAGAAAAATTTTAAAGCAGCCCTAACTGATTTAGTAGATTCCAACAAAATCGAGATAAAAGAGTCTGGAATCTACATAATAAACAACAATCAAACACTCTAAACATAAAGCAAAGAGCGACTAGTCGCAAGAGCCGTCTGCTTAGACCAAATTTTGGACTTTGTTCAAAATGTGAGAATTTTAACAGATGGTATAACTATTTGTATCTATATGTGATACGACCTTTATCCAAACTATATGGAGTCAGCTCTACTTTTACAGTATCGCCAGGTAGTATTCTAATATAGTGCATTCTCATCTTGCCAGCAATATGACAAAGAATAATATGCCCATTTGGTAGCTCTACTCTAAATGTAGCATTTGGTAGTGCCTCAACTATTTTGCCATCAACCTCTATTACATCATCTTTAGCCATCTTTTCCCCTTATGTAATTGATAATATTTGTGCTTTTCCATCTATTACAGCAACTGTATGCTCATAGTGTGAACCTCGCAAGCCATCGATACTTACGACATCCCAGCCATTATCTAAAATCTTTGATTTGCCATCTTTTTGACAAATCATAGGTTCAATACAAAAAACCATACCATTTTTGATTTTTGGCCCAGCTTTTGGGTTGCTTCCATCAAAATAGTTAGGAATTTCAGGCTCCTCATGAGGTTTTTTGCCTATACCATGTCCACAAAAGTTGCGAAGCGGTACGAATCCACGAGATATGATAAATTTTTCTATCTCATAAGATAGCTCTTTAAATCTCATACCCTCTTTGATAATAGATATGGCGTGATATAGCGAATCTTTAGCACATGCAATTAGTGCTTCATCTTCGCTACTTATAGTGCCCACGCCCACTGTTATCGCTGCATCACCAAAATAGCCATCTTTTTGTGTGCCAACATCATAGCCTATGATATCGCCATCTTTTAATCTATAATCGCTCGGAATACCGTGAATAATCACCTCATTTAGCGATGTACACACAGCGTTTGGAAATCCATATAGACCTTTAAACGATGGAGTCGCTCCACAAGAGCGGATATAATCCTCTGCCATAGCATCTAGCTCTCGCAGACTCATACCCGCTTTTGTATTTTCACGCAGTAGCTCTAGCGTCGCACCCACTATTTGGTTTGCAGCACGCAGTTTATCTATCTCATCTTTTTTTCTAAGTGCAATAGCCATTTATAGACCAACCGCACTTAGAGTTTGATATTTAGACATATAGACCTGTGCCTCGATTCGGCGCATCGTATCAAGTGCAACTTGAACAACGATTAGTACCGCAGTACCACCAAAGAAAAATGGCACACCCATACCTTTTACTATAACCCACGGTAGTGTTGCCACAAGACCTAGATATATAGCGCCAGTTATAGTTAGTCTGCCTGCTGTCTCATTTAAAAACTCTCTAGTAGATTCGCCTGGTCTTACCCCTGGGATAAATCCACCTTGTCGTTTTAGATTATCTGAGATATCTTTTGCATTAAAGACAATAGATGCATAGAAAAATGCAAAAAAGACAACAAATAGAAACTGTATAAAGTTGAAAAAATATCCATTTGGATTTAAAACATCCGCAATAGCCAAAATAGTTGGGCTAGAACTAGATGACATAACTGTCATAGGAAACATCAATATCGCAGAAGCAAAAATAACAGGAATAACACCTGATAGGTTTACTTTGATAGGGATGTAGTTCATCACTCGTTTATTTTGATTTTGCAAAACTGTCTTTTTAGCATAAGTGATTGGCACTCTACGCTCGCCGAGCTCTACATAAATAATCACTAAAACAGTAATCACAATGAGTGCAATTATCGCTAGAAGTGATAAAAAGCTCATAGCATTGATATTTACCATAGTTACAGCTTGTGATATCGCACTTGGAATAGCTGAAACAATCCCTGCAAATATTATTAGCGATACTCCATTACCGATACCTTTTTGAGTAATCTGCTCGCCTATCCACATTAGTAGCATAGTACCAGCTAACATCGAAACAACAGCTAGTAGTATAAATGTATTAAAATCCTCTATGAGTATCGCACTAGCACCATTTTTGCCTGTCATACTTTGTAATCCAATACTAACGCCTATCGCTTGAACAAGCGTAATAGCTATCGTAGCATAACGGATAATTTGCATATATTTCACCATACCATCACGCTCTTTTTTGAGCTGTGCAAGTGCAGGAAATGTAGCTGCAAGTAGTTCCATAATAATAGAGGCTGTAATGTAGGGCATTATTCCTAGAGAGATAATAGATAGTCGCTCAACCGCATTTCCGCTAAACATATTAAACATACCCAAAGCATCATTTGCGTGATCATCAAAAAAAGAGGCTATAACAGCAGTATCAACACCGGGTACTGGCACATATGCCAATAACCGAAATATAAACAAAAACCCGATCGTAATTAAGATCTTGCTTACTAATTGCTGGTTCATTATTTACCAGAAGTTGTAATATTTTCGTCTTTTATCTTAGATGCCAAAGACGATGCACTAGCACCTATTAATTTTACTTTTTCTACAGATTTACAAAAAGAGTGAACACTTCTAATTGACTCCATTGTAATCTCTGCGAGGCTTGCTACCTCTTTGATTTTCTCAACATTTATCACATATGGCTTTACTACTCTTGAAGTAAAACCAATTTTTGGTAAACGACGAGCTAGAGGTTGCTGACCACCCTCAAAGTTACGCTTTTCATTGTAACCTTTTCTAGCTTTTTGTCCTTTGTGACCTTTTCCTGCAGTTTTACCATTACCACTTCCTTGACCACGGCCAATTCTTTTTTTAGTAAAAGTAGAACCATCAGCTGGCTGTAAATTTTCTAGTGCCATTGTTTATCCTTTTATGCGTGATAGTGCATCTATCGTTGCACGAACCACAGTATTTGGATTGTTTGAACCCAATGATTTAGACAATATATCTTGTACACCAGCAGACTCTAGTACAGCACGCACAGAACCACCAGCGATAACACCAGTACCCTCTGCTGCTGGTTTTAGAAGCACACGGCTTGCATTGAATTTAACTTCAATATCATGAGCTATCGTTGTACCTCTAAGTTTTACAGTTGTAAGGTTTTTAAACGCATTATCAACTGCTTTTTTAATAGCATCAGGAACCTCTTTAGCTTTTCCAACGCCATATCCAACAGTCCCGTTTTTATTACCAACTACAACTAGTGCAGTAAATCTAAAACGACGACCACCCTTTACAACTTTTGTTACACGACCGATATTTACAATCGTCTCTGAAAATTCTTCTCTATTTACTGTATTCATCATCATACCTTAAAACTTGATTTCATTAGCACGAAGTGCTTCAGCAAATGATTTAACCACACCGTGAAACAAAAAGCCGTTACGATCAAATTTAACTTCGCTAATTCCAGCTGCTTTTAGAGTTTTAGCAAACGCTTCTGCTGTTTTAGCAGAATCTGCGATATTTGCTTTTAGACCCAATGCTTTTGAGCTTACGCTAGCAAGAGTAGTGCCTAGCTCATCATTGATAGCTTGTGCACTAATAAATCTGTTTGATCTATAGATAGAAACTCTTGGTAGTGCAGCAGTACCTGAAATTTTAGAACGGATTCTTAGTTTTCTTTTTAAACGCGTTGCGTTTTTATTTCTAATAACTTTACCTGTCATTTACCGCTCCTTACTTCTTAGATGTTTTACCGGCTTTACGCACGATAGTCTCATCTGAATATTTAACACCTTTACCTTTATATGGCTCTGGCGGACGGAATGCTCTGATTTCAGAAGCGATTTGACCGATTTGTTGTTTGTTTGCACCTTTGATAGATAGTACATTTTTCTCTATCGACATAGATACACCAGCTGGAATATCATAGTTGATATCGTGACTGAAACCTAGTTGAAGATTTAAAACATTACCATTTACAGCTGCTCTATAACCAACACCATTGATTTCAAGTTTTTTCTCAAAACCATCAGTTAGTCCAACAACCATATTATCTATCAGTGAGCGATATGTACCCCAAAAAGCACGGTCATCTCTATGATCTGAGTTTGGTGCTACAGTAATTAACCCACCATCCATTGTTACGCCACAGTTACCTCTAGTATCTAGCGTTAGCGTATTTGAGCCTTTGCTCATTGTAATCACAGTTCCCTCGATTGATACTTTTACATCAGCAGGAACAGATACAGGACTTTTACCAATTCTTGACATCTTATCTCCTTACCAAATTGTACAAAGTACTTCTCCACCAACGCCAAGCTCATACGCTTTATCGTTAGGAAGAACACCTTTTGAACTACTAACTATGATAGTACCATAGCCATTTTTGAAACGCTTAATTTCGTCTTTGCCTTTGTAAACTCTACGACCTGGTTTTGAAACTCTTTTAACCTCGTTTATTACAGTACGACCTTTGTCATCATACTTTAAAACTACATTAATGCTCTTTTTTACACCATCTTCGTTTACATTAAAGCTATCGATATAACCTTTTTCTGCCATAATAGCAACTACAGCTTCAACAACTTTTGAGTGAATCAGTGTTGTTGAATCTAATCTACGCATACCAGCGTTACGGATACGAGTTATCGAATCCGCTATTAAATCGTTAATCATCTAATTTCCTTATCTAATTATTAGTAGTTTCTTACCAAGAAGACTTTCTAACACCAGGGATTAACCCTTCGTTTGCCATTTTTCTAAAGCAAACGCGACAAATTCCAAAATCACGAAGTACAGATTGTGGACGACCACAAATCTGACATCTTGTATAACCGCGAACTGCAAATTTTGGTTTGCGAGCCGCTTTAGCGATCATTGACTTTTTAGCCATTACTCTCTCCCTTTTGCAAACGGCATACCTAGCATCTCTAGAAGTTTAAACGCCTCTTTATCAGATTTTGCAGATGTTACTACCGTAATATTCATACCGTGGATTTGCATAATATCATCATAATTAACTTCAGGGAAAACTAATTGCTCAGTGATACCAAAGTTATAGTTACCTCTACCATCAAAACCGTTGCGTGGAATACCACGGAAGTCTTTAACACGAGGAAGAGATATACTAATTAGCTTGTCCATAAACTCATACATTTTAGCACCACGAAGTGTAACTTTTACACCAACTGGCATACCTTCACGCACTTTAAAGCCAGCTACAGATTTTTTAGCATCTACGATAGCTGCTCTTTGACCTGCTATTAGACTGATTGTGTCTTGAATGTTTTGGATAAGTTTATTATCTTTCATTGCAAAACCACAACCAACAGAGATGATAACTTTTTCCAACTCTGGAGTCTCCATAACATTTGCGATACCTAGGTTTTTTTGTAACTCAGGTTTTAGCCCTAAATATTTATCTTTTAGTCTTGCCATAATTACGCCTCAACTTTGCGAACATTTGATGCATCTATTGGCATCTCTTTGCTTACAAAACCACCTTGTGGATTTTGCTCACTAGGCTTGATTGCTTTTTTAGCAACTTTAACGCCCTTAACAATCACTTGGTTCTTTTTTGGCAATACTTGTAAAAGCTCTGCTTTTGTCCCTTTATCATCACCAGTGATAACCTCTACGATATCACCTTTTTTGAATTTAAACTTTGCCATCACACAACCTCCGGAGCTAGTGAAACGATTTTCATAAATCCAGCATAACGAACTTCACGACCAACTGGACCAAAAATACGAGTACCTACTGGCTCTCTTTTGCTATCTAAAATTACTGCTGCATTATCATCAAAACGGATAAGTGAGCCATTTTCGCGCTGAACTTCTTTGTGAGTTCTAACGATAACAGCTTTTACAACAGCACCTTTTTTGATTTTACCAGTAGGAGCTGCTTTTTTAACAGAAGCAACAATTACATCACCTACTGTAGCGTATCGGCGTTTTGAACCGCCTAATACTTTTATACACATTATCTCTTTTGCACCTGTGTTATCAGCTACATTAAGACGGGTAAAACTTTGGATCATGCTTCTACCCCTTTTTCAAATGATTTGAGTCTAAAAGATTTAGTTTTTGATAGTGGTCTACACTCTATAGCAGTTACTTTATCACCAACAGCTAGCTCATTTTTCTCATCGTGAACTAGATATTTTTTAAATCTTTTTACAGTTTTGTGGTATCTTGGGTGCATAACACGACGCTCTACAACGACAGTCGCAGTCTTATCACCAGCTATTTTAACTACGATACCTTGAATCTCTCTTTTGTGTGTCATAGTTAGCTCCTTGCTGCAGTTATTGCAGTGTTTATTCGAGCAATATCTTTCTTAGCAGCACGAAGCTCGCTAGTGTTTGTTAATTGCATCATTTTTTGCTTGATTTTCAATGTAAATAGCTCAACTTTTTTCTCTTTGAGCATATTTTGTAAATCAGCAACGCTTTTAGAGCTTATATCAGTATATTTCATTGCTCATCTCCGCTGTTACGATTTTTGTTTTAAATGGAAGCTTTTGCATTGCAAGAGCTAGTGCTTCACGAGCAAGTCCCTCTTCAACACCACCCATCTCAAAAATTATACGACCTGGCTTAATATTCATAACCCATTGATCGATACCACCTTTACCTTTACCCATACGAACTTCTAGAGGTTTTGCAGTAAGTGGTTTATCTGGGAATACTCTAATCCAGATTTTTCCATTTCTTTTGATATGACGAGTCGCTGCGATACGAGCCGCTTCGATTTGTCTTGAGTTGATTCTACCAGCTTCAGTAGCTTTGAAACCGATGTTTCCAAAGTCTAGCTTATTAGCTGAGCTAGCGTAACCTCTGTTACGCCCTTTCATTTGCTTACGATATTTCGTTCTTCTTGGCATCAACATGATTATTCAGCCTTTCGACGAGGACGACGAGGTTTATTTTCTCTTGCCTCTTCTTTATTTTCTTTTGCTTCAGGTTGAATACCTTTTGTTAGTACTTCACCTTTGAATATCCATACTTTTACACCGATAATCCCATAAGTAGTATGAGCTTCTGCAAAACCGTAATCGATTTTTGCTCTTAGTGTATGTAGTGGAACACGACCCTCTAGGTACCACTCAGTTCTAGCCATTTCAGCACCACCAAGACGGCCAGAAACTGAAACTTTTATCCCTTTAGCACCAGAGCGTTGTGCATTTTGCATAACTTTTTTCATTGCGCGTCTAAATGCAACACGCTTTTCAAGTTGAGTAGCAACATTTTCAGCCACTAGTTGAGCTGAAGATTGTGCACGCTTCTCTTCTTTAATATTAACTGCAACTTCTCTACCGATTAGTTTTTGAAGTGAGTTTTTGATTTTCTCTATATCAGCACCTTTTTTACCGATGATGATACCTGGGCGTGCAGCTATAATAGTTACACGAAGTCTCTTTGCAGTTCTTTCGATTACTATATTGCTAACACCAGCATAGTAGAGCTCTTTTTTTAGGAAAGTTCTAATTTTGTGATCTTCACCTAGTGAACTAGCCGCTGTTTTAAAGTTAGGAAACCATCTAGATTCCCAGTTGCGGTTAATACCTAGACGAAGTCCAATAGGATTAACTTTTTGACCCATAATTATTTACCCTCTACTTCTACTAAGATGTGTGCTGTAGGTTTTCTAATACCTGATGCACTACCACGAGCACGAGGTCTAAATCTCTTTAGAACTGGACCCGCATCAACACGACATGATGTGATTACACAATCAGACGCATCATTTCCACTGTTTGCTACTGCAGAAGCTACAACTTTTGCAATAATCTTTGCAGCTTTATTTGGAGTAAACTCTAATGCTGCTATCGCCTCTTCAGCGTTCATCCCTTGGATCTCGCGTGCAACTAGACGCGATTTAATAGGAGAAACACGAACGAATCTTAATAATGCTCTTGCCATATTATCTCCTATTTACCAATTTTCTTTTGTACTGAGCCTTTGTGACCCTTGAATGTACGAGTTGGTGCAAACTCACCAAGTTTATAACCGATATGATTTTCAGTTACAAATACTGGCACAAATTGACGACCATTATGAACATTAAATGTAAGTCCAATCATATCTGGCAATATCACACTTCTGCGTGACCAAGTTTTGATTGGCTTATTGCTCTTCGTCTCTTTGGCAGCAGTTACTTTTTTTAACAGGTGACCATCTATAAATGGACCTTTTTTTACTGATCTTGCCATGATTAGCCTACCCTTTTAGCATTTGGTTTACGGCGAGTAATAATTAGCTTATCACTTGCTTTTTTCTTACGAGTCTTAGCACCTTTAGTCGGTTTACCCCAAGGTGTTACTGGATGACGACCTGAGTTCTTTTTACCCTCACCACCACCGTGTGGGTGATCTATTGGGTTCATCGCAGAACCACGAGTTTGAGGACGGATACCCATATGTCTAACACGACCAGCTTTACCTAGAGATATATTGATATACTCTTCATTACCAACACTACCAATAGTAGCCATACACTCACCTAGAACATATCTCATCTCACTTGATGGAAGTCTAACTGAAACATATTTACCCTCTCTACCCATAATCTGAGCAGAACCACCAGCTGAACGAACTATTTGACCACCTTTACCAGGTTTTAGCTCGATGTTGTGAATTGTTGTACCAACAGGGATATTTTTTAGCTTCATTGCATTACCAGATTTAACATCCAGACCTGCTTCTGCAGCCATAATTTTATCACCAACACTTAGACCTTTTGGTTGCAAGATATATCTCTTATCACCATCAGCATAGTTGATTAGTGCGATACGGCAGTTTCTGTATGGATCATACTCAATAGCAGCAACGCTTCCCTCTACGCCATATTTGTTTCTTTTGAAATCAATAATACGGTATAGTTTTTTAGCACCCGCTTCTTTATGTCTAGAAGTGATGCGACCATTGTTATTTCTACCTGCGTGTGCTGGTAGCTTGATTAGTAGTGATCTAACAGAAGCTTTTGCTGTAATATCAGCACTGCTTACATTTGTAAAAAATCTTCTACCTGGTGTTACTGGTTTATATACTTTTATCGCCATACTACACCGCCAAGCTATCTATTTGAGTACCCTCTGGTAACTTCACATAGAATTTTTTGAAATCATTTTGTTTACCAGTCATACCACGGAATCTTTTTATTTTTCCGTCTTGGTTTAGCGAGTTTACACGAGATGGAACTATTCCAAAATACTCTCTAAACACCTCTTTTAGTGCACTCTTAGTCATTCTTGGAGAAGTTTGAACTACGATTACACCATCTTCTTGAAGACCTAGAGTCTTCTCTGTATATAGTATCGATTTGATATCTGTAATATCTGCCATCTTAGCTCTCTTTACTCAAATTTTCCCATACCGCTTTTTCGATTACTACCGAACGATATGTCGCAGCCAAAAAGGCGTTGAGTTCATTCTCTTCTACTAGGTAAGTATTAGAGATGTTTCTAAATGCTAGATAAGTTTTCTCATCTAGAATCTGTTTTACAAAAAGTGCATCACGCACATTTAGTTTATCAAACAGAACTTTTGCATCTTTAGTTTTACCGCTTGCTACTTCTATATTATCGATGATAAATAGAGCACCTCTTGATGCTAATGCATCTAGAGCACATTTAAGTGCAAGTTTTTTCTGTTTTTTGTTTACTTTTAGGTTGTAGTTACGACCTGTATTTGGACCATGAACTACTGCACCGCCTACCCATATTGGAGATCTCTTATCACCAGCACGAGCACCACCACGACCTTTTTGAGCCCATGGTTTTTTACCGCTTCCGCTCACTTCTGAACGAGTTTTAGATGAAGCTGTATCAGCTCTCATTGCTGAGCGATATGATTTTACATATAGGTATAGGTTGTGGCGGTTAATACCACTAAAGCTCTCTGGCAATGCAAGCTCAGATGCTTTTTCAAAATTGTTATTTAGTACTATTGCACCCATTATTTAACCACCTTTATACGACCTAATGCACCGTTTGCACCTGGGATTGAGCCTACTACAACCAATACACCATTTTCTGCATCGTATGACATTATCTCATTTTGCACAGTAACCATCTCGTTACCATATTGTCCAGCCATTTTGCGTCCTTTTTGAACACGACCTGGCCATTCACGGTTACCGATAGCACCACTTGTTCTATGGAATCTATGACCATGTGAATTTGGACCACCACCAAAGTTCCAGCGTTTCATTACACCTGTAAAACCACGCCCTTTTGTTTTGAATGATGATTTAATTTTTTTAGCCTCTGCAAGTGGAGCCATGTCCAAATCACCAGCTTCTGTGTTAGCTACCTCTAGAGTAACAAATTTGTTAAACTCAGCAGAAAGGCTATATTTTTTTTGTTGCCCCTCTAGTGGTTTATTCATCCCTTTTCCTTGGCTATATGCAACTAGTGCTACGCCATCGTTCACTTCACATACTTTTGCATCTTTTACTTTTAAAAGAGTTACAACTTTGCTAGGAACATCTATTGTACGGCTCATACCGATTTTTTCAACTATAAATTCCACGACCTACTCCTTACTTATCCATAGAGCGAACTTCAACATCCACTTCTGGAGCCAGATCTAGTTTCATTAGTGAATCTACTGTGTCTGGAGTCGCCGATACGATATCTATCAATCTTGCGTGCATTCTGATCTCAAATTGCTCTCTTGAGTCTTTGTTCACATGTGGTGATTTTAGAACCGTATATTTACGAATCTTAGTTGGTAAAGGAATCGGGCCACGAATTTCAGCACCTGTTCTCTTTACAGCCTCAACTATAGAAGCAACTGAACGATCTAACACTCTGTGATCGTACGCTCTAAGTTTTAAACGAATTTTTTCCATTAATTTTCCTTAAATAAAGAACTCATCAGATCTACTCTGACCAAATAAGGCTCGCAATTATAGCTTTTTATATCTCATTATTCAAGTGTTTTAGGGCTACTAATCACTTTTTTATATAAATTTGTTTCCTTTTAATAAGGAAGCTATTAATTTATGCTACAATTTTATTATGAATAATCTTTTACAAGAGTACTACAAATATGATTTAGTAAATAGTGGCTATATTGATAGAAAATATGATATATCACAAAACCATACATCGATTTTTGGCATAACTCAGTGTGGAAAAACATCACTGATTAAAAATTATCTCCTAAAATTTAAAAAATCTACCTATCTATATCTAGATTGTTTAGATTATCGTATCGATATTGATGAGCTAAATGAGTTGCTAGAGAGTTTTTGCACTGAGCATAAAATAGAGATTTTAGCACTAGATAACTATCATCCCTCAATCACTCTGCCAAGCATCACTCAAATAATCATAGCTTCTGATATCTCTTACAGTGATGAGTTTGAGCAGATTCATCTGATGCCACTAGATTATGAGGAGTTTTTAGCATTTGAGAGTCGCTATGATGACTCATCATTTAGCAACTTTATCCAGCTAGGCGGGCTAATAGGCGTACAAAAATCTGCCCACTATAATAGAATGCGATATATCCAGCAAGCCCTATCGACAAAACTCTCTGAGATTAAAATGGCGATAATGGCGACTGTTGCTAAAAATCTAACACTAAAAATATCTGCCTATAATATATATGAGAGGCTCAAACAACACCATAAAATCTCAAAAGATAAACTATATCAATACTTCAGTGAGTTAATCGACTATGGCTACATCATCGCACTAGATAAATATGCTCAAAGCTCAGCAACCAAAAAACTATATCTATGTGATATCGCTATTCAGTATGCTCTAACAACCCAGAGAAACTTTAGCAGGATTTTTGAAAACATAGCATTTTTGGAGCTCTATAAAAAAAATATCGAACTCTATTATATAGATGGGTTTGATTTTTATATCCCATCAGCATCTAATGCTATAATAGTATCTGCGTTTGCTGATGAACGGGAGATTTATAAAAAGATACAATCACTAGAGTCGAGCATATTTAGCTATGGCATCACCTCCATAACTATAGTGACTATGAATAGTGAATCATTTTTATCGCACCCTATGGCAAAAATCGAGCTAATATCACTACAGAGGTGGGCACTATCGCTAGAGTAATTTGTGGCATTGATGAAGCGGGGCGCGGAACGCTTGCGGGAGGGCTGTTTATGGCTGGTGTGATACTGCAGTGTGATATAGACGAACTAGCTGATTCTAAAAAACTCACCCCTAAAAAACGAGAGCAACTATATGAGATAATCATTGCTAACTCTAGCTATAAAATATGCTCATTTTCTAATATTTTAGTCGATGAACTAGGGCTTAGCAAATGCCTATCGATGGGACTAAATGAGATAAAAGAGTCACTAAATGCAGATGAGTATATTTTTGATGGTAATAGCTCTTTTGGCGTAAAAGGTATAACTACACTCATAAAAGGCGATGATAAATTAGCCTCTATCTCTGCTGCATCGATTCTAGCAAAAGTATCCAAAGATAAAGAGATGATAGAGTATGATAAAATCTATCCAGATTATGGATTCAAATCGCACAAAGGCTATGGGAGCAAATCACACATAGAGGCGATTAAACACTATGGATACTCTGATATACATAGAAAAAGCTACAAAATAAAATCACTACAACCACAACTATTTGATTAAATTCTCATTATATAAAATTAAGTTTATCGATATATAATTCATTATATCTTTTATGTTATAACGCATATTACAAAGGAATAGAATGAAAAAGATTGTTATGACGCTATTTGTAGCTGGTGTACTATTTGCACAAGCCGCTCAGCTTCCATCAGAGCTAAAAAGTTGGGAGTCTACATCTTTTGTAAGCTCTGCTTCAAACCCAAATGAACTATCAAAAGCTACATTAAAAGTAGGTACAACTTCGCTAGTTGGGCTAATCAACACGCCTAAAATAGAGTATAAAATACGCCCCACAAATGAGGGTGGCACTGTTAGTTATGGCGGATTATTTCAAGTAGAGATAAAAGAGGCTGGAAACTATAGAGTTGCTTTAGCAAATGGCTCGTGGATAGATTTAGTAAAAGATGATAAGAGTGCAAAATCTATAAAACATGGTCATGGTCCAGAAAATAGCGGTATTAGAAAAATGGTTGATTACACACTAGAAGCTGGAGTTTATACACTACAGCTATCAGCTGGTGGCGATTCTGTTTCAGCGGTTTTGGTCACTAAACTAGATTAATATGAGATATCTATTTGGTGCCATAGCTTCAGTAGCTATACTCTATTGTGATTTATCTGCACAAAAGAGCTTCACTACTGCTGAGATAGAAAACGCTAAAATCGAGCTGGGTCGTCGTCTATTTTATGAGGCAGATTTATCTATAAATGGAACAATGTCTTGTGCGACTTGTCATGAGCAAAAACACGCATTTACAGATACAAACGCTATGCATCCAGGTGCACTAGGAGACCCTGCTAAACGAAATGTCCCTGCACTAGCAAACATCGCAGAGTTTAAAAATCTCACTTGGGCTGATAATAGCCTTAGTGGTTTAGCTGAGCAAGCACACGCACCAATCAAAGGGACAAATCCCATAGAGATGGGGATGAATGGCTATGAGGGTGAGATTACAAAACGACTTAGTCAAAGCGAGTGTTATAAAAAACTATTTAAGATATCATTTCCAAAGCGTAGCGGTGCCATAGATTTAGATAGCGTCACACACGCATTAGAGAGCTTTCAAAAAACTCTTATATCCAAAAACTCCATCTATGATAAATCTATAAAAAACAAAACTCTACTTCCAACTAAAAGTGCTCAAATAGGCAAGGAGCTATTTTTTGGCAGTGCAAATTGCAATAGTTGTCATAGTGCACCACTTTTTAGTGATGATAGTTTTCATATTATAGAGTCTAACTATAGCACTGATAGCGATTTAGGGCTCTATGAGATTACGAAAAATAGTTCTGATAAGTATAAATTTCGCACGCCTTCTTTGCGAAATGTCTCTCTAACTGCTCCATATTGGCATAATGGTAGTGTTAAATCTTTGCGTGATGCTATAATAAAACACGATATAAAAGAGATTAAAAACCTCTCATCTATAGAGATAGGGCATATCATATCTTTTTTACATGCACTCCAAGATGACTCATTTATAACCAATCCAAACTTCTCTAAACCTCCAAAAGAGTGTCCATACTGATAGTATATTTCTAAGCAATAACTGCTATAATTGGCAAAAAGAGAAGTTATGGTTTCGATAAAATATTTAGAAGATGCGATTAAAGATATAGATGCAAAGGTGCAAACTATTTTGTTTAACACAAAGCTATCACTAAATGAGAAAGATGATTTGATGTTGCCACTAGTGCGAGAGTCAAAAGTTATAAAACAGTGTCTAGAAGATATCTATTATTTGCGAGATAATCCACCCACTGCAAAGAGTGGGTGTAAAGCAGGAAGCTTTAGAGAGGAGGAATAAAGACCTCTCTCAATTAGTTATTTAGATCAACATCTATACGACGGTTTTCTGCGCGACCCTCTTTTGTTTTGTTTGTAGCTACTGGCTCGCTTGCACCCTTACCACTTGTAGTAAGTCTAGATGCATCAACACCACGATCAACTAGCATATCTTTTACAACCACTGCTCTTTTTTCAGATAGTGTTTGGTTATATGCTGCTTTACCGATAGAGTCTGTGTGACCTACGATGTTAGCTTTATATGCTGGGCTAGCTTTTAGGAAATTTGCAAAATTATCTACTTTTTCTATACCATCAGCATCAGTGATAGTAGTTTTGTCAAAGTTAAAGTTTAGGTGAAGTGTCGCTTTTATAGGACAACCATCTTTATCAACTTTGAAACCTTTTGGAGTATCTGGACATTTATCATATACATCATAAACACCATCACCATCAGAATCTAGCATAGGAGCAGCAGCTGGAACTACCGCTACTGCTGGTTCTGGTTGCGGCTCTGGTTTAGCTTCTGGTTGTGGCTCAGCTTTTACTTCTGGCTCTGCTACTACAACTGGAGCTACTGGAGCTGCGTTTGCACCAAATGCAAATGATAGACCCGCAAGTGCAGCTACATTGTGTACACGAGCGTGATTTTCTGTCTCTTTATGACGATTAAATTTATGCATATATAGTGCTTCTAGTTTTAGTGCTATAGCATCAGTAATTTTTGCTTTTAGACCTAAACCTGCATCTAGAACTATACCATCATAGCTCTTTGAGTGAGTGTTTGTATACCACTGATAACCCGCACCCGCTTTTACAAACGGAGTACCATTTCCAAATGTACCAAACTCATATACACCATTTACTAGAGTTGTTAAAACACCTGTAAATTTACCATTTTCACCCTCAGCTTTATCTCTACCATATAGTACAGAGATTTCTGGCTTGATTGTGTCAAAAATATTGTTAAATTGAGCTTCTAGACCATAAAAGTTATGGTTATGTACACCACCAGTTGAAGTTAATGGATAGTCAATATGTCCCTCTTTGTGAGTTGAGTTCCAGTTGTATCCAATCATTGGAGAAATTTCGTAAGCATAGTCACTAGCACTAACAACAGATGCTGCTAAAACACTAGACGCGATGATTTTTTTTATCATAATGTCACCTCATATAAAATATAAGTGCGATTATACCCAAAAGAAAAAATTTAAATCTTAATAATATCTATTAATTTAATCTATACATTATGAATTATAGGCTCGCTTTGGTGACTAAGCTCGCCATCGCTTGAGTAGATTGTTAGTTTTATCGTAGAGTGTAGATACTCTGTGGTGGTAAGTGGTTCATAATCCTCATCCAAAAATGCAGCACATTTTGCATTATGGATAATAGACTCTAGTAGCGAACGCTCGCTATCTCTATCACTTGCTACGCCACGAAGTTTATTATCTATAAAAATAGCTATCTCTGTTTGGATTGTCTCATCTAAAATAGGGTATTTAGATACTAAATCGGCTCTATTGATACTATTTTCAGCTTTTAAAACCTCTTCTATCGAAGAGCGAGCTACTGCTAATAATACAGATTGAGACATATCTACCTCCCCTATTTAAATCATCAAAGCATTATATCATTTTACATCAGCTTTTGTAGCAATATTAAATCCTAACTCTTGTAGCATCTGCAAATCTTTGTGCGATTCGCGTCCGCTTGTTGTTAGATAATCGCCTATCACTATGCTATTTGCCCCAGCTTCAAACACCTCATCGACTCTATCACCAAATACAACTTCGCGTCCGCCTGCTATCATAATTCGTTGTGTGGTATCTAGCATTTTACGAGATAATCTAACTAAACCTAGTGCCTCATCAGTTGTGAGTGGATTTGGTTTTAGCGGTAGTGCACTATTGTGATGATAGAAATTTAGCGGTGCCGATGATGGCGACAGCTCACGCAGTGATTTTAACATACTAACTCTATCATCATCACTCTCTCCTAGCCCAAAAATTCCACCGCTTATGAGCTTTAGCCCTACACTATTTACATTCTCACATGTCTCATATCTATCACTCCACTCATGAGTAGTACATATAGATGGATAGAACTCACGGCTCGTCTCTAGGTTATGATTATAGGCATCTATCCCTACGCTTTGTAGCTCTCGTAGCTGCTCTATGCTCGCTGTACCATTACAGGCGATTAGACGAAGTGCGGGTGCAGCTTTTTTAACCTCAGCTGCAACGCTACAGACAAACTCTAAAACCTTATCATCAAGTCCCTTGTGGGCGGTTACCAGACAAAATCCAAGTGCCCCGAGTGATTCCATCGTTTTTGCTTCTTGTATGATTTTCTCTATCGGTTTTTGCTTATATCGCTCTATATCAGCTTTATATCTCACACTTTGTGAGCAAAACTTACAATCTTCACTACATGTTCCGCTATTTATATTTGATATCGAGCATAAAAAAATCTTTTTACTCATTAAAATCCCTCTTAAATTTACTCACGCTTTTTTTAAACTCATTTTGCTCAATCGCTCTCTCATATTGAGTTACTACAAACTCATCATCTGTAATATAGAGCATCATCGCAGTAGAGAATGGTCTCTCTCTAGCACAAATCTCGCCACTATTTAGATAAAGCGTACTATTTTCTATCCTCACATCACCTATATGAGTGTGCCCATAAATCACCACATCCACATCACTATTCATATAAAATGGCAGATGCATTAGCTTAAACTTTAGCCCCGCAAGAATAAAATAGTATGGCTCCACCACCAGATTATACTCATTTTGATACTCTAGTAGTGCTCTATCATTATTACCATAGACTGCAATATATCGCAGAGTGCTATTTTTTAGTAGTTCTAGATTCTCTCTACTTACAATATCGCCCGCATGGATAATAAACTCCGCCCCATCAGCCACTAGAATATCTAGAGCTTTTTTGGTTGAATCTACATCCCTATGACTATCAGATAAAATCGCGATTTTCATACTACTCTCGTGGGGTTCTATCCTTACATTTTAAACACTCATAAATCTCTTTGTTTCTAAATATTCGCTCTACAAGTACTCCGCCACAACCATCTTTTTCGCATCTTTTATCAGATGGTTCAAATTTGGATATAAATGTACATTTTGGATAACCCTCACAACCCCAAAAAGCCCCTCTACGCGACTGCTTCCACAGTAGCTTTCCGCCACACTCAGGACATGGCTTATCAGATGTTTTTGACTCTGTCGCTATGCTTTTTGTATTTTTACATTTTGGATAGGCACTGCAGGCTAAAAACTCACCATTTCGCCCTCGTTTTATCACCATATCGCTGCCACATTTCTCACACTTCTCATCCGTTGCCGTCGCCTCAGCCTTTGGCTCATCGCCCTCTATCTGCTCTGTATATTTACACTTTGGAAATCCACTACATGCGATAAACTCTCCAAATCTCCCAGAACGCTGCAGCAGCTCGCTACCACACTGTGGACAATCTCGCCCTATTGGTTTTACTACTTTTAGCGATTTTATTTCACTCTTGCCTGATTCTATTTTTGCTATAAAAGGGTGATAAAAATCTAGTAAAATCTTATGCCACGATTTACCGCTTTCGCTAATCTCATCCAGCGTCTCTTCCATAGATGCAGTAAATCCAGCATCTACTATCTCATTAAAGTGCTCTTCTAGTAGCTCTGTCACAGTAAAAGCTATCTCTGTTGGAATTATCGAGCGTTTTTCTATCTCTATATAGTTTCTAGATTGTAGCGTCGTAATAGTTGGAGCATATGTAGATGGTCTACCTATCCCCTCAGACTCTAGCTTTTTAATGAGGCTCGCCTCACTATAGCGTGCTGGAGGCTCAGTGAAATGTTGCTCTGGCTTTATGGATTGAATCTCTATCTTTTCGCCAGATTTTAGCTCTGGAAGCAGTTTATCTTTGCCATCATCGCCTAAAACTTTATAAAATCCATCAAACAGTAGCTTTCGCCCTGTTGCTTTATATCTAGCTCTATCTCCTACAAATAGTATGCTTTGTTGCTCAAATAGTGCATCATTCATCTGACACGCCAAAAATCTATTATATATGAGTCTATATAGTTTTAGCTCATCAGGTTTTAAAAATCCAGCAGCTATTTGAGGTGTAAAATCTAGCATTGTTGGGCGGATTGCCTCATGAGCCTCTTGAGCTCCTTTTGCGGTTTTAGTATAATATTTAGCCTTTGTCGGCAGATATTTTTTACCATAATCTCGCTCAATCACATCTCGCACTGCATTTATCGCTTCGCTTGCTAGATTTAGTGAGTCTGTTCTCATATATGTGATAACCCCACTGACACCAACAGGAGTTTTAACCCCCTCATATAGCGATTGAGCTACCATCATTGTCTTTTTAGGAGAAAAACCTAGCTGAGAGCTCGCAGTTTGTTGCAGAGTTGAGGTCATAAATGGTGGAGGAGTGGAGCTTTTTCGCTCCTTTTTCTCTATATCACCAATGATAAATTCTGTCGATTTTACAACATCTGTGATATTTTTTGCGGTTGCTTCATCTTTTATAGAGAGTTTTTCGATTTTCTCTCCATCAAACTCTATGAGAGTAGAGTCGATATCGCTTTTAAATATAGTATCGATACTCCAATACTCTTGTGGCACAAACGCTTTTATCTCTCGCTCTTTATCTACTACGATTTTTAGCGTCGATGATTGCACACGCCCTGCACTTAGCCCTTTTTGAATCTTGTTTGCTAGTAGTGGAGAGAGTTTATACCCCACTATTCTATCTAATATCCGCCTTGCTTGCTGTGCATCTACCCTATCCATATCTATGGCTCGTGGATTTTCTAGTGAGTGCAAAATCGCACTCTTTGTAATCTCATGAAACACGATTCTAGGCAGCGAAGCTGGGTCTTTTTTAATAGCGTGAGCTATATGCCACCCTATCGCCTCACCCTCTCTATCCTCATCCGTCGCGATATATATCTGCTCTGCTTTTTTGGCTAAATCTTGTATCTGCTTTACCGTAGCACTACTATCAGAGCTCACTTGATAATCTGGAATAATCGTATCATTTTCTATCTTTAGCCCAAAACGGCTCTTTGGTAAATCTCTAATGTGACCCTTTGAGGCTATCACCTCATAATCTTTGTCTAAAAAGTTTTTTATAGTCTTTGCTTTTGCTGGAGACTCCACTATTATTAGCTTCAAACTCTATCCTAAATATGATTTTATAGTCACTCGTAGTGCTATATAATATAGTTTTAATTTCGCAAGTGTAACAAAAAATTATCAAAATATAAAATAATTGTAAAATTTTACAAAATTCATTAAAGTTTTTTAATCAATCTTCCGATATAGTTTGCATAAGGCAAGGACGCCAAATATACAAACGAGCCAAATAGCTCACAAAAGGATTTACAATGGGTTTTAGAATTAATACAAACATCGCTGCGATGAACGCTCACACGAGTTCAATGATTAACAACCGTAATCTAGATAACTCTCTATCAAAACTATCATCAGGTCTGAGAATTAACACAGCTGCAGATGATGCTTCTGGTATGAGTATCGCAGATAGTCTTAGATCTCAAGCGAGTGCTCTAGGTCAAGCGATTGCAAATGCAAACGACGGTATCAGTATGATTCAAATCGCTGATAAAGCGATGGATGAGCAACTAAAAATACTTGACACTATCAAAGTAAAAGCTACTCAAGCGGCTCAAGATGGTCAATCAGCACAATCTAGAAATGCTCTACAAGCGGACATCAAACGACTTATGGAGTCACTAGATAATATCGCTAGTACAACATCGTTTAACGGTCAGTCACTACTAGCAGGTTCTTTTACAAACAAAGAGTTCCAAGTTGGTGCATACTCTAACCAATCAGTAACTGTATCAGTAGGTGCTACGAGTTCTGATAAAATCGGTAATGCTCGTTTTGAAACAACTGCAAAAATTACTGCAGCTGCTACAACATCACTAACATTTACAAATGTGGATGGCGTAAACAACTTTACTCTAGAAGCTGTAAAAATAGGTGAAAATGCTGGTGAAGGTATCGGTGTTTTAGCAGAAGTTATAAACAAAAACTCTGATATGCTAGGAGGTATCAAAGCAAGCTATCAAGTTGTATCAACTGGTAGTGCTGCTGTTGCTTCTGGTACTATCACAGGACTTACTATTAACGGTGTTAATATTGGTTCTATAAAAGTAGAAGATGCAAATGATAATAAAGGTGTTCTAGTAGCAGCTATCAACACTCACAAAGATACAACGGGTGTTGAAGCATCTACAGATAGCCGTGGTCACCTAGTTCTAACTAGCCGTGATGGTAGAGCTGTAAAAATCTCTGGTACAGGTCTAAGCACTGTAGCTAAAATAGGTAGCAGTGATAAAGATTTCAACGGTGGTCGTCTAACTCTAACTAGAGTAGGTGCAGCTGATATTATCGTTAGTGGTAGTGGTTCAGTACAAACAGCGATAGGTGGTTCGGCAGAAGCTACAACAAACCTAAGAAGTATGGCTGGAACTGTAGATAAAGACACTGCAAGTGCTATGGGATTCTTTGCAAACGATAACGCTATCAATATGACTAGCGATCAAGGTGCTGGTGTAACTACTCTAAAAGGTGCGATGAGCATGATGACTATCGCTGACTCTGCGATTTCTAGACTAGACCAAGTTAGATCAGACTTAGGTTCTGTTCAAAATGCTCTTGTTTCAACTGTGAATAACATCTCAGTTACACAAGTAAATGTTAAAGCAGCTGAGTCTCAAATCAGAGATGTCGATTTCGCTGCAGAGAGTGCAAACTTCTCTAAATTCAACATCCTAGCTCAATCTGGTAGCTACGCGATGAGCCAAGCGAACGCTGTTCAACA
>CAZYTC010000010.1:0-6894 GCA_964650175.1 uncultured Campylobacterales bacterium | reverse complement strand
AATGTTCTAAGACTACTACAATAGTCTAGCTAGATTGCCACGCTTCGCTCGCAATGACAATCTCGTCACTGCGAGGTAGCTTTTGCTACCGTGGCACTCTACTATAACTCAAATACTCGCCACAACAATCAAATAAACTCAAACTAATCACTACATACTAATCACCATTAACCAACACTTGGAACAACTATTGCTTTATACCCATAACACTTGAAAATTTCCAAAAGGAATAACTATGGGTTTTCGTATAAACACAAATATAGCCTCACTAAATGCACACACTAGTGCTATGGTAAACAACCGTAATTTAGATAACTCACTATCTAAACTCTCATCGGGTCTGAGAATTAACACAGCAGCAGATGATGCATCTGGGATGAGTATCGCAGATAGCCTCCGCTCTCAAGCAAGTGCTCTAGGTCAAGCGATTGCAAATGCAAATGATGCCATCAGTATTATCCAAATCGCCGATAAAGCGATGGATGAGCAGTTAAAAATATTAGATACTATAAAAGTAAAAGCAACACAAGCAGCTCAAGATGGTCAATCAGCACAATCTAGAAACGCTCTGCAATCAGATATCAAACGACTTATGGAGTCACTAGATAGTATCGCAAGCACCACATCATTTAATGGCCAATCGCTACTATCAGGCTCTTTTACTAACAAAGAGTTCCAAGTAGGTGCATACTCTAACCAATCAGTATCAGCATCTATCGGTGCTACAAGTTCTGATAAAATCGGTAATGCAAGATTTGAGACATCAGCAAATATCACTGCAAGCGGTATAGCACAGCTAACATTTACAAATGTAGATGGTGTGCGAGATGTGACGCTAGAGTCTGTAAAAATCTCAAGCGGTGCTGGGACTGGTATCGGTGTTTTAGCAGAGGTTATAAATAAAAACTCTGATTTACTAGGCGGAATCAAAGCTAGCTATCAGGTTGTATCTACTGGTGCGGATGCGATAGGAACTGGTGCTGTAACTGGGCTGACAATTAATAATGTTGTAATCGGAAATATTACAGTAAATGATCCAAATGATGCAAAAGGCGTATTAGTTGCGGCTATAAACACTCACAAAGACACTACAGGAGTAGAGGCATCGACTGACAATCTAGGTCGTCTGGTGCTAACTAGTCGTGATGGTAGAGCTATTCAAATATCTGGAGCGGGTGATTTTTCAGATGTTATAGGGCTTGATAGTGGTGATTTTAATGCTGGACGACTTACTCTAACTAGAGTTGGTGCAGCTGATATTATCATATCAGATGACAATGGCACAATCACAGATGCACTAGATGGCTCTGCAGAAGCTACTGTAAACTTGCGTAGTTTAGGTGGACCAATATCAAAAGATTTCGCAAGTGCGATGGGATTTTTTGCAAATGAAAACGCTCTAAATATGGATGCAACTCAAGCAGCAGGCGTAACCACTCTCCGCGGTGCTATGAGTATGATGACCGTAGCGGACTCTGCGCTGCAGCGACTAGATCAAATCAGAGCCGATTTAGGTTCAGTTCAAAACGCTCTTGTTTCAACTGTAAACAATATCTCAGTTACGCAAGTAAATGTTAAATCTGCTGAATCTCAAATTAGAGATGTCGATTTTGCAGCAGAGAGTGCTAACTTTTCTAAATATAATATATTGGCTCAATCAGGAAGCTACGCGATGAGCCAAGCAAACGCTGTTCAGCAGAATGTTCTAAAACTACTTCAGTAGTTTAATAAAGTAGCGTAAGCTACAAGGGACATTTCTCTAAGAATATGTTAAAATTGCTACAATAAATTTAGCAAATCGCCACTTGCAATGACTATTTCGTCACTGCGAGCGAAGCGTGGCAGTCCATACAGATAACAGATAACGGAGTTGATTACTTCGCTACACTCGTGATGACTGATTTTTGTCACTGCGAGACCCTTTAGGGTCGTGGCAGTCCATACTGAAAACTGGCAACAGAGTGGATTGCTTCTTCGCTATACTCATCGCAATGACGCAAAACCAACAACTATTCACTACTCACCACCCACTAAACACTAACCAATCTTTAAACATTTTTATGATATAATGCCACCCTCATTTAGAGAAATTTTACGAAAGGACTAGTCGATGCCAAAAATGAAATCGGTAAAAGGTGCTGTAAAGCGCTTTAAAGTGAAAAAAAATGGGCAAATTAAACGCGGAGCAGCATTTAGAAGTCACATTTTAACAAAACAAGACGCTGATACTAGACGCAAGCAAAACACTCCAAAAGTGGTTCACGAAGCGGATGCTAAAAATGTCAGAAAGATGATAGTAGGCTAAATAGCCAACCCCTCCAGATAGTCTGGGCAAGTCCACAAAGTGGCACCTTCTCATTAAAATTTAGATGCAGTAGGTAAAGAAAGGAAAAAAATGCCAAGAGTTAAAACAGGTGTTGTTAGACGCCGTAGACACAAAAAGATTTTAAAACTAGCACGCGGTTTTTACAGTGGTCGTAGAAAGCACTTTAGAAAAGCTAAAGAGCAACTAGAGAGATCATTAGTATATGCTTACCGTGATAGAAGACAGAAAAAAAGAGATTTCAGAAAACTATGGATTATCCGTATAAATGCAGCTTGTAGACTAAATGGTATGAGCTACTCAACATTTATAAATGGTTTGAAAAAATCTGGCATCGAACTAGATCGTAAAATTCTTGCTGATATGGCTATGAATGATGCGGCAGCGTTTAGTGCAGTAGTTGCACAAGCAAAAGCGGCTCTAAAATAGTCAATCAAACTCTATAGCATTACGCTATAGAGAACTACTCTGCTACTTTGTAGCCTTTTTCGCTCATACACTCTTGTTGCTCTCGCTTTAATGGAGAGATAGAAGCAGTAGAAGCCGCATCGATATCATATACTTGACACTCATTAAAATCAGCTCGAACACTATCACGATCTTTGTTTGGTGGACAGACTAAACCATTTATCACCATCTCATTTGCACTACACCCTAGCAAAAATAGTATCATACTACTATAAATTACAGCTCTCATCTCATCTCCTCATATACGAAATCTTTGAATATATATTTATGCTCTTCTGGTAAAGTCTCAAATAGCATATACGCTAGCTCTCTAATCTCCCATAGTGCTGATTTATCACTTCGTAGAGATATAAAGTTTTGAAGACTTCTAGCATTTATAGTCCATGTGAGCTCTGTTTTATAGCTCTCTGGTAGACAATATTTAGCTCTATCATTACTCACACCGTTATTTAGCACAATTCGTAGATTCTCTAGAGCTTTTATGCTCATCTCATCTACAATATCAACATCACTATAGACTAGATATTTACCTGCTCTATCTTTTGATTCTATGTTAAAGGGCTCTTCATCTTTGAGCTCTTTTAGCGTATAACGAGTAGATTTAACAGACAAACTTGCCACTCTATGTCTTGCTAACTCCTGTAACAGTGCACGACTAACACCCTCTATATAAAAATTATATGCCAGATGCTCTAGAGTGGAGGCGTGTTTAAATTTATTACCTACTCTATCTATGAGTGCTTTATCGCTCTCACCGCCACCATCGCTTTTATCAAAACTTTGCCAGCAAGTGCGTATAGCATCAGAGCATATCAAAAGTGGCGTATAATGATTTAATGTAACTTTCATAATAGTATCTTTATCTCTTTTTCATAGTATATCAAAAGTGCGATTAATATTATTACTATTTTGTCGATATAATAGCGACAGCAAAAGGGAGTAAATTTGGGAATATTTAAGAAAAATATATCAAAACTAATACAAACCAACCCTAAACTAGCCGCAAAGCTAGTCGAGATAAAAACAAATGAGCGGTTTGAAGTTTTTGTAGACCCCAAAGATGCCCTGAATATAAATATATTAGACCATACTCACGACGCTATATTTTATGATAACAACCCGCTAGAGGCAGTTACCACACAGCTAGATGAGTTTGAAAAATCATATAATCGCTACCCAGTGCTATATATCTATGGTATCGCAAATGCTCTGTTTGTAAAACTGCTACTACAAAACAAAAATCACACTAAAATCATAGTGATAGAGCCTGAAATCGAGCTACTATATGTAGCATTAAATCTGATGGATTTTAGTAGTGAAATAGAGCGATACCGACTAATATTGCTACTATCTGATGATATAAATTTCTCAACCGCTGTAGATATCGCAGGACACAGAGATATCAAGGTTTTTGCAAAAACCTTTCATCTAGAGATAAATATCCCATATTATTCTGATCATTATAGCGAGCAGGTTATGGCTAGTAGCCGTGATTTTATCCGTGCAATAGAGCATGTTATCACGGGGCTAGGAAATGATAGCATGGACGCACTTATCGGTCTAGAGTGGCATCTAGCCAACATAGAGCAGATGGCCACGACGCCAACACTAGTAGAGCTGATTAAAAAGGCTAAAAATACAGATGTGGCGATAGTAATCTCCACAGGTCCATCTCTAGCTAAACAGCTACCGCTACTAAAAGAGATTGCCACTAGTGCCACACTTATATCTGTAGATGCAAGCTTGCCAATACTAGAGCGACACAACATCAAACCTGATATTGTTACATCGATAGAGCGAGTAGCACTCACAGCAGAGTTTTATAAAAAAACCAGTGAAGAGTTCAAGCAGGGAATCATCTGTGCGATGCCAACTATCGCCCATCCTGCTCTCATAGAGTCCGTCGGTAGTGGCACACTACAGCTGAGCATGCGACCATTTGGCTACACTAGACACTCAACTCTAGATGATTATGGATACTTAGGTATCGGTATGTCAGCTGCTAATATGGCGTATGAGATAGCATTTCACTCTGGATTTAAAACCATAATCCTCATCGGTCAAGATTTAGCATTTAGCGATAGCGGGATATCCCACAGTGAAGGTCATGTTATAGGCTCTACAGCACAAAAAGATTCAGATTTTTATGTGAGAGCATATGGCGGAGACGGAAGCGTCAGAACTAGTGTGATTTGGAATATGTTTAGAAACTTTTTCGAGCGTGATATATATGATGCAAATCAAAAAGGCACTACTACTATCGATGCCACAGAGGGTGGTGCACAGATAGCTGGAGCATTAGAGATATCTTTTAGCGAAGCGATAGAGAGATATATCGATAAAAATTTCATCAAAAAACCAATAGAGCTAGAGTATCCAGACAGTAGCACGATGCAAAAAAACAGAGCTACAGCAATAGAGAGAATCGCTCGCATGAGAGATTTCGCAAAACGCTATCAAAAACAGACCGCAGAGCTGTTTGAAAAAGTAGCGACGATGTCAGAGCATCTAGAGTCGATAAAAGCAGATAAAAATCTAGACAAACCAGATTATGATGCCATAGCGGCACTGATGGGCGAGATAGATGAGCTAAAGGCGGCGTTTGATACTGAGGAATTTACAGATATCTTTATAGATGCTACGCAGGCTCTCATCGTACATCATGAGCTAGAAATCGCCAGAATACAGGTGCGTCCGATACACAGCAATGATGATAAAAAGCTCAAAATGATAGACTGGATTCATATGCATAAACACTGGCTATTTGCACTAGCTGGTATTATGGAAGCAGAACTAGTGGCGATAGAGCGTCGTGGCTCACAGAGCCAGTTTGTACATAGTGCAAAAACTAGCGATGATTTCACCACCATCACAGGGCAATTTTATGACTACACCAGAGAGCACAGTGAATTTCTGCTAGAGCTAATAGTCGATGGTGAAGTGGTAAAAACCATCACCCATATATCGAGCGAAAATAGCAATAAAACTGGTAATTTTAGCCTCACTATACCTGCTAAATATTTCAACAATGGCATCTATCAAATCAGCGTACGAGAAAAAACCACAGGCATCATCCCAATGGGTCTACCACTCCATGGATTTATGAGTGCGGATAAATATAACGAAGCTAAATTCCTAGAGTCCCTAGAAACTGCTAACTATGAAGAGCTAAAAAATATGTATAAACCAAATTGTGTAGGTTTTTTAGCTACCAAAGAAAATATGGAAGATGAGGAGTTTGTAGAGTACATAAATGAAATAATAAAAGATTTTCCAGAGTATGATTTTAAGGCTTTATATTTTGATAAGAATTCAATAAAAGAGATAAAAAATAAGTTTCAACATAGCAATTTAAATTTAGTAGAAATAAAAAATATAAAAGATATTTTTATAAATTTACAAGTACTATTGGGTAATTTTAGTAAAAATAAAGTTGAAATATCTTTAGCTCAGGTTCTTATATTAAATTCCTATAATATAGCCTGCATTCCTCTAAATTTGCATTTAAATAAAAGTATCACTATTAAGCAATTTTCTGAAAGTATAAGAAATCACTATCATAATTTTTTTGAAAATATTGAACTTTTTGGATATACAAAAAAAGATATAGAGATTTATGGTAAAGATTTAATAAAAATCTTGACTCAAAATGCTATAGATAGATATAATATTAAAATAGAAATTGATATGCAAAGTAGTATTAGAAAGCTATTGTTTATTACATTGTATATTGGATTTAAAAATAATGATTATTTTAAAAATATAATTAATATAGATAGATTAAATACAAAATTGTTACATAATAAATTATGAAAGATTTATATTGAAAAAGTATAAGCTAATAAATTTCAAAACCTTAGGAGATGAAAGAGGATCTTTAATAGCAATAGAGCAAGGATATAATACACCATTTGAGATAAAAAGGGTTTATTATATTTTTGATACAAAAGAGGGAGTAGAAAGAGGTTTTCATGCTCATTTATATCTTAAACAAATTGCAATTGCAGTAAAAGGTTCTTGTACATTTATACTGGATGATGGAGAAAAAAGAAAAGAGATAAAACTTGATAATCCAAATCAAGGGCTTTTTATGGAAGGACTTA
>CAZYTC010000009.1:0-55366 GCA_964650175.1 uncultured Campylobacterales bacterium | reverse complement strand
ATCCCAAAACTAGCTGCAACTCGTGATGATGCAAAAGTATCAGCAGAGCTAACAAATGCTGCACAAGTTATCCAAAATCTAGGTGCTGAGTATACGGCTCGTGGAGATATTACGGATGAGTCATTCGAACAAGCAGAAAATTCAGTTAAATGTTTTTCATTGACACAAAATGGTGATAGCACAGATGGTAATATTACACTAGAACTTATAACTAGTGGAACAGGCGGTGGAGATTGTCCAGATGCAGTTCTTACGCTTGTAGAAACAAAAGCTAAAGCAAATGGTTTAGTTGAAGATGATGGTTCAAAAGATTATAACTTTGGTGGTTCAAACGTAGTTTGGTAATAACCACTTAGCCTAACCGCTACTCACTACCGAGACTCTCTCGGTAGTTCATCACAATCCACATACACTACACACAATTTAATCACTAAACACCTTGTCATTGCGAGCACCCCTCCCGTCATTGCGAGGAATGAAATGACGAAGCAATCCATCTCCCTGTTCCGATGGCGTAATATAATAAGCCGTGGCAATCCACAAAGCCAACCATAGCTTGCTTTGATGGCGTATAAATTAAATAATTATGGTATAATATCAGTTGGGACAAATGTATTACTCCTTCCGACTGATTATCGGATAGTTACTAATAGCAGAGACTTTAGAGTCTCTGCTTTTTTTTTGCCGATTTTTTCGGTGGTAGGGCGGAGTGGGTAGTTTGCTAATGAAAGGAGAAATACATTTGCCACCCAAAATATTGATAATCTTTTTAGTGCTGATGGTCTTTGCACTGTATCTGTACTAATCAAAAACGAGGGACTAATCACCCCTCGGATTATCAATGCTTATCTAAAAAATCTCTAGTACTATTTTGAAAAACTAATAACCAATCACTATTCACTAACCACCTCGTCATTGCGAGCGTAGCGTGGCAATCCATCACAGTAGACTGCCGCGTCGCTATGCTCCTCGCAGTGACGGAAACATTGTCATTGCGAGCACCCATTGTCATTGCGAGGAATGAAATGACGAAGCAATCCACAAAACCAATCACAACTTGTTCCGATGGCGTAATATAATAAGCCGTGGCAATGCACAAATCACCAATTATGCTATAATTATAAACTATCAGGAGCACACTATGCAAAATCTAAAAAAGAGTACCATTATCGACTATCTATCAGAGAAAAAACTAGACTTTTTAGATAGATTTAATATCAAAACGATTGGTTTATTTGGTAGTTTTGCAGTAGATAAAAATAGTGAGCATAGCGATATAGATATAGCTTATGAAACATCTACAAAAGATTTGACCTTATCACAGCTTCTAACTATAGAAGATGAACTAAAAAAGAGATTTAACCGCGAGATAGAGCTGGTAAATCTAAAATATATGAACCCTCTCATAAAGAGAAAAGCACTAAAAGATATAATCTATGTATAGTGATAAAAATCTCATATATATTTTTACTATATTAGAGGCGATAGAGAAGATATCTATCTATACAAAAGATTTTAGCGATGATGAAGAGTTTTATGAGAGTGAAAAACAACTATATTTTAATGCTGTTACCAATCTGCTTATCGCAATAGGTGAAGAGAATAAAAAAATCAGCGATGAGATAAAAGAGGATTTTATATTCAACTGGAGTGAAATATCTAAAATGAGAGATAAAATCTCTCACAACTACAGAGGCGTAAGCCCATATATAGTGTGGGATGTGGTTATAAACTCTCTACCGCCATATAAAAACCTGCTTATACAAATTTTACCACAAATAAAAGATTACAATGATAGCCTAGAAGAGGCACTAAAATCCCCATACTATACAGAGCTACTCTATTTGAAATATCTAAAGTAGACTGCCGCGTCGCAAGCTCCTCGCAGTGACATTTTCGTCATTGCGAGGAATGAAATGACGAAGCAATCCATAAAACCAATCATAGCTTGCTTTGATGGCGTATAAATTAAATAATAATGGTATAATATTGGTATGCAATTTGAATATGATACAAATAAATCTGATACCAATGCAGTAAAACACGGAATAGATTTCATAAAAGCTCAAAGATTATGGAGCGATTCAAATCTACTGATGGTTGAGCTAAATTTTATAGATGAGAGTAGATATTTATGTATAGGGAAAATTGACTCAAAATATTATTCAGCCATTATCACCTATAGAGGTGATGCAATTAGGATTATATCAGTCAGAAGAGCTAGAAAAGAGGAGATATATCACTATGAAAATGAGTGCTAAAGAGTTTGATGAGCTATTTGATAGTGGTGATGACATCAGTGAATATGTAGATTATAAAAAAGCACGCCGTCCAAATCTAGAGCAAAGAAGAGTAAACCTAGATTTGCCAATATGGATGATAGAGCAACTAGACAAAGAGGCTAAAAAACTAGGCGTTGCTAGACAAGCTATAATGAAGATGTTTTTATCACAACATCTACAAGGTGTGTAGCAGCTCAAAATAGGTGTAGCGTAGTAATCCATCCCATCGTCATTGCGAGAAGCGCAAAGCACGACGAAGCAATCCATCCCAGTAGACTGCCGCGTCGCAGGCTCCTCGCAGTGACGGAAACATTGTCATTGCGAGGCAACTCGTTGTTGTGGCATAATGTGTGATATAATCTTGATATATAATATAAAGGGGCTCTAAAAGTGCCTTATGTATTGATTTTAGTTTTTTGATGTATAATATTGTAATAGATTGATGGAGATGGATATGAAAAGAGCTGGTTTTACGATGATTGAGCTTGTGTTTGTAATAGTGGTTTTAGGTATTTTAGCAGCGATTGCGATGCCAAAATTTGCAGCGACGCGTGATGATGCACAGATAGCAAAAGGGCGTAGCGATGTAGCAGCTATTAGAGCAGCGATAGTTAATGAGAGACAATCAAGGTTATTGCGTGGTATGAGTAGTTATGCTGCAAAGCTTGATGATGCTCCAAATAATACTGATGGTAAGGTGTTATTTAATAAAAATCCAAATGGAGGAACGCTACTTCAGTATGGTATTGTTGGAATAAAAGAGATAACGGAACCAACAAAAAAACATCACAACAATGGGCACTGGATAAAGAAAAGTGATACTAGTTATTTATTTTATATCATGGGAAATCCAGTAGCATTTGATTACAATTCAACAACTGGTACTTTTAACTGCGATATTTCTGATAATAACTGTAAGTTGCTAGCACATTAACTTTGTACTACCAAATCTCTATTATAGGCTCTGCTCTAGAGCCATTAACCTACTGTAGTGATATAGATATAGCTATAGGAGATGAGGTTATAGTACCGCTTCGCACTAAGAGTGTTCGTGGTGTTGTGATAGAGCAGTGCGAGAAACCAGAGTTTAAAACCACAAATATATCAGATAAAACCTCATATTACTACTCAAGCAATCAGCTAAAAATCGCTACATTTATATCACAATATTATATGTGCCATCTAGGCGAGGCGATAAATCTATTTACGCCATATCATAGAGATATAATAGATGTGTCTAGTAAAATAGATGAGTTTAACTCCATCACTCTCTCGCCGATTCAAAATGAGGCACTAGAGTTTATAACATCACACGAAATATCGCTACTCTTTGGCGATACGGGCTCGGGCAAGAGCGAGATATATATGAAGCGGATGGAGAGCGTTATATCATCTAATCAGCGGTGCTTACTGCTACTACCAGAGATATCGCTAACTCCTCAGATGGAGTCTAGATTTAAAGCACATTTTGGAGATATAGTCGCTCTGTGGCACTCTAAAATGAGCCCAAAACAAAAGCAATCTGTGCTGGAGACAATCTATAAAAACGAATCTAAAATCATTATTGCAGCCCGTTCTGGGCTGTTTTTGCCTATCGATGATTTAGGGCTTATTATCGTAGATGAAGAGCACGATGATAGCTATAAAGCATCATCAAATCCGAGATATAATGCAAAAGATATGGCGATATATACCGCTAAGGCGTTAAATATTCCTATAGTGTTAGGTAGTGCTACTCCATCACCTAGTTCATATGAAAAATATCCATTTTTTAGGCTAAAGGGTGGGTATTTTAGCTCCAAAAGAGAGTTTAGATTTATAGAAAATAGCGATGGGATAGATGGCGAGATTATAGATGCACTGCTAGAGAATTATAAAAAGAGCAAGCAGTCGATACTGTTTATCCCAACGAGAGGCAATTTTAAATATACCATCTGTGGTGATTGCGGATATTTTATAGAGTGCCCATTTTGTAGCGTAGGGATGAGTCAGCATAAAAACTCAAACGCTCTGCGATGTCACTACTGCAACTATAGCGAAGTGATACCAAAAAAGTGTCCAAAATGTCATAGTAGCAGGCTAGATAATAGTAGAGTTGGAACCGCAGAGGCGTATGAGCAGTTAAAAAATATAGATGATGATATAGTCATATCGCAGTTTGATAGAGATAGTATAACGACACAAAAAAAGCTCATCACAATATTGGATAAGTTTAATAAAAAAGAGATTGATATTTTAGTGGGCACTCAGATGCTCACAAAAGGGCACAACTATCACGATATCACTCTAGCGGTGGTAATTGGCATAGATAATCTGCTAAATCAAAGCGACTACCGAGCTAGAGAAAAAGCTCTCTCGCAACTCATACAGATATCAGGACGCAGTGGCAGACGAGAAGATGCTACTATCATAATAGCTAGCAAACATAGCCAATTTTACAAACAATATTTAGATGATTATGAGCTGTTTTTACGCTATGAGCTAGCTATGAGAGCAGATAGATATCCACCATATAAAAAGCTAGCAAGAGTGCTATATGCACATACAAAAGAGTATATCGCTAAAAATCAGATGTTAGCAGATGTGGAGATATTAAAAACTATACCGATTATCGAAGTGGTAGGATATGGGGCAAATGCGATAGAGAAAATCGCAAATAAATATCGATTTCAGATACTGCTACGAGCAGATAAAACTACAAATATTATCCGCTCTATAAAGATGCTAAATAGCAAAAACTTTCAAGTCGATATCGACCCGATAGAGTTTAGCTAAATCTAGCGATTGCAAATTAGAAACCGTATTTAGTTTGCTGTGGCATCATGTACGGCTCGTTTTGTATTGCTCCAGTGTCTTGAGCTATCATCTTTGACGCCACTCCAAGTCGATGAGCACGCAGATATGAAAAATATAAGTGCTATAGAGATAATATATTTAAACATTAAAAGCCTCACTATCTATGGTTTTGAAAATGATAATATAATATAGTAAATAATCTCTCTATTTAGACGCAGCTATCTCAGCTAGAAAACTCTCTAAATCATATTTAGCTCTATAACTAGGTGTTAAAATATGTATCAAAATATCGCCTAAATCGATAGCAATCCAATCTCCACTCTCATCTACATGTAAAAACTGCTCACCAGGTTTGAGCGATTTTTTCAGATAATCTAGTAGTGCAAATGTATGTTTTTCATTTAGTGCTGTTGCTAAAACTACGGCATCAGCGATATAGCTACTACCTTTTAAATCAAAAACCTCTATCGCTTCTGCTTTGTTTTCATCTAATATTTGAGTGATATTTTCTACTCTTTTTAACATTTTTTTACCCTTATAATATTTTAAAATTTTACTCTCGATTTTATGCTCTAAACCAAGCGTATCAAGTGTTGCTCTAAAGTCACTAGAGCTTCTAGGAACTCTCGTATCTAGCGTGATATAGCAATCATCAATCGCAATATCGCCCCTAGCAGCAACTACAAACGAAACCATAGATTTGAGCCTATCTATATCACGCCATCTATCGAGTGTAGCGACATTATCAGCTCCTATAATGAGATAGATTTTATCATAAAAAGAGCTAAAATGCTCTACTGTCTCTATCGTATAGACGCTACGATTTTGTGCTATCTCAAAATTACTAATTTCGACTCTATCATAATCGCTAAAAATCTCATGTAGCCACTCTAGCCTCTGTGAGGTTGATGCATAGACAGAAAATTTTAGCGGGTTTTGAAAGACTGGAACTATGATGAGTTTATCAATCTCTAGCGTTTTTAGTGCCTCATTCACAACTGCAATATGTCCAGCGTGAGGCGGGTCAAAGCTACCACCATAGAGTGCTATATTCATAGACTCTCTTTTAAACGAAATTATAACCCAATTTTGCTAGAATAGCTACCTATTTTTGTTTTGATGAGAGTGCGATGGCGATAAAAGTTGCGATAAATGGATTTGGTAGAATTGGCAGATGTGTAACGAGGCTAATATTGGGGCGTAGCGATATTGAGCTTGTGGCGATAAATGATATAGCATCTATCGATATGATGTGTTATTTGCTAGAAAATGACTCAGTACATGGCTCATTTTTAGGATTAAGCGTAGCTGATGATAGGCTAATTTATGGGGATAAAAGTATCAAAATATTTAGCCAAAGAGATCCGCAATTGTTGGATTTTGCATCTTTGGGTGTAGATGTGGTGCTAGAGTGTAGTGGGCTATTTTTAACATCACAAAGCACTCATCATCATATAGATAAAGGGGCTAAAAAGGTAATTTTTTCAGCACCTACAAAAGATAACACAATCTCTACATATGTAATAGGTGTAAATGAGCATCTATATGCTAATGAGCCTATCATATCAAACGCATCGTGCACTACAAATGCTCTTGCTCCAATAGCTAAAATTTTAGATGAGCATTTTGGCATCGAAAAGGGTCTAATGAGTACAATCCACTCATATACAAATGGTCAATCTCTCATAGATTCGCCTATGGGTAGTGATAAAAGACGCTCTAGAGCTGCGGGGGTAAATATGGTACCAACTACCACAGGAGCGGCAAAGGCGTTATCGCTCGTGCTTCCAAACCTAGAGGGAAAACTACACGGTCAAAGTGTTAGAGTCCCCACAGCAGATGTATCGATGGTAGATTTAACGATAAAACTGGCTAAAAAAACTAGTGCAGATGAGATAAATGAGCTGTTTCGTCACTATAGCACCAGCTCACTAGATGGGATTTTAGAGGTGGATGATAGATTTAGAGTATCGAGCGATTTTATAGATTCTAGCTATAGCTCTATCGTAGCTAGTGATTTGACCCAAGTTATAGATGGAGATTTAGCCAAGGTGATGGCGTGGTATGATAATGAGTGGGGATATTCTAATCGATTAATCGAGATGGCTTTATATATAACTTCAACTAAAAAATGATAAAATAGAACAAATAAAAGGATCAGAGGAATAAAATGGAATTATACAACATAAAAGATTGTGAAATTCAAGATAAAAAAGTCTTTATCAGATGTGATTTTAATGTCCCTATGGATGAGTTTGGTAATATCACTGATGATCGTCGTATCCGCTCAGCATTAGCAACCATTAGCTACTGCTTAGATCACAATTGTGCCATTATTTTGGCATCGCACTTTGGTCGCCCAAAAGGCGAAGTAGATGAGAAATATTCACTGCTTCCTATCGCAAAGAGACTAAATCAGCTGTTAAAAATAGATGTAAAACTAGCTGAAGATGTGGTGGGTGAGAGTGCTCAAAACCTCGCAAAAGATTTACAAGGTGGAGAGATTTTACTACTAGAGAATCTACGATTTGAAAAGGGCGAGACGAAAAATGATCCAGATTTGAGTAAATCTCTAGCATCTATGGCAGAGTTTTATGTTAATGATGCGTTTGGTGTAAGTCACCGTGCACACGCCTCTGTAGAAGGGATTACTCAATATTTTGATGCAAACCACAAAGCGGCTGGATTTTTACTGCAAAAAGAGATTCAATTTTTTGGAGTACTACTAGATAGACCTTCTCGTCCGTTTGCAGCTATCATTGGGGGCTCAAAAGTCTCTGGAAAGCTTGAAGCTCTGATAAATCTACTACCAAAAGTAGATAAGATGCTAATCGGTGGTGGTATGGCATTTACATTCTTAAAAGCGATGGGCTATGAGGTAGGAAAATCGTTAGTAGAGGATGATTTAATCCCAGAAGCACAAAAGATTATGCAAGAGGCAAAAGAGCTAGGTGTAAAATTTTATCTACCTGTAGATGTGGTTGCCGCTGAGGAGTTTAGTGCTGATTCAGTGAGTAAACTATGTAGTGCTCAAGAGATTCCAGCAGGATGGATGGGGCTAGATATAGGGCCAGCAACAGTGAGACTCTATCGTCAAGTATTAAATGATGTACAGACGATTTTATGGAATGGGCCTATGGGTGTTTATGAGATGGAGAGATTTTCACGCGGCTCTAGTAAAGTAGCACATTTTGTGGCTGACTCATACGCTACAACAGTTGTAGGTGGTGGTGATACAGCAGATTTGGTTCAAAGAATTGGGTTAGATAATGAGATGACATTTATCTCAACTGGTGGTGGAGCATCACTAGAGCTACTAGAGGGCAAAATATTACCAGGTGTAAAACCACTAATGAAATAGGAGTTTATAGTGTTTATATGTGCAAATTTTAAATCCAATAAAACCAGAGAAGAGACTAGAGCCTATATGGCTGTGGTGGAATCTTTTGTTACCAATAATGATATAGATGATGAGGTGATGGTTTTCCCTCCATTTACCGCACTAGAGGGAAATGAGAGAAATGTCACTATAGGTGTACAAAACGCTTATCCTGCACAAAATGGTGCATTTACTGGTGAGATTACGCTCGATCAATTGGGCGAATTTAACATCAGCACTCTTTTGATAGGTCACTCTGAAAGACGCCATGTTTTAGGCGAAAGCCAAGAGCAAATCGCTAAAAAGTTTCAATTTTTTGCTCAGCATGGTTTTAAAATCGTATATTGTATTGGCGAGCCTCTAGAGATTAGAGAAGCTGGAAATGATGCACTTATGAACTATATAGATGCTCAATTAGTAGGAGTAGATTTGAGCTATCCTAATCTAGTAGTAGCGTATGAGCCTGTATGGGCGATAGGCACGGGGCTAACTCCGACAAATCATGATATAGAGCTAATCCATGGAGCACTGCGAGAGAAAACTACAGCACCACTACTATATGGTGGTAGTGTAAAGGTCTCAAACGCTGATGAGATTATGAGTATAGATAATGTTGATGGCGTACTAGTGGGCTCTGGGGCATTGGTGGCATCGGATTTTTGTCAAATGATAGCGATTGCAGCACAAAAGAATAAATAAGGATTTTTAGATGATAATGAAGGGTAAAAAGGGTCTAATAGTAGGTCTAGCAAATGATAAATCTATCGCTTATGGAATAGCAGAAGCACTACACCGCGAGGGTGCATCTATGGCGTTTACATACCTAAATGATGCACTCAAAAAACGAGTAGAGCCAATCGCAGCTGAATTTAATAACTCTCCTGTTTATAAACTAGATGTGAGCGATGAGGCTGATATGGCAGCTATTGCAGATTTAGTAAAAGCTGATTTTGGTGAGATAGATTTTCTAGTTCACTCTGTGGCGTACGCTCCAAAAGAGGCACTAACAGAGAGTTTTATGAAGACTACAAAAGATGCTTTTGCCATCGCTTTGGATATATCTGTATACTCATTTATAGATTTGACAAATCGTCTAGAGGGCGTACTAGCTGAGGGTGCATCTATTTTAACGCTGAGCTATTTAGGCGGCCCTAAATTTGTACCAAACTACAATGTAATGGGTGTTGCAAAAGCGGCACTAGAATCAAGCGTAAGATATATGGCAGAGGAGCTTGGCTCAACTAAAGCTCAAAGAGTAAATGCTATTAGTGCAGGACCTATTAGAACGCTAGCAGCTAGTGGGATAGGCGATTTCAAGCAGATTTTAACATGGAATGAGTGCAACTCTCCTATGAGAAAAAATGTTACTATATCTGAGGTAGGAAATAGTGCTATGTATCTGCTAAGTGATTTAGCAAGTGGCGTAAGTGGCGAGATTCACTATGTGGATGCTGGTTATAATATTATGGGTATGGCAGCAGTTACTAAAAATAGTGATGGAAAAACCGTTCTCGTGTGGGATGAGAGAGAGTAGGGGTTAAAATGAGACGCAGTGGCTTTACTATGATTGAGTTAATCTTTGTAATTGTAATACTTGGTATATTAGCAGCAGTTGCTATACCAAAACTAACTGCAACTCGCGATGATGCAAAAGCGGCAGCGATGAAGCTAGATGTATCATTGGTGATAGGCGATTTGGGGATATTTTATACATCTCGTGGGGCTAGCGAGTGGGCAACTGCCTCTATAAAAGATGCGACAGGTGCTATATTGTATGATGATACTGCTGGTGCTACGCTGGCTACTGGAGATTTAGCAAATGCTACATTTTATATGGTCGCAAAAGTGGGTACGGCGAGTGATTGTTTTAAATTTACTACAACAGCCGATGGAAACCTAAGTGTAGAAAATGGTGGCGATACCACATCGCAAGCTTGTATCGCAGCACAAAGAGCAGCCGAGCCACTGCTAGGCAACTACCAATATGGTGGTAGTAAAATCTACTAATCATCTATGGAGAAAATTTTTTCTGCTGATGATTTAGAAAAAACTAAAAAACTAGGGGTTAAATCTGTTTTAGATTTGGCTCTTATAATCCCATCTAAATTCGATGATAGAAGGCTCTCAAAAGAGATAGAAAATGGCTCTAATATTGTCATAGATGCCACAATTACCGATATTGTCCGCACTCCTAAAACTCTCAAGATTACATTTTTTGCTCATAATCTAGATATGGTTATCGAGGGTGTTATATTTAACCCAAAACGGTATATGTTAGCTCAGTTTATTAGAGATACTAGAGGATTTTATAGTGGCAAAGCACAGCTAAATCTGGGCAAATACTCTATAATGCAACCTGTAAAACTCACAGCTGTTGGCGATATAGTAGCACTCTATAAGACAGCCCTAAGAGCCGATGTTATGAGACGATTAGTGAGTAAATATATAACGATTGATAATCTAATAGCTGATAATCTACCACCTAAAATAGCACAAAAACTATATGAGATACATTTTCCACCCATCATAAAACCGCTAGATGAGGAGTCATTTGATGCACTCAAATTTGGTGAGCTATTTAGTTATATGAGAAGATTACAGCTAAAAAGACGCTATTTTAAGAGTGATTATATAGCACGAGGCGACATAGCAAGCTGGAGTAAACAATTGCCATTTACTCTCACAGATGATCAAAAAAAGGTTATAGATGAGATATCATCTGATCTAAAATCAGGTATCGCAGCTCGTAGAATTATCGTAGGTGATGTAGGTAGTGGCAAAACGATGGTGATTTTAGCTAGCGTACTGCTGATAATGCCAAATCGCTCTATTTTGATGGCACCTACAACTATTTTAGCATCACAACTCTATGAAGAGGCACAAAAATTTCTGCCACATCTAAAGATTACTCTAGTTACAAATGCGACCAAAAAAGAGCCACTAGAGTCTTATGATTTTATCATAGGCACTCATGCACTACTATATAGAGAGTTGCCTGAGAGTGGATTGATTATGATAGATGAGCAACATAGATTTGGCACAGCACAGAGAAATCTATTAGCTAAAATAGTAGATAATAGCTCAAATGCTCATTTTTTGCAGTTTTCAGCGACACCAATCCCACGGACTCAAGCAATGATAGATTCAGCTCATATCGATGTGAGTCTCATCACGCAAACCCCATTTACTAAAAAAATAAGTACAAAAATCATCTCAAAAAGCGATTTTAAACCGCTAATAGAGCATATAAAATCAGAGATTGCTAAAAACCATCAAATCCTCATAATCTATCCGCTAGTACAACAGAGCGAAATGATAGATTATCAAAGCCTAGAGGAGGCTAGAGGGTATTGGGAGAAGAATTTTAGCGGTGTATATCTCACCCATGGCAAAGACAAAGAGAAAGAGGGCGTGTTGATTGAGTTTAGAGAGAGCGGTAATATTTTACTAGCCACTACAGTGGTAGAGGTGGGGATTTCACTGCCAAGGCTCAGCACTATAGTGATAGTAGGGGCTGAGAGGCTCGGGCTGTCTACGCTTCATCAGCTTAGAGGTAGAGTGAGTCGCACAGGGCTTGATGGATATTGCTATCTCTATAGTAATAAAACGCAAAAAAATGAGCGGCTAGAGTCATTTGCAAAAACTACAAGCGGTTTTGATATAGCGGCACTTGATCTAAAATTTCGCTCTAGCGGAGATTTGTTAGATGGAGATGTCCAGAGTGGAAAATCATTTAGATTTGTAGATTTATCTAGCGATGAAGAGATAGCCACTAGAGTCAATAATCACATAAAAGAGTTAGCCAATCATCAACAAATTTAGTGTATCATTCGCTTAAAAAAGGGCTCTAATGCAAGATATGCTCACGAATTTAGCAACCTATGGCTATATTGTACTATTTTTATATTCACTCGGTGGTGGCTTTGTAGCACTGCTCGCTGCTGGAGTGCTGAGCTCTATGGGAAAAATGGATATTACACTCTCAATATCTATCGCAATAGTTGCAAATATTATCGGTGACACACTCACATTTTATCTAACTAGATACCATAAAAAAGAGATGATGGGATATCTGCGTCGATATCGCAGAAAATTAGCCTACTCAAACAAGCTGTTTAAAAAGCACGGCTCGTGGATTATAATAGTTAAAAAGTTTATTTACGGATTAAAAACCCTCGTACCACTGGCTGTCGGGTTGAGTAAATATAGTTTTGTAAAGTTTAGCATATATAACGCTATAGGTGCTGTTATTTGGGGTGTTACTATCGGAGGACTCAGCTATATTTTCGGTGAAGTATTTATCAAAAGCTATGAAATAGTAGCAGATAAACCATATATAGCACCGATAATACTATTATCAATAGTTGGTGGAATATGGCTATTTTTAAATGCCGCTACTAAAAAATCTAGAACATAGTGTCGGATATGCACGATAAGCTAGCTAATCGATTAGCAGTAATATTATTTAAACTAAATCAGGGTGAGAGATTTAGTAAACAATCACTCGCAGATGAGTTTGGAGTATCCACAAAAATTATAAATTTTTATCGCTAGGGTAATAATGTTCTATATTTGGATTCGTTCTAATGAGTTGGATGTCCAGCTGCGGGAAGTTTTTATCATTTGTGATTATGGTGCTAGTATCTAAAAATATTTTCTTCAAAATGCCACGCCATATTTTTGTGTCATATACTCTCTATCTTTGAACTTTAAATCTTTGATATTTATATCATCTGGAGTATCTGTCGCAGGCTTACCAATACCTGCAAAAGCTAAAATATTAGATATATTTGTATCGTTGGTTGCTGCTTGCTCCTGAATATCTACTTTTTTAACTTCTATATTGTTTTTAAAAGTATCAATAAGTCCTCTAAAAGCTGCAATTATCTCTGTCTTATCAGCTGGTACATCAAAATTAAAATTTACTACATTCGTCATCTCGTATCCTCGCTTTTACATTTTTACTATTATAGCACAACTAAAATATGAGTTTTTATGTAAAATGAGACACAATTTGTCTATCGTTACTATTATAGTTTTATTACCCAAAGCAAAGAAGCAGAGATAGCACTTTTAGTTGGTGGATTTGTATCTAAACAAATATAAGCGATATTCGCCTATAGCTTATAGAGAGCCTTATATGGCTCTTACTATTAGAACATCAACTGCTCTTCTGTCTCTGGTTCTGGGGCTGTTATGGCTTCAGGGAGGCTGTTTTCATTATCTAGCTCTGCGTCTATCGTGGTATCAAAATCCTCTCTTACGCCAGCGGGAACGCTAAATTCTCGTTTTGTATGTGGATAGATTTTTACTAGTTCGCTATAGTACTCTCTAAATACTGGTGCTGCTGCCCGCCCACCTGTCTCTACGCGTCTCATCGGAGTGTTGTTATCGTGTCCAAACCAGACAACCGTCTCTATTTCTGGAGAGTAGCCTATAAACCATGCATCGATATTGTTATTTGTAGTACCTGTTTTGCCCGCTATCTCTAGCCCTGCAACTCTAGCACCACCACCTGTGCCACGCGTAACTACATCTTGGAGTATCGATGTCATAAGATAGATATTTTCTGGCGTATTTACTTGGCGTGAGCTATTTTGATACTGCACCGATTCGCCTTTTGGTGTGATTACTTGGCGTATTAATATCGGATTTGTGAGTCTGCCACCAGCTGCAAACATAGTGTAATATTTCGCCATATCAAGCGGTGATAGTGTAATAGTTCCTAGTGCAATAGAGAGGTTTGGTGGTAAATCTTCACTAAAACCATACCCTCTAAGAGCTTGGATAATATTAGAAAAACCTAAATCATCAACTAGATTTATAACCGCTAGATTGAGCGAGTGGGTGAGTGCTTCACGGATGCTCACCATACCTCTATACTCATTAGAGTAGTTTTTAGGATTCCATGTCTCTTCTTTGCCTTTGGCAATCGTGTATGTATAACTGCGTGGGATATCTGCAACACGGCTAGATGGGTTCATTCCGCTATCGAGAGCTACTTGGTAGATAAATGGTTTAAATGCAGAACCTGGTTGGCGTTTTGCTTGGGTGACGCGGTTAAATGAGCTCACGCTATAATCATATCCACCTACCATAGAGAGTATCTCTCCATTTAGCGAGTCGATACTAACAAGTGCTCCATTTAGCTGAGTTTGGATATTTTCGCTAAGTCCACCTGCGTCTTTGGCTCGTTTGATGATAGCCTCTCTGCCGTTTAGCAGTGCACGATATCCAGCATCTTGGAGTCTCATATCGATAGTTGTGTAGATTTTGTATCCACCATGGCGAATATCTGGATATGCGTCTGAGAGCTGTCTCATAACCTCATCTATGATGTATGGCCCTGCATTTCGGCTGAGTGTATCGTTATAGACTTTTGGCCTCTCTGCTGTTGATTTTTCATAGGTTGCATCATCTATCCAGCCCAAATCATACATTCGCCCTAGAACTCTATTAGCACGCCCTAGGCTTAACTCATAGTTTTTGGTAGGTGAGTAGTGATTTGGTGCTTTTGGAAGCCCCACTAGCATCGCCATCTCTTTTAGTGTCAGATCTTTTAGCTGTTTTCTAAAATAGCCATCTGCTGCGGTTTTGACCCCATAGTATCCATGCCCTAAGTAAATCTCATTTAGATATCTCTCTAAAATCTGCTCTTTTGTTAGCTCTTGCTCTATTCTAATAGCATAGAGCATCTCTTTAAATTTACGAGAGAGCTTTTTTTCTCTAGTGAGTAGTGTATTTTTAACGAGCTGTTGTGTGATGGTACTAGCACCCTCTTTTAGTTTTCCCGATGAGATATCTTTTATAATCGCTCTAAAAATAGCATCTGGATTTACCCCATCATGCTCAAAAAATGTGGTATCTTCAATCGCCAATAGTGCCTCTATGAGTCGTGGCGGGATGTTGTTGTATGATACATAATATCTATGCTCATCACCAAAAAGATTGGCAATTTTTACACCATTTCTATCATACACCTCTGTTGTTAGAAGAGGATTGTAGTTGATGAGTTTTTGCGTTTCATACTCAAAATTATAGATAATATATGCGAGTATTGCCGTAGGTATCGCAATCGCTAAAAATAGAACAACTAGTATAAATCTCTTTAGCACTTTTTTGGGTTTCTTCACCCTTTCGCTTTGATCAATTTTCAAATCTATCAAGACCTAAACCCTCTATTTTTAAAATCTGATTCTATTAACTTTTTAGTATATAGCTCTTTTGGTGATGATATTATACTCTCTAATGACCCATATTCTACAATCACGCCTCTCTCTAATACTGCAATATCCTCACAAAGCACCATCGCAGAGGCTATATCGTGCGTTACAAATAGTATCTTAAAGTCTAGTTTTTGTTGTAGATTCTTGAGTAGATTTAGTAATATCTGTTTGGATTCAAAATCTAGAGCCGTTGTAGGCTCATCTAATAGTAGTAGTTTTGCATTAGAGCCAAGTGCAATAGCGATTACTACTCTTTGTAGCTGTCCGCCTGATAACTCTGGAGGATATCGCTCTAGCAGTGACTCATCTAGTCCTAGCATCTCAAAAAGCTCTTGCTTATTATCAAAAAATAGCTGATTTTTTATCTTTGTTAGTGGCGAGAGTGCGGTAAATGGATTTTGTGGAACTAGTGATATGGTATCGCCTCGAATTAGCTCAAAAGCAGAGTCGATATCTAGATCAATATCTAGCTCTTTTGCACTCATAGATAGTAGTGCTTTTAGAGTGAGCGATTTGCCGCTTCCGCTCTCTCCTACGAGTGCTAGGGAGTTGTTTATATCAAATGCGATATCTACTAAAACATCGCTACCGTGTGTGATTCGCAGTTTCTTAACCCTAATCAATTCGTAGCCTTTTTGATATTTCTATGAGCTGTTGTGGCTCTATTCCTACTCTGGCAATCAGCCTAATTATGGCACTTTTAACCGTCGGTGCCCTGATGGCTCCAACTATAACACCCATCTCTAGAAGCTCGCTTTGTAGCTCTAAGACTTTGCTATTTGAGCCTATATTTATAGGAACTATTAGAGCATCTATATCTATATCTAGGTGCTCTTTTATGATGAGTTGGTTCTGTTTTATCTGAGCCTTTAGAGTCTTTAGATTTGATTGAATATACTCAAAACTACAAAGCCCTAATGCACTATCATATAGCGATGGTGCTGTGGCGTAGATGATGCTTTTGGCTCTATTTATGAGATAATCTTCGATATGGCTAGAGCATAATATATATGCTCCAAAGCTCCCATATGCCTTGCCTAGTGTTCCCATCTTTATTATATTTGGCGTTGGAGTGATATTATAAAAATCTAGCACTCCTAGTAATCTATCGCCTATAACACCACTACTATGAGCCTCATCGATAATAATGATTGCATTGTGCTCATTTGCTAGCTCTATTATCTCTCTTTTTACCATATCGCCACCCATAGAGTAGACTCCCTCTATAGCGATGATGATTCGTTTGTGGTTTGAGTTTTGTAGATGTTTTTTTAGCTCTATCTCATCATTGTGAGCAAAAAATATAACCTCACCACTACACATATCAGTTGCAGCTACTCCGCTAGCGTGATACTCCTCATCTATTAGTAGTAAATCTCCCTTGCGTACAAGTGATTCGATGAGTCCGATATTGGCATTAAATCCGCTACCCATAATGATGGCGGATTCAAAACCATTTGCCTCTTTTAGAGCATCTTCAAAATTTTTATGTATTGGATGGTAACCATTTACGAGCATAGAGGCTCTAGGTGCATGATGAGCGTAGCTACTTAGCATTTGAGATGCTTTTTGATGTAGCGAGGGGATGGATGCGAGATTTAGATAATCATTTGATGCTAAATCGATTAGATTTTCATCAAATAGTGTGCGTTTTCTAAATCTGCCAGAGCGTCTGATGGCATCGAGCTCTTTTTGATAATATAGCATCTACTATCGCAGATTTTCTATCTGTTTTTTTATAGCAGCGATACGAGCCTCATCTGCAGGGTGAGTTGATAAAAATGCAGGTGGTTTTTCTGATGCGGCTGATAGTTTTGCCATATTTTGCCAAAATTTCAGTGCCTCGTTTGGATTATATCCAGCTTTATGCATTAAAACAATTCCTATCTCATCTGCTTCATGCTCAAATTTTCTGCTATATGGCAGTATTAATCCTACCTGCGAAGTGACGCCAAATGCTTGTGCGGCGAGCCCTTGATATTGTGCACCTAGGCTTCCAATAAGCAGTTGTCCGCCCACTCCTGCTGCTGTTTGCATCGACATTCGCTCTGCTCCATGGCGAGCTAGTGCGTGAGCTATCTCATGACCCATTATAGTTGCTATTTGATCATCATTTTGAGTGATTTTTAAAATACCTGTATAGAAAAACACCTTCCCACCAGGCAGACAAAAAGCGTTTGGAATATCCTCATCTATAACTGTAAAATCCCAATCAAAATCGCTTCTGCCAGATACTGCTGCGATGCGGTTACCTATGGCAGATATCTTGTTTTGTAGGGCTTTGTCTGTGCTGATTTTAGAGCTCTGTTTTATCTTTTGTGCTTCGCTAGCACCTAGTGACATCTCCTCGCCTTGAGACATTATTATAAATTGCGTCCTATTTGTATATGGCGTTTTTCCACAACCTGCTAAAAAAACTAGCAGTACAAATCCTGAAATATATCTCATATAAATCTCCTTAAAATTTCGGTATTTAGCCCCATGGCTGTTGATTCATTGCCTCTTACTGACTCTATAAATTCCATACAAAACCCCTCAACCATACAAGCACCCGCTTTATTTTGCCACTCATTTGAATCTAGGTATTTTATCATTCTTTTGTTATCAAATGCTCTAAATTTATAGTTGGTTGAAGATATATCTATTAGTTTTAGCTTTGTAGAGATATAAATCATAGCACTCATTATAGTTACCTCTGAGCCACTTTGTAGTTTTAGAAGCCTTTTTGCATCATCACGGCAGGTAGCTTTTTTGAGAATCAAATCACCCACAGATACCACAGTATCAGCTACTAAAAGTGGATAATCATCACATCCAAAATGGCTAAAATTAGCCTCAAACTTACCCATCGCAACGGCGTAGATATAACTTTTTGGATTTGTTAGAGCGATAGAGTCCTCATCAAACTCAACTGACTCTTGGATAAAATCGATGCCTGCTGTGCGAAGCAAAGATGCTTTAGTGGCTGAGGTGGATGCTAATCTAATCATCAATATGAGTTTCGAAGCACCACACCTAGATAGATGGCGACTGTCCCTAGAGCGATATTGGCAGGTACCATATATTTGGCTATCGGAGCTAGAAATTTTGCACTCATAGCTATATCACCGCTATTAAATGCCCTTTGGGCATGATTTCTGCGATATATCATAACTCCTAGATTAATGCTCATAATGACCCAGATTAGCTCTTTTATGTGAGCTGTTATATCGCCTTTTAGCCCTAGTGCAATCTCTAATATTATGGCAGTTATTAGTAGTATCACTACAAATGGGCTCACTATCGTAAAAAGTCGCTTTAGTATCTGCAGTGTTCGCTCTATGCGTAGTTTTGGCTCTAGGTGTAATAGTGACTGGTGAGTTGCAAAACGAATCGCAACCATACCACCTACCCAGATTACAGCACTAATTACATGTAAAAATATAATCAGATTTTTATAATCTGCAAAGATTTGATACATCTAGAGTTTGCCTTTTATATACTCTAACGATGCGATTTTAGCCTCAGCGATTTTAGAGCTATCTTTGCCACCTGCTTGGGCAAAATCATCTCGTCCACCACCACCACCGCCTAGTAGTGGAGCGATGTTTTTAACCCAATCACCCGCTTTTATAGGGCTATTTTTAGAGCCACTTGCGATTAAAACTTTGTCATCTTTTGCCATAAATAGCATTACTGCTACGCTCTCATAGCGATTTTTAATCTCATCTATCTGCTCTTTTATATCGCCACCAGCAATCTGTTCGATAATGATATTTACACCATTTACAACTTCAGCTTTTAGCTCTTGTTTTTGTGAGCTCTGCGTGGATGATAGCTCTTTTTTAAGCTCAGTGATGTTTGATTTAAGTCTATTTATGCCAGCTAGGATATCTAGATTTTTTAACTCGCTTTGAGCTTTAGCTATAAGCTCTCTTTGAGCCTTAAGAAAGTTATATGCCGCCTCGCCACAAACTGCCTCAATACGGCGAACACCAGCTGATACGCCTGACTCTTTTGTTATGATAAATAGCCCGATATTAGCTGTATTTTTCACATGTGTGCCACCACAAAACTCTATCGATTCGCCAAATTTAACGACACGCACTTCATCGCCATACTTCTCACCAAATTGTGCTTTTGCACCTATATTTTTAGCCTCATCTATGCTCATAACTTGCGTATTATTTGCTATAGGCTTCAGTATTCGCTCATTTACCCACGCCTCGACGCTCTCTAGCTCTTGCTCGCTCATCGCTTTAGGATGAGAAAAGTCAAATCGTAGCCTATCGCTCTCTACAAGTGAGCCAGCTTGAGATATATGCTCGCCTAGTATTTCATATAGTCCTGCGTGTAGTAGATGAGTTGCTGAGTGGTGCTTTGCTATCTCGCCTCTGTGCTCGCTAACTACCGCCTCTACGCTATCATTTACCGATATTTCAGCAGTCGCTCTAATCTCTGATAGATTTAGCTCATAAAACTTTCTAGTATCAGTTACTATTGCTTTAGATATTAGCTCTCCACTATCTCCACACTGCCCACCGCTCTCAGCATAAAATGGAGTTTTATCTAGTAATACCCATCCGCTCTCATTTGCTGAGAGACTGTCAATTTCTCTAAAATCACTATCTAGTAGTGCTAATATCTTGCTTGTTCCTTTGGTATTATCATAACCGATAAACTCATTTGAGCTAAATTTCTCTAGCAGTGCTCTAAAATCCCCATCAATAGCACTATCACCGCTACCTTTCCATGATGCTTTTGATTTTGCTCTTTGTGCACTCATTAGCTCATCAAATTTGGCACTATCGAGTGTGAGATTTTTCTCTCTAAGCATATCTTCTGTCAAATCTAGCGGAAAACCAAATGTATCATATAGTCTAAATGCTACCTCTCCACTAAAGATATCAGCTGTATTTTTTAGCTCACTATTAAATAGCTCTATTCCATCGCTGATGGTTTTGAAAAATCGCTCTTCCTCTAACATTATCTGCTCTTGCAAGATAGCGAGCTTTTGAGCGATATATGGATACTCATCGCCCATAATCTCCACTACTGTTGGAGCGATTTTATATAAAAATGGCTCACTAAAGCCTAGTAGATATCCATGTCTGACTCCACGACGAAGTATTCGACGCAGAACATATCCACGCCCCTCGTTTGAGAAATTAACGCCTTGTGCTAATAAAAATATAACCGTTCTAATATGATCAGCGATTACACGATAAGACGCGCCGCTTTTATACTCATATGGCTTTGCGATTAGCTCCTCGACACGGCGGATAATTGGCATAAATAGCGAGCTATCGTAGTTGCTATATACCCCCTCCATAACAGCCGTTGCTCGCTCTAGCCCCATACCTGTATCGATAGATGGTTTTGGAAGCGGTTTTAATGTCCCGCTACTATCTCTCTCATACTGCATAAATACGAGGTTCCAAATCTCTAAAAACCTATCGCCATCGCCACCCATATAATCTTCTGGACCATCGAAATTTTCGCTACCTTGATCTATAAAAATCTCTGAGCATGGACCACAAGGCCCAGTATCACCCATCTGCCAAAAGTTATCAGCATCTCCCATTCGCACAATGCGACTTGCGTCGATATGTTTTTTCCATATCTCCTCAGCCTCATCATCGCTATCGTGCACTGTAACCCATAGTTTATCGACGGGTAGTTTCATCACCTCTGTGACAAACTCCCACGCATAAGCGATTGCATCCTCTTTGAAGTAATCTCCAAAGCTAAAATTTCCAAGCATCTCAAAAAATGTATGATGGCGTGCTGTGTGACCTACATTTTCTAAATCGTTATGTTTTCCACCTGCACGGATACATGTTTGTGAACTAGTTGCTCTAGGGTTTTGTGGTACGGGTACCTCGCCTGTAAAAATCGATTTAAACGGCACCATACCAGCATTTGTAAACAGCAGTGTTGCATCATCTGGTACTAGTGGTGAACTCTCTACTATAGTGTGCCCTTTTGACTCAAAAAACTCCAAATAGGCTCTACGCAAATCTAACATATTTGACTCACAAAATTAAAATTGTGCGATTATATCTAAAATCGCTTTTATTATAACTATCTGATTAAATGCTCACATTTTAAGCAAAGCTAAATTTGTATTTATTAAAATACTTATTTGCTAAAAGCACGATTTAGTGCACTAAACATCGCTTTTATCGATGCTACCGTGATATCATCATCACGACCCACGCCAAAGTATCGCTCTAGCGACGCTGTCTCTATCTCTATATAGGCTACCGCTTCTGCACTTGAGAGCTCGCCTCTAGAGTGCTCTGAGTATGATAGTATCTTAAAACTATTTGGATACTTTTGCATCAGTGCATTTTTAGCCGCATCTATAGGACCATTTCCGCTACCTTCACTGCGGATAATCTCGCCACTGTGCTTGTACTCTAGGATTGATTTGACACTCTTATCTTTTGTCGTTTCGCTCTCTATAGCATAATCTATAAACTCAATATCCATCGGCTCGCCAAAATATGTCCGCTCAAAAATCTCTAAAATCTCTTCGCTCTCTAGCTCGCGTCCTAGCTCATCTGTATATTTTTGAACTACGCGTCCAATCTCTGGATGCATCTTTTTAGGCAGAGAGTAGTCATACTTATCCTCTAGCACATAGGCGATACCGCCTTTGCCTGATTGAGAATTTATACGAATAATCCCCTCATAGTTTCGCCCCACATCATTTGGGTCTATCGGTAGATATGGAACCTCCCAAAATGGCTCATCTTTTGCCTTTTGATACGCTAGCCCCTTATTTATGGCGTCTTGATGAGAGCCAGAAAACGCTGTATATACTAGCTCGCCCACATATGGATGTCGCTCGTGAGTGCGAATCGCTGTACACTCTTCTACCACCTCTAAAACCTCTGTAATATCAGAGAAATCTAGGTGTGGATCTATCCCTTGTGTATACATATTTAGTGCTAGTGTAATAATATCAACATTTCCTGTTCGCTCACCATTTGATAGTAGTGTTCCCTCTACTCTATCAGCCCCTGCTAATAGTGCTAGCTCTGTTGCAGCAACCGATGTTCCTCTATCATTATGTGTGTGAGTGGAGATTAAAATATGCTCACGGTTATCTAGATGACGACTCATCCACTCTATCTGATCTGCATAGACATTTGGCGTAGCCATCTCTACTGTCGCTGGTAGATTTATAATCACTGGACGCTCAGCCGATATGCCCCATCTAGCAGTTACAGCGTTACAGATACGAGCTGCAAACTCTAACTCTGTACCTGTAAAGCTCTCTGGAGAGTACTGCAATGTTATCTCTCCATCGTGATTTGCGGCATGCTTTTTGACCAAATCAACACCCTCTAGTGCCAACTCTACTATCTCATCGCACTCTTTTGAAAAAACGATTTTTCGCTGTGCGGTTGAGGTGGAGTTATATAGATGAACTATCGCTTTTTTTACCCCTGCTAGTGATTCAAATGTTTTCTCTATCAAATGCTCTCTAGCTTGAACTAGTACCTGTACAGTCACATCATCTGGGATTAGATTATCATCTACTAGTTTTCGTAAAAAATCAAACTCCACCTTCGATGCAGATGGAAATCCCACCTCGATATGTTTAAATCCTAGTTTTAACAAGAGTTTATATAGTCTGAGTTTTTGATCAAGATTCATAGGTGTGATTAGTGCTTGGTTTCCATCGCGTAAATCGACACTACACCAAATAGGTGCTTTTGTAATAGTTTTAGATGGCCATGTTCTATCAGCTATATCAACCTGTGGATATGCTCTATATTTGCCTGTTTGCATTGTTTTCATATTAAATCCTCATAATAAACTCATTTACTGCTCTTGTACAATAGACCATCTAATTTGATGCTCACATTTTGAACAAAGTCCAAAATGAGGTCTTCAGCAGACGGCTCTCGCGACTAGTCGCTCTTATTGTAACTATTTAGAGCACTCAATAAACTAACGCAATTATAGCAAATTCTACACTCAATAAATAGAGCTTTTATAGCTAGAGCAAACTATTAATATTTGATTAATAAAGGATAATTTTTATTATTTGATAAAATCAGACTCTACAGTAGAGATAATCTCCATTGCACCATCAGGTTTTATGAGATTTTTTAGCTCTCTTGATGCTGATGAGATATCGCTATCTAGCACTTCTAGCAATCTATCGATAACACCATCGCCCTCTCTCTCGCACCATCCAGCATTTTGCTCTATAATATATCTAGCGTTGTGGTATTGATGATCAGCTGCTGCGTGAGCAAAGGGTATGAAAAATGTAGGAATTTGTGATGCAGTTAGCTCCCAAAGAGTGCTTGCACCAGAGCGAGATACTGCTATATCAGCTTTCTTTAGTAGTGATGGCATATCATTATAAAAGCCATAAATCTCTGCATCAATCCCTAGGTTTTTATACTCATTTCGCACTCTCTCTTCATCATTTACGCCACATTGATGGATGATTTTTATACCTTTTTGAGTTAAAATCGGTGCTATTTGTAGTGCAAGATTATTTATATATTTAGCCCCTTGTGAGCCACCTAAAAATATTATCGTCTCTATGCTCTCTCGCTCTTTGGCATTAGTAAAAAATTTAGCATCTACTGGGTAGCTAGAGAATGACTCATAAGAGCTAAAAAATCTATATGAAAATGGACGAAGCAGCTTATTTAGCTTGCCCACAACAGCATTTTGCTCATGAATATAGAGTTTTTTACGCATCAAAATAGCAGCAATTGCAGCAGGTGCAGCAGAAAATCCGCCCACACTTACAACAGCATCTATCTTTAAATCTCTCATAATCTTTATGGAGCTAAAAACTGCTTTTATTATCTTTAGTAGTGATGCAATTTTGCCAAATCCTCGCTTGTCCACCACCCCTGTAGTATCTAAAAAATAGGAGTCACTAAAGAGTTTACCATCACTAAACCATGTTCTATCTTGACCCTTTTGCGAGCCGATAAATGTTACGGTATGCCCTCGCTCTTTAGCTAATGATGCGAGCGAGCGAGCTATAACTAGATGACCACCTGTGCCACCGCCACAAAATAGTATATTCATAATCTCTCTCTTTTGTGTATATTTTTAGATATCATAAGCACCATCCCAATCCCAACAGCAGAGGCGAGCATATTTGAGCCTCCATAACTAAGAAATGGCACCGCAATACCTTTGATGGGAATAATTCCACTGATACCATAGGCATTTATCAAAAATGCAAATGTGATAACGAGCCCTACGCCTATACTAAATAGAGAGTATGCACTATTATTTATCCTATTTGCGATTCTAAAAATTCTAAGAATAAGCACGATAAAAAGCATTGTAACGATAAAAACACCCAAAAATCCAAACTCCTCTGCAAGTCCTGCTAATACAAAGTCTGTATGAACTTCACTCAAAAAACCTAGCTTAAATGTACCACCACCAAGCCCTGTGCCAAAGAGTCCGCCATTGTGTATAGCATTTAGTGAGTGTCCTATCTGATAACCCTCGCTAGCGTTTTCCACTCTAAGATGCGATGCTATCGATTCAGGAAAGATGACTAAAATACTATTTTGAGCACTCGCCCACCACGATAAAATCCTGCTAATTCTGTGTTCAGAAAATACTATAACAGCAAACAACACCCCAGATGCTGCGGTACCTAGAGCGATAAAAAATTTCATACTACTACCAGCAAATGCCAAAAATACAGCGAGAGTACCTGTTAGAACTACTACTTGTCCTAAATCGTTTTGCAATATTGCAATAAAAATAATACTAACAAAAAATATCGCTCCATAGGGGACGAAACGCTTTAGCTCATCAGCTACGCTAAGCTCTGAGTTGTCGCTATATTTTCTAGAAAAACTCCATGCCAAAAAGTAGACAAACCCGATTTTAAAAAACTCTACAGGAGCGATAGAAAATAGTGGCAGTTTTATCCAGCGTTTTGCACCGCCGACTGCTTGGACATACTCTGATGGTAAAAATGGCATAGCAATCATCAAAGCAAAGCCACCAAAAAAGAGCGTAAAGCCCACTATATGGAGAGATTTATCTGGATTTTGTCTCGCTAAAAGCCAGATGATAAATATTGATATAGATGCTGTTGCAACCTCTCTTATCACAAAATGAAAATCATCATAGCCGTGAAATTTGACAGTATAAGATGAGAGTGTATAAGAGCTTATCACCCCAATGGTAATGAGTGATAAGACGGTAAAAAAAAGTACCCTATCGATCATATCTTCGCTTTTAGTGTAAAAATTACAATATTTTTAGTATAATGTTTGGGATTATATCGTTTTAATTACTATAAAAGTATAAACTATAGAGTGGAATATTTTTTGCTTGAGTGTGTTCATAGCTTGATAAAAGGGGGATAGATATGAGTTTTGTGATATCAAAAGCACACGCACTTATGGATAGTGCACTTGATTACCGTGCTGCTAGACAAGATATGATTGCTGGCAATATCGCAAATGTCGATACACCATTTTATCGCCCCAGAGATATCAGTTTTGAGCAGGTTTTAGCAAAAAAGAGTGATGAGATTTATGGCAATAAGCCTAAAGAGTTGCAGATGGCTAAAACAGATGGTGCACATCTAGACTCAATCCAAAATAGCAGTTACTTAAAGCCATCTATATTTTTTAGAGATGGTCATTTAGCTAGAAATGATGGCAATAGCGTAGATTTAGATGTAGAGACGACAGAGCTTTCTAAAAACTCTACGATGTATAACGCTATCGCTGCAGCTAAGAAGAAATATACTGGAATCTATAAAAGCGTAATAGATGCTTCAGGTAAAACATCATAAGGGTATTAAATGTCTTTTTTAAACAGTTTTGATATTAGTGGTTATGGATTATCAGCTCAGAGAGTGAGAGTAAATACAATCAGTGCTAACATCGCAAATGCACAAACTACTAGAACTGATGAGGGCGGGCCATATCGTCGTCAAGAGGTAATATTTAAAGCTATAGATTTTAATAAAGTTTTTAATAAAGAGCTAGAGAAGCAGAGCTCTGCACTAAGCTATAGCGACCCACTGCGTGAGGGGTTAGAGGGAATCAAGGCAAACCCAGCTATTATGAGTGTGATTGTAGATAAAATAGCCCGTGATGATAGTGCACCAAAGATGAAATTTGAGCCAAATCACCCAGATGCAGACTCAAATGGCTATGTTGCATACCCAAATATTAATCCTGTTATCGAAATGGCCGATTTAGTAGAAGCAACTAGAGCATATCAAGCAAATGTGGCGGCATTTGAGAGCTCTAAAAATATGGCAAGCACTGCTATATCAATGATGCAACAATAAGGAGGGGTTAAACAGTGGCAACAATAGATTCGATTAAATCTCTCTCTAGTAGTGATCTATTATCGACTAAAAACCAGACCCAAAACAGTGGCAGTGGAATAGATTTTTCACAAAAGCTAAAAGAGGCTCTAAATGGTGTAAATGAGCTACAAGTTGATGGTGAAAAAGCGATGAGCGATATCGCAAGCGGAAGCGTAAAAGATCTGCACCAAGCAGCTATTGCTATAGATAAAGCAGAGATTAGTATGAAGCTAATGCTAGAGGTTAGAAACAAAGCACTAAGTGCTTATAAAGAGATTACAAGAATGCAGATGTAGCCTAACTCTATGGGTGATGAAAACAGATCAAAGAAGATTCTTGCTCTATTTGCACTGCTACTAGTTAGCTTTTTGATATTTTTATCAAAGATGTTTTTTAGTGCTACTAGTGATAGAACCATACCATCTATCTACTCTAGTGATAGCAAAAGAGCAGAGCGAGGCTCTATTGTTAGTGCTGATGGATACCATCTAGCTACCACACAAAAACTATATAAAGCAGTAGTTGATACTCGTAGTATAAATCCAGATAAAAAAGAGCTATTTATAGAGCTATTTAGCATCTATAGTGGAGTTAGCAAAGATGAGGTTATTAAAAAACTCTCCAGCAAGCGAGGCTCTATTACGCTAAGCTATAGTATAAAACCAAAAGATGCAATGCATCTAAAGACGCTCTCTAGAGAGATGTTAAATGAGGGTGTTTTTATCCCCTATGAGACCCCATCAGGCTATAGCGTACTACAAGAGTTAAATATCCTAGAGAGTGGTGAGGCTAGAGTCTATCCATATGGTAAATTTCTCTCTCCGCTTATAGGTTATCCTAGAAAGATGGAGGATGATGGTTATACGAGAGTTTATGGAATCAAGGGTATTGAGAAATATTTTGATGAAGAGCTAGACCCACAACAAAACAAGGCTCGAAAAGCCCTCAGGGATGTAAATGGATATCTTATTTTAAATAAGATGAGCCAATCAAAAGAGCAGATAAATGGGCTAAATGTCAAACTAAATATCCCCCTAAAACTGCAGGCAAAAATAGAAAATATGCTAGATACTCACAAAGAGAGGCTAAATGCTGATGAGATTATCGCCACTGTAATGGAGGCAAAAACGGGTAAAATCATCTCGATGGCTAGCTCAAATAGATTTAATCCTAGTAGTATCTCCAAAAGTGATTATCCATCACTAAACACAAACGCCATAGAGTATAGTTATGAGCCAGGTTCTGTTATAAAACCTATCGTTTTTGCACTACTATTAGATAAAAATCTCATAAATCCATACGATATGATAGATGTGCATCGTGGACGATATAAGATGGGTACAAAAGTTATCACCGATGAGCACGCATTTGATAAAATTAGTAATGAGGATGTGATTGTCTACTCATCAAATATCGGTATCGCAAAGCTTGCTCAAGCATTAGATGGCAATAGCTATTATAATGGATTAAAAGATTTTGGATTTACTACATTTAGTGGCATAGATTTACCATATGAAAAACGCGGAGTTATCCCTAGCTCAGGGCAGTTAAATAACTATCTATATAAAGCTATCACATCTTATGGGTATGGAATGCGTGCAAATGTGATGCAACTTGTAAAAGCATTTAATGTGTTTAATAATAGTGGAAAGCTAGTAAATCCAATGATTACAGATATGCTTTTTGATGATAATGGCAAAACTATAACTATAGAGAGCGAACCGCCTGTACAGGTGATAGAGCCATCAACAGCTGAGAAGATGAAGCAGATTTTGATTAAAACAGTTGAAGAGGGTACAGGTAAAATCACAAGAACAGAGGGGATTGTAGTCGGCGGTAAAACAGGAACAGCTCATATCGCTAAAAAAGGTCGATATGTAAATAGTTATCACACATCTTTTATCGGTTTTGCAAATGATAAAGAGCACCAATACACTATCGGAGTAACTGTTATAGACCCTAGGACTGTATATTTTGCATCTATTACAGCAGCTCCTGTATTTAAGGCTATCGTGGATTTAATGGTAGAGGATGAGTATCTAATACCGCAAGTGAGTACTATAGAGTAGGAAAATCGAAGATGACGAGCGCCATCCTCGCAAATTTCTTAACCAAATAGTGCCTCAAGAGAGCTCAGAGACTCTTTTTTCTCCTCTTTTGGACTCTCACAATCTATCTCATTTAACTCTATAGCATATCCTGTTAGCATCGAAGCTAGACGAATATTTATACCGCTTTTGCCTATCGCTTTTGATTTTTGATCACTTGGCAGTGTTACGATGGCTTTATTTTCTTCATCCTCTACGATTTGTACAGATGTAATGATAGCAGGGCTCATTGAGCGAGATATAAATAGTTCTGGGCTAGGCGTATATTCGATACAGTCGATATTCTCGCCACAAAGCTCGTTACTTACTGCATTTATACGCACGCCTTTTACCCCAACAGTAGCACCAATAGGGTCAATTTGTGGGCGGTTTGTATAGAGTGCTATTTTTGCTCTCTCCCCTGGGATTCGTGCTGATTTTTCTATTACAACGATTCCATCTTTTATCTCAGGAACCTCTAGTGCTAGCAGCTCTTCTAAAAATTTAGGAGCGGTACGCGAAAGCTCCATATGAATACCACTAACTTTATCGATATTTACGCGTCTAACGATTGCACTAACTACATCACCGACTTTGAATTTTTCGCCTTTTATACGGTTTTTCATAGGCAAAACCGCTCTAATCTCATCTACCTCTATAACAGAGTTTTGATTCTCATCTACATGTGTTACACGACCTGAGACGATGGTGTTTATTTTCGCTTTAAATTTCTCAAATATCTCTTGCTCTACGAGTCGTTGGATATGATACTCTATCTCGCGGTGCAGTGTCGCAAAGCCACTTCGTCCATAGCTCTCTATATCATGCTCTATCTGTAGCTGATCATCGATTTCACTGCTAGAGTCTAGCTCTTTTGCTTTTCTTAGTGCGATATATCCCGCCGCCTCTTCTGATTCTAGCAGAGGTGAGTCATCTTTTACGACTGTGATGGTTTGAAATAGCCTCACATCTTTAGACTCTAAATCTATAGTCGCATCATATGTAAAAGTTGGATTTACCATCTTTTTTGCAGTCTGGACAAATGATGTTCTAATCGCCTCTTTTACATTCTCTATCTTTAGCCCTTTTTCGCTGGCGATAGATTCGATAATATCTAAAATATTTTCCATTTTTTCCTCTTTGGTTTTTATAAAATTATATCTTTGGGGAATCACTTATGAAGGAGAGCCATTATATCTAATATAGACTTAATAGGATATTTATCGTATCGCTGATATAATATCTCACTTTATTTTAAAAAAGGTTGTACAACTATGGAACTAAAACTCGCTCGTACAGAGATAGATTTAAAACCTAAAAAAATTGATTTAAAAAAGATAGAAGATGCAGTTGAGAAAGAGGTATCTAATATATTTTATTTTGATAGAGATAACTCTCACAAAGATTTACTATCGCTACAAGATCATTTTGAAGCTAAAAACAAGAGCTTTTACATGAGAGAAGTTCGCTATGGTCTTGGCGAAAATGAGTATATGTACGAAGTTCACATTCTGTAGGTTATATGTCTAAAAAACTATTTATCGAAACGCTCGGATGTGCGATGAATGTTCGCGATTCAGAGCATATGATAGCACAGCTAAATGCACATGATAACTATGAACTAACAGATAGTGCACGAGAAGCTGATTTGATACTGATTAACACCTGTTCAGTGCGTGAAAAACCAGTACATAAGCTATTTTCTGAGCTTGGAACATTTAAAAAGATTAAAAAAGCTGATGCAAAAATCGGTGTGTGTGGATGTACTGCATCACACCTAGGCGATGAGATAATCAAAAGGGCCCCATATGTAAATTTCGTTTTGGGTGCTAGAAATGTCTCTAAAATCACCGATGTGCTTCACCGTGATGGAGCTGTAGAGATAGATATCGATTATGATGAATCCCAATTTGCATTTAGTGATTTTAGAAGCAGTCCATACAAAGCCTATATAAATATCTCCATAGGGTGTGATAAACAGTGCACATTTTGTATCGTCCCTAAAACCAGAGGCGATGAGATATCTATTCCTACAGAGCTGATAATCACAGAGGCGAAAAAAGCGGTAGAATCGGGTGCAAAAGAGGTCTTTTTACTAGGGCAAAATGTAAATAACTATGGTCGCAGATTTAGTGGCGAGCATAAAAAAACCAACTTTACTCAGTTGCTGCGAGATGTGAGCACTGTTGAGGGGCTAGAGCGTATACGATTTACATCGCCTCATCCACTACATATGGATGATGAGTTTATAGAGGAGTTTGCAAAAAATCCAAAAATCTGTAAATCGATGCATATGCCACTACAAAGTGGCTCTAGCGAGATACTAAAAGCGATGAAACGCGGATACTCCAAAGAGTGGTTTTTAAATCGTGTTAAAAAACTGCGAGCTATGGTGCCAAATGTCTCTATCTCTACAGATATTATCGTCGCTTTTCCAGGTGAGGGCGATGAGGATTTTTACCATACAATGGATGTATTAAAAGAGGCTAGATTTGAGCAGATTTTTAGCTTTAAATACTCTCCTCGTCCTCTAACAGAGGCTGAGAGTATGACAAATATTGTAGATCCTGAGGTAGCCTCATTTCGCCTAAGCTCACTGCAAACATATCAAGATTCCATATTAGATGAGATTACAGCATCTTATGTAGGCGATGAGCATCTAGTCTATTTTGAAGAGCTACGCAGTGATGGATATGTAGCAGGTCGCAGCGATAATAATATCATCATCAAAGTTAAAGGCTCAGAAGAGCTACTAGGGCAGATGAAACGAGTTAAAATTACTCAAGCCTCACGGCTGGTGCAATATGGTGAGATAGTTGCGTAAAGCTATTTTACGCCGCCTTGCACTATGGTTTATTCCACCCATTGGTGCACTGCTGATAAAAGTCATCTATCTAACTAGCAAAAAAGAGTTTAATCTATCAAAGAGTATCCCAGATGAGCCATTTATTGTGGCTTTTTGGCATGGGGATTTACTACTACAGCCATACATTTATCATAAACTACGCAAAACACCTCGTATTAGAGTACTTATAAGTGATCATTTTGATGGTAAGATTATCGCCTCAACTATAGAGTATTTTAAGCTCGAAACCATCCATGGCTCTAGCACTAGAGGGGCTGCAAAAGTACTAATCTCAGGTATGAAATCACTACGAGATGGATATGATATTGGCATTACTCCAGATGGTCCAAAGGGACCTCGCCACAGCATGAGCGATGGGGCTGTAGCGATGGCACAAAAACAAAATGCAAAAATCGTAGTTTTTAGTGTAGTACCATCAAAATTTTGGCAACTTCGTAGCTGGGATAGATTTGTGATACCAAAACCATTCTCTAGTATACAATTTTATGCATCAGAGCCGATAGATGTCGCTAATATGGAGCTAGAAGCAGCAAATGAGCTGATAAAAACAAAACTACTAGAGCATAGATATGCAGACGCTTTATAGGAAAAAAGAGGAGTTTTTAAAACATCTAGATAGTTTTATGGGCTACTCAAGCCATACGATAATTAGCTATGAGAGTAGTATTGATAGTATGCTCTGTGGTGCAAAAATAGCTAAAAATAGCAGTGGATATGAGATTGATTTGATGGATTTTAGAGTCTCTATATCTCATCTAAAACCTCGCTCTATTGCTCAAAAGCTAAGTGCTGTGCGTAGTTTTATAGAGTATCTAAGAGATAGAGATATATCTATAAAGCTACGCTCTGATGATAGTATAAAAACACCTCAAACACTGCCAAAACCAATAACTCACAATCAGGTTTTAGAGGCAATTTCTCATAGTGATGATGAGCTATTGCGACTCTCTATTGTTATGCTGTATACGATGGGGCTACGAATTAGCGAGCTTGTAAATATAAAAATTAGTGATATAAGTGGCAAATGGATTAGAGTCTATGGTAAGGGTAAAAAAGAGCGAGATATTCCGCTACTAGATGAGACAAAGAGCCTAATAGATAAACATATAGAGAAAAATGAGCCAAATATATATCTATTTGAAGAAAAATCGAAAAAATTAAGTGAAAATAGATTAAGATATTTGATTACAAAATTGTTTGCGAGCGTGGGTTTGCGGGTAACTCCTCATCAGTTGCGTCACACATATGCAACAGAACTATTAAACAATGGTGCAAGAATTGCCGATGTTAGCGAACTATTGGGGCACTCTAGTATGGCGACAACTCAAGTTTATACAAAGCTATCAAATAGCCTAAAGCTAGAGCAATATATGAATTCCCATCCATTATGTAGCGAGGATAACAGGTGTTAAGAGGCTTTTTTCAAAAACTTTTTATAGCTATTGTAAAAGATAATGATAGTTTTAATATAAAGATAGTTATTGAGAAAAAATCAAAAGTAATCAAAACTATAAAAGAGCATTTTGGTGGCGAAAAAGCACGAGAAAATGCTATTAGCTATATCAGACGCATTATAGATGACTCACCTTTATATTATGTAGCTACTCTAAATATATCCACAAAACAGGGCGTAATAGCAGGGTGCGATAAGAAAGATTTACCTATAGCATTTAGAGACTCTTGTACTGTATGTAGGGATAAAAAATATACCATATATGCTGACCCATCAGATGTGTCTAGTTTGCAGAAATTTTATGCTCCACTAGGATTAGACGCTCTATTTTCGCCATACTCAATGATAGAAAATATCTATGGCGATAAGATAGATAATAACCTTTCGCTCTATCTGATACTACTAAATGAGGTGCTTGTATTTGGGCTATATGAGGGCGGTGTTTTAGAGTTTACAAAGATATTGCCTATGGATAGAGACTATAACAGCACATCAGGATTTGAGAGCGAAGATAGCTTTAGTCTAGGGATTCAAGAAGAGAGAGAAAAGCCTATCGATTTGGCTGAGATAGATACATTTGATGATTTAGAGATACTAGATGATTTGGGCGATTTAGACTCACTAGAGGATTTAGAATCACTAGAGGAGATAGAGGAGTTTGTCGAAGATGAGCCTATTGCTATTGAGAAATCTGTCTCATCTGATACGCTAGATAATTTTAATGATGATTTTATAAGATTTGAGCTTATCAAAGATTCACTAGATGAGTTTTATAGCAGTAGTGTTTGTAACAGTAGATTTGTAGAGAGTGTCTATATAGCCGATTGTGGCGATTGTATAGGTAATCTAAAACAGCTCATAGAAGATGAGCTTTTTATCAGCGTAATCTCTAGAAAAATAGAGGCTGTTGATGTTGTGTGTGAACTATTAATGAGTGAGAATATGTCATGAGTCACAATCTAATCAAACCTAGAAACAAAAGCCTCATCAGCTCTGATTTGCGTCTGGTGCTATTTTTCTTTTTTGTTAGCATTGCGATGGTTGTGAGTACATATCTGTTTTTAGAGTACAAAGTTTATGATTATCAGACATCACAAACCCAAATCGCAAAAGAGATAATTACATATCGTGCAGATATTTCTGATACCGAGAGTGCTATCGCCCTCATAAACAAAGAGGTCTCAATAGCTCAAAAAATCTCTACCAATAATATAGTATTAAAAGATAGCATACGAAATCTATTTGATTTAATCCCTGAGGATATTACGCTCTCTAGAGCATCATTAGATAGTACATCGCTCATACTGCAGGGCATCACGCCAAATAAAGATACATATGAGTATCTACTACTAGCACCACTAAAATCGATATTTACACAAAGCTATACAAATTTTCAGCCTATTGGCAGTGGATGGTATAGTTTTGTATCGACTAATTACCTAGATGAAGAGAGGGATATTAGTGAATAAGACATCTATTTTTGTATCACTTTTAGCACTTATCCTCATCGCTGTGGTGGGAATATTCTCTTTTGCACTGCTCATTCCTACGGGCAAAGAGTATAGAAAACTACGCCTAGAGCATAAAAAAGAGCTGAGCCGTTTAGAGATAGCAAAAGATTATTATGAAAAAGTTGCACAAGATTTATCTAAAATAAAGAGCACTAACAAAGATATCATAGAGGCTTTTGAGCGAAAATTTGATCAAAAAGCATTTGAGGATAACTATAAAAAAGAGTTTAGCAATCTATATCTAACAGAGCTAGAAAATCCAGATGATGATGGGGCTTTTAAAATATATGAGGTTCACGCTAGCACAAAAATCTATACACCCCAGAGTTTTTATAACTTTTTAGAGGCTATAAATAGTAGCGGATGGGTGATAGAGGTTAATTTTCCTATCAATTTTCAAAGCGATGATGAGATGATTAGTGCTAGCTTTACTATGAGGGTTTATAGTAAGCCATCTAATTAGATACTCACATTTTGAGCTAAGCCCAAAATGAGGTCTTCAGCAGACGGCTCTCGCGACTTGTCGCTCTTTTGGTCAATTGTAGCTAGATGCAATGCTGTTTAGCGGTTGTTTTTAGCTAGCTCTTTGCTCTTTTTATTTGCAGACTCTATAGCAGATATAAATGCACTTCGTACATTTTTATCCTCTAGTGCACTATAGCCAGCTGCAGTGATACCACCAGCACTCATTACACTATCTTTTAATATTGCAGGATGATATCTATCTATAAGTGGAGCAAAGCCATAAAATAGTCCCCTCATAATCTCCATCGCATCATCTCGTTTGAGTCCCTCTTTTACAGCACCATCACATAGTGCCTCAGCCACAAGAGCCAAAAATGCAGGGCCGCAACCAGCTAATGCAGAGGCGATATCTAGCTCTTGCTCACTTGATAGCCATATGGTTTTTCCAATCGCACTAAATATCTCTAATGCGTCTAGTTTTATCTCGTCATCACCCACAAGTGAGGTCATAGAGGCACTAAATTCAGCCGATAGATTTGGCATCGCTCTGCAGTAATATTCTGAGTCAATAGCCGAGAGTGATTCTAGTGTAGCACCAGCTAAAACAGAGTAGAGTGCATATGATTTTTGGTTTTTGAAATGGTGAGAGATTTCAGATAGATTTTGCGGTTTTACGCACAATATTATAGTTTTATTATCTATATTTGCCTCTGGATAGAGACTCTTTTTAATCACTACACCTAAAGATGTCTCAAAATCATCAAGTGATTTGCTAGAGCGTGAGATGAGCTCTATTTTATAATCATCTTTTAGCCCATTTGCAATAGCTAGTGCCATCTTTCCCCCACCAATGAGGGTGATTGTTTTAGCCATTAATCATCCTTTAGAAAATTACTAATAGGCTCAGCTAGATTAAAATCGCCACGATTATCTATAATCACCTGTGCCATTGTATGATTATCTGTATTAAATATGATAGGGGCTAGAAAATTGACTGTCGATTTTTCGATAGGATTTTGTAGAATCATAATATTGTAGATTAGTAGATTGCTCTTTTCATTGATTCCTAGTAGTGATTGTAGTGAGATAGGAATATCAAATGAGTACTCTCTAATAGCGTATGGATTTATCAGTGTAAATGAGAGTGAATTATCACTACTTTTGAGATTTGCAAAGACCTCGTCTACTTTTTCTAGCTCCATAGTTGTGGCAGATTCAAAACCAAGAAGTGGAAGCTTTAGTTCAAATGTCATATTATCCCTTTGATAATTGTTATAGTTGCTTATTTTATCACACTAATGTAAAATTTTTCAATAATTGATTAACAACTTTTGGCTAAAATAGTACAATTTAATAACAGAGTGGTATCAGATGGCTAAAATAACAGCTTTTATGTTTGCAGTATTGATTTTGTTTAGTGGTTGTGGTAAAGATATAGAGGAGTTTAACAAACCAGCTACCTATTGGTATAACAAGATGGTTAATTCAGTCGCTAGCGGTTCGCTTGATAGAGCAGATAGCTATTTTAGCTCACTACAAAGCGAGCACTCATCATCAGCTTTGTTGCCAGAAGCTACACTAATTATGGCACTAGCTCATATGTCTCAAGAAGAGTATCTCATTGCAGAGCACTTTTTAGATGAGTATAACCGCAGATACTCTAATGCAAATACAAAAGAGTACGCAGAGTTTTTAAAGATAAAATCTAAATTTCTAGCACTTCCAAACCCTGGGCGAGATCAGGGGCTTATTGATGAGACGCTAAAATCTATCACTACATATGCTAGTAGATATCCAAACTCTATCTATATGCCACTAGTAGATACTATGAGAGTTCAGCTAGAGCTTGCACAGGCAGATTTAAATGAGCAGGTAGCGATGCTATATGATAGATTACAAAAACCTAGCGGTGCTAAATATTATAGAGAGCTAAAACCTAGCAACTGGAGCCAAAATATAGAGACAAATAGTGCAAATATCTCATGGTATAGATGGATGTTTGAGGGTGATGGCAGTAGTAGTTGGTATGATTTTATGATTCCACAAACTCGCAGTGTCGTCTCTATGAGTGAGGATGATAACAATCAAACAGATGATAGCAGTTGGTATGATATGTTCAATTTTTTCAAATAATATTCGAGGATTTTTATGCAGTTAAATAGTCACAATTCGTTTCCAGCAAAACTACCTATAATTATAGAAGATGAGCTGTTTTTATACCCTTTTATGATATCTCCGATATTTTTAAATGATGATAAAAATATCGCAGCAGCTACAGAGGCGATAGAAGAGGAAAAGCTCGTTATAGTCTGCTCTAGCAAAGATGATGAAGATGAAAAAGATGGTCTAAAATCTATCTATAGAGCGGGTGTAGTGGGCTCTATTATGAGAAAAGTTTCACTTCCTGATGGACGCATAAAGGTGCTTTTTCAAGGGCTCACCCGTGGTGAGATTATCGGCAATGTCGAAGATGGAGCATTTTTATCCGCAAATGTGGATATGATTGAATCTATCGCTATAAATGATATAAAGCTTGATGCGATACTAGAGGTTGTGCGTGAAAAGGTACGCTCACTAGCATCGATTAGTAACTATTTCCCAGCAGATTTACTGCGTACAATCGAAGAGAATCACGAACATAGCCGCATAATAGATCTCATCGCTAGCTCTATAAAGCTCAAAAAAGAGTCAGCATATAAGATTTTTGTTGAGAGAGATTTAGAGAAGCGATTTTTGATGCTCATAGATGAGCTAGTGAGCGAAATAGAGGCAAATAGGCTTCAAAAAGAGATAAGGTCAAAAGTTCACTCTAAGATAGAAAAAGTAAACAAAGAGTATTTTCTAAAAGAGCAGCTAAAGCAGATACAAAAAGAGCTAGGTACCGATACCTCTAAGAGCGAAGAGATAGAGGAGTTTAGAAAAAAACTAGAAGCCAAAAAGGATAAAATGGGCGAGGATGCCTATAAAGAGACCTCTAAACAGCTAGATCGCTTTGCTAGACTGCACCCTGATAGTGCAGATGCAGGGATGATACAGACATATCTAGAGTGGGTGTTAGATATCCCATTTGGCGAGGAGGCGAAAAAGGCTCTTAAAATCGCAGATGTAGAAAATCAGCTAAACAAAGATCATTTTTCACTCAAAAAACCAAAAGAGCGAATAGTAGAGTATTTCTCAGTCAAAGAGCTACTCGCACTGCGAGGCATATCTGATAAAGAGGGTCGTGGGGCGATATTGTGTTTTATTGGACCTCCAGGGGTGGGTAAAACATCGCTTGCTAACTCTATCGCAGAGGCACTAAAGCGACCACTAATTCGTATTGCATTAGGGGGATTAGAGGATGTAAATGAGCTGCGAGGGCATCGTCGTACATATATAGGTGCGATGCCAGGGCGAATTACACAGGGGCTTATAGAGGCTAAAAAGATGAACCCTGTGATTGTGCTAGATGAGATAGATAAGGTGGCAAAATCACATAGAGGTGACCCTACGGCGGTATTGTTAGAGATTCTTGATCCAGAGCAAAATACACACTTTAGGGACTATTATCTAAACTTTAACATAGATTTGAGCAAGACTATATTTATAGCCACAGCAAATGAGGTGGGCAAAATCCCAGGGCCTCTGCGAGATAGAATGGAGTTTATTAGCGTTAGCTCATACACACCTCAAGAGAAATTTCAGATAGCAAAGCAGTATCTATTGCCACAAGAGCTTAAAAAACATGGTCTAAAAACGAGTGAGGTATCTATTGTAAAAGCTGCGCTGATAGAGGTTATAGAGAAGTATACTCGTGAAGCTGGAGTGCGAAACTTGCGTCGTCGTATCGCTGATATAGTGCGAAAAAGTGCAAAAAAGATATTAGAAGACCCATCTATCACAAAAGTGAGCATAACGCAAAAAAATATCAAAGAGTTTTTAGACAAAATGGTATTTGAGATAGACAAAACAGACAACAAGCACCGTGTGGGTGTGGCAAATGGTCTAGCGTGGACTGCTGTGGGTGGAGATGTGCTAAAAATCGAGGCTATTCGCATAAATGGCAAGGGTACTTTACAGCTTACGGGCAGTTTAGGCGATGTGATGAAAGAGTCAGCTCGTATCTCGTTTTCTGTGGTAAAAACTCTCATCGATGATAAGAAGCTAGCCATCGATAGAGCACTAATTCCGCGAAATAGTAGTGAAAAAGAATCAGATACCACACCAGAATCTAGTGAGGTTTATAAGCGTTTTGATCTGCATCTGCATGTTCCAGATGGTGCTACACCAAAAGATGGACCAAGTGCAGGGATTGCGATGTGTACTGTAATCGCCTCTATATTATCAAATCGTAAAATCCGCTCCGATATCGCTATGACGGGCGAGGTTTCGCTTACTGGAAATGTGTTGCCAATAGGCGGGCTAAAAGAAAAACTCATCGCAGCATATAAAGCAGGTATGAAAACTGTACTAATTCCGCATAAAAACTATGATAGAGATTTAGATGATATTCCAGAGGAAGTTATAGAAGCTCTAGAGATAGTAGGGGTCACTAGAATAGAAGAGGTTATAGATAGATTGCTAGTGTAGCTCTTTTATAGCCTCAAAAATATGTTGGTTTTGATATAGATAGCCTCTTAGTTTTGGTGCTATATGGAGCTTGCGACACTCCTCTTTAAACTCTTTGCTCATCGTGATGTTGTCAATATATGGAGCCATAAAGGTGTAGTTTTTATCTATCACTACTAGATACTCTCTGGCAACAATTAGCTCTCTTTTATCCTCTAAAATCCCTCGTTCATGGCTACTGATGAGATATCCTATCGATTTTAGCTCTCTATCGATACTATATATAATAGAGCGAATAGAGGAGCTGTTTTTAGCGTAGATAAAATCTCCTATATGGACAAAACTCATCTGCTCTATTAGCTCATTTTTATCGCGCTCTAGATATTTGAAACTCGATTTGATCTCTTTGTTAAACTGCTCTAATAGTGGTGTAGCGAAATTTTTTCTAAAGTAGTTGCGACGATACTTCTCATCACTATTTGAGCTATCGATAAAGTATTTGTGGTTGTTTGATTTTAGATAATCTAGCAACTCATTTTTACTAAATTCTAGCAGTGGGCGGATGGTTTTTATGCCATAGAGTCTATCTAGTGATTTGACGCCTAGTAGCTCAGCAACCCCTGCACCACGGCATAGCTGCATTAGTAGCCACTCTAGCCTATCATCTAGTTGGTGTGCTGTGAGCAGATAATCATATCCATATTCAGAGACTATTTTTTTAAAAAAACTATATCGCTCAGCTCTAGCACTATGTTCAAAATTACTCTCATTCAATGTTACAGAGTGGATAAAACACTTTTTATTATATCTTTTAGCTAGCTCATTTGCATATGATAGCTCATGGGCTGATTCATCTCTAGTGTTATAGTTTACTATTGTGATATCAAAATCGATTTCTCGCTCTAGAAGCATAAAAAATAGTGCAGATGAGTCTATGCCACCAGAGAATGCTAGTAGTGATTTTTTACTCTCTAATAACTCTAGATGAAGCAACTTAGCCATGTGCTATGATAGTTGCTAGTGGATGAAATCCCGCTACGCTACTCACTCTGGCTCTATAGATTTTGCCAAATTCTAGAGGTGTATCTAGCTCATTATCATTAATTAGTATCTCGCCATCTACATCTACCGCCCAATCTAGTGCTCTAGCACTAAGGAGTGAGTCGTGTTCATCGCTATGACCATCAATTACGACCAAAAGCTCTCTATTTATTAACTTTTCTAACGATTTTTTCGTAGCTTCATCTGCAACTTCGCCTAAAATCTCAGCTCTTTGCTCTATTGTCTCATCTGGGATTTTTTCACTCATTTCATATGAGGCTGTATCCTCTTCATCAGAATAACCAAATACATTAAATCTATCAAATCCAAAGTTTTTGGCAAACTCTACCATCGATTTAAACTGCTCATCGCTCTCTCTAGGGTGTCCTACTATAAAGCTCGTTCGCACAAATGAGTTTGGCAACGCTCTCATAGCATTTAATAGCTCAACTGTTTTATCAGTTCCAAAACCTCGCTTCATCAAACGAAGCATATCATCATCGATGTGCTGGATAGGCATATCAAAATAGTTGTGAAAAACGCTAGAGTCACCTATCGCTTTTATCAGCTTCATAGATGTGGTAGATGGGTATAGATATAAGATTCTAGCCGATTTAACCCCATCTATGAGCTCGATTCGCTTGATTAGATGGATTAGTCCATCACTGGTGTTTTGATCTCGCAGGTATGAGCTAGAGTCTTGAGATACGAAGCTAAAATCATAAAAGCCATCTCGTACTAAATCCTCCACCTCTTTGGCGATACTATCTAGATTTCTGGAGTTTAGTTTGCCTTTAAATGATGGTATAGCACAGAAACTACACTGCTGATTGCACCCCTCAGAGAGCTTGATATATGCGTGGTAATTTGAGCCTGTAACGACGCGAGATGCACCATCTATTAGATAGACACTATCGCTAAATCTGCTCTGTTTTTCCTCTAATAACTCATCGATTTTATCATAATCGCCCACACCTGTAAAAATATCGACCTCGCTAAGCTCACGAGAGAGCTCCTCTTTGTATCTCTCGCTCAAACATCCTGCCATTACTAATAGTGAATCTTTTTTTCTGGTGGCATCTAGGTTTAGTACTGTATTTAGGGACTCTTGTTTGGCTGCATCTATAAATCCACAGGTGTTTACGATGATTACATCGGCATTTGTGCTATCATCAACCATCTCATAATCTCGCAGTTTACCTAGCATAACCTCTGTATCGACGAGATTTTTGCTACACCCTAGCGAGACAATGTGGAGTTTTTTAGACATAAGAGACCTTTTTTAGTGTAATTATACGATAAATAAGAGGTATAATATCTTTAATATTTTATATAGTTATAGAGAGATTTTTAGATTTATGCGTTATGTTTTGATAATTTTTTCACTTATTCCATTTGGTGTGATGATATATTTGTGGTTTTTTGGGGGAGATATTTTTATCATAAAAAGCTCTGTATCAACACTAAGTACGACAGTTTCAAATGCGATTCCTATCTCAAATAGTAAATATTATCTACTCTCAAAAATATCTGCACATTCAGCTATGTGGATATTGCTTTTTGCTTTTTGGATTGAGCCACTAAAGCGGTTTATACGATTTGATTTAATCGAATTTAAAAAGATGTTGGGTGCTTTTGCACTCTTTTATGTGGTGCTTCATATTGTATTTTTAGCAGGCTCATATGGGTTTGATATCTCAAAATTAACCAAGCTATCAATCTCAAATCTATCATATATCAGTGGTGTTTTGGCACTAATTATTATCTCTCTAGCTGCACTAATTAAATCATGGTACAAGATTATCTATATAGGCGTGGTGCTAGTGATTACTCATTTGCTCGTAGCTAGTGGATTATCTAAAAATATAGAGGTGGTAAGCGTGAGTATGTTTGCATTGGCACTAGCTCTGCGACTGATCAAATGATATATGATGTTGCCATAGTTGGCGGTGGTGCTAGTGGGCTGATGTGTGCAAATTTTTTGGCACAAAATAAAAATCTAAAAATTGCCATTATAGAGAAAAATAGCACCGTTGCTAAAAAGATAAAAGCAAGCGGTGGCGGTAAATGTAATATTACAAATATTAGTGTCAGTAGCGATAACTATCTAGGAGATAAAAGCCTTATAGAGAGTACGCTAGGCAGTTTTAGCGATAGCGATTTGCTAAATTTTCTGCATCTAAGAGGGCTAAAGCCTGTTATTAAAAAGGGTAGATTTTACTTTTGTCCTAGAAGCTCTGATGAGATTATCACACTGCTTTATAGTGGAGCAAAAGGGGTTACGATTTATCTAAATCACGATGTTTTAGAGATAAAAGAGGGTTTTAAAATCATCACCAATAAAGGCGAGATAAACGCAAAAATAGTTGTAATTGCTAGCGGTGGCGAGAGCTATAAGGAGCTAGGAGCTAGTGATATCTCACAGCGTATCGCTAAAAGTTTTGATATAGCAACTAGAGCATTTGAGCCAGCATTAGTGGGGCTTACGCTACAAAAAGATGATTTTTATCTAAAAGAGCTTAGCGGTGTGAGCGTGAGGGTATCTATTAGAGTGAGAGAGAAGATTATAAAAGAGGATTTGCTCTTTACTCATCGAGGCATTAGTGGTCCAGCGGTGCTCACAGCGTCGCTATATTGGCAAAAAGGGGCTATCGAGATAGATTTTTTAGATGGTTTTGAGCTCAATCAGATATTTAAAAGTAAAAAATTTATATCCACCGTGTTGCCACTGCCTCGTAGTTTTATAAAAAAATATCTAGAGCATTTTGGCATAAGCGATAAAATCCCATCACAACTAAATAAAGATGAGATAGAGATTGTAAAGAGGCTAAAAAATTACACTCTAGCACCTGCTGGAAATTTTGGATTTAAAAAGGCTGAGGTGAGCCGTGGTGGCGTACTCTCTAGTGAATTAGAAAATAGCTTTGAAGCTAAAAAGATAAAAAACCTATACTTTATCGGTGAGGCTGTAGATGTAACGGGAGAGCTAGGCGGATATAATTTTCAGTGGGCGTTTAGCTCTGGTGTGGTGTGTGCAAGAAATATTTTAGATAGTTTAAAAACAAATTCATAAGAGCGACTAGTCGCGAGGGCACTCCGCCGAGGAGCTAATTTTGGGCTTCGCTCAAAATTTGAGAATCAAATTAAATAGTATTAAAGAAGTTTCGATAGAATTATGATTATGAGATATCCAACAAAACAGATTTTCGTCGGCGATGTAGCGGTAGGTGGTGATGCACCTATATCGGTACAATCGATGACATATTCACGAACTGCTGATATAGAGAGCACGATTGAGCAGATAAATAGACTGCATTTTGCAGGGTGTGATATAGTGCGTGTAGCGGTGCCAGAGATGGAGGACGCCCTCGCACTGCGAGAGATAAAATCTCGCATATCGCTTCCGCTAGTGGCTGATATACATTTTAACTACAAGCTAGCACTCATCGCTGCAGAGAGTGTGGATTGTGTGCGATTTAACCCTGGTAATATTGGCGAGAAATCTCGTATCAAAGAGATAGTACAGGTGTGCAGCGAGCGAAAAATCCCCATCAGAATCGGCGTAAATGCTGGGAGTCTAGAAAAAGAGTTTGAAAATCGCTATGGTGCAACGGCAGAGGCGATGGTGGCGTCTGCTGAGTATAATATTAAATTTTTAGAAGATTTAGGGTTTGATGATATAAAAGTATCACTAAAAGCGAGTGATGTTCGCCGAACTGTAGATGCCTATAGGATGCTACGACCTAAAAACAACTACCCATTTCATCTAGGTGTAACAGAGGCAGGGACTATATATCACGCTACTATCAAAAGTGCGATAGGGCTTGGTGCATTGCTACTTGATGGTATCGGCGATACGATGAGAGTCTCTATTACAGGGGAGCTAGAAGAGGAGATAAAGGTCGCTCGTGCAATCCTCAAAGATAGTGGTGTAGCTAAAGATGGACCAAATATTATCTCTTGTCCTACTTGTGGGCGGATAGAGGTGGATTTAGTAAAAGCTGTAGCAGAGATAGAAGAGAGAGTAAAGCATATAAAAACCCCGCTAGACTTATCTGTAATGGGGTGTGTGGTAAATGCGATAGGTGAGGCAAAACACGCCGATGTAGCTATAGCATATGGCAAGGGTTCAGGGCTTGTGATGGTAAAAGGCGAAGTGGTAGCGAGACTAGAAGAGGATAAGCTAGTAGAGCGATTTGTTAGCGAGGTAGAGAAGATGGCAGGAGAGATAGACTGATGCAAGAGGCACTCTATAATCTAGCATTTGAGAGGACGATTTTAAGCTCTATCATCTATGATCCATCGCTATTAGATGATATATCACAACAGCTAGTGGTAGATGATTTTTATACCCAAACGCACAAAGATATCTATGGTGCGATGCTGTCGCTATCTATGCGTGATTTGCCGATAGATGAGGGGTTTATCAAAAAAGAGCTCACGCCTAAAAAGAGCTTTGATGAGCAGGCGATGATAGAGGTTTTGACGACAAATCCGATGGTTGATACAAAAGCCTATGTCGATGAGATAAAGGATAAATCACTAAAGCGACATCTGCTCTCACTCGCAAGCGAAATAAACAAGGCAACTAGCTCTGTGCTAGATGGTGCAGGGATTGCTGAGCAGGTTGAGAAAAAGCTATTTGAGATAACTCAGGAGTCTCAAAGCGTAGATTTTAGAGAGGCTGCAGAGGTTTCAGATGCGACACTAGCGTATATCAATGAGATGAGAGCTCGTGGCGATAGCGTGTTAGTGGGCGTAGATACAGGCTATAGCGAGCTAAATAAGATGACGACAGGTTTTGGCAAGGGTGATTTGGTTATCATCGCAGCTCGTCCAGCGATGGGAAAGACATCGTTTGCTCTAAATATGGTTCAAAATCTGCTTGATAAAGGTAAAGGCGTAGCGTTTTTCTCTCTAGAGATGCCAGCTGAGCAGCTTATGTTAAGACTGCTGAGTGTAAAGACATCTATTCAGTTGCAACGCCTTAGAGTAGGGGATTTAAACGCAAATGAGCAAAAGCAACTAGATGACGCACTTTCGCAGATGCGTAACTCAAAACTATTTGTCGATGATCATGGCTCGGTTAATATAAATCAGCTTCGCTCAAAACTGCGAAAACTAAAATCCCGCCATCCAGAGATAGAGCTAGCTATTATCGATTATTTACAAATTATGAATGGGCTAGGTGGCAAAGATAGACACCTAGAGGTGAGTGAAATTTCGCGTGGACTAAAGATGTTAGCAAGAGAGCTAAATATCCCTATTGTTGCACTATCACAGCTCAATCGTACGCTAGAGTCTCGTGCAGATAAACGCCCAATGCTTAGTGATATTCGTGAGTCTGGTTCAATCGAGCAAGACGCTGATATTATACTATTTGTCTATAGAAATGATGTCTATCTCTACAAAGAGGAGAAAGAGCGAGAAAAAGCAGCTATCGCAGCTGGTAAAGAGTTTGTCTCTCAATATGTAGAAAAAGATGAAGAAGAGGCAGAGATTATCATCGGTAAACAGCGAAATGGACCAACAGGACATATAAAATTGATTTTTCAAAAGAAGTTTACCCGTTTTGTCGATAAGCCTCCATTTGTAACAAAAATAGTATATGAGACAGTCGATACAAAGAGTGCAAATATGAATATCGATAGCGTCTCTATGCCTGTTATCTAATGAGTAAACTAGAGAGAGTTGAGCTTTTTAATCTCAAATCTCTTTCGTTTTTTATCCTCTGGCTGCTTGCTATTTTATCCATATCATTAGGGTATGAGTTTTATAAATATAAAAAATTAACCACATTTTATGACCCACTAATAAAAGCTGAAGTTATAGATCAAGAGATAAGAATGATCTATAAAAAGCCACAAACTGCTATCAAATTTAGGCTAGATGATGGCTCCATCGCTAGAAGCTATATGAAAACAGATATAGCTGATTTAAGAGGCAAGAGCGTTTTAGTAGAGCTTTGGGTAAAAAATCTCACATTTTATGACTATATGAGAGGCTTTAGATCAAAGGCTGTAATTTATGAAATCTATGATGAGTTATCTATAAAAGAGAGGTGGTATCGCTCTATCGCATCACTGCATGATGATCCATGGATGAGAGAGCTTTATGGTGCACTATTTATAGCAACTCCTAAGAGTGCTGATTTTTCTAGTCTTATAGGCTCTATGGGAATAGGGCATCTGTTAGCTATTAGCGGATATCACTATGGCGTTATATCTTTGATTATATTTTTTCTATTTCGTCCTATATATTACTATTTTCACAATAGATATTTTCCATATCGTCATGGAGCGCGAGATCTATTTTTTATAGTACTTACAATACTATTTTTCTATCTCTATACACTAGAGTTTGTCTCATCGATGGTGCGGGCATTTTCTATGGTTGTGGTAGGGTTTATTCTCTATGATAGAGGCGTAAAAATCATCTCGCTACAGACGCTATTTATAGCAGTTGCACTTGTGTTAGCTTTTTATCCTAGGCTTTTCTTTGCAATAGGTTTTTGGTTTTCTAGTATGGGGGTGCTGAGTATATTTGTATTTTTAAAATATTACTCTCACCTAAAACCATATCAGATATTTTTACTGCTTCATATATGGTGTTATATGGTTATGAATCCCATAGCTTTTGGAGTTTTTGATAATTTTAGTTTGTATCATCCACTATCTATTGTTTTTTCACTACTTTTTAATATCTTCTATCCGTTAGTGGCGTTTTTACATCTAGTGGGGTATGGAGATATTTTTGATAGCTATCTGCTAGCGTTGTTTGAATCGGTGGAGGTAAAATATATCAAATATCCGCTCTACCTAGGTATAGTTAGCGTAGTTTTAGCACTAGCTGCGATGAGGTATAAGCTAGCTTTTTATGCTCTAGGTGCTTTGGGGCTCTTTAGTACTATCGCTGCGGTTTATCAGATAACATAGTTTAAGTCAATTGATTTTACATCAAAAATATTACTATAACCCAATAAAGTTTTCAAATCTTCGAGAGTTTTAAAAACTTCGCTTTTTGTAATTTTTTGTTTTTTATATTTTGGGTTGGATTTGATGCTATCACCTATTCTTCTATGGTGACATATGTCGTTTCTTGCGTTTCTTACTATAGAGAAAAGTGTTTTTATCTCTTTTTTATTACTATACTTTGGTTTATTTTGTTTTGAGAGAATTTTGTTCTGCTTTATATGTTTTTCAAATACATTTATATATCTTGAACCATTAAAAAATATTAGCTCCAATGTTCCCAATGTTATACTATTTAGAGCTTGAGATGGTTTATCCAAGCTTCTTATTGCATCTTTCCGAAACTCATTTATATCCATCATAATATCACATCTATGCCATTTATCACCATAAGTTTTTATCATTTTATGATTTATAAATGTTCTTAAAAATGTCTCAAACTGACTGATTTGGATATATAATAGATAGTATTGATTTGTAATGTTTTGGATTTCATTGAGATATTGCTTTAGCCCGTATTGTCCATTTATAGGCACTATCTTTTTATTATTTACAATTGCTTTTGCACTATCTTCTAGTATAAACTTCTCTTTTTGTGTAACCAATGTTAAAGCCAGTTTGGTTTCTCTACAGCTCTGAGGAATAATACTGTTATCAATCAAGATATCTCTCAAATGTTTGTGTGAATACTTATGCATATTTAAGTGACCTTGTTGTAAAATTCCAATACTCCTCAAAGGGTGTCAAACCGCTCAAGATGTTTGGCTGTAGTAGCTTAGAGTTACAACTCTTTGAGATTATCATGCTAAGCTCCCCAGTTTATCATTTAACTTTTTTAACTCTGTTTTTGAACTCAACTTAGTCTTTTGTATTCTGAGGCTCTTTAGTACTATCGCTGCGGTTTATCAGATAACATAGCTTTATCCCATAGATTACAATAATCCACGAAACATATATCCATAAAAAGAAAAATATAAGTGATGAAAATGAGCCATACATTGTGGCATATGTTTTATTTAAAAATACATACTGCACAAACATATTTTTAGCCACAGACCATACTATCGTTACAAACAAAGAGCTAATCGCCACCGATTTTATAGAGAGCTCGCTATTTATAACGATTCTAAATGTTATATAAAACATCGCCCATAGCAGTAAAAATGGAACTATAATTAGTGCCGATGGTAGTAGCCCCTCTACTGATTTATCTATATATGATTTGATGCTCATAGATGCTAGTAGTACGATAGGAGAGAGTGTTATAATGCTCCAGTATGTAGTTATCATATTCCACATTTTACGCTTTGGAGTATTAAAAACTTTCTCTACAATATGCTCTAGATTTTGAAAAAATAGTAGTGATGAGCCTATCGCTGTAGCAAAACCTATAACCCCAAGCTTAACTGAGTTTTGAAAAAATGAGTCTAGATAACCTGCGATTACATCTGTTTGCGTGGGCATAATATTTTCAAATATAAATATCTGTATCGTAGCGTTTTGATGCTCAAGTGCAGGGACATTTGCGATAAGACTAAGCGAAACTATCAGCAGTGGAACGATAGTAAATATGGTATAAAAGCTCAAACTAGATGCATATACTGTGATATCTCTATCAAAAAACATCAAAAAGTATATTTTTATCTTTGCAAATAGTGCTTTTATGCTCAAGCTTACTCTAGCCCCATCTTGTTTGGATTTAGGATATTATTTGGATCAAATGCTCGCTTGATTGATTGAAATAGTGCCATCTCCTCATCAGTAAATGCCATAGACATATATGGTGCTTTTGCTAACCCTATACCGTGTTCTCCGCTAAGCGTTCCACCTAGCTCTATTGTTGCTGCAAAGACCTCTTCTATCGCTTTGTAGCCTATCTCTACTTGAGCTGGGTCAGCTCCATCTACCATCACATTTGTATGGACATTTCCATCGCCCGTGTGACCAAAACATGGGATATTTATGCTATATTTTTCTGCGATTTTATAAAATCTCTCTAGCAGTTCTGGTAGTGCAGAGCGAGGTACTGTTACATCTTCGTTTATCTTTTTAGAGCCATAAACAGAGAGTGATTGAGATGCGTTTCTTCTAGCAAACCACAAATCGTTTGCTTCGCTTGCATTTTGAGCTATTTTAAAATCGCTTGCACCATTTTCTTTAAATACTCTCTCGATAATAGCTAGTTGAAAATCCAAATCCTCTTCTAGATTACCATCTACATCGGTAACTAAAATTGCCCCCGCATCTATCGGCAACCCCTTGCTATATACCTGCTCAACCGCACGGATAGTTAGATTATCTAAAAACTCCATCGCAACAGGCGTTACACCACTTGTCATTGTCTTATAGACTGCTTCCATCGCACTATTTACGCTATCAAATATCCCCATCGCTGTTTTGGTCATTTTTGGCTTTGGGATAAGCTTTAGCGTAACCTCAGTCGTTACAGCAAGAGTCCCCTCACTAGCTATCAAGATACCTGTGATGTTATATCCTGCTACATCTTTTATGGTTCGTTTACCCGCTTTTATGATATCGCCATTTGGTAGTACTGCACGAATCGCCATTACATAATCTTTAGTGATGCCATACTTTGCAGCTCTCATTCCGCCTGCATTTTCGTTTACATTTCCACCTATTGTAGAGTACTCTTGGCTCGCTGGATCTGGTGGATAAAATAGTCCTACCTCCTCCACGGCTCGCTGAAGGTCTTTATTTATCACCCCAGGTTGAACTATAGCAACCATATTTTGCATATCTATCTCTAGGATTTTATTCATATGCTTTTCAAACGCTAGCACTATCCCACCATGAGCTGGAAGTGCACCACCCGTAAATCCGCTACCTGCTCCACGAGGTACGATTATGATTTTATTCTCATTACAATATTTTAATATCGCACTAACATCATCTTCATCTCGTGGAAAAAGCACCGCATCTGGTAAAAATCGCTCTCTAGTTGCATCATAGCTATAAGCTAACAGATGAGCCTTATCATTATAGATATTTTCAGAGCCTACTAGATTTTTAAAATACTCTATCGCCTCATTTGATAACATAGAAAACCCTTTTAAATTTTATCGCTGTTGTGTTTTTTTATAACCTCTATATAGTATGGTTCATAGCTATCTAATCGGCTACTACCACTGCCCCACCACGCGGCTCTAATCTCATCTATACGACTAAAAAATGGTGCTATCTTATCAGATGGGGATGATTTAAACTCGCTTGATTGTAGTAGCGTAAATGATTTACAATCTAGCGTAAATAGCTTGTCACTACTTTGGATATACAGCAGCCCTATAGAGTTTGAGGTACAAAACTCTTTAAAATCCTCTGTTTGTGGAGTAGGGTGCCCTATAGATGATAGATATGTTGCATAGATATCAGGGTGTATAAAATCGAGTCTAGAGAGATTTTTAGTGATAATCTCATATGTATCCTCATCAGGAGCGATAACCATAGCTCTAGTATAATCATTTGCAAAAATCGCCTCATCTCCAGCAGATGGTTTTATATCTATTGATGGGAGTGATTCTTGGTGTGTGCCACTATATGGTAGTATCGAGATTGTAGCTATATTTGTAGTGCTATCTATGCTCTCTACTACGCTATCGGCGATGATTGTTTTTTGATTTGAGTCGATTTTATGGATAATGTATCCACTAATGCCCACTTGAAGCTGTGGATGAGACTCTATTTTAGCGGTTGTTTTTTCTACTGAGAGTATATTTGATTTAATAGCAGATGCTTCAGCAATCGCTAAAAATATAAAAATAGTTAAAAAAATACGCATTTATGACCTTCTTTGTCTGTTTTGGGAGATATTATATCTAAAATTATCCTATGTTAAATAAATTTTGTTATTATTTTTATCGATAAAGTTTTCAGTAGCTCGCATAAGGATGGAGATGGGTCGTTTTATATTGTTTTTGTTGTTACCTCTATGCCTCTTTGGAGCTACGGTCAAGCCATATAAATGGAATAACGGAGAGTCATTTTTAACATTTCTAGAGCGTAAAAAGTTACCGCTAAGACTATACTATAACCTAGACAAAGAGGATAAGACGCTTGTTGAGGATATCCCATTTCGTGCAAATTGTCATATGTTAGTGAATGATAGAAACAAGATAGAGCAGATATTAATCCCTGTCAATGATGAGTTACAGCTTCAAATATATAAAAATCTAAAAAATCGCTACCAGATGCAGGTTGTTCCTATCGTAAGTGAGGAAAAAAGCGAAGTTTTATACTTGCCAATAGAGTCTATTCCATATAATGATATACTAAAAGCTACAGGCTCTAATAATGTGGCATCACTATTTGTAAAGATGTTTAAAAATCGTGTTGATTTTAGAAAAGGTTTTAGGGCTGGCGATAGAGTTGTGATGATTTATAACCAAAAATATCGACTAGGAAAACCATTCTCTATGCCTGTTATGCAAGGGGCTATGGTAGAGGTAAAGGGCAAGCAAGTAGCAGTCTATAAACATAAAGATGGTAGATATTATGATGAAAAAGGTGCTCAAAGCGAGAAGTTTTTATTTAGAATACCTATCCACAATCCTCGCATAACCTCACATTTTCACAAAGCGAGATTTCATCCAGTTTTAAAGCGATATCGTGCTCATTTGGGGACAGATTTTGGAGCTCGCCCTGGAACGCCGATACTTGCTACAGGCGATGGAGTGGTAAATTTTGTAGGACGCTCTAGCGGTTATGGAAATACAGTTAAAATCAACCACGGCAATGGTTATGTGAGTCTTTATGCTCATCTAAAAGGCTTCAAAGCAGGGCTTCGTTCAGGTCAAAGAGTAAAGCAGGGCGAGATTATAGGATATGTTGGAAGCACAGGATTATCAACAGGACCACATCTGCATTTTGGTATGTATTTAGGTAGCGTGGCGATAAATCCGCTAAGTGTAATGCAGAAAAAGACAGAGGGCTTTAGCGGTAAAGAGTTAGCGATATTTAAAGAGATTCGTGCTAATATGGACGCCAAGTTTGCAAAAGCACTCAAAGAACAGCCTGTTAGAAAGCCATATTTTGATTTCCAAGGAACCTATTATGTCGATATTGATACCTTTAAGCCAGTGCCATTTTAAGCTATGATTACACATATTAGCATCAATGAGTGCACGAGAACCGATTTTATAAATCCTAAAACTATAACCTATACACAAAATGGTGTAAAAAAGAGTTGGGATATGGTGCAAGTTCACGATAGCGTGGCTGTAATACTCTATCATAGAGATAATGATACACTACTGTGTGTAAAACAGTTTAGACCGCCTGTATATATCAAAAATGGTGATGGATATACCTATGAGCTCTGTGCAGGGATAGTGGATAAGGATTTATCACTAGAGCAGATTGCCAAAGAGGAGATATTAGAAGAGTGCGGATATAGCGTATCGCTAGAGAATATCGAGCGAGTTACATCATTTTATACCTCTGTTGGATTTGCAGGCTCACACCAGACGCTTTTTTTTGCAGAAGTGGATGAGTCTATGAGAGTAAATAGTGGTGGCGGTATAGATGATGAGGTTATAGAGGTTATTGCTATACCTACATCAAAAGCCAAGCTGTTTGTAATGGATGAGACAAAGGCAAAAACCACAGGAATTATGTTTGGATTTGAGTGGTTTTTAGAAAATAGACACAAGAGCTAGATGCTACGGCTATAATAAGCTTTGCAGGCACTCTTTTATATCTTTATATTTAAATTCAAAACCCAAATCAAGCAGTTTTTTAGGAACTGCACTCTCTCCATCGCTCAAAACCTTTGCACCTTCGCTAAAAATTAGTTTTAAAACAGATTCAGGAACTGTAAAAAATGTTGGTCTATTTAAAGCTTTTCCTAAAGTTTTTGTAAACTCATAGTTTGTTGTGGGAGTAGGTGAGACGAGATTAAAGACTCCATCAAAAGAGTTTTCAATCACAAACAGATAGGCATTTAGCAAATCTTCTATATGGATAAAAGAAAAATGTTGCTCTCCACTGCCAATAACTCCACCAAGACCTAGTTTAAATGGAGTTATCATCTTTTTAAAAGCACCGCCATCTTTTGCTAAAGCTATACCAAATCTAAAAATAGCAACTTTGACAAATTCGCTTTTTGCCTTTTTTGCTTCAGCTTCCCAATTTTGACAAAGAGTTGACAGAAAATCATTTGCAAAAGAGCCATTTTCATCATAGGTTTTTTTATTATCATAGATTCCAATCGCTGATGTCGAGATAAAAAGTTTTGGTTTTTTTGAAACTCTATTTATAGAGTGAGCTAAATTTTTTGTAGCATCAATTCTACTAGAAATCAAAATTTTTTTATAGCTTTCGCTCCATCTATTTATAATATTTGCACCATTTAGATTTATGATAACATCACTACTTTTTATAATCTCATCTAATACTGCAGGGTTTGTTAGAATATCTCTTGAAATCTTTAAAACTCTATAGTTTTTTCTCTCTAAATAGAGAGTTAAGTTTTGCCCAACAAAGCCACTAGCTCCTGATATTGCAATGGTTTTTGTATGTTTTATTTTTGACTCTATCTGATTATCTATATTTTTTAGCATTTTAAACCTTTGTATGGCTATTTTACCTAAAAGTTTAAAATTTATCACCATTTGCCCTTTTAAACTCCGAAATTGCTCTTTGTTTTGAAAAATTTATTCCTACAAGCTGTTTTGGATAGTTTATAAAAATATTCTCTTGTACACCATTTTCTTTATGTATCTCTTTAGCTTCAATATCTTTTAGCTCTTTTAAAACACTCTTAATAAATATTGCATCTTTATCAAATTTTTTTGATTGTAAATATGGATTAAAAACCCTAAAATATGGCACACTATCAACCCCCGTACTAGCACTCCACTGCCAAGAGCCAATATTTGAGCTAGTTTCATAATCAAGAAGTTTTAAAGCAAAATACTCTTCACCTTTTCTCCAGTTTATCAAAAGATTTTTACTAAGATATGAAGAGACTACCATTCGCAAACGATTATGTAAAAGCCCAGTTTGGTTTAGATATTTCATACTTGCATCAATTATTGGAACTCCTGTTTCTCCTTTGCACCATTTTAAAAAATCATCTTCATTTTCATTCCAATTTACTTTTATATTGTTAAAGTTTTCAAACTCAGAGTTTGGAAAATGGTATAAAATATAGTTATAAAATTCCCTCCAAAAAAGCTCTCTTATATAAAAATCTATCTCTTTTTTAGGTGCTTTTAGTTTTTTTATTTTATTAAATAATATTTTTGGAGATATTAACCCAAATCTTAAATGCACACTTAAATTTGAGCTACCATCTAAATGAAAATAATCTCTATTTTCTTGATAGTTTTGTAGTTTTTGTGAAAATTCCTCTATCAACTCATCTGCACTTTTATATAAAAAATCTGGTAATTTTTGCTCTATAA
>CAZYTC010000008.1:45160-59832 GCA_964650175.1 uncultured Campylobacterales bacterium | reverse complement strand
CACCACGACGCATTACATCGATGATATTTACAGCCTCCATCTCCTCAAATCCAGTAGCCAGTGGAACTAAAACTTTTGGCATAAAAACTCCTTATTTAACTTTTTCTAGATACTCGCCATCTACGGTGTTTACCTTGATAACATCGCCCTCTAATATATGATATGGCACTTGAACTACAGCACCTGTCTCTAGTGTTGCTGGTTTTTTAGAGCCACTTGATGTGTCGCCTTTAAAGTTTGGTGGTGTCTCTGTTACAGTAAACTCCATAATCTCTGGAGCATCTACGCTGATTGCTTCATTGTTGTGAAAAATCATATCTACACTTGTACCATCTTTTAGCCACGCCATTGCATCTTCACACTGATCATATGTTAGCCCTAGTTGCTCATATGTATCATTATCCATAAACTGCAACATATCGCCATCATCATATAGGTATTGCATAGTTTTATATGCCATATTTGGCACCTCAAACTTATCTCCAGCATGAACTGTTTTCTCTAGTACTTTACCATTTCTAAAACTTTTTATCTTCATTCTTACAAATGCCGCACCTTTTCCAGGCTTAACATGTTGAAACTCTACCACTTTAAATGGATTTCCATCTATCTCAAGTCTTACACCCTTTTTAATATCACCCATACCAATAGTTGCCATTAATAACCTCTATAACTAAAATTTAGTGATATTTTAGCTAAAATAGCGTTACTTTTCAATCACAACACCGCAGTTGCATATAAAAAATAAAAAGGCTTTATCATTAAAACTTCAACAATACTAAAACAATTTCGCTCATTTTATGCTCAAAACAGACCTCAGAACATAGATGATGCTATTTTATACTTTAGCGTCTTTGGTGGTCTTGGCTACAAGGTAGATATGGGTGAAAATCTAGATACTCTCATAGAGAAGATGATTTTAGATAACTATCAATCACTACACAAAGATATCACAGCCTCCACAAACTCTGATGCCGTGCTTCACTCTATATTAACAGCAATCGCTATGGGTGATGGTCGCAGACACTCTACATACAAACGCTCTAGAGTGCCACAAAATGAGGCGGATGAGGCAATTAATGAGCTAATAAAAAGAGCGATAATCCTTTCAGAACCACTCAAAAATCTCTCTAATGATAGAGGAGATTTTGATAGACTCAAACTTGCAGTGGCATTTGTGCGATTTTGGTTTGCGTTTGTCTCTCCGCTATTTCAGGGCATCAGAGATAGAAACTATGATGAGTTTAGAGAGAGATTTGCTAACCATAAACAAGAGTTTGTAACATCGATTTATGAGGAGCTTTTTCGCGATTTGATTATACTCTCTAGCGATGATGCGATAGTAGAGATGGCTAGCTATTATGATGGAGATGTAGATTTTGAACTATATGCGACCACAAAGTCCAATAAAACGATAATCGGGACACTTAAACTCTCAAAAGATAAGATGAAAAAGAGTGATTTAACCAGACTTCAAGAGAAAGCATCATCGATAAATATCAAACCAGATATCTATGTGCTATTTTCTAAAAATGGGTTCTCAAACGAGCTAAAGGCTATGAAGGGTGCAGATTTAAAGCTCTTTAGTGCTAAAAATCTAAAATCTATCATAGAGTAACCTTTTTACTCATAGAGATTTTAGAGAGCTGATATCCATTTAAACTTTAAAGCAATATTAGTGTATAATAACATTTTAATTATCAAAATTATAAATTTTACAAATAAAAAGGTGGAAAATGTCAAAACCTTCACTAATTTTTACTTTAACCTCACTACTGTTGCCTGCATATCTGCTAGGCTCACAAACAGCTCAAGATAACACTTTCGCCATAGAGCCAAAAAAGAGCTCTATCCAAGCACTATCACTAGCTGATGCACTAGAGATTTTAGAGAGCGATAATCTAGAGATAAAAACAGCTCATCATGATATAAGCATAGCTGCAAAAGATAGAAATATCGCTAGAGGATACAATTTCGGAACTCTCGATTTTACCCAAAATTTCGCTAGATCAAACGATGCTGGAAATGTTTTCGGGTTTAAACTCTCATCTCGTGAGGCGACTTTTGGCGATTTTGGATTTAATCAGTTTTTAGAGCCGATGGGGCAAGCACTACTAGGTGCTAATGCTGGTGCTTTAACGCCTGCTGATTTAGCTAGTATGAACTCTATATTAAAAATTGAGCCCAAAGATTTAAACTACCCAGGATATAGAAATTACCACCAAAGCAAACTCACATATATGTTACCAATATTTACAGGTGGAAAACTAGATGCTTATGGCGATATCAGCCAAAAGATGTTGCAGATGCGAGAGCTAGAGAGCGAGCAACTAACAACCACAAAACGCTATGAGCTACGAAAAAGCTACTATGATATGGCACTAGTGCAAAGCTCAATCGATAATCTAACCACAATACAAGGTAATATCAATCAGCTAGAGAAAACCACAAAAGCGATGATTGATGAGGGGTATGCAAAAAAGGTAGATTTGCTAGAGGTAGAGGCTAGAAAATCAAATGTAGAGCGAAGTCTCATAGAGCTAGAGGCAAATAAAAAACTGCTATATCACTATATTAGCTTTTTACTAAATCAAGAGGTAGATAACATCACGCTACCACAGGATGATTACCCACTAAGTGAGATTAGCGAGAATGATATCTCTATAAACAATAGCGATTTAAAAAGAGCTTCAAAAGGTCTAGAGATAACAGATAAGATGGTAGATGTAGCATATGCTCCATATCTGCCACAGGTCGGTGCTTTTGCAGAGGTTAGCAGTAGCGATGAGAAGTTTATGAAAAATCTAAACAATCACAAATCATACACCATAGGAGCTAGACTATCATGGAACCTATTTAATGGTGGGGCTGATTATAATGAACTACAAAAAGCAAAGGTGCAAAAACTAAAAACATCCACGCAGCTAGAGCTTGCCAAAAAAGGGATACTACTACAGTATGACAAGATTAAAACAGAGATTATCAGCCTAGATTCACAGGTACAATCACTGCAAAAAGAGCTAGAGCTATCAAAACAGATATATAAAAACTATGAGGGCAGATATCAAGAACACCTCGTCTCTATGAATGATGTTATAATCAAACAATCAGAGCAGATAGAGAAGGTTTTAAAACTACAAAAAGTCAAAAATGACCGCAATGAGCGAATTTTTGAACTAGAAAAACTTAACAATGGAGTTAAAAAATGAAAATCATATTAGCAGCATTAACATTTGCATCATCGCTAAGTGCGGCGTCTTTAACACTATCAGGTAGCGTTATAAGTGACAACCAAAAGATGATTACTAGCCGTAATATGGGCTTTGTAACAGGTGTAAATGTATCAGAGGGCTCAAGAGTAAAACGAGGTCAGCTACTATATACTATAGATTCAAAAGAGATAGATTCAGCCAAAACGCAAGTAGAGATGGGAATATCTCAAGCAGAGCTATCACTGCAGATGCACCAAAATCAGTATGAAAATCTAAAGCTAAATCTAGAGCGACACAAGAGATTGCTAGAGAAGGATATGGTGAGTAAATATGAGGTAGAAAATCTAGAGCTTGCAAAAAAGAATCTAGAAAATATGATTTTAATCAGCAAAAAGCAGGTAAATCAAGCTAGCTCAAGACTTAAAGAGGTAGATAATCAATACAACTACCTACGAATCACCGCACCAAATGATGGAATCATCATAGCAAAAAATATAAAAGTGGGTGAAATGGCGATGCCAGGGATGCCAGCACTAGTTTTGGCTGATTTAAACTCACTAAAAATTGAAGTAGAAATCGCAGAAAATAACCTAAAAATGGTGCCGATTGGTAAAAGCATAAAAGTCTCAATCCCATCAGTTGGATTTGTAGGCGAGGGAAAAGTAAGCTCAATAGTCCCTAGCTCAAACCCTATGACACATACATTTAAAATCAAAGTATCATTTAGTGCAAAGCAGACCATATATCCAGGAATGTATGCAACTATAGAGATTGAGTAGGATTTTTTATGCAAAATAGTAGTTACAAACCGACAGATATGGCAGGCAAGCTTGCCAAAGGCTTTTTACGAAATCCACTTACGCCGATACTTGGTATATTTTTATTAGTTATCGGTTATATGGCACTGATGCTGATGCCGCGAGAAGAGAACCCTCAAATGGTAGTGAGTGGCTCTACTGTTATCGTAGCACTCCCAGGGGCAACTGCTAGCGAGGTTGAAAATGTTATCGTCAAACCGCTAGAGCGAAAGCTAAAAGAGGTAAAAGGTATAGAGCATATTCAGGGTATGGCTATGGATAATGTGGGTGTTTTAAACGCTGCATTTTTTATAGGAGAAGCAAAAGAGGACTCAAACCTAAAAATCTACGATAAGATTATGCAAAATATGAATATCTTGCCCGTTGGTGCGATGCAACCTATCATCAAACCGCTAGATATTGATGTCGATATCCCTATATTATCAGTTGCATTTTATGCAAACAATCCAGATTTAAAAGCTACTGATTTATATGATAGAGTAAAACGAATACAACACTATATTAATGGCTTGCCAAATGTCGCTGTAACAGATATTATCGGAGCTAAAAAGCATCAATTTAATGTTCTAGTAGATATGAATAAGCTCTCAGGATATAACATCTCACTAGGTCAAATAGTACAAGCTACACAAGCCTTAGCCTATAATGTACCAGAGATAAAAGGTAAAACCGTAGATAACGATATAGTTATGATTGGTGTAAGAAACGCTATCGAAACAGTAGAGGATGTAGGAAATATCATCGTCGCTCAATATGGCGGAAGTGCTATCTATCTGCGTGATGTGGCAGAGATTATCGATAGTAGCGATATACAAAACTTTCAATCAGCACTAGTGAGCGTAAAGAGTGACAACGGAGAGTTTAGCCCACTATATGATCAAGTAACCCTAACAGTCTCAAAACTCCAAGGCACAAACGCCGTTATAATAGCAAATGCTGTCAAAGATGAGCTAGAGAAATATAAAAGCGTAATGGCACAAAATGGTATCAGCTATGTAATCACTAGAAATGATGGCGAAAGAGCCAACGAAGCGGTAAATGAACTAGTATTTCATCTAATTTTATCTATTATCATCATCGCTATTTTATTAGTCTTTGTGCTAGGGTGGAGAGAGTCTCTTATCGTAACATTTACAGTGCCAGCAATATTAGCAATCACGCTGTTTGTAGCCTATATAACAGATCAGACCATAAATCGTATCACCCTATTTGCATTTTTACTTAGTCTTGGGCTACTTGTAGATGCTGCAATTATTGTTATAGAAAATATACATCGTCATTTTCACTCCCCTGAGGCACTAGAGCAAGATATGGATGAGCTACTCATCGAAGCAACAGACGAGATAGGGCCACCTACAAATATTGCAACGCTTGCTATTATTTTAACGATGGTACCTATGGCATTTGTGGGTCAAATGATGGGTCAATTTATGAAACCAATCCCTGCGAATGTGCCTATAGCACTTATTGCATCGCTTTTTGTAGCATATATTTTTACACCTTATATGGCAGCTAGGCTACTAAAAAAACCTAAAAAAGAGGCTCATTAATGTATAAAAAATTTGAAAACTATCTATTTGGCATATTGCAATCACCATCTAAAAAAAAGATGGTGCTAATCATCACTTTTTTAGCATTTTTGTTTTCAGTTGCACTAATTCCTACTGAGTTAGTTCTTGCTAAAATGCTTCCAGGTAAAAACAACGATACATACACAATCTATGTAGATTTACCTAATGGTAGCTCGATAGAGCAGAGTGCAAGAGTGTGTGAATGTATCGTGGACAATCTAAAGAGTGAAAAAGAGATTACAGATATGGAGGTCTTTTTAGGTAGAGGCTCTCCGCTAGATTTTGCAGGACTTATAAAAGGTAGTGGATTTAAAAACGCAGAACACCTATCAGAGATAGTAATAAACCTAACCAAAAAGCACGATAGAAGCGAGCCATCATATATGATGGTGCAAAGACAACGACCAGATATTTTAAACAACTGTGGCAATATCTATCCACAAACAAATATCAAATTCATTGAGCCTCCTGCAGGCCCACCGACACTTGCGGCTGTTGTGGCAGAGGTTTATGGAGATGATGCTGATGGTATTCGCCATCTAGCTACTAGAGTCAAGAGCGTATTTAAAAACACTTCAGGGCTTGTAGATATAGATATCATCCAAGATGAGATATATGATAAGTTTGAAGTGCGTGTAAATAGCGATAAAATCACCCGTGCAGCACTAGATATAAAACATGTAAATGATATATTATATCTCGCATTTGAGGGGATGGGCGTCGCTGTTAAAAACTCTCAAAAAGCAACCGAGCAGATACCAATCTTTGTAACTCTCTCTCCAGAGGGCAAACAGTTTAACTCTCGTGATAAAAAATCTATAGAGCTAAAACTCTCATCACTTAGCCTACTAAATGGTATGGGAATGATGGTACCGCTAACAGAGGTTGTCGATATTGTAGAGGTAAAATCAAACCCTTTAATAATGTCAAAAGATTTGCATCAAATGAGTAATGTAGTAGCTGAAACTGATATGGTCTCACAAGTCTATCCACTAATGGATGCCAGAAATGAGATTATCAAAACTTTTAGTGATGAGTATGATATTAAAAAGATTGGTCTTTTTAATCTAGAGCTAACGGGTAAAAATACAAAACAGGTATATAAGATACTTTGGGATGGAGAGATGAAGGTTACTCTAGATACATTTGTAGAGCTAGGTGGTGCATTTATAGCTGCACTTGTGCTCATATTTTTACTGATGGTTATATATTACAAAAGCTTTGTACTTAGCGGTATAGTATTGCTAGGTAGCTTTTTATCCATCATCGGCGTAATCGTAGGTCATGGGATAGTTGATATCTTTGTAGCAGATACATTTTTCCTCACAGCAACATCGCTTATTGGATTTATCGCACTTATTGGTATTAGCTCTAGAAACTCGCTACTGCTGATAGATTTTACAAAATCTCTAATGATAGATAAAAAGATGCCAAAAAAAGAGGCAATCGCACTTGCAACTGCGACCCGTGCAAAACCGATTTTTCTAACAGCAGCGGCTATTATTTTGGCTTCAACTCTACTAGCAAGTGACGCTGTTTTTGGCGGACTTGGAGTAGCACTAATATTTGGAACTATTGCAGCGGTTATAGCATCGCTACTTGTGGTGCCAGTTCTCATAGACAATTCAGATTTAGATAGACATTTTAGTGTATAATATTATTTGATTTTTTAATAGCAGGGGCATATGTCAAACTTCATACCAGTTACGACACTTACATCTAATGTAGCCCTTGAGCTACGAAAAGCAGCGATAGAACAACGAGTTTCACCTGAGAGTATCTATTTTGATATCCTCTCTAGTGCCACTCACTATAAAATATCGCCATCCTCACAGTGGCAAATACTCCCAGATGATGAGCAACTACTAAATATCGTTAGCGAAGATGAAATAAGAGACACTGAGTTTCAAATACGCCAAGAACACCGTATATATATCAGACCCAACCAGCCTGCAAAATTTCTAGATTTACGATTTAGCTTTGCAACAAACCAATATAAAACAAAACTCATAGCAGTAATAGATCCATCATCAACCATACCACTAAAAAAAGGTGCACTCAAATGGATAAAGGGTGCAATCCACCGCAAAATGGTATTTAGTGGCTTTTTAATAGGGCTATACGAAGAGACGCTAGAACAAGAGATAAATAGATTCGTAGCATCCATTCAAAAATATGGCTCTCTAAAAGAGCCCTATAAACTGCTAATTGGAGAGTTTTTTAGCCCGATAGATCCCATAAATGATAAGCTCATACTACATTTTAAAAACAATGAGCACTCACTCATAAATGGAGTAAATCCAGATGAGATGATAATGGAGTATATTGAGCACAAAGAGGGAAAAAATGGACGCTCTTGCACTGGTGCACTCGTAAAGGTGCCAGAACCAAAAATAAAGTATCAAGACTATCTGCAATTTGATGAAGAGAAGATAAAGAGCATAAAAGATGAAAACTCTACTCAGTACTACTCCATAACATCTGGATTTGTCGAGAGAAAAAGTGGTACATTTACCATCTCAAATGAGCTCAAAATCGAGAGTGCGACATTTAAAAATACAGGCTCCATAGAGACAGGAAGCGATAAAGATGTATCTATAAAAATCAGCAAAAAAGTAGATGAAGAGGATGCTATAGGTACAGGTATAAACATCGATGTTCAAAAACTTGATGTTAGTGGAACTGTCGGCTCAAATGCCACTATCCAAGCCCAAGAGGTAAATATAGGCTCTCAAACTCATAAAAAATCTCAAATATTTGCATCAGATAAAGCAACAGTACATCTACACCGCGGTAATCTAAAGGCAAAAGAGGCTCATGTAAATATTTTAGAATCAGGTCGCATAGAGGCAGATGTTGCCTATATAGAAAAGATGGTAGGCGGAGAGGTTGTAGCTGAGAGCGTATACATAAAAACACTATACTCAAATGCAAAAATAGTAGCTCTAAAATCTATAGAGATAGAGTCTATCGAGGGTGAGGGAAGCTCTATAATAATAGACCCTAGAGCTCATGATAGATATAATAAACAGTTAAAAGAGCTAGAGGATAAAGCAAAAGAGCTCCAAGAAGCAGCGATAGATCTCTCAAACAAGCTAACTAAAAAACAGATATCATTTAATGCATCTTTTGATAATATTGACGGGATTAAAAAGCGATATATTTTGCGTAAAAAACTAGGCGAAGAGCAGCTAAGAAGCGATATTATACAGCTTCAACAATATAAAGCACAACTAGATGAGCTAGATGCTATCAAATTTGAGATAGAGAACTCAAAAGCGATTTTAGGCTCATACATAGATGCTCTAGAGAAGCTCTATAAGATAGATTTAGAAGCAACTATAAAATGCACCAGCCCATATAATGGTGCCAACCGCATAGTATACATAGACCCTAAAACATCTGAGAACTATGTCAAATCCCCTAGCGGAGTCGCTAGAGTGATAAAATTAGAACTAGTAGGAAATAACAAACAGATTGTTATATATTAAAGCAGTTGCTCTCTTAGCTCGCTTGAGCTCTTAGGCGATAAAAACGATGGTGGTACATCTAAAACGGTTTTTGCACCATATTCGCCCATTTGAGCAAATCTATATGTCGCTCTAGCATACGCTACTAATACACTAGCGGTAAACTCTGGATTACTATCTAGTTTTATGGAGTACTCTATTACTTGATTATGCACATCACTAGATGAGCCACTGCGTATAACAAATCCCCCGTGAGGCATAGTGTTATGGTTTTTTTCTAACTCATCCATAGATATAAAATGTACAGTTGTATCATATGGCTCAAAATAATCTGGCATTGTTTTTATATTTCTCTCAACTCTAGCAGCATCAGCACCATCTTCTAGTACTACAAAACACTCTCGCTTGTGTTTATCTTTTGTGCTAAGTGTAGGTCTAGTGCCACTTTTAGCAGCCTCCATAGCCTCGTATGATGGAATCGTATATTGCACTCCAGCTTTTACGCCATCAACTCGTCTAATAGCATCAGAGTGCCCTTGGCTAAGCCCCCTACCCCAAAATGTATAGGTCTCACCATCTGGTAAAATCGCCTCTGAGTATAATCTATTTAGCGAAAATACCCCTGGATCCCAACCTACTGCGATTGTAGCGACTTTTTTATGTGCTTTTGCAGGTGCATCTACACTATCAAAATAGCTATTCATCTTAGCGTGCGTATCAAAACTATCTACGATATTAAATCTAGTAGCAAACTCTGGAGCTTGGCGTGGTAAATCATCTTTTGAGCCACCACACAATATTGCCACATCGATTTTATCACTAAAATCATCTATATTATCGATATGATAAACTTTTGTATCGCTACTAAATGGTACTACAGATGATGGCTCTCTACGAGAAAATATCCCCACTAGATTCATATCTGGGTTTTTTAGTAGTGAAATCTCCACACCACGACCTAAATTTCCATAACCAACTATTGCAATATTTATCATCTTAAAGCCTTGAAGAGAGTTTGAGGGGCAATCTAATCTAAAAAGATTAGATTTTTACATAGCTTACGCTAATGCAAGCTTTTAGTGATGCAAGTTCACTAAGAGTTTTTTCACTTACTGCTGAATCAACGATAATAACAGCTAGTGCTTCGTTGTTTTTATTGCGACCCAATCTAAAGTCAGCAATATTGACATCATGTGTACCTAGGAGCGTTCCAACTTGACCAATAACCCCTGGGACATCAGTGTTTTTAAATAGTATCATATGACCTTCTGGCTCGATATCTACGCCAAAGCCATTAATATCTACTATTCGTTGTGCATCATCGCCTAGCATCGTAGCAGATATCTCCATAGCACCTTTATCTGTTGTTAGCTTGATTGTTACTAGATTTTTATATACGCTACTACTAGATGGTAGCTCATTTGTCTCTATCTTAATGCCTCGCTCAGCTGCTACAAAATCTGCATTTACATAGTTGATATTTTCACTTGAGATACCAGCTAATGCACCCACTGTTACAAATGTTGCAAGTGATGGCAGATACTCTGCAATCTCGCCATGAGCTCCCACTTTTATAGATACGATTGGTGCTTTATTTACCTGTGCACTTAAAAATCCTATCTTTTGAACCATCTCTAAAAATGGTTTTACAAATGGAGGGATTTTTGTCTCATCTATTGGTAAATTTAAAGCATTTGGATATGCAATACCTTTTGCAGCCTCTATCGCTTGTTGTGCTGCCTCAACACCTATATTATATTGTGATTCATAAGTATTTGCACCTAGATGCGGAGATACAGTTATATTATCTAGCTCTAGTAGTTTATGATCAGTTGCTGGCTCTTTGTTAAATACATCAATACCTGCAAATCTAACTTTGCCAGATTTTAATCCATCATATAGTGCGTCCTCATCATACAGTCCACCTCTAGCACAGTTGATTAAAACTACGCCATCTTTCATCTTGGCAATCTCTGATGCACCAATCATCCCCACTGTCTCTTTTGTTTTTGGAGTGTGGATTGTGATGATATCACACGCTAAAATATCACTAAAGTTTGTAGTATATTTTACCCCTACATCAGTAGCTTTTGATGGGTGAATGTATGGGTCATACGCTATAACATCCATCTCAAACGCTTTTGAGCGAATACCTACACGGCTTCCGATATTACCAAAACCGATAACACCTAGCTTTTTGCCCTTTAGCTCATGACCATACCATTTTTCTCTTTTCCAGATGCGTTGGTTTTTTAGATGATCATGTGAATATGGAAACATTCTCATACAAGATAACATATGAGTCATGGTTAGCTCAACCGCTGCTATAGTGTTTGCTGTAGGGACATTCATTACGATAATCCCCTCTTTAGAACAACCATCGATATCTACATTATCGACACCTACACCAGCACGAACAACCGCTTTTAGTTTACCTTTTACAGCATTTATAAACTTATCATCTACATCAGTAGAGCTACGAGTAATCGCTACATCAGCATCAGCTACTACATCTAGTAGTGCCGTTTTATCCATATCAGCTGCAAAAATCATCTCTATTTGATTATCGCTACGAAGCATATTTAAGCCCTCTTCGTGGATATGATCACAAACAACTATTTTATATTTTTCCATCACTTTTCCTCAATTATCAGCTTTGTTGAAATGTTATAATGTTTTAATTTGGCCTCAACCATCTTTAGCTGAGCCAAATTTGTCGATTCTATTTTTACCAAAGAGCTATTTTCATCAACTCTCTCACTCACAAAAGCAGCGAGAGATTCATCTAGTAGATGTTTTATATTCCTCATCTCCGACTCATCGTAGACATTAGTTACAAGGTAATATCTTGTTTGTGTAGGAGAACCCTCTAAATCTATATTAATATATAGCTCGTTAATCGGGTATTGTGTACCCTTTTTACTATCTGTTGTTATCTTTTCTAACCAGCTAACGCTATTTTTAGCAGAGCTCTCATCATCAGCTATGTTAGATCTATTTTCGATAGCCTCTTTTGGAACTTTTGGATTTATATCTATTAAAAATATCACAATAAAAAAGGCAACCCCTATAGCAATTAGAGGAACTATCCAAAAGGCTACCTTTTTCATCTAACTATTTAAGTTGATCTTTTATCAAATCACCCAAAGTAGAAGAGCCATTATCATTGATTTGATCTAATATTTTTTGATCTTTTAATCTCTGTAATTTTCTAACAGATAGTCTAATTCTATCTCTTTTTGTATCAAGAACCATAATAGCTGCATCTATCTCTTGACCAATAGCAAGCTCTTGTGGATCTAGTGGAGAGAGATCTTCATTTCTAATTAGAGCATCTACGCCACCATCTAGTGATACAAATAGACCAAAATCTTTTATATCTCTAATAGTTGCTTTTACCACATCATCAACTCTATATTTAGCAGCAAATGAGTCTACTGGAGAGTTTTCTAAAACTTTACGACTAAGCGAGATTTTCTCACCATTTGAGTCTATTTTTAAAATTTTAACCTCTACCTCATCGCCTACTTTTAGTGCTGTTTTACATTTTACATTTTTATCCCATGAGTAGTCTTGGTTATGTAGCAACCCCTCAACTCCACCGATTTTTACAAAAGCACCAAAATCAGTTAGCGTAGTTACGCTGCCTTTTACAATATCGCCCTCATTGTAGTTTTTACTAAACTCATCAAATGGTTTTGGCTGCAATCTCTTATAAGATACTCTTAGTTTGTGAGCTTTTGTATCTAGTTCGATAACCTCAACATCTATCTGCTGACCTACCTCTAGATAATCTTTTGGATTTTTGATATTTTTATCCCATGTGATTTCAGAGATGTGTAAAAATCCCTCAATATCATTACCCAAATCTATAAATACACCATAAGGCTCGATATTACTAACTGTAACAGCGATTGTATCGCCTTCATCTAGTGCCTCTTCTACCTCTTGCCATGGATCTGATTGAACCGCTTTTATAGATAGTGATAGGTGTCTTTTTTCTTTGTCATAAGCGATAGCTTTTACCTCTACACCATCACCCTCTTTGTATAGTTTTGATGGATTAACAGGACCTTTGTAGCTGATTTCATTATAGTGAACTAGTCCATCTATACCGCCAACATCTACAAACATTCCATAGCTTGTAATCTTTTTAACAACGCCATTTATTACTTTATCTTCAGCCATCAATGCATCGATTAGCTCTTTTTTGCGTTTACGCTCATCATTAAATAGCTTTCTGCGAGATACAACGATAGAAGCATCGGCTGGGTCGATTTTTATCACTTGAGCTTTGATAGTTTTACCAACTATTTTATCGCCCTCTTTCAAAGCTGCTAGAGATTTTGGTAAAAAGAAGCTAACGCTATCAGCCTCTAATACAAAACCACCTCTATTTGCACTCTTAACAACTGCCTCTACAACTATAGATTCAAAATCATCTTTGTGTGCTTCGATAAACGCTAGAGTCTTCTCTTGCTCTAGAACTTTTTTGTGAGAGATTTTAGGTCTTTCATTATAGTGACCCATTACCATTACTTTAATCTTATCGCCTACTTTGTAAACTAGATTACCATCACTATCTTTTAGCTCATCTAGAGATAAAATCCCCTCTAGTTTCTCACCAACACCAACAAGAGCACGATTATCGCTCTCTTGAATTTGTACTATTTCACCCTCTGTGAGTCTCGTAGACTCCTGCTCTTTAAAAGACGCCTCTAACATCTGAGCAAAATTTTCTTCTTCGAACGATTCGTTATCGAAAGCCATTCATATTCCCTTGTAACTAAAAATTGCTACATTATATCAAAAAAAAGCTTATACTTATTAAATAAGATTATCTATTTTATTTAAAAGAGAGAAAATTTGGGTTTTTTGAGTAGTTTAGTGCTCTTTAACTACTCATAGTTTCGATAGATTTTATAACCTCTTGGATAATCCAATCAGGAGTTGAAGCACCAGCACTAATTCCGCAATGTTTTTTGCCCACAAACCAGTTACTATCTAGCTCATTTTTATCCTCAATATGGTAACTATCGCTACAATAATCAGCACAGATTGAGTATAGCTGTTTTGTATTTGATGAGCTTTTACCACCAATAACAATCATCACATCGGCTCTTTTTGCTAAATCTCTTGCGGCGTCTTGGTTATCAAATGTAGCATTACAGATAGTATTAAATACCCGAACCTCTTTTGAGCGTCTCATAAGTGCAGAGACAATAGAGTGATAATCCTCTATTTTTCTGGTGGTTTGTGCTACTGTAGCTACCCTATCTCGCAATTTCAATCCATCTAGCTCATCACTAGAGTTTACCACATAGACATTTGTGCTAGCGTAGCTTTTTACACCCTTTATCTCAGGATGGTTACTATCGCCAAATATAACAATGTCATAACCATCCTCACTCATCTGCTCTACAATCTGTTGTGGCTTAGTCACATATGGACAAGTGGCATCTATAACGCCCACGCCTCGCTCTTGTAGTGTTTTTAGCTCATCTTTTGGTATTCCATGAGTTCGTATAACTGCCGTATCGCCTTTGATGAATGTATCTAGATTCTCAGCCAATGCGACATTAAAATCTCGCTTTAGCCTAT
>CAZYTC010000008.1:44882-45121 GCA_964650175.1 uncultured Campylobacterales bacterium | reverse complement strand
GTGAATCAGTGGCCCATAGGTTGCGGAGTTGCGATTTGCTTCAGCTATTTTTATAGCTCTTTTAACACCAAAACAAAATCCATAACTCTCTGCTAGCTCTATCTTCATAGCTCTATCTTTGTTATCTGTCCTAGTAGTTCAAAAAAGTTAGGAAAAGAGGCATTAATCGACTCTATATCTGTAATCTCCATCCCACATCGCAAAGCGGCAACAGCAAAACTCATAGCGATTCTATGATC
>CAZYTC010000008.1:0-44872 GCA_964650175.1 uncultured Campylobacterales bacterium | reverse complement strand
CAAAGTGCTAGATTATCTATCACAGCTTTTATTCTGTCTGTCTCTTTTACACGAAGCTCTGATGCATTTTTAATCACGCTAACCCCATCAGCACACGCCATTGCGATAGAGAGTGCTGGTAGCTCATCGATTAGCCATGCGATATTATCTTCTACTGTAATAGCTTTTAGTGGTGCATACTCTATAGTCACATCGCCTATTGGCTCATACTTCTCTTCTTTTAGAGTATAGGTTATTTTTGTCCCCATTCTCTCTAGTGCTTTAAACGCCTCTATGCGAGTTGGATTAAATGTCATATTCTCTATAATCACGCTAGAGTTCGGTGTAATCGCAGCTGCAACAGCAAAGAAAAAAGCACTAGATGGATCTGTAGGAACTCTGATGTGTAGCGGCTCAAGAGGTTTTGTTAGTGGTTTTATAGTGATATCTAGCCCATCACTCTCTATCATAGCACCCATACCTCGAAGCATTCTCTCAGTATGATCTCGGCTTAGTTCAACCTCGCTAAATTTACACTCTCCATCAGCTCTTAGAGCTGCTAAAATCATTGCACTCTTAATCTGTGCCGATGCAACAGGTGAGCTATAATTAAATGCTTTTAGTGTTGAGCCACGAATCGATAGTGGTGCTAGTTCGCCATCATCTCGCCCATCGATTTTTGCCCCAATAGAGCGAAGTGGTAGCGTAACGCGTTTCATCGGACGACTTCGCAGATATCTATCTCCTGTTAGCACAAAATGTCCATCAGCAGATGATAGTAGCCCACAAAATAGTCTCATTCCAGTCCCAGAGTTACCACAATCTAAAATCTCCGATGGCTCTTTTATACCGCTAGATTTTATGCGAATTATCTCGCCATTATCAAAGACCTCAGCACCTAGATGCTTTACTATCTCTAGTGTATTTATAGTATCTTCAGCTCTTAAAAAGTTCTCAATCACACTCTCGCCATCACTGAGCATTGCAAACATCGCCGCTCTATGAGATATAGATTTATCTGAGCCTATTGAGCCACTTTTGAAATTAAATGATTCTACTTTATGAACTACTGCTTTACTCATCTTAGTTTTGCTCCACATCTGCTCTCTAGTGTCTCTAAAATAGAGCTCATGATTGATTCTATCTGCTCCTCTTCTAGAGTCTTCTCATCTGATTGAAGTACAAATCTAATGCTTAGACTCATACTATCGCCTAACTCGCTAGAGACATATCTATCTATTGGATAAAATCTCACAAGCTCTGCAATGTGTAGCTCTTTGATAGCTGATTTAATATCTTTATATTCGATATTTTTATCTACAACGACACTTAAATCTCTATCTGATGCTTGATATTTTGAGTACCCCTTTGCCTCTATCAGAGCAAATGGTAGTTTATCCATAGAGATTTCACACATAAATGTATCTGGCAAATCAAACTCTTCTGCGATACTTGGGTGGAGTTTAAATATCTCTCCTGCTATCTCGCCATCGATGATAATATCTGCACATATATATGGGTGCGATAGTTTATGAGTTGTAGTAGATTTTTGCATCGTAAATGAGCCGATAACATCGCCTATTTTTTGTGAAAATGAGGCAAAATCTATCACTCGTGGCTTGCCACCATTTGATAATCTATCACTCTCTATATCCCCGCTATAGATAAACGATATCTTTTTAGACTCATCTCTATTTTTATCAAAAATATTTGCTGCTTCAAACAATCTGATAGAGTCTTTGCTGTTTTTAATATTTTGTGATGCACTATTTAATAGCCCCATCAAAAGCGTAGGACGCAGCGTATCTAGCGTAGATACTATCGGATTTAATAGCTCCTTATCCTCGCTTACACAACTAAAATTATATTTTAGTAGTTGCTCTCGCTCATTAAACACAAAATGAACTGACTCGAAAAACCCATTATGTGCAGCTTTATGTCTATAGTGTTTTTGTTTTTTATACTCTATCAAATCGCTATTAAATCTATTTGATTCAGCAAAAACTATAGGTTTTGAGATGATATTATCAATCCCCACGATACGCACTATCTCTTCGACTATATCTTGTTTATTCACAATATCGTGTCTAAATTTAGGAACAGTGATCGCAAATACACCACCACGAGGTTTTGAAACCTCCATTCCTAGGCTTTTTAATATTTGAGTGATTTTAGTCTTATCAATCTCTTGACCGATAAATAGCTCAAAATCATCTTCGCTAATACTGATAATAGTTGGATCAAATGAGCTAATAGATTCAATACATCCGCCATATGCGACGCTTTGGCTATATCTTTCAAATAAAAAGTTAATATAGTTAATACCCTTGTAGACCACAGGCTCGCTTCCGCGTGATGATCTATAGTAGCTATAATCACTCTCTATTTTATGTGAACCCATCTTTTCAGAGATAATTTGAGGTGGAATATAGCTAGCCTCTATAATCGCTACACCATCTTCACCATTGGTAAAATTTGACTCTTTACACTGATTTACACCAACTGTAGAGATTTTTTGCTTACCAAATAGTGAAACAAAACCACTCTCATCCAAATCAAGCGTTAGGGAAACTTTTGATTTTTGCTCACTTAGCATTCCTATAGGGTAGGCTCTAAGTATAACGCCTGTTGCGTGAGTTGCATATTTTAAAAACGCATCTACCACAGAGTTTGTCTGCTCACCAATAACTGCAAGTCTATATGCGATTAAAAATGGCACCTCTACACTCTTGATATCCACAGCACCAAAAAGCAAATCAGCATCATGAGTATTAGATGACTCTAGCTGTAAAATTCTGCCGATTCCCAATCTAGAATCAGCCTTATCATCGACTGGTTTTTCTCTCATTGAGATTGATAGTGCAGCGTGCAAATCCCTAGCTACACCATTAATACTCAGACAATCCCCACGATTTGGCGTTAGCTCAATCTCTATAATATCATCATCAAACAGTGGATATTCATTTAGATTTTTACCTAATTTTAGCTCTCCAATACTACTATCAAGCACCATTATCCCATCATTAACATCAGCGAGCCCTAACTCTTTTGCAGAGCAGATCATACCGATAGATTCCATACCACGCAATTTTGCGTCTTTGATTTTAAAATCCCCAGGTAGCGTTGCACCAACAGTTGCTACAGCAACATGAATTCCAGCTCTAACATTTGATGCACCACACACTATTTGTAGTTTTTTAGCACCCACATCTACACTACAAACACTTAATTTGTCTGCATCTGGGTGTCTCTCACAGCTCTCAACATAACCAATCACAACACCATCAGCAACCTTGATAGATTGCAGAGAATCTACCTCTAGGCCGATAGAATTTAGGGTCTTATATATAGTTTGCGTCTCTACGCCTTCTAGATCTATCCACTCATTTAACCAATTTTTTGTAACTATCATCTAAATTGCTCCAACAAACGAATATCTCCCTCAAAAAGTGAACGCAAATCCCCAATACGGTGGATTAACATAGTAAATCTCTCTACACCAAGCCCAAAAGCATAACCGCTTACATCTTTATACTCTACTGCTTTAAAAACATTTGGATCTACGACACCACACCCTAAAACCTCTAACCATCCTGTGTGTGAGCAGACCCTACAGCCATCACCACCACAAAAAATACAGCTAATATCTACCTCAGCAGATGGCTCTGTGAATGGGAAAAAGCTAGGACGAAATCGCACTTCTACATCACCAAACATATATTTTAAAAAATCTTCTAATATAAATTTCAAATTTGCAAACGAAACCTTGCCTGACTCCTCTACCACAAGCCCCTCTACCTGATGAAACATAGGAGTGTGAGTTAAATCATAATCTCTTCTAAAGACAGCCCCTGGTGCTATCATACGAATCGGTGGTTTTTGTGATAACATCGTTCTAATCTGCACTGGTGAAGTGTGAGTTCGTAGCAGCATTGAGTCTTTAAAATAGAATGTATCTTGCATATCTCTAGCAGGGTGATATTTTGGCAAATTCAAAGCCTCAAAATTATGAAAATCATCCTCTACCATAGGTCCTGTTTGGATAGAGAAATTCATAGATATAAAATACTCTACAATCTTATCCATCATCTCCATCACAGGGTGCAGTGAGCCGCTCTCGCACGATGGCGAATATAGACTAACATCTATCGCCTCAGCCTTCATAGCTAGCTCTAAATGAGCCAATGAGAGCTCATATTTTTTCGATACTAACAGATCATTTAGCTTCTCTTTGTGAACATTTAGCTCTTTGGCAAAAGAGCCTTTTTCACTACCTTCTAAATCTTTCATCTTTGCAAATTGGGCGTTCATAATCCCTTTTTTACCAAAAATTGCGACTCTAAGCTCTTCTATTTTATCAACTGAATCAGCTTTTTCTATACTATCATACCACTCTTGCAATTTAGAGTCTCCATCAAAAAATTTATATATTTACCGTTTCATAGGTTTAATTGGTGCGTATTGTAATCAAATCTCTTTTATAATTAGCTTTTAAAAATATTATTATGCTACAATAGCGTAAAAAAGGATATATATGTGCATATTTTGTAAAATTGTAAACAAAGAGCTACACTCAAATAAGGTAGCAGAAAATGATGAGTTTATGGCGTTTCATGATATCAACCCAAAAGCCCCTGTTCATGTACTTGCAATCCCTAAAAAACACCACCAAAGCTTTAATGAAATCTCAGGAGATGAGATGGGCAGAATGGCAACTTTTATCCAAGAGGTAGCTGAAAAATTAGATGTAAAAGAGAGTGGTTATAGAATCATTAGCAACATCGGTCACAATGGTGGTCAAGAGGTAGGGCATCTACATTTTCATATACTGGGCGGAGCAAGGCTCACTTGGGGTCATTTTGCAGACTCTGATCCAAAAGAGTTTTTTTAATCTCTTCTAGCTTTTGCTAGAAGAAAAAACTACGCCTTGCACCCCTCGATAGAGCCAAAATCGACACTACTTCCACCACCACTTATCATCTGCTCATTTTCTCGTACAGTTACGCCATTGTGAATAATTGTATAGCTGATTTTCGTAGTGTCTCTGATAGTATTTATGGTTGAGCAATATGTCTCTACGCTCGCCATAACCCATCTTGCAGCGAGAGTATCATCAGCGTCTGAGTTAAAGCTATAATTCAGGTGCAGAGTATTAAATTTTCTCGGTGAGCTCTCAGCTCTCTCTGCCTCGCCACTTACCACTAAATCACTTACGCTGTGCTCTTGTTTTTTTGATAGCATCACAATATCAGTAGCACTACATGATATTATGCCACTTAAAAAATACTCTATCGGCGAAATAGTTGGGCAATCGATGATAAAACTTGATTTTTCTGTTTTTGCCTCAAAAACCATACCCTCTTTATGTAAAATCTCTATTTTCATATTACACTCCTAACAAATAGTCCCTAAATAGTGATCAAAAAAGTTTATCTGATCTAGCACTCGCACCTCTGCAGTTCCACCCTCTGAAACTCGTGCATTCATAGAACCTCTGATGCTCAGATATTTAACCACATCATCTTTTATTCTGCTATCGATAGCTTTTAAATCCTCATATGAGATATCACTTATATCAATCCCTAGCTCATCAGCACGGTTTACCGCATTTGCCGTAATATAGTACGCCTCGCGAAATGGTATTTCACAATGCTCTACTAAATAATCAGCCAAATCTGTAGCACTCAAATGACCTAGCTTACACGCTGACTCCATATTTGCTACATTAACACTCATCGTTTTTAGAGTCTCTCGCAATATCTCTAGTGATATTTCAGCTGTCTCCACGCTATCAAATACCCCCTCTTTGTCTTCTTGGGTATCTTTGTTATAGGCTAGCGGGAGCGATTTCATAACAGTTAATAATCCTAGTAGATTTCCATAGACTCTACCTGTTTTACCTCGCAGTAGCTCTGGCACATCTGGATTTTTCTTTTGTGGCATTATCGATGAGCCCGTAGAGTACTCATCACTAAGTCTTACAAACCTAAACTCATAGCTAGACCACATGATAAGCTCTTCTGAGAGCCTTGAAATATGCATCATCATAGTAGAGATATTAAACAGCATCTCTATAGCAAAATCACGATCACTTACGGTATCTAGACAGTTTATACTCACACTATCGAACCCTAGCTCACGAGCTGTAATTTTACGGTCGATATTATGCGGAGTTCCAGCCAGTGCCGCACATCCAATAGGTGAAATATTATTTCGTTTATGGCTATCTAAAAATCTCTCGTAATCTCGTTTAAACATTGCAGCATACGCTAACATATGATATGCAAAACTAATTGGTTGAGCGTGTTGCAAATGCGTCATTCCTGGCATAAGCGTCGCAGTATGCTCTCTTGCGATATCGACAATAGCCACCATTAGCTCTTTTAGCAATTCTGATATCTCTAGATTTTTTCGCAAAACAAATCGGCGAAAATCTAGTGCCACCTGATCATTTCTACTGCGAGCTGTGTGAACCTTTTTGCCAGCATCTCCAATTATAGCAATAAGGCGTTTTTCTATCGCCATATGCAGATCCTCATCGGCGATTTTCCACTCAAACTCATCTCGCTCAATCTCACCCATTATCTGAGTTAATCCTCTAATGATTAACTCTAGCTCATCTTCTGAAATAATCTTTTGATATGCTAGCATTGTTGCATGAGCCATTGAACCCTCAATATCCTCACGATATAGCTTTTTATCAAACATTATAGATGCATTAAATTTCTCTAGCAATGATGAAGCCTCACCACTAAATCTATCAGATCTTAGTTTTTCCATAATTCTCCAAAATATATTAAATAAGTATCAAATTGTAGCAAAGTTTAGTTGAAAGAGTATTACCCACAGAGGGTAATATGAAGATTAGTTACAAGCTGGAACATTTCCGCTATCAGCAGCAAACTCCACAAAAAAATCACGCAGATGTTTATAGTCACTCTGATATCTCTGACCACTAAAGTATGTTTTTACCTTTTCGCCATCTTGTGACTCTAGATGCACAGCAGCAAACTCTGCACCATTTCCTTTGAACACAACCGCCCACTCATTCTGTTTTTTAGATGCAGTAAATCTCTGCCCATCTCCGTGGCACTGCTTACAGGTTTTCATATATATTTTTTGACCCTTATATGCAGCTGCTTGCAAGAATGAGAGACCTAAAATCAATGATAAAGCTACAAAACTACGAATCAAAATCATAATCATTCTCCATAACTATTTAGCAAACTATTACTAATAATAATAAACTAATTCGCATTTATGACATTATAATACATTATAATATCTAATTTACAGCTTAATTTATTATAACTGATACTTATTTTCTAGCTCTATCTCCAAATCCCATAGACCCAAAGCCCTAAGCCTATCTATAACAGCTGGAGTACACTCTACATCTCCTGGCCACTCTCGCAAATGATTATCCAATACACCTTTGTTTGTACCATCTACAACAACAATATTGTCGCCTCTGTAGATATCTCTAGTAGCATCGATATTATTTGTCACTCTCCACACTAACATATATGGATTATCTATATCGTTTTTAGCACTATCTACTATAGCAACGATACGGATATGTTTTGATATCTTCTCAAACTCAGCCGATACGCTACTAATAGCTCGATTTTTATCTACAGCGATAACAGTTATTGGATTAGCAGTATGACGCATATATTGCGTTAGTGCTGTTGCTTCTGGTAAAAACTCTCTCACTTTTGCAAGTAGCTCTTCACTGCCTATCACCTCTGGTGCAACAGGATTTAGCGACGCCGTTAAATCAATACCTAGTTTTCCACCCACCAATGCCTCTGGACTAGAGTGATCTAGGGCATCATTTACACCCTCGGTGATAAACATAGTCGCAGGCGTAAAACGATTTAGTGCATAGGTGATGAGTGATTCATAATTCTCTAATCTTGGAGCATCTTCATTGAAGAATATAGCGTGTTTTACAAAGCTCATCTGCCCTGCTCCCCAAAATACATGCATAAATTTTTTCGCATGCCCTTTGTAGAGTGCTTTCATCTTTGCAAATATCAGATTATGAAATACACCATTTTCTGGCATATTATAATCTATCAGCTCAGTCGCATTTGTCTTTAGAAGTGGCAAAAATATCCGCTCAGTTGCCCACCCCATATATTTATCCTCTAGTGGTGGCTTGCCAACCACAGTTGCAAGATAATGAGGATTTTTACGGTGCGTTATAGTGCTAACTTCCATATATGGATAGTTTTCAGCTAGCGTATAATATCCCGTATGGTCTCCAAAAGGACCCTCTATGCGAAGTTTATCACACTCAACCCACCCCTCTATCACAAAATCCACATCCTCTGGAAAATATAGATTATTTGTGAGTGACTTTACTAATTTTGGAGATTTTTTCGTCACCAAACCATATAACAATAACTCATTAACACCATATGGTAGTGGAGCTGTAGCACACCAAGTATAGAGCGGGTCTCCACCTATTGCTATGGTAACTGGCATCTTTTTGCCTGCTTTTTGATACTCATTAAAAAAGTGTGCTGAGTCTTTTTGTATCTGCCAATGCATCCCTAAATGGTTTTTATCATAGACTTGCAGTCGATACATTCCCAGATTTACCACCTCGCCATCTAAACTCTCTGTATAGACCTGTGCCATCGTGATAAAAGCTCCGCCATCGCCCTCCCAAGTAGTAAGAACTGGTATATCATATAGATTTATATCACTACCTGTGTAGACTATCTCTTGAGATGAGCCTTTTTTATTTAGCCGTTTTGGAAATATATCTTTTAGAGCAAACAGATCCCCTAGCATAGAGAGCTTATCTCTAAAACCTTGTGGTGGCTTCATCTTTAATAGCGACTCTATCTCATCTGCAACAGATTCTATAGTTCTACCAAATAGAATCTCGCAGCGTTTATGTGAGCCAAACAGATTCATAACTACAGGGACTGAAAAATCGCGATTATTTCGTCTATCAACTGGATTTGTAAAAATTAACGCTTTTCCGCCATCTTCTTTTTTAATCTCAGCATATGCTAGATGAGGAATCTCTAGATATATATCTAGTGGCTCATCGATAAATCTCACCTCATCATACGATTTTAGTAGCTCAATCGACTCAACTAGCGTCATATATGAATCTCCCTATTTGCCATATCTTCGGCTTTTTTTAGCAGTTCAAGTGCACCTTGATTTATCAATCTCTCTGCCATAGATTTGCCTACTCCATCAATATCTGATAGCGAAACTCTAATCTCCTCGCCCATCACCTCTGATGCATCTGGCATACCCAAAATAGAGCGAACTACCACCTCATCGCCCTCTACCTTTGCACCCACGCCGATAGGCACCTGACACCCACCATTTAGCGTATCGACAAACTCTCGCTCTATAGCACTCTCGATATGTGAGTTTTTATCATCTAAAAATGATGCTATCTCTATCACCCACGGCTCATCTATCGTCTCTATTCCTAGTGCACCCTGCCCCATCGCTGGTAGCATATCTGATAGCTCATAAAAATATTTAACACTATCACGAAGCCCTAGTCTATTTATCCCAGCAGCTGCTAATATAATAGCATCATACTCGCCATCTCTCATTTTTCTAATTCTAGTATCTACATTTCCACGCAAATCTTTTATCACTAAATCACTGCGTTTTGACAATATCTGCATACGACGACGCAGCGAGGATGTACCTATCACCGCACCTATTGGGAGCGATTCTACATCAGCATACTTTTCACTGAGCATTGCATCTCTAAAATCTTCTCTAGTAGTGATAGCAGCTAGCTTTAGCCCCTGTGGCATCACTGTTGGAACATCTTTTAGCGAGTGTACTGCCATATGAGCCTCGCCTCTTAGGAGTGCCTCTTCTATCTCTTTTAGAAATAGCCCTTTTCCACCTATTTTTGAGAGTGAAACATCTAAAATCTTATCACCAGAGGTTACTATAACATTTAGCTCTACCTCTACATCTTTAAACTCACTTTCGATAAGCGATTTTATATGATTTGATTGCCATAGGGCGAGCTTGCTACCACGAGTTGCTATTACTAATTTTCTCATTATTTTACTTTTATCTCTTTATATCTATTTTTACTATTGTCTTTTATACCATCGACATAGATTGTCGGCGTACCACTTATAACCATATTTTTAGCCACTATTCTATCGCTATCATATCGCTCTAGTGTCTGTGGTTTTCTAATATCTGCTAGCGTTACCTTAGAACCAACTGCACGATTAAATGCATCCAAAATCTTCTGCTCATCACTCTCTTTTGGATCCACTTCTACGCGATATAGCTTTAGTGCCGCATCACTCACCCCCGCCATCGCGGCTGCGATTTCAGCTTTTACTAGCGTAACAGATGCTGGATGTAGCCCCTCAAGCGGTAGATTATAATAGTATAGTGCAAAAGTTTTTGGATACTTTTTCATATAATTAATCGCCTCTGGCACATATTTACGACAAAACGGACATAGTGGGTCTGAAAATATCGCTATCTTATGAGTCGATTTTTCATTTCCACTAATGAGATTATGTTTTTTATAAAAATTAGGGCTAAAATCAGGCGTTAGTGAATCATTATATCTCTCACCCGTTTTGATATTATAGAGCTCAGGCGTAATCAAATCATCATTTGCAAAATATACAGAGCCTTGAGAGAATCTTCTCACTACCCCATTTTGTTTTGCCTCGCCATCTATAGAGATAAAATATGCACTCCATGGTGAATTCGGAACTCTTTTTTTGCTATTTATCTCTACCTCGATATTACTAATAGCTGGGTTTGCTCCTATAGCATTTTTTAGATAGTTACGAACCTCACTATCACTCGCACCAAACAAGCTACTTGCTGATAGTAGTGCCACTATCGATAATTTCGACAATCTCTGCGTCAATAACATCATCTTCTCCTTTTTTATATGAACCATAGTTTTGATTTTCTTGTTTTGTAGATTTTCTCTTAAAATAGTTAATGATTGTTAAAAATAAAAATATCGATAGAAACAAAAACCCAAACATATCAGATAAAAATCCTGGAATAGTTATGAGAATTGCTCCAAACAGTGCTGCAAAATTGAGTGTAGCAAAGCTAGCAATATTGATATTTCCCATCTGCATAGATGCTGCACTTTGTGCAAAAACATCTTTTAGATTTATGAGTATAAATATTCCTAAAAATGCACTAATAACCATCTCTATGATAGTGTTTGTAAACCCGATTTTAGAGCCTATTTGATATGTAACAATCGCCTCTAAAATAAAAAATATCAAAAAATATGGCATCAAATCAGCTCTAATAATTTATCAAAAGCCTCATTGGCTTTTACTTTTATTTTAGTATCATTTGCTCTATCTAAAATCTCTACAAATCCATTTGCAAGCTCTTTGCCAATAATAACAGTAAATGCAAACCCAATCAGCTCTGCATCAGAGATTTTAAACCCAAATCGCTCAGCTCTATCATCGATAATAGTCTCTATGTTATTTGATAATAGTTTTTGATATAGCTCTTCGCCATAGCTCATAGCGTCAGAGTCTTTGATATTTGAGACCATCACATTTACCATATATGGAGTAGTGGCTCTACTCCAAATACACCCTTTTTCATCGTGGTGTTGCTCGATAACAGCAGCGACTAACCTACTAACACCGATGCCGTATGTACCCATTATAAATGGGGTTGAGCGACCATTTTCATCTAAAAACTCTGCTTTTAGTGGTTTTGAGTATGTATCGCCTAGTTTGAAAATATGCCCTACCTCGATACCCTTTGTTAGTGTTAGTTTGCCACCACAACAGCTACATTTATCACCCTCTACTACGCTTGAGAGATCAGCAAAATGAGCATCTTCTAATACACTCAAATCTACACCCACAAAGTGATAATCAGTTTCATTAGCTCCACAAATCATATGCTTTGCATCTTTGGTATCTATATCAAAAACAACTCTCGTTTTATTAAAATCAAGAGGTCCTGTAAATCCCGCAACTACACCGATATCACTAAGTTCACTCTCATCAACATCTACTAAATCGATAGCACCTACACTATTTTGTGCTTTTGTCTCCTGCAGTTCATCGCATCCGCGGATAAAAAATGTCACTATCTCATCACTATCGGCATATATAGCTCTCTTTATCACAGCTTTTAGCGTATAGTAGCTATCTATATGAAAAAAGTTTGCTAAATCCTCTATGGAGCTGATATTTGGGGTTTTAAAGCGAGCGAAATCCGCCTCTGGAGGTGTCGGCAACTCAGTTCTAGCAGCTTTTATAGCTGCTTCAATATTTGCTGCATATTCACAACTATCACATACCGCTAGAGTATCCTCGCCACTATTTGCTAAAACCATAAACTCTCTAGAGCCACTACCACCTATCGCACCGCTATCAGCCTCTACTACTCGGTATTTTAGCCCTAATCTATCTAATATCTTAGAGTACGCTGCTTGCATAGCACTAAATTCACGGTCTAAATCCTCATAAGAGCTGTGAAAGCTGTAGCCATCTTTCATAACAAACTCACGACCTCTCATAAGCCCAAATCGCGGTCTAGCCTCATCACGAAACTTAGTCTTTATCTGATATAGATTTAGCGGTAGTTGCTTATAACTCGTAATACGGTTACGAACTATATTTACCATCATCTCTTCATGTGTTGGCCCTAGTACAAATAGATTCTCTTTTCTATCTCGAAAACGAAGCAGCTCTTTTCCAAATTTCTCGATTCTACCAGACTCCTGCCATAGCTCTGCTGGTGTCACAAAGCTCAAATCTGCCTCTTGTGCCCCACATGCTGCCATCTCCTCATTTACGATATTCTCTATCTTTCGTAAAACCCTCTTACCAAGTGGCAAAAAGTTATACAGTCCCGCTGCAACTTGCGATACAAATCCACCGCGAAATAGATATATGTGACTAGGTAGCACGGCATCTTTTGGCGACTCTTTTGTCGTTGGAATATAGGCTTTTGAAAAACGCATTTGTATCCTTTTTTACTACTTTTTTATCTTATCACTATCTATCAAAAACGATAGCGACTCTATTAAATCATCGATATTTATCCCATCAGAGCTATCTCTCATACGGCTAGAAAATGGGTGTAAAAACCTCTTTAGTGCCTGATGAGTCGCCTTTTGTAGTGACGCTTCATACTCTTTTGGGATAAAACCACTCTCTATAACCCGTGCACTTTCAGCACTTGATGCCTCATAGGCTCTCTCATATAGACTCTTTATCAGTGGCTCAATACTTTGTCGCTTTAGCCACTGATAAAACTCCGCTACATTGGTGCGTACGATGATATGAGATGATTTTGCCTCATCCTCTCGCAAAGACATATTTCGCTCTACAATCTCACGCAAATCATCTACATAAAAAAGCTCAATATTGTGCTCATTTTTCTCTAGCTCAATATCTCGCGGAAGTGCTAAATCAAACCAATATCTACTAAATCCACACGCACTAACCATATCATCATCAATAATAATGCCAAATGCACTCGTGGCACTAAAAAGTAGCTCATAATCACCCAGTGCTGACTCTAGCTCATCATACTCTATCGCCTTTGCACCTAGCTCATGTGCTAGCTCTTTTGCTCTCTCGTGTGTGCGATTTATAATAGTTACATCAGCACCGCCAGATATGAGATGTTTTATAGCGATAGTTGCCATCTCCCCTGAGCCCACCACTAGAGCCTTTTTACCGCTCATATCGCCTACTAACTCTTTTGCCTTTGCCACAGCAACACTTGCAACTGAGACAGGTTTTGATGAGATATCGGTTTTATTTCTAATATCAGCAGCACATTTAGAGGCATAATTAATAGCTCTAGAGAGCTTTTGCGAGGCAAAACTGTTATCATAAGCTAGCCTAAATGCATCTTTGAGCTGTCCTGCAATTTGTGTCTCGCCCACAACTAGCGAATCAAGCGAGCTAGCGACACTAAAGAGATGATAAATCGCTGCTCTATCATCATATATATCAGCCCTATCATATAGATCACTTATCGATATTTTAGAGTGGTTTGATAAAAATTCCAATATATCATGCGTTGTGCTTTTTATATCGCCACAGCTACAATATATCTCGATACGATTACAGGTAGATAGCAGAAATATCTCGCTAATCGTATCTATACTGTAGAGTTTTGATAGTGCATCTAGTACTATCTCATCGCTTGAGAATGCCAGCTTCTCTCGCACTGAAATCGTACTATTTTTATGTGAAAAACTGATAACCAAATAGTGCATCAATAGCTTCTTTTTATCACTGTTTCTATTATATTTTTTAGTGCCTCATCATCCACTACCGCTATAGCCTCATCACAGAGCTCTTTTGCGTAGCGATATGATGACTCAATCACCCCAAAATCATCCATTTTTGATTTTATCCAGAGCTTTTGTGTTTCATCTAAAACCATCAGATGATAAGATTTCAATCTCTCGCGCTCATCTGTGCCTAGTTTTTCATAAAGCTCCATATATGGAAGCGTTGTTTTGCCCTCTACAAAATCATTTAGTGCGGGCTTTCCTAGCGTCGCATCATCAGAGATAATATCTAAAATATCATCTACTACCTGAAATGCTATACCTAGATTTCTGCCATATATACTATGAGATGTGGCATCTTTACCTGCTAGTAGTGCCGCACTATATGCAGCGGACTCTATTAGTGTGGCTGTTTTTAGATAGAGCATCTTCTTATATAGCTCTCTATTGGTGTTGAAGCTACTAGACATTTGCACATCCATCATCTCGCCGATTGAGAGATTTGTAACACTAGTAGCTACAGATTTTGCTATTTTAGCATCAAATCCGCTTAGCTCACTAAATGCTTTTGAGTAGAGTATATCGCCTAGCATTATGGCGATTTTAGAGCCCCCTGTCGCATTTACCGACTCTACGCCCCGTCTAGTGCTTGATTCATCTATAACATCATCATGTAGTAAGCTTGCAGCGTGGATTAACTCTACTATCGCCCCTAGTAGCGGTGCTGTAGGTGCATCTGGTGCGATTGTCAGTATTAACCTAGCTCGCAATCTCTTGCCACCATTTAGGCGACCAAAAAGCTCTTTTGCCTCTGGAAAATTTAGCTCATTTATGAGTCTATCTATCTCTAACTCTACTCTATTCAATCTACAATCTCCACTGGTGTTAAAAACTCTATTTTTACTCTCGATTCTCTATCATACAAGAACAGATCCATTACGGCTGTGCCGTTTACCTCATTAAATTTCTTAAATGAGACTATAAAATATGCATCATCTCGAATGCTATTTCTTCTATCTAAAAGCACCGTCTTAAAACTGTTGTTTTTATTTAGATAGAGCATATGTTGTGCGACAAAGTTATTAAAATTTTTATGAACAACCAATACGCTATCTCTAAAAAGTGTCCATCTAAAACTAAAAACTCTCTCGCGATTATCATTTTTTACTAAAATCTTTACAAACTCATCTTTTTTGAGAGTGTAACTCTTGCTATCTTTATATCCCATAGCATTCGATAGTGAGCTTAATAATAAAAAAATCAAAATATGTTTTATCAAATTATTTCCAAATATTGAGCCAATAATCTATTTAGACTCATTTAAAGTTACCATATTATCAAAATTGCAATAAAAATTGAATTAATAAACCTTAACTTGCCAATTTCAAATATCATAGATACAATTATTTATAATAATATTATTATATTATTTAATACATATTTTATTATACTCTTAAGCTTTAGCTATAATAATTTTAAGCTACATTTCAATCTGATTTGTTACACTTTGGGCGTTGCTTTGCTAAATTTTTAACTTAAAGATTAGCACAAACTGTAGTGACAGAGGGAGATATTTTGCCCAGTATCGGGATCAGAAGACCCACTAAAGATGATATCGAAGATATCTATAATCTTATAAGAAACTCAAAGACGCTAGATTTAAATTCTGAGTATCTTTATCTACTTTTATCTACACATTTTAGCTCCACCTGCAGAGTAGCGATTTATAACAATATTGTAATTGGTTTTACATCCTCTTATGTGTTACCAGATGATAGCTCAATGCTTTTTATATGGCAAATCGCGGTCGATAAAAATTTTAGAGGTAAAAATATAGCATTTTTAATGATAAATGATATTATCGCCACTATAGATATATCCCATATCAGTGCTACTATCGCTCCATCTATAAAATCATCAAAACGCGTTTTTGAAAAAATTGCTACACACTACAACACAAATCTAATCTCTAGGAAATTTTTTAGCAAAGATGATTTCTCCTCGTGCCACGAGGAGGAACTACTATACACCATACAAATAAAGGAGCATAGATGAGAATCTTTGAGAAATTAGAATCAGAAGTAAGAGGCTATATAAGGAGTTTTCCAACTATATTTAAAAGTGCAAAGGGTTCAATTCTAAGAGATGAACAAGGAGTTGAGTTTATAGATTTTTTTGCAGGAGCAGGAACACTAAACTATGGACACAATAATGAACATGTAAGTAAAGCCTTGCTTGAATATATCCAAAATGATGGAATAATTCATGGTCTTGATATGGCTACAAGTGCCAAAAAAGAGTTTTTACAAACTTTTGAAGAGACTATTTTAAAGCCAAGAAATTTAGAGTATAAAGTACAGTTTACAGGTCCAACAGGTACAAATGCAGTTGAGACAGCTCTAAAACTAGCACGACTTGTAAAACAAAGAAGCAATGTAGTAGCTTTTACAAATGGTTACCACGGGCTTTCTCAAGGAAGTTTAGCGGTAACTGGAAATAATCAATATAGAGATGAGAGTTATATAAGTAGAATAAATGCAACTTTTATGCCTTTTTGTGGCTATTTTGGCGATTTTAATACTTTAGAGTATTTTAGAAAATTTATTGAAGATAGTAGTAGTGGGGTTGATTTACCAGCTGCAGTAATAGTTGAAACTATTCAAGGAGAAGGTGGAATAAATGTTGCTTCTAAAGAGTGGTTACAAGAGCTTGATAGTATCTGTAAAGAGTTTGATATTTTACTTATAATTGATGATATTCAAGTTGGAAATGGAAGAAGTGGAGAGTTTTTCTCATTTGAAGATGCAGGAATTTATCCAGATATGGTAACCTTATCAAAATCTATTGGTGGTGGACTTCCTATGGCTGTACTACTTTTTAAACCACATTTAGACCAGTGGAAACCAGGGGAGCATACAGGAACATTTAGAGGAAATAATCTTGCCTTTGTAGCCTCAAAAGTTCTAATAGAGACTTATTGGCAAAATGACAATATTAGCAAAGCTGTAAAATATAAAGAGAAGATTTTAAAAGAGAGTTTGGAAAATATAGCAAATAAATATAAAGATAGCTATGATATAAAGGTAAGAGGACGAGGTTTAGTTTATGGTTTTGAGATAAAAGATGATAAATCTATGGCAGCTTGTATCTCAAAATATGCTTTTGAAGAAAATCTAATAGTAGAAACTTGTGGAAGTGAAAGTCAAGTTGTGAAGTTTTTACCACCACTTTTAATTGAAGAAGAGCTTTTAAAGGAAGGCTTAAAAAGATTTGAAAAAGCTGTTGATAGATTAATAATTGAAAGAAGCAAAAACTTAAAAGGAGAGTTCTAGTGATAGTAAGAGATATTAAAAATATAATTGGTACAAATAAAGAGGTTCATGCAAAAGAAGGACAATGGAGCAGTAGAAGAATGCTTTTAAAAGATGACAATATGGGCTTTTCTTTCCATGAAACTATTATAAAAGCAAACACAAAAACACATATTCACTACAAAAATCACCTTGAAGCAGTCTATTGTGTAGCTGGAAATGGAAAAATAGAGGATTTAAAAACTGGAAAAATTTATGATATTTATGATGGAGTTATGTATGCTTTAAATGAACACGACGAACATTATTTATATGGAGGAAGCCTTGATATGAGGCTTATTTGTGTATTTAATCCACCATTAACTGGCTTAGAAAATCACGATAAAGATGGAGTTTATCCTCTAATTGATTAAATTTCGCACTCTCTTGTGCGAAGAGGTTCTATTTAAAACATCGTATCTAAAACTTCGTTTTTAAACTTCAGCTCTTCTACTTTTGCCTTTATGAGGCGATTTTCCTCTTTTAGTATATCATGCTCTCTAGTTAGATTTGAGATATTTCTACTCTTATAATATATTTGTGAATTTATAAATATTTTAGGAAAAGCGATAGCTAAAACTAGAGCGATTATGACAAAAATCTTGATTAAATACATCGGGCTAAGCATATCATCACTCCAGATTATATCGCCCGTTTCATCTAAAATATCTAATTTTTCGCTCATCTATCTATCTCAAAAATTCTCATCTTAGCACTACGGCTTCTAGGGTTCTGTTTTATCTCATCATCACGAGCTGTTATAGGTTTTTTGGTTATAACTTTGCCTATGTGGTGGTTATTACCACAATCACACCTCATCGCATCCATCGGGCATATACAGCGTTTTGCCCATCTATTAAATACATTTTTAACTATTCTATCTTCTAATGAGTGAAACGATATTATCGCTACTGTTAGTTTTTTAGCCTCAGATTTCTCTATCGACTCTAGCAGTCTCTCTAGCTCCCCTAGCTCATCATTAACCTCTATTCTAATAGCCTGCAGTACTAGCGTAGCTGGATGAATCTTTTTATTTCTAGGAAGCAGATGAATAATCGCATCTAGTAGCTCTTTTGTAGAGTTAAATGGGCGAGATTTTACTATAGCATCAGCGATTTTGGCACTATTTTTTATCTCGCCATAGTTATATAAGATATCTTGCAAGCTCTTTTTATCATAGCTATTTATCACATCCATAGCCGAGAGCTCTCTATCTCTATCCATCCGCATATCTAGGCTCTCGCTCTCAAACGAAAAGCCTCTATCTCTCTCATCTAGCTGCAGTGATGATACTCCAATATCTGCTAAAACTCCGCAAATATCGCTATTTTCTGCCAATGTGCTAGATATCAATTCAGAAAAGCGTCCCTGTTTTATAGTAGCTCTTTTGCCAAATATCTCTAATCTTTTGCGTGAAAATTCAATCGCTGTGATATCTTGATCTAACCCGATAACACTACGGCTATCGACAGATTCTAACAGCATAGATGTATGACCGCCATAGCCCATAGTACAATCCACTATAGCATTATGACAACCACTAAATGTATCTAATACTTCACGATACAAAACGGGAATATGGGGGATATTTTCCACTAACAAAACCTCTATAACTTAAAACAAATATCTTATCTTAAAATCTCTAATATTATGATAAAATCTTGATATGCAAACAACTATATTGAAACAAGAACTGATTAAATTTTCCAAATCTATGTCAGCAAAAGATATCCTAGGCTCTTTTCATGGCTCAATTTCGGCTAAATTCAACACATCAGAGTTTATAATAAACAAAAAAAACGCCGATTTAAGTAGTATCGATGACTCAGATTTACTAGAGCTATTTTTCCTCAAAGATTATAGCTGGAGAGATGCCAGTATAGACGCCTCTATCCATACAAATATCTATAAAAATATCCCTGATGCAAAATTTTTTATCATCGCATATCCACTCTATACAAATAGCTACGCACTGCACCACTCACATATAGAGCCACTAGATTATCACGGATTTAGAGAGTTTAATGGTATAAAAATTATTGACCCTAAAAACTATGAGGATTGGAGCGAGCGAGCATCTAGCGAGATTTTACAGCACTTTTTGCACAACAATACATCTATCGTCATAATACGCGGATATGGCGTCTGCATCTATGATAGAGAGCTTAGCAGTATCACTAAAAGACTCTCTATATTAGAGTATAGTTGCAAGCTTTTAGTGATAGATAAATTTAACGCCCTAAAGTAGTAATCGCCTCTTTTATTGCATCAAAAACCCTATCTAGCTCACTAGCTGTAATAGTGTATGGCGTCATAACATATATAACATCCCCCAGTGGACGCACTAGAATACCGCGTTTTAGACAAAAGTGGTGAATCTCTAATCCTACTCTCCTTGCTGGATTAAACCCCTCTAGCTCGATAGCCCCTATCATTCCACACTGCCTAGTCTCTTTTACATACTCTAAATCATCAAATGTTTTTAGTTTTTGAGCTATATAATCTATCGTTTTTCTATTATTTTCTATAACATTTTCGCTCTCAAATATATCAAGCGTTGCATTTGCAGCCGCACACGCTAGTGGATTTCCTGTATAACTATGTGAGTGCAAAAATGCTCTATACTCACTATAATCAGAGTAAAACGCACCATAAACCTCATCGTTTGTTAGCACTACAGATAGCGGTAGATAGCCACCCGTGAGAGCTTTTGATAAAACTAAAAAATCAGGTGCAATACCAGCTTGCTCACATGCAAACATAGTGCCCGTTCTGCCAAAACCCACCAATATCTCATCAGCTATAAAATGTACTCCATACTCACTGCAGAGCTCTTTTGCTTTGGTTAAAAATAGAGGATGATACATCCTCATACCACCTGCTCCTTGGATTAGTGGCTCTACGATAAGTGCTGATATCTCGCTATGGCGACTCTCTAATAACTCTTTTAAACTACTAACAGCCTCTAGTGCTGACTCTATACTCTGATTTTTTGGAGCTGGCGTAGTGATAGAGCGAATAAGTAGCGGCTCATAGGTCTCTTTATAAAGCTGCACATCACCCACAGAGAGTGCCCCTATTGTTTCGCCATGATAACTATTTGTTAGTGATACAAATAGCGATTTATCACGCCCTCTATTTTTATGATAGTGATATGACATCTTTAGAGCAACCTCTATCGCACTAGAGCCATTATCGGCGTAAAAACAACGACTGAGCCCATCTGGTGCTAGTTTTATTAGTCGCTGTGAGAGTCTGACTATCGGCTCATGAGTAAAGCCTGCTAATATAACATGCTCTAACTTCTCTAACTGCTCTTTTATTTTTTGATTTATATAATCATTACTATGACCAAAAATATTTACCCACCAACTACTAATAGCATCTATATATTCATTGCCATCAAAATCATATAGATATACACCTTTTGCCCTATCTATCGCTATTACAGGAAAACTCTCATGATCTTTCATCTGTGTACATGGATGCCATAAAACATCTAAATCTATTTTTGAAATATCACAATTTTCCATCAATTAACCCTTTTTATATATAGTTTTGCAATAACAACTGTTAGTATAGTATATCAATTCATAAAGTTTTAATGCTAAAATGAATAAAATATCCTTTATTTTACAATTATTTTATTATAGGATTCTAAATAATGATTAGCTGGATGCAAAAAAACCGTAAATATCTCGTAGTAACTATCTGGATTTCGACTATAGCCTTTGTGGGTGCTGGATTTGTTGGATGGGGACAATATAGCTATGGAGATAGATCTAAAAGCATAGCCAAAATAGGCGATGTACACATCAGTGCAAAAGAGCTAAATGATGCCTATAGTATTATGTTTAACCACTACAATGAGATGTTTAACAATCAACTAGATGAGCCAAAAGCCAAAGAGCTAGGGCTAGATAAGATGGCATTTAATCAGCTAATCAACCAAGCACTAGTGCTAAATCTAGCAAAAGAGTTTAAAATCACCGTTACAGATGATGAGCTACTTAGTACAATCACATCTCAGCCTATATTTTTTAGCGATGGCGTATTTAACAAAGATATCTACTCTGAATCAATAAGAAGATCAGGCAAAAGCAAAAAAGAGTATGAAGAGTCACTCAGAAAAGAGATTTTAATCCAAAAAATTATATTTCTACTCTCATCACCACTACAACAGCTAGAAAAAGACTCTATCGCAAAAGCTCTTAGCATTAGCGATAAGATAGAGTACAAACTGCTAAAGCCTCAAGATATAGAGGTAATACTAAGCGATGAGATGGTAAAAAACTACTGGCAAGAGACAAAAGATAACTACAAAAGCGATAAAAAATATAACATCAGCTATTTTATAAAAGAGAGTGATGATTATACACCTAGCGATGATGAGATAGAGTCATTTTATAGCCAAAACAGAGAGCTATTTAAAGATTTAGATGGAAAAATGCTCTCAATCGATGAGTCAAAATCTCAAATCATTGCAGAGATTTCTATGAAAAATAGCGAAAAAGAGGCACTCAAAAACTATATAGAGTTTAAAAAAGGCTCAAATGACTCTAGTTTTGATATCAAAAAAGCATCTATCGCACAAGATAACTCTATATTTGATAATGAGCTAACACAAAAGATTTTAGATACCAAAAGTGCAAATACATATATAAAACCACACGCATCACTAAATGGCAATATCATAGTAAGAGTCGATGAGATAGTACCATCGCAGCCAAAGAGCTATGAAGAGGCAAAAGATGAGGCTATGAGAGCACTAGCGGATAGAGAGATTATAAATAAACTACAAACAAAGGCACAAGAGAGCTACAAAACATTTAGCGGTACAAAGACAGATTTCATAACATCTCGTGATATACAAGCATTAAGTGATATATCGCCTCAAGATGCCTCTGAGTTTCTGCAAAAACTATTTCTATCAAAAGAAAAAAGAGGTTTTATAACACTTAGTAGTAAAAATGTTATCTTATATAACATTGTGGAACAAAAGTTGCTTGATACAACATTATTACCTATAGATAACACTGCGTTAGAGATAAAAGAGTCTCTTTTAAATCAGGAGTTACTAAAGATATTACAAAGCAAATATCCTGCTAAAATTTATGTAGAGGGGATTTAACTTGAAACGAACCGTCTTAGCCCTAGACATCGGCTCAACTAAAATATGTGCTCTGATAGCAGAGATTGATGAGGATGACCAAGCGATAATTATCGGTGCTGGTACATCAAAATCTCAAGGTCTGCGAAAAGGTGGCATCACAAATATAGAGCTAGCTAGCAAATCAATCAAGAGTGCCATCAATGATGCCAAAAGAGTCGCTGGCTCAGAGATTACAAAAGCGACTGTTTCTATTTCTGGGGCATATACAAAAGGGCTAAATTCTGGTGGTATCGTAAATATTACAAATAAAGAGATTACGCTCACTGAGATTGAGCGCGTAATGCACACATCGCTATATAATGCAAATATCCCAAATGAGTATGAAGTACTGCATGTACTGCCATATAATTTTAGAGTAGATGATCAAGATTTTATAGAAGACCCACTAGGTATGAATGCCTCTAGGCTTGAAGTAGAAACGCATATCATCACGACTCAAAAGAGTAATCTAAATAACCTCAAAAAAGCAGTTCGGGCAGCTGGAGTAGAGGTAGAAAATGTAGTTCTAAGCGGTTATGCTTCTGCTATTGCTGTATTAAACGAAGATGAAAAAGAGCTAGGTGCTGCGATAATAGATATGGGTGGAAATACGAGCAATATCGTAATACACTCAGGTCATGCTATTAGATATACTGACTTTTTAGGTGTTGGCTCAAACCACATCACAAATGATCTATCTATGGCACTGCATACACCACTACATACTGCTGATAATGTAAAAATCAGTTATGGCTCGCTCTATACTCCTAGTAACGAGCTTATAGAGCTACCTGCTATAGGAGATGAGACATCAACTCATGAGGTATCATTAGAGGTGGTGCATAATGTCATATATGCTAGAGTCGAAGAGACACTAATGATTATCGCTAAATCTATAGAAAAAAGTGGTCTGCGAGAGTATCTAGGAGCAGGTGTAATACTCACAGGTGGTTTTACAAAAATAGAGGGCATGAGAGAGCTAGCAGTCGCTATTTTAGATAATCTACCAGTTAGACTGGCTCGTCCATCTGATATAGGTGGTCTATTTGATACACTTAGAGATCCATCATATGCTGGTGCTGTGGGGCTGATAAAATACCAAGCAGATGGCTATACCAAATATGAGATAGATGTAAATCGTAAAATGCGTCATCATAGTGAACATCAGATGCAAACACCACAAATAGAGGAGCCAGTTCAACCTAGCTATACAACACATGAGCAACCAAGAGTAGTAGCACAACCAAAAGCTACTGAACCAAGACAGCAACCACTTAGAGATGAGCCATCTATGATAAAAATAGATGAAAAATCTCACATAAGCGATGAAAAAGCAAATCCAGTTCGTAAGTTTATCAACTGGGCAACTCAACTATTTTAAAAAAGGAGCGTATATAAAATGAGCACATTTTCAATCGAAGAGACTACACAACTAACAGGGGCTAGAATAGTTGCTATCGGCGTAGGCGGTGGTGGCGGTAATATGATAGGTCATATGCTAAAAGAGAATATTCCAGGCATCGAGCTAATCATCGCAAATACAGATGCACAAGCACTAGCACATGAAGCTGCAGCTATGAAGATTCAACTAGGTGCAAAACTGACAAAAGGTCTAGGTGCTGGTATGAAGCCAGAGGTAGGCAAAGAGTCAGCAATCGAGAGCTATGAGGATTTAACAGAGGCACTAAATGGTGCTGATATAGTATTTGTTGCAGCGGGATTAGGCGGTGGAACAGGTACAGGTGCAGCTCCAATTATCGCTAAATGTGCAAAAGAATCAGGTGCTCTAACTATCGCTGTAGTTACAAAACCATTTGCATTTGAGGGTAAAAAACGCCAAAAACTAGCCGAAGAGGGTCTAGAAGAGCTCAAAAAAGAATCAGACAGCATCGTAGTTATCCCAAATGATAAATTACTATCTATAATAGATCCAAAACTTGGGCTAAAAGAGAGTTTTAAAATAGTTGATAGCGTTTTAGCTCGTGCGGTTAGTGGAACATCTGGTGTGATACTCTCAAATGGAGATAATGATATCAACCTAGACTTCGCAGACCTACAAACAGTTATGCAACATCGTGGATTAGCACTGATGGGTACAGGTGAGCACAAAGGCGAAAATGCAGCATATGAGGCGATTAAAAACGCTATAGAATCACCACTACTAGATAATATGAGTGTGAATGGTGCACTAGGCGTACTAGTACATTTTAATATCAATCCAGAGTTTCCATTTATGGAGCTAACAGCTGCTATGGAAGTTGTACAAAACAGCGTAGATGCGAGTGCTGATGTGATTTTTGGTACTACTACTGATGAATCACTACCGCTAGATTATGTTCGTATCACTCTAGTTGCTACAGGGTTTGATAAAAAAGCATCATCAGGTGTAAATAACAGCGAATTTGAAAACAAAGAGGCAAAAGCAGTAGCAGCTACAGAAGAGGCAGAAAAACCTCGTATCGTAGCTCGTCCTGCTGCAAGATTGGTAGCTAGTGGTGATTACTCAGAAGATTACCTAGATGTTCCAACATGGATGAGACAACAAAGAGATTAATACTCCTATGCCCTCCTTTGATTCGCTCATAAAAGCCAAAACGCTCCTTGGCTTGGGTGAGCGAGTTACACTCTCACAAATAAAAGAAAACTACAAAAATATGATGCAACAGTGGCATCCAGACAAACACCCAGATGATATAGAGATAGCTCACGATATGTCGATTAAAATCAATGAGGCATATTCACTACTGCTAGAGTATTGTAAAGACTATAGATTTGATTTAAGTGAAGAGACTCTAAAAGAAAAAACCATCACCCCACAAGAGTGGTGGAGAAATAAATTCTCGCCACAATAATTAGGTTTTATATATTTCTAATTCTGTTTTTAGCGTGTTTGATAACTGATTTAGATGCGACGCCGCTTTTGATATCTCCTCTACGCTTCTAGCATTTTGAGATGAGTGCTCATTTATCTCATCCATTGCATCGATGAGCTTTTTAGTTCTCTCTAATACCTCTTTTGATTTGTTTACACTCTGTGCGACTATATTTTTTGCAACATCCATAATCTGAGTACTTTTATCAATTGACTCGTTTGCTGCCTTGGTCTCATCTATAAGCTTTGCTGACTCATCGGAGTTATTTTGCATCTGTGATGCGATATCATTGATAGATTGAACAACTGCGGCTATCGTTATAGTAGTCTCTGATAGAGACTTTTGCGTACGCTCTGCAAGTTTTCTCACCTCATCAGCAACTACAGCAAATCCTCTTCCATGCTCTCCTGCACGAGCAGCTTCTATAGCTGCATTTAGTGCAAGTAGATTTGTCTGCTCGGCAATATCACCAATAACAGATAGTACCTCTTTTACTCTATCTGCTTCACTAGATAACTCCACCAAACTATGTGATAGCTCATATTGTAGTTGTGCACTAGATTCAACCATAGTTGAGACAATTTCCACTTCATGTTTTGAATTTAATAATTCAGATACCGCTAAATCTACCCTACTTGAGACATCTACTAGTGCACTCTCCATCTCATTTAATACAACACTAGCCTCATCTGTAGATTTTGTAATAGCATCTACTGTTTTTGAGCTACCTATTGCCCTATCTGATATCACTATACTAGTTGAATCAAGCTCAGATGCAATACTTGAGTTCTCTAGTGATGTTTTTGTGGCACTAGAGATAGAGTTTTGAAGCTCTGAGAGTAGCATATTAAAATCATTCAACAACAGTCCTATCTCACATTGACCAGATGGTATCCTAGCTGTTAAGTCTCTCTTTTTGACAACACCTCTTACCACCTCTTGAGCTCTTTTGAGTGGAGAGACCATATAACCTACAATAATCCAACCAACAATAGTTGTAATGATAAAAAATACTCCGCCAATAGCTAGTGATATAAAAAGATTTTTATTTAACAACTCATCTACTTGCTCGATAGATAAATCTGCACCTGCTATAAATTTTGTCCCATTTTTAGTAGTAAAAGGTATAAATACAGACCTATGATTACCCCACTCATCGCTATACTCATCAAATGTTACTTTATCTGTCTTAAGTGCCTCGCCAATAGCTGCACTTGCATCACTATACTCATATAGTGCATCTTCAAACTTACCAGACTCTATCTCAGAATCTTCGGGAGTATCTAAAACAAAATGATACTTTCCATCAATCTCTACTAGAGTATAAATATACTCCACTCCAGAGTTTTGCGTAAATGATTTAGCGATTTTTAAATAATGCTCAAAAACATCTTGCTCTAGAGAGCCATTTTTTGCACTATCGTGTATCTCTTGTGGTGCCATATTAGCAACACCATTAGCTGCTATAATCAACTGCTTATTAATGCTATCTAGTAAATCACTCTTTTTTATCTGATAAGAGTATAGTGTATAAGAGCCAACTACCAATGCATTTAATATCAATATCGATATTATGAGCTTGCCACGAATTGATGAAAAAAATGTCATAAGACCTCTTTTGTTGTAATTAATGAAACGCGATAGGACCTTGTGATCTAGCATTTATAAACTGCTGAACCACCTCATTTGATGAATTTTGAAACCTATTTTTATCACCAAACTCTACAACCACGCCATCAAACAACATGGCATAATTATCGCCCGCCTTGAAACTCTCTGCGATATCATGGCTAATCAGCACTGATGTCATACCAATATTATCTCGTAAATCATTCATCATTTGAGTGATAAAATCACTACTTACAGGATCTAGTCCAGATGTTGGCTCATCGTACAAGATAACCTCTGGCTCTAGTGCTAAAGTCCTAGCTAGCCCTACTCTCTTTCTCATACCACCACTTAGCTCTTCTGGGTATAGTTTGCGAACTACAGATGGATCTAACCCTACCATTCGTAGCTTTTCATCTATTTTAAAATCAAGCTCTTTTGATGAGAGCTTTTGATGCTCAACCATCGCAAATGCCACATTTGTAGCGATATCCATACTATCAAATAGCGCACCATGCTGAAACAGAAAACCTATCTGTTTTCTAATCTCTCGCAAACTCTTTTCATTAGCTGAATCTATGCGTCTATCTTTAAATGTTATCTCTCCACTATCTGGTTTTAGTAGTCCAACCATATGTTTAATAATAGTTGATTTTCCACCACCTGAAACGCCAAATATAACAGTGGTTTTACCACGCTCTATCTCTAGATTTACACCCTTTAGTATCTCTCGGCTTCCAAAACTTTTTTTGACATCGCGAAATTTTATCATCTCTCACTCGCAATTAGATATGCTCGTCTAGCAAATAGCACTAGTAGCATCACTAGCATTATCTTAAAATCTAGCTCGCTTGCTCTATGAATAGCCTCAAAACTCTCATCAATTGCACTCTCGCCAAGTGCTTGATACTCTAAAATCTTAGGCGTATACACTGCTACAAACATCAAAATAGTAGCGACTACACCGATAGCACTGAGCATTGAGATTTTATCTATGAGCATATATTTATATTTAGCTATCTCATAAAATAGCACCATAAGCACAGTAATATATCCCAAATATCCAAATCGGCTAAATACCTCTGCCATCAGTTTGCCCTCTTCGAATCGGCTAAGCCACGGCGTAGTTAGATAGTGCTCTGAGCCAAAAACTACAGGTGCAACCATAATACCAAGCACTAAAACAGCTCCTATTGTGATACCCAAAATCAGCAGATAAACTACATCTAAATATTTACTTTTTACCATCTTAAAACAAATCCCCTATCAAATGAAGCTAAATCTCTATAAAACTCTAATGATTGTAGCTGAAAATTACTGAGATAATTTATAACTTTATCTCTTTGATCATAACCCATCTCACAAAAAAACCACTCAATTTTTCTCTCATATGATTCATCTAGTAGCTTTTTTATAATCTCATCGCCTATCTCTCCACCAAACAGTGCATTTTGAGGCTCATATGAGAGGTTTGTATCCAGTTCTGCATCACTGGCGATATATGGAGGGTTTGAGATGAGAATATCTATCTGCTCATCTACATTTGAGAGTAAATCACTCTCTCGTAGCTCAATACGCCCTGATAGCCCAAAGCTCTCTATATTTTTTCTCGCTACAGCTAGTGCTAGAGGCGAAATATCTACAGCGATAAATCTAGCATTTAGCAGTTTTTGAGCCAAAATTATAGATATAACACCACTACCCACTCCCACCTCTACTATAGTAGCTGTGCTATTTTTATCAACTCTTGAGAGCACCTCATCGATTAGCAGCTCTGTCTCAGGGCGTGGAATAAGTGCACCCTCATCTATATAAAAATGCTCACTATAAAAGCTTACGCGGTTTGTTAAATACTCTAGTGGATAGTTCTTTGAGCGTTTACTTATCCACTCTTTTAATCTTGGCTCATCTAAATCTATCTCTAAATCGCTATGAGTTATAAAAAATAGCTCATCGCACTCTAGATATGCACGCAGTAGCAGCTCTGCTTCACGCTGTGGATTATCCACCACACCCACAAGCTCGCTAGCTATATACTTTTTAGCCTCTATTAAGCTGGGCATGGATCCTCATATCCATCATCATCTACACTACCGATATCATAACCTAGCTCGCGAAGTCTATCGATAACTGGCGGATGGGTGGTATAGAAAAATCTGTATACGCTATGAGAGAGCGGAAAGCTCTTGTTCTCACTCACTAGCTTTTTGAGTGCATTTACTAGATGCTCCGCACCACCTAACTCTGAGCCTGCTCTATCTGCAGCGTACTCATTATGACGGCTCATCATTCCAAATAGTGGCATCATAAAAAAACTAATAGAGCCCATCATCAGTATAAATAGTGACATAACAATAGCTGGCGAATCAGCCACACCTAGCTCTAGATATAGCCTCTGTGGTAGATTGCCAAATATCGCAAACATCACAAATAGCATTACGCCAACCATCGCTATATTTTTATATAAATCATTATGTTTAAAATGCCCTAACTCATGCCCTAGTACCGCTATTAGCTCTGATGGTGTGAGTTTTTCTATGAGAGTATCAAATAGCACTACTCGCTTACTCTTGCCAAGTCCTCCAAAATATGCATTTAACCTGCTATCTCGCTTGCTCGCATCGCTAACAAATACACCGCTACTGACAAATCCTGTCTTGCTCATTAGCTCCTCTATCTGTGCATTTAGCTCACCATCATCTAGCGGAGTTACTTTATCAAAAAATAGTGCTCTAATAGTAGGAAATAGCATATTTATCAGCACAATAACCACCATTATAAATAGATAACTCCATAACCACCAAAGCTCGCTCGATGATATAATCATAGAGATAACCCAAACAATCACAGAGCCTATGATAATAGTTAAAATCATAGAGATGATACTATCTTTTATATATTGAGATATGCTAGATTTATTAAATCCAAATCTCTCATCTAAGACAAATTTTGCATAATATCCAAATGGCATCATAATAACTGCATTAATCATAATAATACCCATAACCACCGCTATAGTATGTAGCGAGCTATTTGTGATAAAAAAACTACTATCGATATATGCTAATGCTCCGCCAATCCACGCCAAAAATAGCAGATACTCAACAAAAGCCTCTGCCATGGAGAGTCGCTCTTTTGCTATAGCGTATGACGCCGCATCTACGAAATCACGAGGCGAGAGGATTACCGCCTCTTTGTGCTTCATCTGATTTATATAGCCTATTTGCATAGTGCTAACATATAATCTAATCAGCAGATAGAGAGAGAAAAAGCCTATTAAAATTGCAATCATCAAAAACCTTATCTTTTTGGAATTTTACCTGTAAACTCTTCTACATATATAGAATCTTCTACATCGCTAAATATAACCTTTGCAGCTGCAAGAGCTACAGCGACTAATATCCCACCTATTATAACAGCCCAAACAACCTGCTTTTTTGAGCCCTTGAGTTTATCGTAATCTTCTATTTTATCTAAAGTTGGTTCACTATTCATAGCAATCTCCTGAAATTTTTTAATATATTATCAGATATTACTGCTAAATAGTTAATAAGAGGATATTAAACTGACGGTTTAAGTTTATATTTTTAATAATTAAACCGTCAATCTCAGATTAAACGAGAGAGTAGTTAAGAGGAACTGTAATATTTACAGATCTTGGAGGGCGTGGAAAACTTCTAGCACTTCGCTCTACTAAATCGATAGCCGCACGATCTAGCGTATCAAATCCAGAACTACTAACGATTTTGATATTCTCCACCGAGCCATTATGACATAGTTTAAAAGCAACTTTTAGATTACCCTCATGTTTTAATCGCTTAGCAGCTTTTGGATACTTAGTATTTTGTTTTAAAATAGATGCAATTAGAGCAAAGTTTGCATCTACAAACTCTTTTTCTACATCTACTTTTTTAGCCTGTGGTGGCGGAGGAGTTTCTGCAATAGCAACTACAGGCTCGCTAACCACAGGTGCCTCTACTACTGCTTCTGCAATATTTTCACTAACTTCACTCACAACAGGCTCTTTTGCTACGATAGGCTCTACTTTTTTCACTACTGGAGTAGGTTTTGGTGTAGGTTGTACTACTTTTTGTACAACTGGTTGTGGTTGTTGTTGCACCTCTTGCTCTTCTATCATCTCATTAAACATAGATAGCTCGATAGTTACCTCTTCTATCTTCTGGGATTTAAAATCACCAAAAGCGACCAAACCACCTAGTAAGAATATGTGCAATAGTGCTGATATCACAAATGATTGTTTTATTTTCATTTTCCACCACCCTCTGTTACTATAGAGATTTTCTCTATTTTTTGCTTCTTAAGTCCATCCATCACGAAAACAAAGTTATTAAAAAGCGAATCTTTATCCGCTTTTACCTTTACGATATCATCATTTGTTATCGTAGATATTTTCGTACCAAACTCCTCAGGCGTTACCATAGTATCATCTATATAGATTATCCCCTCTTTATCGACTGCAATCTCTATAGATTTTGGCTCATCCTTACTCATCGCCGAATCTGCCTTTGGCAAATCGATTTTGATAGCACCTGTCGCTACAAATGTAGATATAGTAAGTACTATCGCTAGTAGCACTAGCATCACATCTATTAGCGGGATAACATTTATCCCATCGGGGCGTTTAAGAGCACGCATCTTCGTATTGTCCCATTAGCAAATCTACTTTACGCAAACACGCACTATATACCATAATCGATGGTATCGCAACTAGTAGTCCCAATGCCGTAGCTTTTAGTGCTAGTGAAAGCCCCACTACTACCTCTGATGGCTCTATCGCAGCACCCATACCCATCTCATAAAAAACCACCATAATCCCAGCAACCGTTCCTAGTAACCCTACATATGGTGCATTTGAGCCTATGATTGATATAGCTGTCAGATTTTTTGTTAATTCTGCTTCTGCCTCGTTTTTACTACCATAAGCAGTTACATTTACGCTCTTGTAGTAAAAAAATCTCTCTATAGCATACGCCATAGCGATTATGCTCATAATCCCCAAAACTCCCAGCGTAGCGTAATCAACTAAATGTTTCAAATCTTCCATTTATATTCCTCTCGATAACAATAGTTATAATGATAATGATTATTATATTAAAAGAATATTAAACGGGGGAAATTTGTCTGTAAATCGTAGAAAAATCTACGATTTAGCTTTTGCTTTTTTCTTTTTAGCTCTATCAAAATATAGCATATAGCCAGTTATTGTAAAAAGCACTACTAACAGTGAAGAGATAAAAAATAGAGCCTGCCCTATCCATCCCCAATACTCACCACTATGAATAGGTAACATACTACTCATAATTCGTTCATTTAGGGCCTTGTCGCTATATTTTTTGTGAGTCAATATCTCAAAGCTCGTCGCATCTACCTCTATAGAGTTTGTCGCTCTAAAGTGTGGTGCATCAGCTGCTAAATATCTCACATCATAGTGATTATCATGAGATTTTAGGCTCAGGCTCACCTCTTTAAATCCACCACTCACATTTGTTTTAAATGTTTCATAGAGTCTATCTGCCATCTCATAGCTTTGTGGAGCCTCATCTCTCATAGGACGCATGCCAGAACGCTCGCCACCTCGTGTAGATTCGCCTCTCTCGCCACGCATACCATCTTTTGATTTTTCAGATTTCTCTGCTGTTTGTGGTGCAGGTTTATTAAATCGTTGCGGTTTTTCTACTCCCACCACGCTATACATAGCATCTCTATACCAATCATATGACCAATATAGCCCAGATAGCGAGATGATAAGCAGTGCAGGTGCCGCCCACATCCCTAGAGCACTATGCATAGTAGATAGGAAAACTCTATTTTTGCTCTTGAAGCTAAATTTGAGACTATCTAAAAACCCTCGTCTAATTCTAGCCCAGTTTATAACGATACCGCTAATTGCTAAAAATATTATAGCGATTGTAGCGATAGCTGAGATTTGTTTACCGATAGCGGTCATCTCCCCCTCTAATGCGAGCCATCTATGTAGTTTAAAAAAGAACATAAAAAAGTCTCTACCGACTACATCAGGCAACACCTCGCCACTATATGGATTTATATAGATACTCTTGCCTCGACGCTCACCCTCTACTGCGACATTTATCACAGCTGAGCTAGTGGCATCACTATATAGCATAATAGAGTTGATTTTAGCATCACTATTTTTTGCTATATAGCTATCTACTATCTGCGTAGGGCTCATCATCTCGCCATTTGCTACTACTGTGTGACTAGCTGGATTGATGAGGCGTAAAATCTCTTTTTGATACGATAAAACCGCACCACTAAAGCCTATAATGATTAAAAATAGACCTAAAAATACCCCAGCTACCCAGTGTGCTTTAAACCATAAACTGTTATACACTCATTTTTCCTCTAAAATGCAACATTCATAGATAGCCACAATCTGCGACCCTCTAAGCTTGTTTCAGTAAATTTGTATTTTTGAACTCCACCGAATGTATATGATTCGCTCTTAGAGAAATCTTTATTAAGTAGATTATATACAGTTGCATTAAATGTTATATCTTTACTTGCCTTATAGCTACCGCCTAGATGGAATTGACTATAAGCTTTTATATCGCCTATTTGATCATAAATCACCTTGTTTTCAGCAGATAGGTTTGAGTAAGCTTCTGTAAATCTCTTTCTATCGCTTCTATACTCACCCTTTAGCCAAGTCGATATTTGCTCTGTTGCTTTCCAATTTAGCGTTGCATTTAGAGTATGCTTTGGAGTGCTTATAAGCGGTTCGCCTTTATTCTTACCGCTCTTTTGCTCACTCTCCATATATGTATAGCTAGCTCTTAAATCCACGCTATCAGCCATCGGTATAGTTGTTGCAAGCTCTAAACCTTTTGTTTCTGCTTTGCCAACATTATTTTTTTGAGAATATGTACCATTAGGAATTGTTGCGTGCCCCGTGATTGTAATGCTACCATCTGTCTCAATCTTATCTTTGTAATTATTATAAAATAGTGTAGCATTTGCACTAAAACCATTATTGCCACTATAGTATAAACCAGTTTCATAGTTTGTAGATTTCTCTGGCTTAAGATGTGGAGAGCCTATACCAATATTTGTACCTTGCCCAGCAACGCTATTGATACCATCGTGCAAATCATTTACACTCGGAGCTTTATAACCTTGACTCACTCCTCCTTTGATAGTCCAAGCATCATTCACAGCATACACGATATAAGCTCTAGGGCTAAGATGTCCACCAAAAGCATCATGACGGTCATATCTACCGCCAAGCGTTAGAGTCAAATCATCAGTGATAGATATATCATCTTCTAAAAATATCGCCCACATATCTTGCTTGAAGTTATCATCAACCAATCCATCTGTGATTTTAGATTTCCAATATTGTCCACCAACAGTTAAAATATTGTTAGCAAAAAAATCTGTAACAAATTTCGTATCTAAAACTACATCTTTTGATTTTAACTCTCTATCATCTCCGATAAGTTTTGTTCCGCTAACATTAAATGGATTTCCTATGATACCTGCGTTACCACTTGGAAGCGTTCTACCGATAGTTTCTGTATTATTTAGCATAATACTAGAATCTAGCGTACCGATATCAAATATCGATGTATGACCTAGCGTATACTGCTCTCTCTCATATCTTTGTCTATCTTTGTAGCCTGGGGCTTTTGTGCCCGTATTTGTTGGGCTGTCTAATCCACCTAGTTGTGATTTATCATTATTATAATTTTGCTTTGAAGTAAAAATATCTAGATAGATATCATGATTTTTAACTGGAGTAAATGTTAATTTTGCACCTAATGACCAGTTTGTACCCTCAACAGGGCTTCTTCCCTTGTCTGCTTGTGTCGCTGCAGGATTTGAGCCATCTTCATAAAATACATCAGAAGCTCCTCTATCATAGTAACTGCCTCTTATTGCTAAACCTAATAAATCTTTCACTATAGGTCCACTTAGATAAGTATTTATCGTATGACTATTTCCATATATAGACTCTTCTTGTAGAGTTTGATCTATATTTACAGCACCACTCCACTCATTAGCCACTTTTTTAGTAATAATATTTATCACACCACCCATTGCATCAGAACCATATAGAGTACTCATAGGTCCACGAATAACCTCTATTCTCTCTATGGCTGATAGTGGTGGTAGAAAGTTATTACTTGTCTCTCCAAATCCATTTGGCGTAGTGCTTCCGCCAGAGTTTTGTCTGCGACCATCTATTAAAAACAGCGTATTAGCAGCACCCATTCCACGGATACTAATATTTAAACCACCTGTTTTACCCTCTCCATTTCTAACATCTACACCCTCAACATCTTCGATTGCTTCAGCTAAGTTTGCATAGCTTTTCTTTTGCAAATCTTCTTGTGTTATTACAGATATAGACGCTGGTGCATCTGTAATTTTCTGCTCAAATCCCGCCGCTGATACAACTGAGATTTCACTGATTGTTTTTGATTCATTTGCTTGTAGTAGCACACCACATAGTGCTGTCGCAAGTGTGATTTTTGAAACTGTAGATTTCATTCCTACCCCTAGTTAATTTTATTATCTCTGATAACAATTCTCAGAATATTATTCATTTAAAACTTACAAAAAGCTTAGTTTGATAATCAATTTCATTATTTTTTTACTATATGCGGATTTTCGCTATAATTGCGAAAAAATCAGGATAGAGTTTGACTAGGAGATTTATAGGTAGCTATTTTAGAGGTTTTGGGCAGATTATGTTTCAAAACAGCCCCATCGCTGGGGTGCTTTTTATAGTTGCTATCGCTATTAGCTCACTTGATTTCGCACTCTCTGCGATGATAGGGGTGCTTTCATCTACTATCACAGCAAAAATATTGCGATGCAGTGATGATGATATAGATAATGGCATCTATGGATTTAATGGTGTGCTTATAGCCATAGCGGTGGTGTTATTTTTTGAGTTAAATCTGCTCGCATTTTTATATATCATCATCTCTGCATCACTCACTACTATAATCTATAAATATGCATTAAACCCTATAGTACCAGTATATACGGCACCTTTTATAGCCCTAGCGTGGGTTTTTGCATATCTAGGCGAGATGATGGGGCTCACTCCATCTGCCATATCTAGCGGAGTATATGGCTACTCATATATAGAGATAGCTTTTAGAAATATCTCTCAGATACTATTTTGTGATAACTATTTTAGTGGGGTTTTGATAGCACTAGCACTACTTTTTAGCTCTAAAAAGAGCTTTTTATGGGTAGTAGTCGCCTCTATATCTGCGGTTATAGTTGCGGATATAGTGAGCCTAAATAGCTCTAAAATGGTAGCTGGATTATATGGATATAATGCAATATTAACAGCCATTGCACTATCGCTATATTTTAAAAATCGTCTCGTGATTTTAGCAGGAGCACTATTTTCTATAGCGATTTTAGAGCTATTTTTTATGGCAGATTTTATCGCTTTTACAGCACCTTTTGTGATAAGTTGCTGGATATTTATCCTCTTACATAAAGGATTAAAATCTATAGGTTACTCTAGCTAAAAATCTATTATAACTAGAGTTAAATTCATCTAAAATGTAGTTGTGATTTTTATCAACCACTCGTGCATAGTTTAACTCTAGCTCTATATTATCAGCCAAATCTGCAGTTATTATCGCATCATACTCACGCATTTTTACATCTAGTGGTTTACTATTCATCTGACCATACAGTAGCGTGAGATAAAATCCATCTAGCAATATGATAGACAAATCCGTACCCGCTCGTAGTTGCGTAGCTCTCACATCATTTAGCCCATCGATGACGAGCTCCTCCATCGTTACATAATATGGCATCCCACCAAAACCGCTACTCATGGTTTTTTCATCACGATTTGAGCTATGATTATAGTATGCTCCAAAATCAAATACACCCATAGATAGCTCTGCTCCTACGCCATAAACCACACCATCTATACCGCTTTTAGCTCTCTCACTCATCGCGACATACTCCGCTAACAGCTTTATCGAACTATCATAGGGTAGCTCTATAGTATATCCGATATCACTATGAAACATATCATACATCTTATCAGCACTATATAGCCAGATGGCTGATTCTAAATTTTCAGTATGTTTTTGTGATAGACCTAGATAAAACACCCCTTTTGAGTTCTCATCATCCATCTTTCTAAAACGCTCTTTTGACTCGCCCACAAACTCAGCATCACGCCCAGACCATCTATAGGCATAACCTCCGCTAAAGAGTGCCCTATCATCTAGATTATATGTTAGCTCTACTGCCTCAAAAGTGTTAGGATGCATCCTAAGATCATCGCCATCTAGTAGCGGATTTAACAGCTCTTGGCGACCTATTCTCATAGAAAAATCTCTATATTTATAATCTAAATATAACTCGCCTAAATATATATATGAGTCGCCATTTGATTTTAGATAATCACTATTTAATCTCTCACTCTTGCTAGGGCGTAATCTCTGTGAAATATAACCAGCCACACCTAGCGTGATGCCATAATCACTTTTTGCCTCTAGCCCAAGCACTCCGCCTAATGCTGTAGCGTTTGTATTAGTTTCGCTTTTGTAATCATAATCGATATGAGCTAGTCTTATCATAGATTTGGATTCAAGCTCTAGTGCAGGTAAAAGTGTGCCACAAAGCGTAGTGATGAGTAGTAATTTTTTCATAAAACTCCATATTAGTAAAAATGGAATTTTACTAGATTTTATGGATTTGTGCAATAGGATTTGCCCACAAAGTGGGCTGTGAGAGTTAGATAGATTGTGGTGCGATTTTGCCAATCTCTTTATCGATTAAAAACAGTCCTCTACCATCGACGCCTACGATATCAATCATATCTAAGATGCCACGAAATAGGTGCTCTTCTTCATGCTGTTCTGCTACATACCACTGTAAAAAGTTAAATGTAGAGTAATCTTTTTCACTCAAACAAGCATCTACTAGCTCATTGATTTTCGATGTTATAAACTGCTCGTGCTCAAAAATCATATTAAATAGCTCTTTTATCGAACCATACTCACTCGGTGGCTCTTCTACGGCACTAACTTTTGCCATAGCACCTGTCTCATTTACATATTTAAAAAGCTTTCTCATATGAGCGTGCTCTTCATCGCTGTGCATCTCTAGAAACTTTGCACTACCTGTTAGTTTTTGACTATCGCACCAAGAACTCATCGCTAGATAGAGGTTTGCTGAGTAATCCTCTAGTGCTATTTGATCATTTAATAGCTTTAAAATGTTTGGTTTTAACATCTATTTCCCTTTGTTAATTTGTTTTTTTAGTATAACATATTTTATTTACATCTACCACTGCAAATTGGATGCAGATTATTTTTTATGCCATCTAAAAGCTGAGAGATTTGACACTCATTACAACCACCCTGACCCTTGATACATAAAAACGGAATATTTAACTTTTTCGCTTCGCGTTTAAAGTGGTTCATAGAGTTATGTTTTAGAAAATCTATCATCATTATAATAGCATCTGTCTTTTGTGGAAGCTGTTTATGGGATGTGGAGTTGCGTCTGCTATCCCAGTGGTGAGTCTTTTCCACACCCAGCGTTTTTAGAAAACTCTCTAATTTGTTTATCTTATCTCCGCCTATCACTAATACTGACATCTCTAATCCTTATTGATAACTTGTATCAAAATCTTAGCATTAGAAACCTTAAAGTATTATAATATTGATAAGCATTATTATTTATAGATAGTTATTTGCAATTTTGAATGGAATTCATACTTAAGATTTGTAAGCTATAAGGTTTTGTTGCTGAGAGGAGCATCTAATATGGATTGCTTCAGCCTAAAGGCTTCGCAATGACTGTTTCATCACTACAAGCAGAGCAATCCACTTGCTCGCAGCAACAAAACTTCGTCATTGCGATGAACACAGTGAAGAAGCAATCTATCAAACAAGACTAATTTTTGAAGTTTTCGTATCTATATTGCACCATAGGAGTATCAGCTCTATTGCCCCACTCTTTCATAGATGCATCATACAATCTCACATTTTTATATCCCAGTACACCTTTTAGCACATAGTAGTTATATGATGTCTCAAGCCCACCTGTACAATATACTAGCACCTCTTTGTTTTTATCTAGATTATATCCATCTTTAAAAACAGCATCTAGTAGCTCTGTAGATTTTAGGTTGTAGTTTTTATCCACTGAAAAATCCCACGAGTAGCTCATTGCACCACTGATGTGTCCATTTCTCTCAACCGTAGCAGTCGGAGTTACACCCAGATACATCGCTGCTGGTCTAGCATCTACCATCGGCAGTTTTCCTAGTGCATTTTTTACATAATTGATATCTGCATATTTAGAATCATTTATTGTCGCTTTATAATTTGTCGCTTTGTTAACTTTTACATCAGCTGTTAGTGGTAGATTTTTTGCTTTCCACGCATCTAGACCACCATCAAGCAGTGCCACACTAGAGATACCGTGATAATCTAGTGCCCAAAAAATATAGCTAGTTTTTAGCAAATCTCTAGGCTCTTTTATAGGAGCATATAAAACCACTTCACTATTTTTATCTATTCCAAGTCTTGAAATCTCACGCTCTATATCTGATTTGGATTTTATAGATAAAAAAGTACCATTATCATATCTCCACGCCCCGATATCACTGTTTTGTGCATTTGGAATATGCTCTAACTCATAACTGGTTTTATCAGATACCTGAACGATAACCAAATCTTTTTTATCGATATTTTCACTTAGCCACTCTGGTGTAACAGATGGATCTATGGCAAATAGCATAGATGTAGTAAATAGCAGTGTTGCAAATAGCTTCACACTCTCTCCTTTTTGTTTTGATTATATAACTATAAGCTAGTTATACTTAAATAATAATTTTTTTCTTTTGTAGATTGGTTTTATTAGGTGTAGATTTAGCAAATTTGCCCATTTACATATATAAATGTTATAATGATTTATCATATTAAAATGTCAAAAGGTATAAGCTATGACAAATGTAACATTAGCAGATTTGCGAAACTCTGCAGAGTTTTTAAATAGCGAAGAGATTTTACACATATTTGATGGCAGAAAAAAAGAGGAGATGGGATTTTTTGTATCGATACATTTTGAAAATGAGTTTATGGAGTTTGTAAAACAACTAGAGGTTAAAAAGAGAGCAAAAAAATGATTAAAAAACTACTACTAATATCTATATTATCAATATTTACATATGCGGATGCTCTGGATAAAGAGCATCTAAATTCACTCAAAATCGATGCGTTGATTATCAAAGATTTAGCCAAAAATGAGCTAGTTTATACCAAAGATATAGATAAACGAGTTCGCCCAGCAAGTCTTACTAAAATTATGACAACTATTTTAGCAATAGAGCAGAACCATCTAGAAAAAATAGCTTTTATGACACCAGAGATAGTGGCGGTAGAGCCGACAAAGGCGGGATATACTATCAATGAGATGGTGATTTTAGAAGATTTAGTTCGCTCTGCCATCATAAAATCAAACAATGATGCAGCAATGGCAATAGCAGTCGCTGTAGCTGGAAGTGTAGAGAATTTTGTGCAGCTAATGAATCAAAAAGCTATTGAGCTAGGAATGGAGAGTACAAATTTCACAAACCCATGTGGTTTTGATATCGGTGAGCACTATAGCACACCACGAGATTTGCTCATATTAGCAGAGTATGCTATAAAAAACACCACCTTTAACGCTATCACAAAAGAGTCAAAACATAGCTACAGCACACTAAATAGCGATAGAGTTTTTAATGAAATCAGCACCAATAAACTACTAGGCAAATATGAGTATACTGTGGGAATTAAAACAGGATACACATCAAAAGCGGGACCATGTCTGATAGCTAGAGCCAAAAAAGATGATAAAGATATGATAATCGTTATGCTAAACTCAAAAGAGAATAGATGGGAGCTAGCACATAAGCTTTTTGAATCATACATAGAGCCAAAAACTCATATGGCAAATCTATCATCTAAGATTTGATTTTTAGCTATTTTTGCCGATATTATAGATAACAAAAACAGGGAGATATCTATGCAAATCAACCAAACATCAGGAATGAGTCCATACTCATCAATGTCGCTAGAGCTAAACGAGCAAAAACGCACAGAGTTCAAAGAGAAAATCGAAAGTGGCGAAATATCGGGCAAAACTCTATCACAGGCATATTTGATGGAGTATAGCTTACAGATACAATCGCTCTCATCTGATAACTTGCAGGCACAAGGCGTAGGATTTGATTATAATAAAATCAAAAATATTCTAGATAATATAGATTTTGATGCTATCGGTTATAGTGGCAAACCAATATCGCAAATGAGCCCCACAGAAGCGAGTGAGCTAGTAAGCGAAGATGGGTTTTTTGGAGTTTCACAAACTTCACAGCGTTTGGCTGATTTTGTCATAATGGGTGGTGGCGATGATATCGAAAGATTACAAGCAGGTCGCGAGGGAATTATCAAAGGTTTTAATGAAGCTGAGAAGATTTGGGGAGATAAACTGCCAGATATCTCATACCAAACCCTAGATAAAGCTCTAGAGATGATAGATGAGAGAATCTCACAACTTGGTGGCAATATTTTAGATATCTCTATGTGATAGAGTGATTGCCACGGCTTTTTCAAAGCCTCGCAATGACAAAAATCGTCACTGCGAGACCATTTAGGGTCGTGGCAGTCTATCTAAAACTTCCTACTTACGCCTGAGTAGCTCTACAGTGTGGGCAAACTTTTGCAGCTAGTGGAATCTCCATAGCACAATCGCCACACACTTTTGTGGTTGGTTCTACTGGTGCCGTTTCTGGCTCTTCATGCTTTAGTCTATTATATGTTTTAATAAACATAAACATCACAAATCCTAGTATAATAAACGAAACTGTATCATTTATAAACATACCATATTTAATAGCTGGTGCACCTGCAGCATCTAGTGCAGCTAATGATGCATAACTCTTGCCATCTAGTGCGATAAAAAGTGAGCTAAAATCAACCCCGCCCATCAATAATCCAATCGGAGGCATAACAACATTATCAACCATCGATTTAACCACAGTTGCAAAAGCACCACCAAAGATAAAGCCTATCGCCATATCTACAACATTACCCGAAATCAAAAAGGTTTTAAACTCTTTTAACACCTATACTCCTTAGTTAAATGGTATGAGAGCATACCCGCTATTTTGTAATTTTATAACTCTAGTTATAGAGTTTTTTACACTCCCTATGTGTGATGGCAAATCTGATAGTTCGATACCAAATCTATCAAGTGCAATCTCACACGCCTCTATCTTTACGCCGTGATTTGTAGCTAGAGCTTTTAGCTGATCTGTGATTTTCATCTTGATTGGATCATCGTCAATCTCGCTTGTTGATATTGGCGTACATCCTGAGTGAATAGTAAGCACCATATCATAACTCTCACCACTAGTTTTTAGCTCATTTGCAACGCTATCTATTAGCATTAGCCGTGAGCTAACAAATCTCATATCACCGCTAGAGCAATCAAAAACAACCCTATTAGCATCACCTGCTAGCAGTGCTGTTGTGATGGCTGAAATAGCTATCAATTTTTTTAACAAAATGACTCCTTTTGTTTGTGCAATTATAACAACTAAATAGCTAGCAAGCAAATATAAGCTATAATCACTCTATGAACAGTGATTTTTTACAAGATAGACCGCTTCCACTTTTACCGAAAAAAATATGTAGAGTTTATGCCAAAATCATAGGCTATCTGCTCACATATGGATATCTAATTGTAGGTATTTTAGTATGGCTCAAAAGCGACTGGTTTATCGCATTTGGCACACTGCTACTATCGTTTATCATTACAGGTATCATCAAAAGCAAATTGCGACAAATCTCTATACCGCCAGAGCTACGGGAGTTTCACTATAGTGATTACGAGGTCGCTTCATGGTATCTGCTCACAAATCACTGCATTTTCCAAAGGCAATAGATGGCATTAGTTGATTTACTGGGAGTCTCCAAACATTTCGAGGCACAAAAAATCTTAGAGGATGTAAATTTCCATATCGATGAGGGTGAGAGAGTCGTTATAGTTGGTGCAAATGGTAGCGGTAAATCTACGCTAATGAAGATAGTAGATGGCTCGCTAGAAGCTGATGAGGGCGAGAGAATCACCAGAAGCAACTGCGATATAAAGATGCTAGCACAGGTGCCAAAATTTGATTCTTCTCACAATGTACGAGAGGCGATAGAGGCAGGACTAGGTGAGCTAAAGCGAGCAAAAGAGCGATTTGATGAGATTAGCCTGCTGCTAGTAGATGATTTCTCTAACCAGCAACTACTACATGAGCAGTCAGAGCTATCAATATATCTAGACCATCACAATGCGTGGAATCTAGATGATAAGATAGAGCGGATTTTAGAGCACTTTATACTAAAAGAGTATGAGGATAAAAATATAAATCTACTTAGCGGTGGGGAGCAGCGACGCGTTGCACTAGCATCACTACTACTACAAAAACCAGATGTACTACTGCTAGATGAGCCTACTAACCACCTAGATGTATATATGGTAGAGTTTTTAGAGGAGCTGATACTAAGAGAGCGTTTTACACTGCTTTTTATCTCTCATGATAGATATTTTATAGATAAAATAGCGACAAAAACGATAGAGATAGATGAGCATAAACTGCGTGAATATAGCGGTGGTTATAGCAACTATCTCACTCAAAAACAAGAATTGCTGCGAACCATGGCAAAACAGCACGACAATCTACTAAAACTGCTAAAAGCTGAAAATGAGTGGTTATCTCGTGGGGTAAAAGCGAGACTCAAGCGAAACGAGGGGCGAAAACAGAGAGTCTTAGAACTGCGTGAAGAGGCGAAAAAGAACCCATCAAAGATTCGTAAAATGAAGCTAGAGCTTGACCGTGAAGAGAAAAACTTTACACAAAGCGAGAGCGTAAATCGCCAAAAAATGCTATTTGAGATAGAGAATCTATCTATAAAAATGGGTGAGCGAGAGCTACTTAGAGATTTTAGCACTAGAATACTACAAAAAGATGTTATCGCTGTCGTAGGTCCAAATGGAAGCGGTAAATCTACACTGCTAAAGGCACTTCTAGGACGACTCAAACCATCAAGCGGAGTGATAAAACAGGGTGAATTCTCTATAGGATATTTTGACCAGCACCGCGAGATGCTAGATGATTCAAAAAACCTCATAGAGACATTTTGTCCAAATGGTGGCGATAGGGTATCAGTTCAGGGCTCTGATATGCATGTCTATGGCTATCTAAAAAACTTTCTATTTCCACGCGAACATCTAGATAAAAAGATAGGGATACTCAGCGGTGGAGAGAAAAACCGTGTCGCTTTGGCACTACTTTTTACTAAAAAGGTGGATTGTCTGATACTAGATGAGCCTACAAATGATTTAGATATTCCTACTATAAATATACTAGAAGAAAAACTTCAACACTTTAATGGTGCAGTAATTTTAGTGAGTCATGATAGATACTTTGTAGATAAAATCGCTAAAAAGCTATTTATATTCAAAGGCGACGGCACTATAGAAGAGAGCTATAAGCCATACAGTGAGTATCTAGAGGATGAAAAAGAGCTAGCTGAGATGCTAGAGATTGCAAACGAGC
>CAZYTC010000007.1:0-82225 GCA_964650175.1 uncultured Campylobacterales bacterium | reverse complement strand
CACCATCAAAAAAGAAAAAATCAACAAAATCTGGTGGAATTCTTTTATGTAAAAATTTTTCTGCTTCAATACCATTTAGCTCAAAATCACTACCATTTTCTGTAATTCTACAATTTTCCTTATAGTTACCATTGTCGACTATCCACTCTCTTGTTGTAGTAAACACTTTATTGTTTTCATAAAAATCAATAGACACATAAAAGTGACTCTCGTGTTCTCTTTTTGCTTTTTGGTTTAAAATACCATACCAATGTTTATTGCCTAACACATAATCCAAAAGCGATAAGGTTTTATTTTCGCTCACGCTTTTTCTTATTTGCTCTGTATATAATGGGTTTTGAGTACCTAGAAACAATAGCTTAATACAATTTATAAAACTTGTTTTACCGTTGCCATTTCTACCATAAATAATATTAATATTTTTACTATCATCACTAACATTAAAACTTATTTTATTCATTCCATAATATGAAAACATATTAAATATTTCGATTGATTTAATTTTCATCGAATCTATCCTTTGTCGGGGTACATTTATTATCAATAATTTTTTCTATCAAACTTTTAATCTCTATTGATAGCTTACTTTCATCCAGACTTGAAGAATAAATATCTAAAGCTTCATTTAATAAATTTGCAATAAATCCTTCATCAATCTGATGTTTTCTTGACGCACTATTTAATAAATCCAAGTGCAAAAATATATTATCTTTTGCATACTCATCTTTTTGTATTTTTAACACTCTTCCCCCTTTGTTTGAAATCTGCTCGACACTATTTAAAATATCAAAATCTCTACTCCACTGCTCTTGTATTAAACAAAGCTGCCTATCTGTTATTAAAGTTCTACCAATTTTTTTCTCGGTATCTAGCAGTTTTTCTAAAATCTCTTTTCTTGCCTCTGTTGTAAAAGGACCAGCTCCAAATGTACCATTTCTTCTAATTGCACTTCGTTTAGTTGCATTCTCTCGTATCTCTTTTAAATAAATTCTAAATTCATACAATGGCTTCAGCCAATCATCCCCCGTATCAATAAATCCTTTCATGGATTTATCATCTGTAACAACCGTACATACCCAACATCCAAATCTACTTGACCCACAAGATGGCTGCTCTGTGTCTGTAATAAATTCGCACTCGCCACCATGAGCTTTTGTATACAATTTCAACAATTCATCATGATTTTTCTTCCATGGAGGAGGATTATGTGTCGTTAGATAGTACCAAACATCATCATTTGTCCATTCAGAGATTGCACTATAAACCAAGGTGTTGGCAATATAATCATGAGGATGTAATCCTCGACTATTTAGCTCCCTAGATTCCATAGTTTTTTGCCTATTAACACTCTCTTTTTTTCTAGTTCCAATCAACAATACACAGCTACCATATTTACTAGTAATGGCATTCATCGTATCCTGAGTAGGTTTTATTTTTAGTTTATCCGTACACCACCTAAATGTTCTAGTAGGTGATGGATAGCCTTTACCTATAAGATTAAACCAAAACTCATCCTCTTCATTTGGCTCAACTATTATTGCTTCGAACTCTAAGCCAAGCTCTTTTGAACTCTCGTTGAGTACACGCATTGTTTCTATTAAATAATCCTCAATTACAGGAGATTCAACCTTAGTATCTGACATTACAACAAAAACTTTTTTTCTTTTATCTTTTGGAAGACTCAATATCATTTCATAAACTAACTGCAAGACTACAGTCGAATCTTTTCCTCCAGAAAAAGCAACAATCCAAGGTCTACTATCAGCTAAAAAATTTTTCAATAATTCTTGCTTTGTATTATTAAGCATAGGAAAAAAGTCTTGATTTGCATAAATATTTTCAAGCTCCATATCGTATATTCCGCCTATTAAGCTATAAATATTAGCGTATTGCTTAGTACCTCTTATAAGCTCTACTACATTTTTACTTTTAAATCCTGTTTGGCAGTATAAAACTATCCTATTATCAACACTACTCTTTACAAGCTCTTCAATATCCTTGTATTCTTCAATATTTATCGCATTTTTTAGATGATAGCTAGTATAAATTTCTTCATTTCTTATGTCCACCAAAATATCATTGCTAAAATCTATATCTTCTTTTTTTATTACAATATCATAGTCGTAACACTGCAAATCTGCTATCAATAAAAATCCTTAAAACTAGTAACTACTATTTGAATCAAATATTATATCTCATTAGAATTAAAGATTAAATAAATAGTAATAGCTAGGTAAATTTGAGAACAGCCGAAGATATAGATGAAAGCAAAATAGATGATTTCTATAAGCTTATCGGTTCTAATGTTAAAAAGATAAGAAACGATAGAGGCTTAACGCAACTGGAGCTTTCTCAAGCAATGGGACATAGGTCTGTAGGCTTAGTATCTCAATCAGAGCTCTATCTAAAAAAGCAGCATTTCAATATTAAACACCTCTATCAAATAGCATATATACTAGAATGTGACATAAGAGATTTTTTTATAGAAAAATAGAGATAAACTATCTCATCTAACTAAAAAGATAAAAAAACTAATTTTTATTATGTTTTAGATATTATGTTTAAAACATAATGGAGTTTATATAATGACCGAGAACCCTTTTTATTATGGTGGTGCAGTATTTGATGAGCATTTTTGCAATAGATTAGATGAGATATCTGAGTTAAAAACTGATATAAATGCTGGTTTAAACCTACTCATATATGCACCTAGAAGATTTGGCAAAACATCATTTGTACTAAAAACCGTAAACGAGCTAAAAGAAAATAGCGTAAAATATGTTTTTTTAGATTTAATGTATCTCTCTACTGTAGATGATTTTATAAATAAGTATTTCAATGTTTTAGCAAAAAGCTTGCAGGAACCAACAGATAAAATCGTGAGCTTTTTTAAAAATATAATCAAAATTCGCCCAAACATAAATGTTAGTTTTGATGCTAGTGGCAATCCTAATTTTTCATTGGCATTAGGAGCAGAAGATAGCACAAAAACATTAGAAGATGTGCTAAATATCCCTTATGAATTTGCAAAAAACAATCAAAAAATCGTAGTAATTTTCGATGAATTTCAAGAGATAGTAAATCTAGAGCTAGAAGCAAAAATTAGAAGTACAATACAGCACCATAGCGATAAAGTTTCATATATCTTTATGGGCAGTAAAAAAAGTCTGCTTCATGAGATGTTTTTAGATAAAAATCGCCCTTTCTATAAGTCGGTTAAACATTTTAAAATCCAAGAGATTAAAAAAGAGTCGTGGAGTGAGTTTATAAAAACCAAATTTAGCTATACAAATAAAAGCATAGATGATATCTATATAGATAAAATTTTTACTCTCACAAAAGGCTTCCCATACTACACACAACAGTTTGCCTATGAGCTGTGGAACAGTACCATAGCTAGCGTAGATGATGGCTCATTTGATAAAACTCTAAATAGAGTAATCGAGCGAGAAGAAGATCTATTTGCACTAGAGTGGGATAACCTAACACCAAATCAAAAAAAAGCATTAAAAATAGTTGTGCAAAAAGATGGGGTCTCTTTGTATGATGAACAATATTTTGCAAAATATGAGATAAAGTCGGGCTCTTTTCAAACCGCACTAAATGGGCTAATGAAAAAAGATATCATCGATAAGAATGGTTCTGCTTACTATATCTCAGACCCTATATTTGAGTATTGGATTAAAAAATTATAGATTTTTCTATTATGTTTTAGACATTATGTTTAAAACATAATAGATATTATTGGCACCTACACCATCATCGGATCAAATGTAGGCTCTATCTCTTCAAAATCCTCTACGATTTGATCTAGGATTTTTTGAGTTCTTTCGATTTTAGATATATACTCATCGAAAATATATTTAGATGCTGGAAATGCCTCAGCTAGCTCTTGATATATCAAAACTCTACCACCAAAATGGCGATTAAACTCATCAAATGCACGGCGTAAAAATGCCTTCTCATTTACATGTCTAAATAGAGCTTTCATCATCTTTTTTCGCTCCTTTATCGGGAGTGATTCATCTATCGCTTCGGCAATTCGTTTTATATCAAGTCTAGAGAAATATGCACCACTATGAAATGGTGATAGTAGTTTATCATTTAACTCATCCACATAACTAGGTGCAATCTCATCTGGCTCATCTGGGTCTATATCACAGCTCGCATCGTCTCGTTTTGGATCTCTTATGAATGATTCAAAATCTGCTTGAAAATCACTAAAATCTGTTTTATTCATACCTATTCTCCTGTTGTTATGTCATAAAAATATTGGCATACACTCTGCAGTGCGATATCCTCATCAAAATGCTCTGCATAAGCCTCTAGTGCACGAGAGGTGATAATATCACCATGGAGCTTACCATCTCGCACAAATATCACATCTGCATATCCGCTACTCTTTGCCTCTAAGCTAGCATCATCGACTACACTCATAGCCTCTTCTTGATACTCGCTAGATATCAGCACGCCGCTAAGCTTTGAGCTTCTCATCTGCGAAAGAGTAAAGAGTATATCATCCTCTCTAATATTCATCGGAATCATCATAGCATTATAGCCACTGGCTTTGTATAGTTTGTTTAGCACTGCGGCATATCTCTGTGGTGCAGCACTCTCGGCTATAAAACCATACAGTTTTGTACTGTGGTCTATACTATTATCGTTATTCATCATCTATTTTAACCCCCATAATTCCATCGCCTCTTCCTCTTCTAGTGCACATCTACGGCAAATCTTCTCACCAGCAACAGAGCTAAAAATCAGCCCACACTCATCACAGCTACGCACCCTAAAAGCGGCAAGATTTTGCACAGTTGGCTCAAACCACTCTTTGATATTATATGAGCTTGAGAGCGTTATTGCATTACTCTCACAAACATCATGACACAGATGGCACTTGATACATAAAAATGGATCAAAATCTATCTTAGAGTTTCTAGAATCAGAACTAAGTGCCACCGTAGGACAGACTCTATGGCAGATACTACACGCCGTACAGAGTGCCTCATCTAGTAGCTTTTGTGATGTAAATGGCACCATCTTCTCATCTACTACATGATAGATGGATGGTTTTTCTATCTTTTTTAGAGCTGTAAAAAATAGCTTTCGTCTATCTGTAATCTTTTTAGCCCTTACGCTTGCTCTATCAATCTGTGAAATATCAGTAGAGACAAACTCATCTATGCTCGCTGTTACACTATCATCAAAATCGCTTTTGATTTTAGCGACTCTCTGCAGATGAAAAGTTTTGAAAAAATCTCGTCTATCTTTGATACTCTCATCGCCCTCTATAGAGAGTGACTCTAGCTTTATAACCCCATCACTCTCTATAGCTTCTAGTGCATAGTGTGCAAACTCTAGATTTTTCGCTATATTATCTAGCACACTCTCACCTATCTCACAACTGCCACAATGACCAATATCTAGTACAACCGTGCCTTTAAGTGCAGCTAATGATATAAGATGCTCAACACTTAGTGCTAAAATACATGGTATATTTTTTTGGCATGAAAATATCAGATTTTCATCTTGAACATAGCTAAAAAATGACTCTGTAGGAGTGAAATCATCATGAAGCAGTGCCTCACTAGGACATACTGCCACACAACCACTACACCCCACACAGAGTGATTGGTTGATAGATGGTAGTCTATCATTTAGTGCTATAGCATTAGTAGGGCAAATATCAGAGCATTTTGAGCACTCTGAGTTGATACTAAAAACCCTAACACATCTAGAGGGCTCTAGATTGAGTAGATTCACGAGCCTACCAGTGGCGAGAGCAGCTCATTATCAGAGAGTAAAAACTCTAGCGTCGCCTCTGCTGCATCATAATATAGCGGTGTGCGTGCCTCATATTTCATACTGATTAGATACATTGGAGCCCATTTGAGTAGATGAGTGTTTAAAAAGTGATGCTCTATCTCTATAAACTCCTTAACCATCTCATCATTGCCCTCTTCTAGTGCTTTTTTATGCGACTCACACAGATGGTGCATAAACTCTAACTCTATACCGATATGATCAGGAGATACCACTCTAGCAACCTCAAAATCAACCGTAAATCCATAAGCACTATAGATATCAGTTACAGGATTTGCACCACCTGTCTCTATCATCTGATCAGCTCTTGTATAAAATGTCTCATATGGAGTTAGATGCAGTAGCGATAGGTTTACGAAATCTGGATCGAGATTCTCCTCTAGTAGCTCTTTAGCTGCTTTAGAATCCTTTAGTTCCCACTCACTCCAATTGGTAAAAAATTCCAAAACAACTGGATCTTTCTTAAATAGCTCTACCAACTCAACATCAAGCTCTTGGAGCATTATTCGTGATAGTAGTGCATAGATATTAGATCTTGAGATAATCTCTTGCATATATTAAACCTTGATTTTTTCTATGATTTTAATCAAAAGGGCTGAAAAAACCCTTTTGATATATTAAAAAGAGGATAATTAAGCTTTATACTTAACTACATAAGCATCTGGGTGTAGTTTTACCCATGGACGCTTGATATGACGAGGACGACGAAGCGTAGAGTTATCATCTAAACCACGCGTTAGCTCATCTCTCCATGCTTGATATGTTTTGTAGTTATTCTCATAATTTACATGGATATCACCAATTCTATCTGTCGATTGTGCAGGCTCTAGTAGAACCTTTTGGTGCCAACAATGCATACCAGATACTGGGTCTGGATGTGCTGGAGCTACAGCATTTTGCCACGCACCACTTAGACCATCCCACCAGATATTACCGCTATCGCGGTTATACTCAGCAAATCTCTCTGCTTTAAATGGTTTTATACCCTCTGTATATCTCATAGTACCATTTTTACCATCATAATCTATCTCAGCAACTGGAATACCAAAGCTATTTAGACCCATTTTATTATTAAAGTCATCAATAACTGTTCCATAGCCATCTTTACCAACATTTTCTGGTGATTCTGCTAGGAAATCCTTGTTCGTTAAATCTCTAGGTGCAACATTTGTAGCTACCTTGCCATCACTTACACCATTTGGAATTTCAGCTGCATTTACAACTTTCCATCTACCTGCGTGGTGTGAACATGCTAGAGTACCTGGCATAACACCCTCAGTTGGAACTGCCATCGCTACGAAAAATCCGCTATCAAGACCTGAAACGCTATCTACAATTCTAACTCTAATCGCATCTCCGCGTTTAAAGCCCATGCGTTTTGCATCTACCGTATTTATCCAGATTGGGTCGTGGTTTTGGCTAATCTCCATTAGATGTTTAGAGTTAGCTGAACGAGTATGAATATTATATGGCAATCTAAATACAGTATTTAGAGCAAAAGAGTTCTCTTCAGTCATATAACTATGATTTACATGAGATACGATGTGAACCATCTTCTCTTTTTCTTCTTCTGTTTTTGGATAGATTGGCATCGCATACTCTGGCCATTTCCAATCTTTTGCAAGCCACTGAGTATATACCTCAAATTTTCTAGATAGCGTATCTAGTCCTTGCATATTTTTACCATCAACCCTAACACCTACAGCTTTTCTAGAGCCATCTTTGTTTACATAGAGTACATCATTTTCATCTTTTGTTAGCTCGCTATCGCTATGTTTAACTTCACGCTCATGAACATCATAAATCTCTGTCTCTTCTGCCCAGAAACCATGATCTCTCATATATGCATAGTATGGGAACTCCTCGTTTTTGTAGTTCTCATCAGCCTCTACAGTTTCTCGTAGTTTTGGCAAGTGATCACCAAACGCAGCGTCATACCACTCTGCAATCGTGACAGGTTTTCCTGGATTTCGTTTAGATTCCCACATTTTACTAATACCTAGACTACCATCTGGGTCTACATGAGAGTGAACTAGCTCAAACCAAAACTCATTCTCTTCCCACACTTCACCTAGACCCGCTTTAATATGAGCCTCTAGCGTTGCACGGTTAGGGTTTTTAGCTTTCCATCCCGCTTTCTCTAGTGCTACACGCAAAACTGGCTGACGGAATGTTGTCCATCTAGCTGGCATAGTAGCCTCTGAGTGTTGGTCATGTCTCTCGCCTGCTAGACCTACTGGCAAGATATAGTCCATATACCAGTTTGTCTCTGACCATACTGGAGTTAGGTTAAATGTAAGCTCCATTTTTGACTCATCTTTTAAAACCTCAATCCATCTAAAACCATCAGGTTGTGTCCAAACTGGGTTATACATTCTCGGAGCCCAAAGAGCTAGTTTTGTTGGAACACTAAAGCCCTTTTTAATCCATTTTTGTTGCCATTCTGTATCTGTAAGTAGCTGTGGCAGGATATATGATAGCTCATTTGTAGCGATTGGCCACTCTGGCGGCCAACATAGCTCATTCCACGCATTTACAGCTGGAACATCTTTACCAGATTGTCCTTGACCAACTGTTGCGCTACCACCTTTATCCCCAACAGAGATATTGTGCCAGTAGAAGTTACCAACACCACCTTTGTTACCAAACGCACCACATAGCCCTAGCATAAAATATAGTGCTTTACCATTCATCCAACCACCACGGTTACCAGATGCTGATGCTCTCCAGAAGTAACTCGTTACCTCTTTACCAGCCCATAGAATCATCTCATATAGTGCTTCTAGTTTATATGCTGGAACATGCGTCTCTTTTACAGTAAACTCTAAATCATACGCACTATACATCTCTTTCATCATATCGATGTATGCTTCGAAGTTTCTAGACTCTGGAACTGATGAGATATAACCTTGATCTTTCATAAATGATAGATAGTTACTATCACCCATTAACTCTTTCCAGTTGAACCATTTTTTAACAAACTCTTTGTTAAATTTGCCCTCTTGGAGTAGTCTATTTGCGATATATAGGTACACAACTGTCTCAGTCCCTGGCCACGCAGCAATCCACATATCTGCCATACCTGCAGAGTTTGACATACGAGGATCCATAACTACTAGTTTTGCACCTTTTTTTCTAGCATCAGCTATAAAAGCAGCCGATTGAGCATAGAAGTGTCCCGCATCAGCAGCGTGTGATGAGTTTAGGAAAATCAGCTTAGAGTTAGCCCAGTCTGGACTTGGACGGTCTGAGTTTGTTGTATGAGTAATAGCAGTTCTAGCATTTGCAGAACAGCTATTTGTGTGTGAGTTATATGAATCTATACCCATAGTTTCCATAACTTTTGCCACAAAACCATTCTCATTAGGTCGCCCAATATGATACATACATAGTTTTCTAGATAGCTCATCACCTACTTTTAGTGTTTCGTTATATTTTTTACCAATAGTAGTTAATACTTCATCCCACGATGTACGAACCCATTTACCCTCGCCTCTTTTAGACCCTGGTGCTCGTTTGATAGGAAATGGGATACGATCTGGATCATACATTTGTGATTGTGTCGCATAACCTTTTGCACAGTTACGACCACGAGAGCCGATATGTAGCGGGTTACCCATATATTTTCTAACAGTAAATGTCTTTTTATCAATCCATGCAGTCAAACCACAAGATGCCTCACAGTTTGAACACGCCGTAGGTACGATTGTAAAATCATTTACATAGATACCCTTTGGATTTGTTTCACTTTGAACACCTTTTCTACCTATACCACCGCGTTTCCAATCTGTTCCATCAAGCTCTGCAAAGCTACCCCACTCTTCAAATGGAGGATAAAACGATAGAGTATCTGGTGTATCTGTAAATTTTGAGTTATTTACCGATTCAGCAACAGCATCAGTAGTAAATACACCCTTTGCGATAACTGCACCTGTTACAGTTAGTGCAGTTCCCTTTAAAAAAGTTCTTCTTGATTCTAAATACTTCATTTCTTATCCTCTTAGCTCATCGGTAATAGTTGTGGAATAACAAGCCATACATGCTTACTTACCCACAACCCAATTAGTGCTGATACAGCAGCAATTTTCAACATATAGTACGATTTGTTTTTTAGTGTCACACATACAAGTGCTATAGGTATTAAAAATGCCATAAACTGACCTACCCAGAACATCGCTGTGTACTCTCCACCTTTAACATACGCTAGTACTGCTATAACCTCTTCTGCCTTCATAGGGCCAAAGATTAGCTCTGACATATATAGTATAAATGATGCAGATGCTGCAAGAGCTAGTACGATACCTAAATCTCTCATAACTTCATCACTAAACTTTTTACTACCTAGTAGTATCATAGTCGCAGAACCTGCTAGCAGTGCAGCTAAAATCATCTGTGCCGCTTCTGTTGGCATCTGCCATAGCTCTCTAGCTGTCGCTTGAGACATAAGTCCAGCTGTATAGATTGTTACAGGAACTGCTAAAACTACTGTGATACTTAGTAGCTTATCATATAGTGCCTCATCTTTTTTCATATAGATAGCAAACGCCATCGCAAAAAGCAATCCTACAAAAGCTGTAGCCATCCATGCACCAACTGCAATAGCAGATGTCAAGTGTGGATAGAAAAATATATGCCAAAATCTAAAGATTTGATGCAAATCTATAACTGTAAAAAATAGAAAAATATGGATAAACACTATAGATAGTGCTACAACTGGAAATCTAATAAATCCTGTCGTTGCTGGATGTTTTTTAAGCAGATAAAACGCTAAAAATATTACACCCGTTCCAATACTTTTTGCCCACATATTCATGGTGATAATCCATCCCCATACGATACCAGGAAGTGCTGCATCTAGTGTTACAACTGCCTTGGTTGCTACTATTGTTTCGTGTACCATTAGTGACCTCCTACAGGCAGATGTGTAATTTTGTTAAATAGGTTGTGACCCTCAATTCGTTCTGATGCTAGTGGGTCTAGATGAACATCGCCACCACCAACATAATAGTGATGTGGATCTGTACCTTTTTCAGGTTTTCTCACACGAACATCTCTATGAGTTTGGATATATTGACTAATATTTGACATTGGATCATCTAGGTCACCAAATATATTTGCCTCAACAGGACACGCAACAACACAAGCTGGCATCATCGAGCTAGCGATACGGTGTGCACAATATGTACACTTATCTGCCGTTTGAGTCTGTGGATCGATATAGATAGCACCATAAGGACATGCCATTACACAACCAGCACACCCGATACAGCGTTCTTTATCGATATTTACTATACCATTATCTAAATAGTGAAGTGCACTTACAGGACAAATTCTCTCACACGGTGCATTTGCACAATGATTACATCTAAGTGGCGTAAAAGTACGCTTTGTCTCAGGAAATGTTCCCACATCTACATATTTAACTCGTAGTCGCCATGTAGAGAGTGGAACTTCGTTTTCCACTTTACAGGCGATCTCACAACCCTTACAACCCATACATAGGTGAAGGTCAACCAAGAACCCTAGTTGCATTTACTCTCCTTTGCTTGTTGCTGAAAAATCGTTTATATTGCGATTGTAATATCCAACACTCTATTAACACCTAAGATTAGCTAAAAAACATTTAAACTAAACTAAACGAGTATATCTTTTTGTTATAAACTTGTAATAATGTTACGATTTGAAAAGCACTAAAAAGATAGTGCTTTTATAAGAGGTAGTAATTTTTAAAAGATTTTAATTATAGTTTTTACTAATACTATAATCTAGCTCTAACAGAGGCAGCGTGAGCATCTAGCCCTTCTGTATCTGCTAGTAGTGCACAAGATTCTCCTATCTCTTTTATCCCCTCGCTAGAGAAATATATAATAGAAGATTTTTTCATAAAGTGCTCTACACTTAAAGGAGAATAAAATTTAGCAGTTCCACCTGTTGGTAAAGTATGGTTTGGTCCAGCTATATAATCCCCTATAGCCTCAGGGGTATTGTGACCTAGAAATATTGCTCCAGCGTGTTTAATATGTGGTAGCAGTGAAAATGGCTCCTCGGTTGCCACCTCTAGATGCTCTGGTGCTATCATATTCATAAGGCTTATCGCCTCATTCATATCTTTTGTAACAATTATAGCTGCTCGCTCATCTATAGATTTTTGAGCAATCTCTCGGCGTGGAAGCTTTTTGAGCCACTCATCTATATCTTTTGCAACGCTTTTTGCTAACTCTAGCGATGGTGTAATCATAATAGAGCTAGCCATCTCATCATGTTCAGCTTGCGAGAGCATATCTATCGCCATATGTGAAGCGTTTGCACTATCATCAGCTAGTATCCCTATCTCGCTAGGTCCTGCTATCATATCGATATTTACCTCTCCAAAAACCATCTTTTTTGCAGTTGCTACAAATATATTTCCAGGGCCTGTAATTACATCAACCTTTGGTATCGTCTCTGTGCCATATGCCATTGCTGCTATTGCACTAGCACCACCTACTTTGAACGCTTCACTAATACCACATAGATAGCACGCTGCAAGCAGTAGCTCATTTGGCTCATTATCTGGCGTGGGTGTACATACTATTATCTGCTCTACTCCCGCTACTTGAGCTGGAATAACATTCATCAGCAGTGAGCTAGGATAAGCCGCCTTGCCACCAGGAATATATAGCCCTGCTCTATCAACTGGCGTTACTTTTTGACCTAAAATAGTACCACTACTCTCTGTGTCAAACCAACTCTTAGGGAGCTGTTTTTCATGATAAGTTCTGATTCTATCATAAGCTAAATGCAGAGCATTTTTTAGATTTTCATCTAGGTTATCATAAGCTTTTTTCATATCATTAGCAGATATTTTTAGCTCATCGCCACTAGCAACACTCCATCTATCAAACTTCTCAATATGAGCAAATATGGCACCATCACCATCATTTTTTATCTCATCTATGATATTTTTAACAATAGAGCCAACATGCTCCATATCCATCTTGCCACGCTCTAGCAGCTCTGCAAATTTACCATCAAACTCTCTATCACAACTCTCTATAAATAACATTATTTTGCCTCTTTATACTCTTGTTTTACTACTTTTAAAACTTCGCTAAAATCATCTATATCAACTGAGCCCATTAGTGGCTCAAACATTATGGTGCTATCTTTTAAAAACCAAGTTGTCGGCGTGCCACCTGTTATAAGTGATGGTGGAACCTCGCCAGCTCGTTCTTGATTGCCCATATAGATTATAAAATCTTTTGCTAAAACATCTGAAATTGGTTTTGATTTTAGTGTCTCATTATGAAATTTATCACACCATTTGCAGTTATCTTTTACAACCACGACCATTAGCGGTTTTTTATCTGTTTGTGATTTTTCTATCGCTATTTTTATATCTTTTTGCCACTTTAACTCAGCACCAAAGAGTGCCACACCCATCGCTAATAGTATAAATATTTTTCTCATTTTTTAACCTTTTTTAAAATCTCTTTTGCCACCTCTTGAGGTGTCTTATCCACTACGCTCACCACAATATCAGCAACATCTAGATATTTTGGATGTCTCTCATCATATAGCTCTCTAGCTCTATCGATATCATTAAAAAGCGGTCTTTTTAGCAGCTTCTTCTCTGCATTTGGATGCTCTTTTATTCGACTATATATCAAATCAAATGGAGCATCAAGCATCACAACTGTGCCGATTTTATTTAGATTATTTACCTTGAAAAATCCGCCACCTGTTGAGATAAGAGTCGATTTAACACTCTTTTTAAGCCATGATGCCACTTTTTTCTCTAACGCTCTAAAATATGGCTCGCCATCGCTTTCAAAAATCTCTTTTATGCGACGATTTTCCATACTTTCTATCACATCATCGGTATCTAGTGCCACCATATCTGAGAGCCTTACAATCTCTCTAGCGACACTCCCTTTGCCCACACCCATAAAGCCAATTAGTACAATATTTTTCATAAATACTCTGCTATTTTTATGACATAATAGCATTAATTGCTTTAGGTTTTTATAACCCTAGCCACTCTAACTAGCTCTTAAACTCATTTATCTGAACTAGCAGTGATTCTGCCACTTCACGCAACTCTTGGGAGTTGTTATTTATAACATCTATATTTTTACTATTTTCAAGAGATGCCTCGTTGATATTATCTATCTTCTTGATAATCCACTCAATCTCATCTATCATATCTAGTGAGTCTTGGTATGATTTTTTAGCAACTTCTACTGTTGTTTGCATATCTTTTGATGTTAAATCAATCTTTCTTTGAGCATCATTTGATATAGCTGTAAGCTCATTCATATTTTGTGCATTATCCACTATCTGATCACTCACATCATTAATAGATTGAACTATTGTATTGACGCTAACCTCTATATCTAAGAGTGATTTTTGCGTTCTCTCAGCTAGTTTTCGCACCTCATCAGCTACCACAGCAAAACCTCTACCATGCTCACCTGCTCGTGCTGCTTCTATAGCAGCATTTAGTGCTAACAGATTAGTCTGTTCTGCGATATCTTTTATCATTCCTAGGATATCTTTTACATCTGACGCTTCGCCTCTTAACTCAATCAATCTAGATGATGCATCATGCTCTAGCTCAATATACCCCTCTACTTTGCCTATTAGATGCAGTAGTGATTTTTGAGCCTCATCTAGCTCTTTATTGGCACCTATGATATTTTGCTGTGTTACTTTAGACGCCTCTGCTGCTCTTGATAGCAGAGTTTTTACAGAGTTGCTCTTTTGCGTCGTCTCAACTACAATCGCTCTCTCTGCTTCGGCACTCTTTGCCATCTCATCTGATGATGAAGTGATAACACTTGAGATTTGAGCATTTCTAGTAGCTATAGATTTAACCTTATTTATAGTTGATTGCACCATTGAGACAAAATTATTTACCTCTTTTGCTGTGCTTGCAAACTCATCGCCTTTTTTATCATCTAATCTGATAGTCAAATCTTTATCTCCGCTAACAAGCGATGCGATACGATTTTTCAGTAGACTCAATGGATTTAAAATCTCTTTTTGGAAAAAAACGATTAAAATAACTATAAATGCTACAACCACAACAGCAAGTGCAACTAGCAGTACATTTTGCATAGATGCAATTTGTCTATCATTCTCATCTAGCGAAACCACCAAATCCATCACGCCTAAAACATCGCCCGCACTAGAGTTACCATGGCACGCCATACAACGCTCTTCTGCTATCAATGGCTTTAGCAGTCTCAGAGTGTGCTCATCACTGTTTGACTCTAATACTCTGGACTCTTTTGTATTGAAAATCTCTACTATCATAGCATCGCTGCTAAATTTATCACTAGAGCCAAACAGCTCTATAACTGCTTGTGATTTCTCTACCTTTAAATCTTTGATTCCCTCGATAGTTTGAGCATTTTTGATAGCATTTTCCACCACCTCTGGATCGCCTACAAACATACTCTCTGCTAGCGTTTGAAATATAGAGTGACTCAGCATATCTAGCGAGCGTTTAGATGTATTGTTTGAGAAATCATAAAATGCGGTATTTAGATATAGATATATTGCACTCAACCCTGCAAAACTAAAAACTACTGTTGAAAAGATTATTTTAGACTTAACTGTTTTTAACATAGTTTTCTCCTCATTCTATATTATACTACTTTACAGTATAAAAATCACCTTTTTTTGGAAAAGTTACAACTCTATCTGCTGTTTCAATCCTTATAGGCATATTCATAGGGCGTCTCATAGATACTGGATCGACCTTTCCTACGCTAAAATGTAGATGTGGTCCACTCGTATATCCAGTATTTCCACTATAGCCTATCAAATCTCCGCGTTTAACGCTATCGCCTATCGATACAGCTACGCCATTATGATTTAGATGATAGTAGTTTGCCATCGTCTTATCACTATGTTCTATTACTATATAGTTAGCATGGATGCGATACTCTGGGCTAAAACCACCCAATCTATTTGAGCCCTCTGTGGCTACAACAATACCATCACGAGCTGCGTGAATAGGCGTACCTATAGGGACAGGAAAATCGATTGCATATGCCCCTAAGCCTTTGTGTGAAACCCCTCCGTGATAACCTTGTGATACACGAACGCTAGAGCCTTTTGCAAATGGCACCTGATATATATAACTATCATCATGCACTGCGTAGGCTGAGCCTCTTACCCATCCATAACTAGCTTTGAAATCTACTGGCTCATTAGTTACTATTTTTGAGAGCACAAATAGATTTTTTTTGGTTTTTGGAGATATCTCTGTAAAAAATGGCAATTTTACTGATGTTTTTAAGTTTAAAAGGTTTGTAATATCTACACTTAGTGTTATGGTAAATGGATTTAAATTCTCCACCTCAAACTCATAGTTACCATTTTTATCTACTCCTGCTATGAGCAAAACGCTATTTTTAGAGCCCACTTTTGCTGTTTTTTTGAGCATCTGTGCCTCTTGTTTTTTCAAAACTGCCAAATGCTCTTCATATGCTAGCTCTTGCTCTGCTATAAACTGCAGGCTCTTTTGCTCTAAATCTTCTAATTTTATCATCTGCTCTATCTGTGATATAGAGTTTTTTGGATAATTAGATAGATAAAACTCTACTATTTTAGCCCTAATCCTCTGATGCGATATAGACTCTAGTGGCAAAGATATCAACATCTCAAAATCTGCTTTACTCTGGCTCTCTATCGCCTCTAGCAATCTATCTCTATATCTGTTTTGTAGATAAGCGTTTAGTTTTGATAGCTCTCGAAGCTCTAATAGATATTTTTGCGATAGCTCTTTTTTGGCTCTTTTTTCAGCTGTTTCTAGCTCTTTTGCAAGCCCTTTTATAGAGTCATATTTATCTAGATAAAACTGCATCTTTTTGGACTCTGAATCTAGTAAATCATACTCCAAAATAGCTCTTGTGGTAGTTGCACCATTTTTTATAGGCTCTACCAATGAGCCAAACATCGCCTCAGAGCCATAAATAGTTAGTGTTATAAATATTAAAAGAAAAATAGTCCTCAAAAGTGTGCCTTATTGCTATAGCTTAATTAATCTGATATATATTATAATATCATATATTTTAAAACTAGGGGCTAAAATGGGACAAAAAATATTTGATCATATAAAACCAGGTATCGTTTGGGGCGAAGATTTACAAAAACTTTTTGCTATTGCAAAGAGTGAGGGCTATGCACTACCAGCAGTAAATGTGATAGGAACTGACTCTATCAATGGTGTGTTAGAGGCAGCTGCAAAGGTAAACTCACCTGTAATAATTCAATTCTCAAATGGTGGGGCTAGCTACTACGCAGGAAAAGGATTATCAAACGAAAACGAAAAATCAGCAATCTTAGGTGCTATTAGCGGTGCAAAACATATCCATATGATGGCTGAGGCATATGGCATTCCTGCTGTGCTACATACAGACCATGCCGCTAGAAAACTACTGCCTTGGATAGATGCACTACTAGATGCGGGTGAAGAGCACTATAAAAAGCATGGCAAACCACTATTTAGCTCACATATGCTAGATCTGTCAGAAGAGTCACTCGAAGATAACATCTCTACATGTGCGACATACCTAGAGAGAATGAGCAAAATCGGTATGACTATTGAGATTGAGCTTGGTGTAACTGGTGGAGAAGAAGATGGTGTAGATAACACAAATGTGGATAACTCACTGCTATATACTCAACCAGAAGATGTAAACTACGCATATGAAAAACTGCGTGCTATTAGTCCAAACTTTACCATAGCAGCATCGTTTGGAAATGTTCATGGTGTATATAAACCTGGTAATGTTGTTCTGACTCCTAAAATATTAAAAAACTCACAAGAGTATATAAAACAAAAACATAATCTATCAGATGATAAGCCTGTTGATTTTGTATTTCATGGCGGAAGTGGCTCAAGTCTAGAGGAGATTAGAGAGGCTATCAGCTATGGTGTTATAAAAATGAACATCGATACAGATACGCAGTGGGCGACTTGGGAGGGTGTTAAAAACTACTCTGAAAAATATAGTGGATACCTACAAGGTCAAATCGGAAATCCAGAAGGCGAAGATAAGCCAAACAAAAAATATTATGATCCACGCAAATGGCTTCGTGCTGGTCAAGAGACGCTAATTGAGAGAGTAAAAGAGGCATTTAACGATTTAAATGCGATAGATAGAAACTAATATTATGCTCACAGATTGTGAGCATAAATCTATTTAGCGATTGTTACTTTTGCTTTTGAGCGAAGCTCATTCATCTTTTTATCAAGCTGTGCTTTAAATTTATCCATCTTTAGCTTCTGCTCAATAAAATCTTTCACCTCATTAAATGAGAGTTTTTTTGCACCCTTTTTATCCTCTATATAGATAACATGATATCCAAACTGACTCTGAACTGCAGATGAGTTTACAGTTCCTACCCTAGTAGAAAATATAGCATCATTAAATGATGGTACCATCTGACCACGCACCACATATCCTAAATCTCCGCCTTTAGAAGCACTAGGACCAGTTGATTTGCTTTTAGCCTGTGCTATAAACTCATTTTTTAGCTTCTCGCCGCTAAATGTTCTAAGAGATTTTATAACTGCCTGTGCGTCAGATTCTGTTTTTAGCAGTATATGTCTAGCGTGAACTTTCTCTTTATCCACAAACTCATCTATATTTGCATCAAAATATGCTTTAATCTCTTTTGGCTCTACTTTGATACTATCTAAAAGCTCCTGCTCCCAATATCTAGCAGCAAGTTGTACTTCAATCTTTCTAACTACAAGCTCAAGCTCTTGCTTATAAGAGGCACTATCTAAAACACCACTTTTTTTTGCATCCTCAAAAACCAACTCTTGAGCAATCATACCCTCGATTATTCTCTGGCGAAGCTCTTGTTGCTTATCAAGCGGAAGCGTATCAAATCTACCCTGAGTTCCCTCCATGAGGACTTTATTAACCTCTTCAGATGTGATATCGCTACCATTTACGCTCGCCAAAACTGCGGCATCTACACCGCTAAACAAAACAGATAGAGCAATCAGATATCGCTTCATCATTATCCTTGTTTTATAACTAATAGATGCAAAACTCTATTGTATGGCAATTGTATATCATATAGAATAATCGATGTTAAATGAGCTATTTAGCTCTATTTTTATCTTTGCTATTCATAAATCTACTAATCGTCTGTAGTAGTAGTTTTTTATCTATTGGTTTAGCGAGGTGAGCATCTAGTCCCGCCGCTATGATACGCTCTCTATCTCCAATAAGTGCGTGGGCTGTAAGTGCTATAACAGGCACTGCACCACGATTATCTCGTTTGTCTATCTCTTTGATAAGCCTATTTGCCATCAGCCCATCCATCACAGGCATATCGATATCCATAAGTACGATATTAAAATACTCTTTTAGATATGCATCGACTGCTTTTTGACCATTATCTACAGCTGTAACTTTAAAGCCCTCTTGGTGCAGTATCGTCTCTAGTAGTCTGAGGTTAATTATATTATCCTCTGCCACTAGCACTTTTACATCTTTGAAATCTGCTAAATCTTTTGATTTTGATGACTCTACAATATGACTTTGGCTAATCGCCTCACATGAGCCACTTAGTGCTTTTAATAGCGATGTCGGCAGTAGCGGTAATAGTAGCGAGGAGATAGAATCTCGCTCTAGCTCTTGGGCAAATAGTATATCTTTGCTATAGATTATCGGTATAATATCTAACTCTGGATATGCTGTTTTTAGTGCATCTATCTGAGTTTTTGAGATATGCTCTGCATCTAAAAATAGCACATCTGAATCTCTAATTACATCACTAACTAAATCATTTACAACGGTTGCTTCTAGCTCTAGCACCTCTAGATATTTATATAGCAGTGCACCATGTACGCCTAGCGTGCTCTTTTGTGTATATATAGATATTGCCACATCACTATTTACCTCAAACGACGCCCTCTCTTCTACCTCGTGTGTGAGTCTAAATGAGAATCTAGAGCCTCTATCTACCTCTGAAGCTAACATTAGATGCGAGCCCATCATATCTATATATTTATGGCTCAGACTAAGCCCGATTCCTAGCCCATCTTTGCCACGGCGTTGATTATCCCACGCCGAAGCAAATGGACGAAGTAGCATTTTTACTCTCTCAGGCTCTATACCGATGCCTGTATCACTTACGCTATACTCTACCTCTATAGCATCTGGCTCATCTTTTGTGAGAGTTATCTCTACAAAAACACTTCCGCCATCGCTGGTAAATTTGATACTATTTTGAATCAGATTTCTAATAACAGCTAAAATCTTATCCTCATCAGCTATCATAATTTTTGGAAGCCTTGGATCTATTAGAAATAGCAAATCTATCTTTTTAGAGCTAGCTAAATCATCAAATAGCATAGAAAATCGCTCAAATACCTCTATAGGATTGACAGATTGTAGATTTAGATGCACTCCACCGCTCTCTACTTGCATCAGCTCAAGTAGATTTTCGATATTTCGCATCATACTCATAGCACTCTTGCCCATCATAGAGATGTACTCTGATTGCCATGAGCTAAGTGGTGAGTTTTTGAGCAAATCGGTAAAGCCGATAATAGAGTTCATAGGAGTTCTAAACTCATGAGAGATGTTTGATAAAAACTGATTTTTTAGTGTCTCAAAATATCTCTCTGCCGCTCTAGCTTTTTCTAATATAGAGATATCTTTAAACACCACTCCTACTATAGGTTTATCCCCTAGTACGATATGCTCAGATTTTACAAGCACATCATAAGAGGTGCTGTTGTGATAGATTTTTCCTCTATAATCTCCACTATTTGCGACGATAAATGATATCTCTAGACCCTGTGGAACGAACCATTCGCCTAGCTCACTCATCTCATCAAAATCACTCAAATGTAAAAAATCTAATAATCTATCATTACATCCTAGTATTACACCAGAGAGGTCGATATATAAAAGCGGATCGATATGTAGTGATGTACACGCCTCTATCCAGTCGCAGTTGTAGTCTGCTTTAAACTCTGGTGTAAAATATACCATCTATAACTCCTATACAGTTACTTCCAAATATTTATGAAGCACAGCTTCTAGTTTTTCTCTAGTTAGAGGTTTAGAGATATAATCATCTAGTCCCTCTGCTAAAATACGCTCTTTATCGCCCTCCATAGCTAGTGCTGTTAGAGCGATAATAGGCATCTTGTCACCTTTGGTGTAGCGTTTTTCCTCTTTTATCTCTTGGGTTGCTACTATACCATCTTTTACAGGCATATCGATATCCATAAATACAATATCATAGGTGTTTAATCTACAAGCATCAACAGCCTCTTCACCATTTGATGCTACAGTTACTTTTACCCCATACTCACGCAACAATAGGGTAATTAATCGTTGATTAATAAGGTTATCTTCTACCACTAACGCTTGGATTCCTCGCTGAAGTGTTTGTGTTTGATAGACCATCGGTTTTGGAATATTATATGTTTTTGTTAAATGCTCCATAAACATAAACGGCAGTAGCGGTTTAGATAGAGGCTCATCCACACCATGAAGCATTCTAGCTTGTAGTTTTTCGCCAGACTCTATCAGTAGTATAACTCGCTTTTCTCGCTTGATTTTTGATAATGGCACGAGCCAATCGATTTTCTCTTGGCTAGCTACTACATATACGCACTCTACATCTTTATATAAGTTTTCATCTATTGTTTGTGATTTTACAACAGATAGCCCAAAACTGCGTAGATAGTTTGTTAGATGGTTTGCATCATCGATTTTACTCTCATCTAGTAGCAGTACTTTTACTTGGATATTATTTATCATCTGCATCGTATGACCCACAGAGCCCTCTAGCGTGAGTGCAAAACTAAATGATGAGCCCCTGCCCTCTTCGCTTACGATTTTTAACTCGCTTCCCATCAATTTGACTAGCCCATGAGATAGGCTAAGCCCTACGCCTAGTCTATTATCTGCTTGATCACCCGAGACAAACGGTCTGATTATTTGAGCTAACTCATCTTTGTTTATGCCCTTGCCTGTATCTTTGACACTAAATCCTATATTACAACTACCAGATGTATTTCGCTTTAGCAGTTTTGCCTCTATCGTTACTCTGCCTTTTGGTGGTGTAAATTTTAGAGCATTTTGATATAGATTTAATATTACCTGTTTTATCTTTCTAATATCGCCTGTAAGCGTTGTTGGTAGCTTTGGATCTATAAAAAATAGTGCACTAATATCTCTATCTTCAGCCGCTGGAACAATCCCTCTAGCTAAATCCTCTAGCTCATGGACGATACTAAAATCGCTATTGCTTACTGTGAGTTTTCCACTTTGCATCTGTGCTAAATCTAGCAGATTTTCTATATTATTCATCAGATTTCTAGCAGAGCTTTGTGCAGAGGTTATATACTCTTGTTGCAGTTCTGTTAAGTTTGTGCCACCGATTAAATCTATAAAGCCTAAAATACCATTCATAGGTGTACGAAATTCGTGTGAGATGTTTGAGAGAAATTTACCCTGCAACTCCTCTACTTTTGACATATCCTCACGCAGTTTTATCACATTTGTAATATTATCTAGTCGCAATATATATAAATCTTCGCCAGAGTCTCTAATAACACTCACTCTAGCTACTAGCGTATTCATCTTCGACTCACCATCTACCATTCCGACGCTATAATCTTTTATGCCCTCAGATCTTAGATAATCTAGCCAAGTCTTATCAGATTCAGTAAAAATATCTTCGCTCTCATATGCAAAAATATCTCTTAGACTCTCTTTTTCGCTCTTAAATTGCTCAATATCTTTATACCCAGAGAGTGCAAAAAATGCTCTATTTGCCCAAAACCAACCCATTTTTCTAGTATAAAGTAGTATTGGATTAGAGTTGGTATCTAAAACCTTGTATAAAATATTATCATCTGGTTGCTTGCCATCTATATTAGTAGAATTATCTCTATTATCGCCAAATAATCCCCCTACAAAACCAAATAAACTCACAAGCACCTCCTGATTTATAGTATAATTCACTTTTAAATACTTTTTTTAATTGTATCACAAAAAATGGCAATTAAATATTTATTGCATAAGAAATGGCTTAATATATGAAACTATCGACAAAAAAAGAAGCCGCCTTAATAAAGGAGGCTTTTTTATCTAGATACTCTGGTGCTATCACGGAGCTTGAGTATAAAAACCTCTATGAGCTTATAGTATCTGTAGCACTATCAGCTCAGTGTACTGATAAGCGAGTAAACATCATAACCCCTGCACTATTTGAGAGATTTCCAGATACCGCCTCGCTAGCAAAAGCAGATTTAAAAGAGGTAAAATCACTCATAAATAGCTGTTCATTTTTTAATAACAAAGCAAAAAATCTCATAGAGATGGCAAAGCGGGTAGAAGAGCACTATGGCGGAGAGATTCCACTAGATGAAAAAGAGCTCATCACACTAGCTGGAGTGGGGCAAAAGACCGCAAATGTGGTACTCATAGAGTATACTGGGGCGAATTTGATGGCAGTAGATACACATGTGTTTCGTGTTAGCCACAGATTAGGGCTTAGCCGTGATCTCACACCACCAACCACAGAGGCGACACTATCAAAGCTATTTAAAACAGACCTGCATCATCTACATCAAGCGATGGTACTATTTGGTAGATACATCTGCACCGCCAAAAATCCCAAATGCGATAGTGACTGTTTTTTAGTAGAATTTTGTAAATCCAGAGAGGTTTTTAAACCTAGATGAGATACAATATTTTTATGAGAGTTTTATATTTTTTAATCACTACTATTTTACTAGGTGGATGCTTTAATGATAGAGGCATTAGTCTTAGATACTACAATGACTGCGAAGAGTATTATGACGCACAAGGCTATTACCGCAAAAAATGTGATAAAAATCTCATCGATTTTGCAGATATAAAAGAGGCTGTGAAAACAAAGCCTGAGCGTAGAGGCATAGGTAGCGTAGAGTAGCTATTTTATAGCTATGAATGTAGCGAAATTTGCCCACTTAAATATCACATCTACACTCTTAAATCCACTATTTTTTGCCATTTTGATATTCTCATCTACAGTATATGGGATGAGCACATTCTCTAATGCCTCTCGTTTTTGGACTATCTCATATTCGCTATAGCCTTGTGTTTTTTTGAAATCATAATAGCAATCGATAAGCTGTTTATCAAGCTTTGCATCGGCACTTACAACCTTTTCGCTAAATAAAAACACTCCGCCATCTTCTAGCGAGCTGTAAATTTTTTGAATCAATCTATCTCTCATCATAGGTCGTATAAATTGCAGTGTATAGTTGCTAATCATCGCCTTTGAGCTCTCATAATCATACTCTAATATATCGCCATACTCTACAACAATATCAGAGTTAAATAGTCGCAGTTTTTTGCTCGCGTGTTCTATCATAGCAGCAGAGTTATCGATTCCTACTAGCCTAACTGATTTATCTTTTATAGATCTCTCTATCTCTAGTAGCGTAGAGGCAGTAGAGCAGCCTAAATCATAAACTAGCGAGCCATCTTCTAGTGCATTTATCACAAACCTTCTAGTTAGCTCCATCGACTCACTATAATATGGCACTGAGCGAGAGAGCATATCATCAAATACGCTCGCAACTGAGTCATCAAACTCAAACTGTTTGGATATTGGTTTATCAAAAACTTTATCAACACCACTCATATTTTAGCTATCTAAATCCCCAAAAAATGTTAGCTCTTCGCGACTAAGTATGCGTATCATATTTGTAGCTCTTGGATCAGCCATAGGATACGCCGCAGTAAATAGATATGTTTTATCTAAATCGATAATATTTCGTCTAATTCCGCTTTGGATAATATCAGATAGTATGCTCTCTATATGTGTTTCGCGAGTGATATAAGCAGGTGCTACACCCCACACTAGCGTAAGTGAGCGAGCTACATTTCTATCTGGCGTAGCTGCATAAATCGTCACACGAGGGCGATATCGTGATAGTTTTTTAGCAGACTGACCCGATGTTGTCATAGATATAATCCCATCAGAACCTAGCGTATCGCCTAGCCTTACGATAGACTCATTAATCTTATCATTCTCATCTTTGTAATCAAATGTAAACTTATCAAACGGATAGACCTCTTCTATCGCTTTTATCGTCTCAACCATCGTTTTAACCGCTAGTGGTGGGTGTTTACCCACTGCACTCTCTTCTGAGAGCATTACAGCATCAGAGCCATCTAAAACAGCATTTGCCACATCACTAATCTCTGCTCTTGTAGCTGTCTCTTTCTCGCTCATAGATAGTAACATCTGTGTCGCAGTAATGACTGGTTTTGAGCAAGCATTTGCTTTTTGAATAAGCATTTTCTGAATGATTGGCACCTGATGATATGGCACCTCTATCCCTAAATCTCCACGAGCTACCATAAGCCCATCTGAGTGCTCTAATATCTCATCGATATTTTCAACTGCATCAAATTTTTCTATCTTTGCGATTAGTTGGGTATTTCCGCCGTGTGATTTGACTATTTCTCGTGCATTTATCATATCATTTGCATTTTGCACAAAACTAATAGCCATAAAATCTACACCATTTTCTACTCCCCATTTCATATCTTTTTTATCTTTTTCAGTGAGGATATTAATACCTAGTGGAGTAGTTGGAAAATTCACACCTTTATTTGATGTAAGTTTACCTGCATTTTCTATCTCAGCTCTTACATAAACATCATTTACATCTACGATTTTTGCACGAATCAACCCATCATATAGATAGATAAAATCATCTACTTTTAGGCGTCTGAGAATACCTTCTTCGTTGATGCTGAGTTTGAAATATCCATCAGATACCTTTTCGCCTAAAATGCTCTCATAATAAAAATCGATAAAATCGCCACTAGAGAGCACAAACTCATCTGCTAGTTTACCAACTCTAATCTTTGGACCACTAATATCTTGCATCACGCCTACCAATATCCCAGTCTCATCCATAGCACGGCGAATAGAGTTTAAAACCCCTAGATGATACTCGTGTGTGCCGTGAGAAAAATTGAGGCGAAAAACATTTACCCCCGCCAATATAAGCGATTTTAAAACCTCTGGTGAGTCTGACGCTGGCCCCACAGTTGCAACGATTTTCGTCCTCTTTATCATAGATATTACCTCAAACTAATTATTTTTTAGATATGATATCATATTATATGAGAGTTTCACAAACACCACAAATAAATCACCAACTATAAAGAGCCTAAATTATATGAGCAAACTAATCACTACGGATATAGTATTGATAGATATAATCGACTTTTCACTACTTGAAATGGATGAGCAACTAGAGATAATCTCCTATGTATCATCCACTTTTCGCAAGATGATAAACTCGATGCTTCGTGCCTCTGGCTTTAAGATGGATGATATATTTTTAGGACTCATCCCAACAGGAGATGGATTTTACTCTATCCTAGATCCAAAGCTACGCGGTTTTGGCCCCATACTTGGGCTATCTTTTACACACTTCTCTAGTCTCATAGAGCAAGAGTTTTCATACTACAAAGGTATCAGAGTAGCTGTTCACACAGGAAATATCTATAAATTCAAAGATGTTCTAGCTAGAGAAAACTTTGTAGGCGATGGATTAAATGAGTGTGCTAGATATGTAGGGATAAAAGACCTCATCTCAAACACAGTGATTATCTCTGATAAATCATTTGAGCGATTTGAGATATTTTTACAAAATTTTCCACAATACAATGAACTACTAGCTAAATGCAAATTCAAACGAGGCTCCATGCACAAAATCGTCGATAAGCACGGATTTGAGCGACTAGGATATCTCATCTGGATGAACCAAGGTGCTATTATACCGCCACCAAAAAAGCTACTAAAAGTGAGGTAAATATGAGACAAACTATCAGCGAATATATGAAGCAGTACAACATCACAAAAGAGCATCTGCAGCAAAAACTCAAATCAAAAGAGCTAGATTATATAGTAGAAGATGGTATCGCTTATATAAAAACAGAGAATCCAAAAGATAAAACAACGCTAGAGATGATACTCTCTATCTATCAAAAAGAGAACCTGCAGCTAAAACTAAAAATCAAAGAGTTAGAGAGCAAAATCGACAAGCTAATCGGCGATAAAGAGCAGATGCTAATTGCTGAGCGAGAACGCATAGAAGATATTTATATCGCCAAAGATGAGCAACTAAAGAGTATTTTGGAGGTTTTTAATACAAAACTGCTACTCTCAAATGAGCAAAAAGTACATGATGTTGATATCGAAACTCCCCAACCAGCACTTATAGAGCTAAAGAGATATCTAAAATTTATAGGACTCTCATCACAAGAGCGAAAAGATGTTCGTCGTCGCTTTGAAGCAGGATTTGGAAGCGACCCTCGCATCATAGAGCGTGATGGAGAGTTTTTCGTAGACCTTAGCCGTTATGATTATAGTGATTTTTTATCACTATAATTTAACCACCCTAATCACATCACTATTTTTAGCATTATCTACAACTATCATTTTTACTCGCTCTTGCCACAGTTTGCCAAACTCTCTTTTTTCATCATCACTAGCTACGCCACCCATAATTTTTTGCATTAGTGGTTGCATCTGTGGGCTTGGTGCCACGATGCTCGGATTATAAAAAACATCCACACTCTCACCATTATCAACCCTGCTAAATCTAGCTGATGATGCTATATCACTCTCAAAACTCATCAGCGAGTGTCTGGCAAATTTGCCATTTAATCCCTTAAATCCACTGCTCTCTGTAGCACCTGTGATATGCGTGATTACATTTGCAATTACACCTGCTACGCCCTCTGTCATAGGCTCTTTAAACTCGACTCTAATACCTCCACGCAGAGGTTTTTCATTAGGATAGAGTGCCTCTAATGCTCGCAAACTCATCAAATATGCACCACCTACTGTAGGGCAACTATGCCCTGCTGCTTTTACCACATCTAGATAGCTAAACTCTACCTCACCACCACTAAATGTCCCTAAAACTGCAGATAGTGGGTCAATCATATAGACTTTCTCCACATTATCAAAAAACGCTGGATAATTCATACTACTCCTTTTAATTTTTTCCATAGATTTTATAGTTATTTCGACCTGACTCTTTTACATCATACATCGCAATATCTGCCTCTTTTAATAGCTCATGCTCACTCTTATCCATCTTAGATATAGATATCCCGATAGATGTAGAGATTTTTATCATATTATCTTTTATATCAAACGGTGTCGAAATAGATGCTAGAACTTTCTCAGCCAACTCTTTTGCACCATCAATGCTCGCACCGCTTCTCATCATAATAACAAACTCATCGCCACCGAGCCTAGCTACCACATCGCTAGAGCGAACTAGATTTGAAAGCCTTTTGGCCACCTCTAATAATAGCAAATCCCCCGCATCATGCCCTAGGGTGTCATTTACCATCTTAAATCCATCTAAATCTAGATAGAGTAGTACCAGAGGTTTTTTCATAGCCTCAGATAGTAGCTCATGAAAATATTTACGGTTTACAAGTCCTGTCAATGCATCGTGGCGTGCTTGATATAAAATCTTCTCTTGAGATAGTTTTTTGAGCGTAACATCCTCTTTTATCGCCACAAAATGGGTAACCTCGCCATCACTATCTAATATCGGCGAAATTCTCGCATCCTCCCAATACTCTGTGCCATCTTTTGTTCTATTTAACAGCTCTCCACGCCACTCTTGCTTATCTAAAATTGTCTCCCAAAGCTCTCTATAGATACCATCTTTAAGCTTTCCTGATTGGAGTATCCGAGGATTTTGCCCTATCGCCTCATCATAGCTATAGCCTGTTGTTTCAGAAAATTTTGGATTTACATACTCTATCGCACCATTTTTATCGGTAATAACAATAGTTACGGGGCTATAGTGTATCGCGTGTGAAAATTTTTGTAGCTCTTTTGTTCTAATTGATACCAGCTCCTCGATGCGTATCTTCTCAAGCTCTAGATTGACGATATTTTTTCTAAATCTATAGATAAAAAGCGTCGATAAAACACCCAGTAATAGCCACGCAATCAGATGACTAATAGCTATATTTCGACTCTGAGCCGACTCTAGCTCTAGCAGTGGCTCTACGCTAAAAGTGACACTTACGCCACCTCGCACATCCCCTACACTATAGCCTTGATGAGAGTGGCATCTAAGACAGCTACTATCGACCTTTAGCGGTTGCATATAGCGAAAAATCTTACTATCGCCATCATCTATAAACTCTGCAAATGAGCTAACACCATTTTTAAACTTCTCTAGCTGTTTACTCTCCCACTCATCTGCTTTATTAATCGGATTCATCAGCTTATCGCTAGTGATATGTAGTTTTAAATCGCTCGGCTCTGTAACTACATCTATAAGCTGTCTAGTCATATAAGCGGGGTTTATCATCGTCAAATGCATTCCATCGACGCTATTTATATCTCTATTTTCGATTTTTAAATATTTGTTTGGTTGCGTCTCATCACTGATTTTTACATAAACTCCACCGTGTCTTGCATTCCATAGCCTAGTGGATTCTATCATCTTAAAAACAAATTGTGCACGATCTACTGATTGATTATATAGTTTCTCACCCAGTAGGTGCAAGTTCCACATATATGAACCCAGCACCACTAAACCCCAAAAAATAAATGCTAGTATACAATACCTCTTGCTACCCATAAAAACCCCTATAGTGCACTATTATAACACACACAATCTAAAAATAGTTTCACTGCATAAAAAACGAGAAAAGATAAATTTTTAACTCTTACCATCAAAACAAAGAGCAGTCACTGTGAGCAGAGAGCAATAATCTATATTTAATACCTCTATCTAATAACTGATAATTGTAGCCCATTGACGGAATTTTGTGGCTTTATGAGAATTAATCCTAGGCGTTTGATTTTTCTCGTATTTTAAGAGAGATGTTATCAACAATGCTCTCAAATGAGAGCAATAGATGTAGCTTCTTAAAACTCTTTAATACTCTTCTTTTGCATACTTATCCGATCTATGTCCATATAATAGTGCACCATTTCTACCTGCAAAAAGCAGCCTATTATCGGCAATACCTGCATATTTATAGCTATTATCCGACACAGTATTGGCTATCTGATCGATTAGTGCACCAATTAGCATACCTATAATATTTCCATTATTAGATTTCCCCTCTGCACTAGATGCTCTAGCGGTGCCCTTCCATAGCAGCTTGCCTGTTTTTATATCAACTAGCTTTGCATTTAGTGATACAGTTATATCACTACTTAAAATCTTATACGAAGAGCCATACTCTTTGATCTCTATATAAAGCACCGCATCTGCACCAAAAACCTCATCTAATTTATGTAGCGACACGGCGTGTATCTCGTTTGGTACTGTTAAGCCATTGTTTTTAAATGTCTCTGATACCAATGATGGAGAAAAAACATAATAACCAGATTCAGCTAGTGGCATAACTACCTGAGCAAAAACAGCTGGAGTCGCTACTATATCATTTGAGTTATTTATCGGGGGCAATACCAAAATAGATTTAGGATGATGCTCTCTAAAGGCACTATAATCATATGGCTCTACTGACTTAGCACATCCGCCAAACACCATAGCAGACACTATGGCAATAAATGCTATTATATATACTCTCATATCACTACTTTTTTATCAAATTTTTTAATATAAAATCTACATAATGGCTAGATTCTGGAAAAAGCTCTTTTTCTAGCTCCATATGTTTTTTAAACTCATCGAAATTGCCATCTTCTAGATGCAATAGTGCTACATGTGCATAAAAACCTGGACCCATAGGTAAATCATTAGATCTAGCTTTCTGTAAAGTTTCATCCATAGCTCCTAGCTGCTCTGCTGATGAGCTATGAGAATTTTTTAGGTGTGCATATATCTGAGGCTGATAGTCGCCCCAATAATATAATGGCTTATATGAACTACCGCATCCTGTCAACACAAATGCTACCAATGTAGCTAACAATAGTACTCTTAATCTCATAAATACCCTATCTGTGTGGGTTCCACGAACCATCTGATATAGCACTTACCAATGAATCAACAGCCTCTCTGATTGCTAAATCTAATACCTTACCATTTAAAGTAGAATCATAACTAGATGTACCACCAAATCCTATCACCTCTCTATTTGATAGCTCATACTCTCCGCTTCCTTGTGATGTATGCACTACTGCTGAGCTCTCTACATCTACCACATTTAAAATCACTTTTGCATATGCGATTTGAGATTTACCCTTGCCAAGTATTCCAAATAACTGATGATCTCCAACCTCTTTGCGTCCAAACTCTGACACATCGCCAGTGATTACATATTTTGCACCCATAATAGAGTTTGTTTTTCCCGCAAAGCCTGCTTCTTGTTTTAGCTGAGATAGATTATCTCTATCTAATATAACAAACCTATTTGTTTGTTGCAGGTGTGATATCAATATTGTTTTTGCCTGAGAGCCTAATTTATCAACGCCATCAGAAAATATTCCTCTCATATAGCTAGAGCGATTATCAAATGCTCCAATAGATAGTGACGCTCTCTCGCCTTTATAAACATTATTTGATGCATGAGTCCTAGGAACTTCTAGTGCTCTTGAACTCTCTTTTGCACAACCGCCATACAATATCGCAATGGCTAGTACCATAATAGATATCCCAACCAATCTCATCGTGAATCCTTTTTTTGTTTTATACATATATAGTACAAGTAATTTTATAAAAATATCCTTTAAATGAAATCATACATTTTATAACATTAATTATATTAATACGGTATTCCGTATATAATATGAATAATAACTAATTTATAATATGGAATAGTTTATGCTTTATTCTGATATATGTTTAAAATAGTATTAAAAATAGATATCAAATACAATTTAACAGTTTTTACATACGGTTTAATGTCTAATTAAAGGAAAAGCTACTAAAATGAGGCAATGGAAATGAGTGATCTTTTTAATCTCCTGCACAATGCGGTAGAGGCACAGCATAATGGTAAAAAGATCTCTCAAAAAGAGATGGCTACACAACTAGGTATCTCCATGCGTACATACCAAGATTGGAGGCTGGGCAACGCCAAACCTCAAGCAGCAAAAGCGGTGATGGATATGCTAGGAATGTTAGAAGATGATGAGATAATCAGAGTAGTTAGAAAAATAAATAGATTGGGAAGTTAAAATGGATGTTTTGAGTGAAAAAGAGAGATTAGCACTAGAGGAGGTTTTTTTATGCATTTCACCTCGCAGGGGTAGATTTGGCAGATTAAATCTCTTTAGTAACTATAAAAAATATGCTAATAAAAGACCAAGCATAATCTCTAATTTCACCACAAAACCTAAAGGATGGCTTAAAAAAGTCCTAAATCAACCCGAAAGCACCAAAACTATTAGATTTTACCACAAATAGAAGAAAACTTTAAGCTAATAGATATTAAAGTACTCATAGCGAAAATATTTTAACCATTTCGTGTGGATAAAATATATGCGTACTCTCACAAAAAAGGTGACATGGATGAATAAAGCAGAATTCGTTGAACTAGTTCAAAAAAGTGGTGGTTACAAAACTAAAGTTGAAGCTGAAACAGCTATCAAAGCATTTACAGTTGCTGTAACAGAAGCACTATCGAAAAAAGAGGAAGTATCTCTAGTTGGTTTTGGTAGCTTTGTTACTGCACTACAAAAAGGTAAAAGTGGTAAAGTTCCAGGAACTGATAAAACTTATACTACTGCGGACAAAATGGTTCCGAAATTTAAACCAGGTAAAGGTTTAAAAGATAGCGTAGAGGCTGCTAAATAGTATCTCTATAGATATCACGATCGAGAGTTTCTCTCGATTCTTCCTAAAATTCTTCAAAATTCTCTTTTATTTGATATAATTTAGCCAATAGTAGCCAAATAGGATTTTATGTGTTTACATTTGTATCAAAATTCTTCAAACCAAATATAGAAATAGTAGAAAAAAGTGCCGATAATGAGCTCATTAAACATTTAAACCATCTAGCAAATGGCACAGATGGACTATTTTTTTATGATTTTAATCTCTACTATATAGATAAATATCGCAAAATCCAATATCTATTTTATCTACCACACCATGGAATCTATATAGCAAATCAGATAGATTATACATTTGATGATTTAAAAAACTCAACCATCTCAAAAGCTAGCAATACCAAACAATCTACCACAAACTTTGAAGATAGCGAGAGTATGATTAGACAAAAACTAGATGATATTTTATCTTTTAACGAGATAGAGTATAGCCGTTTTATCTATATGTCAGAGCTTTTAGAGAGTGAGTATGATAATCTAGATGACTCATTTAAAGAGCTACTGCCTATAGAGAAGATTATATTTTCAGATACACCACCTGATGCAATACTGCAAAAACTAAAATCGCTACTAGAGTATAATAAAAACACACTGCCTACTAAAACAATCTCTATCGCACTACAATCACATCTCATATTGCCATCAAAACAGCAATCAGAGGCTAGATTATTAGATAAAGAGCAGATAAATTTTATAAATAGTGATTTAGGCTCTGAAGTCATCACTCTATATGGCAAACACAATAGCGGAAAGAGTACCGCCATAATCTCTAGAGCACTTCTAGAGCTACTACAAGATAGACAAAAACAGATACTCATTACCACAAAAACAGTGCTAGCGGCTGATTTACTGCGAAAAGAGCTAGTAAATATCCTCACCTGTGCGGCTATAAATATCAATCTAAAAAATATTCAATTTATCCCATCAGATGAGCTAAATGAGTTTATAAATAGCAAAAAACATCTAGAGCTCGACACCATCTATTGTGATGATTCACACCTCTATGATGAGTCGATTTTAGATCTATTGCGACTCTCTAAACCAGCTAAACAATCTCTAGTTTTAGTGCGAAAGACCTCTGATAGTCTGATAGATAAGAAGGTGATTGAGCTTACAAATAACTACTGCGATAAAATCGATACAGAGCATCTAAAAACAGATAGTGAAACGCTACTGCCTATGCTGCTAACTAAAATACACTCTAAATTTTTCGATGATAAAAAACGCTCGATGATAATTTGCAAAGATCAAGATACGCTAAATATGTGTAAAAACGCACTCGATGAGTATTTTGGCATCAAATCTCAGATAACCAATGATAGCTTTAGTTTGCAATATCACGATTTTTCAAATATATTTTTAACAAATCTGGAAAATACTCACGGCGTGCACGCTCCACATGTCTTTTATATCGCAAAAGCAGAGGATTCTGATATAGGATATATAATCAGCAGAGCACTAGAGAGTGCAACAATAATCACATATTCAGACATATCAAACAAGGAGTAAAAATGAAAAAAAGCGATGCTGAATATAAAGAGATGCTCTCGCCACTTGCATATCATGTAACGCGAGAGCATGGGACAGAGAGAGCATTTAGCGGTGAATATTATGATTTTAATGGCGATGGCGTCTATCACTGCATCTGCTGTGAGGCTCCACTGTTTGATTCGAAGCACAAATTTGACTCTGGCACAGGGTGGCCTAGCTATGATAGAGCGATATCATCATCAAACATAACAGAGAAAAAAGATAGCTCATTTGGTATGATACGCACAGAGGTTTTATGCTCTGTCTGTGATGCTCATCTAGGGCATCTCTTCCCTGATGGTCCAGCTACTACAGGGATGAGATACTGCATAAACTCAGTATGTTTAGATTTTAAACCAAGAAAAGGATAATAATGAGACACCTATACGCAACTATAATGATTTTAGCACTATCGCTAACAAATCTATTTGCAAATGCTGATACCATCAAGGTAAAACTACAAACCACACAAGGCGATATAGTCCTAGAGCTATATCCAAATATCGCTCCACTAGCGGTAGAGAACTTTACTACGCATATCAAAAATGGCTATTACGATGGATTGATTTTTCACAGAATCATCAAAAACTTTATGATTCAAGGAGGAGACCCAACAGGCACAGGAGCTGGTGGAAACTCTATATGGAACAAGCCATTTAAAGACGAGTTTAAATCTGGAGTGGTATTTAATAAAGCTGGTATTTTGGCGATGGCAAATGCAGGTCCTCGCACAAATGGTAGTCAATTTTTTATCACAACAGCCCCTACTCCGTGGCTAAATGGTCACCATACAATATTTGGAAAAGTCTCTGGTTCGATGGAGGCTGTGGATAAGCTAAATAATATAGCAACAAATGGCTCAAGAGGTGGCGATAGACCACTACAAGAGCAAAAGATTATAAAAGCTACTATATTATCTAAATAAACTCGTTATTGCAGCTTTTAAAAAAGTTGCTTTAACCATAAATATATTATGCTTTCATAAACAATATAACTAGGAATCCAAATGGACACTCTCCTGCAAGCACTAGGCGATATACCTACAATCACACTGGTGCTTTTGCTCACTTCGCTAGCTTTGGCGATTTTTTATGAGATGATTAACGGTTTTCTTGATACTGCAAATGCTGTTTCGATGATTATATATACAAACTCACTAAAGGCTAGCCACTCTGTAATAATGGCTGGATTTATGAACTTTTTGGGCGTTTTACTCGGTGGTATCGGAGTTGCCTATGCTATCGTGCATCTGTTGCCACTAGATATAATAGTCTCATCAAATCAGAGTGCGACACTCATTATGATATATTCACTGCTCATATCTGCTATAGTTTGGAATCTAGGGACATGGTATTTTGGTATCCCTGCATCTAGCTCTCACGCACTAATTGGCTCTATTATCGGGGTTGGTTTCGCATTTGGAATGATGCAAGGGTTTGATTTTTATCAAAGTATCAACTGGCAAGCACTATATAAGGTGCTAGCAGCTCTAGCAATCTCGCCACTACTGGGCTTTGGGCTAGCATATATAATGATGAGAAGTGCTAGAAAGTTCTTGCGTCATCCAAAATATTATAAAACTCCACAGGATGAGAAAAAACGAAAGCGACCAAATTTCTGGATGAGAATGGGGATTATCTCTACAGGTGCTGGCGTGAGCTTTGCTCATGGCTCTAATGATGGGCAAAAAGGTATGGGGCTTATTATGATTATCCTAATAGGGATTTTGCCATCATACTATGCACTAGATATGAACTCGCAAGAGTATCAGATAAAACAGATACAAAACTCAGCTACAAATCTAGCTGAGTTTTATAGTGAAAATAGTCTGATGCTAGATAATCTAGTGAGCCAAAAGCTGCTAAAAAGTGCTCTAAAAAATGAGCAATCTATCGCAGAATGTGATATAAAAAATATGCAGCAAACAACCCTGCTGATATCAAATAAACTCGATAAAATCACTACCTATAGAGATTTAAGCGACAATGATATCTGGATAGTTCACAACTCTGTATTGTGTAGTGATAACTTTTTTACCCAAGTTGAAAAGGTAGTCGATAGCGATATGTCAAACTATATCAAATCAAACCGCACAAATATGGTAACATCTGCTGAATATGTGCCTCTATGGGTTATCATCACTGTTGCACTATCTATTAGTATAGGAACGATGATAGGGTATAAACGCATAGTCTTGACCATAGGAGAGAAAATCGGCTCAAAACCGATAAACTATATGCAAGGAACAGTATCACAAGCGATATCTGCTGCTACAATACTTGTTGCAAACTTTATGCACGCTCCTGTAAGCACCACCCATATAGTCTCTAGCTCTGTGGCTGGTTCGATGGTGGCAGAACCTGATGGTGGAGTGCAAAAAGGGATGATAAAGACGATTATTCTCTCATGGGTGTTTACACTCCCTGCAACTGCTATTATGAGCTCTGGGATATACTATCTAATGAGTCTATTTATAAAATAGCACTACCAAGCCATTCTCGCAAGGGCGAGAACTAGGCATTTAAAACTCCTTGCTTTAGCAAAAACATTCCAAATAGATAATTTCATCACTACAGTAAAGCTTTGATTTTTTAGAAGAGATTCTCAAGGAGTAGTTTTCGTATTTGGTTACTTTTGCTTCAGCCTAGAGGCTTCACAACGAGACACAATCTACTCTGTTACTAGTTTTCCAAGTGCATCTAAAATATTTGTTTGTCTCTCTGGCTCTAGAGTCTTATCAGCAGACACATACATATACATCTCTACACGACGGTTTTTTGCACGATTCTCTTCTGTGTTGTTTGGTGCAGCTGGTTTTGCAGAGCCAAATCCTGCTGTTGATAGTCTATCTGGATCTACGCCATTAGAGATAAGCTCACGCATAACACTCTCAGCTCTACGGGCTGAAAGCTCTAAATTATCACGATAAATCCCACCAGTAATAGGCAGATTATCTGTAAATCCGCGTAGTGATATATCTACAATAGGAGGGAGCGAGTTTATAATATCAGCTACTCGGCGTAAAAACAGATGAGTCTCCTCATCATTAATACTCACCTCAGCACCTCTAAACATAACAGTGGTTGGAAGTTTGAGTAATATTCCATCCATATTTTGATCTAGTGGACCTACTCCCATAGAGATGTTTTTTAACTCTTTTTGTACCTTTTGTAGAGCATCTAAAACAGCTTGAGATTGCTCTGGTGTCGCTGGTGTACTTATGAGCATTGAGCCACCATCTGGAGATGGTGAAAGTCCTGATGGACTAGCTGTATTATCATTTGGCGTAGACTCTTTTTGCATATCATCTATAGTGATTACAGTCTCTGGTGCTGGTGCAAAATCATAGATTTTGACAAACTCCTCTTTAACCGCTTGCATCCGCTCTTTATTTACAGAAGCGATAGCATAGAGTGCAATAAAAAGTGCTAGAAGCAGACTAAAAAAGTCCGACATGGGCACCGCCCATTTCTCACACTCTTGACACTCTGGACACTTTTTTTGTTTCTTTTTTGCCATCTATATCTACTTAGTTAAACTGGCTCTGTTTCTCTTCTGCAGGAGAGAGGAAGTTTAGTAGTTTTGCCTCTAGAACCCTAGGGTTGTCACCATGAACTATCCCAACAATCCCCTCTAGCATCAACTTTTGCTCTTTGACAATATGGTGTGATTTTGCAATCATCTTTTTACCAAATGGACCCATAACAACATATGCCGAGAAAATCCCCGTAACAGTCGCTGTAAACGCCCCTGCAATACCGTGAGCCATCTCTGCTGGATTATCTAGCTTTTGAAGTGCCAAAATCAGACCCAAAACCGCCCCAATCAGACCCATAACGGGCGATGTTTCACCCGCTAGAATCCAGTAGTGAGCACATCCGTGATAGTAGTGTTCTGTCTCTTCGATAACCTGCTCTAGCGTATCGACGATAGTCTCTACCTCATTACCATCAACAGCCATACTAAGACCCTGTTTTAAAAACTCATTATCAAGCTGTGTTACGCGACTCTCTAGAGATAGCAGCCCATCGCGTCTAGCCATCGTAGAGAGCTCTACTATCTCTTTTATACGAGCATTTAGATCTATAGAGCTCTTTTTAAATACAACGCCACCTAGATTTTTAAATGCACCCTTTACATAAGCACCATCAGTTGCAACCATAGCTGCTGTCATAGCAGTTGGGAAAATAATAATTATCGATGGTAAACTCAGTAGATGCAGAGGATTTCCACCCTCAATAATATCTCCAATAGAGATAGAGGCGATAGCCCCTAGTATGCCTAATATAACTGTTAAATCCACGCAGATTCCTATATTAAAATAGTGCCAATTAACCTAATATCGACACAATTATATATTTTTGTAATATATATCAAATTTATCTCTTAAAGAGTAGATATAAAAATTTTATACCAACCATTAAAATCACACCGCTTCCCATACTAGCGACGATAAAAGCTGAATACTCGCTCTCATTTATAGCCCCTGCTTGTAGCCCTAGCGTAGCGATAGCGACTAAAAATGTTAGAGGCATAGAGTCGCTAAGTGAAAAAAGTATCGTATTTTTCCACCCTAAATATGTAGAGTATGCCACAAATGAGCTAATGAGCCTAATAGATACTATCGCGAGAGCGATAAATAGAGCGTGTTTTAGTATATCCATATCCATAAATGCATCAAATGATAGCGTAGAGCCTACATATATAAAAAATATCGGAACTAAAAACCCAAAACCAAAAGATGATAGCTTTTCACCTAGATTTGTTTTATGTTTAAAATATGCAGTTATCAACATTCCAGCCAAAAATGCACCTAAAACCACATCGATTTTTAGATATAGCATCATAGCAATCATACTAAACATTATCGCCATCGAAAATCTAACATCTTGATCTTTACTATCTTCATGTGGCATTATGAGTGTTTTTAGTGTTGGAAACCACCAAAAAAGTATCCTCATACCTTTAAATAGTAGTATAAAACCTATCAAAAACAAAAATAATCCGCCAAGTGTAAATGCAAACTCTCGGTTAAAACCATACTCTAGCCCGCCACTAAGTATAGTAAGTGCCAATATACTCACAAGCTCGCCAATAATACCAATATTTAGTGCAAGTGCCAGCCATGGCTCGTTTTTACCATACTCTTTTACCATCGCCATAAGCATTCCTAGTGAAAAAATAGGAAGTGCGACGAGATAGACAGCACTCAAATCTAAATATAGATATAAAAATAGTGAACAGCCATAAAGCACTAGAAAATATATTACCGTTCTACGAAGCAGTGATGACTCGCCCAGTCCAAAGGCTCGCAGATTAACCTCCATACCTGCTAAAAACATCAGATACAAAAACCCGATTTTAGCTATCAACTTAAATAGCTCATCATCATAAAGCAGTCCAAAATATCCAGCGACACTACCAAGTAGCATCTCTACAACAACGACAGGTATTTTAGTAATGCGTGAAAAAAATGGCGATATAAGCACCAAAAATGATAGAGTCATTATGACTATAATACTAGACATTATGAGCCTTTAGGGCGTTTAAAACTTTTATCATCTGCACATGTTCTGCTACATCGTGTACCCTGATGATAGAGGCTCCATTTTCGATAGCTTTTTGATGAATAGCCAGCGTTCCGCCCAATCTATCACTGATACCTGAGCCATCTATCGCACCTATCATAGATTTACGACTCGCCCCCACAAGCAAGCGATGCCCTAGTGATAAAAAATGCTTTTGATGATTGATAAGCTCAATATTATCCTCTAATCTCTTACCAAAACCGATACCACAATCTAGAATAATATCTCTAATACCAAAGCTCTTTGCATACTCTATCTTCTCTTTTAAAAAGCTCTCAACCTCATCTAAAACACTATCATAATATGGATTATCCTGCATCGTTTGTGGCGTGCCTTGCATATGCATCAGCACCACCGTAGCACCGTAGCTAGCAGATAGTTTTGCCACCTCTGCTTCAGATAGCGAGCTAATATCATTAACCCACTTAAATCCATGCTCTAGTGCGTAGTGCACCACCAACGGCTCGTATGAATCTATACTAAAAATCGCTCTCTCATATAGTCGCTCGCTATAGATAGCATCTATAATCTCTCGCACTCTCTCTAGCTCGATAGATGGCTCTATTTTTTGCGAGCCATAGCGACTAGATACACCACCTAAATCTATAATGCTAGCACCATGAGCTATCATCGATTCGATATGCTCTACCGCTTGGGCTGATTTAAATCTACTGCCACTATAAAAACTATCATCATTTGCATTTACAATCCCCATCACATCTACGCTTTTGGGGCTATGGCTCTTTAGTAAATCAGCTAGTCTATGAGCGAGCTCTTTTAATCCAAATGGTTGAGCGAGCTCTTTTTTAGATAGCTTCTCTAACTGCCGTCTTGTAGCAATTAGCAGTGTATTTACAGTCGGTGTTTTGGCGAGCACCGTGCCTCGTGGTACTGCTAAATCTGCTCCAACACTTAGTGCGTCTTGTTTTAATATATTTGCAGCCCCAACATGTAGCTCATCTATGCGGATGATAAAAAGCTCACTCTTTTTAGATAAAATCTCTATGCCACCACTATCTACGCCTAGATTTTTGAGATAGCTTTTCATATCGATATCGCTAGATAATCTATGAATGATCATACTTAGCCTCAACTAAAAAGTTCATCAATACAGATGTAAAAACTCTCGAAGCTCTCACATTTACACTCAGCAGTTTCATACCTCGCTCAAAACTCTCCATCTGAGCCTTTGAGAGAGTGATTTTATCTATATGAACCGCCTGATACAGTAGCCTCTCTAGCATATATTTAGCCTCTAGAGATTTGAGATTTTTATGCTCTATTATAAAAGCAAAAAATTGATCCAACTCAAATCTACGCAAGCTAAAATCAAATGGCTCATAAGTAGCTCTACTAAGATCATTTAATACAAAAAGCCTAGATATAACAGTAGGTAGTAGTGCGTTTTTACTCTCAGTGATGATAACAAATGAGATATTTCGCGGTGGCTCTTCGAGGATTTTTAGTAGTGCGTTTTGTGGGTCTATACCAAAATGTTTTGCACCTAAAATGATTGTTTTTAGATGCTCTTCTGCTTTGTATGCCTCTTCGATAACAGTATGTGCGTGCTCTATTAAAAATTTATCCGTTATAATAGGTATAACTCGATTTGGTGCTCTAGCTAACTCTACCTGCTGTGCAAACTGCTCTATATCTTGAGTTATGGCAATAAAGCTTCTATCACTCTCTAACATCTATCTCCCCAAATAAAACGCCACTAAGAGTCTTGTCAAACAGAGTGTATAGCTGCAATAATTTTATATCCAAAAGCAAGTCATGCGAGTGTAACATCAGTGCGTTTTGATATGTCTCATCCATCGTCCAGATAAACGAATTGGCGTCTCGTTTGGCGATATGGCTTCGTTTATCATCGCCCTTGCCAATATACCAAAAGAAATATTCACCCCTAAAAGCGATATCAAGCATATCACTTAGCACATCTATAGACTCTCCACCAGAGATAAAGTCATAATGCGGATAGAGCGACTCTAGATTTACGATAGGAATCATCGGTCTATTTTGAGTTCTCTTATTTAGATTGGTGATAATATACTCACTAAACCATCTGCGTTCATGGTCTGTGATTAATACTATCGCCTTGGAGTCCATAATCTGCGTCATCGCATCAGCTATTGATGGAATCCAATCAAATCGATACTCTTCAAACCAGCTAAAATGGCTCCCCTCGCTGCGTATCAGCTCTAGCGTCCACTCATCAAAAAGTCTCACTATTTATCCAATGAATAGGCATCATGTAGTGCTCTAACAGCGAGTTCTCCATATTTTTCTGCTATTACCATAGAGATTTTTATCTCTGAAGTTGAAATCATAGTGATATTAATACTCTCTTTTGCCATCGTAGAAAACGCTGTAGCTGCTACGCCAGAGTGTGATTTCATCCCCACTCCTACGATAGAAACTTTACAAATATCCTCATCATATTGTGCGGTCCCTACCTCTTTATCGCTGATAAATGTCTCGACTATCTTTTTTGCATCCCCTAGCTCTGTTTTTGGGACTGTAAAATCCATCTCTGTTTTGCCATCATTACCTGATGTTTGGATTATCATATCCACATTTACAGCACTTTGTGCTAGTTTTGAAAATATATCAGATGCAATCCCAGGACGATCTACAACGCCACTTAGGCTGATTCTAGCTTGGTTTTTATCTAGTGCGATACCGCTTACTAATGGTTGTTCCATGATATTTCCTTCCTTTGTTATTAATGTTCCCTCAGCATCAGAAAAGCTTGAGCGAGTTACTAGATTTACATTTAGTTTTTTAGCTAGCTCCACAGAGCGGTTTTGAAGCACTTTTGCCCCTAGTGATGAGAGCTCTAGCATCTCATCATAACTAATCATATCCATCTTTTTAGCTTTTGGCTCTATGCGTGGATCTGTTGTATAGATACCATCAACATCGGTATAAATCTCACACAAATCAGCCCCTAATGCACCAGCGAGTGCCACAGCAGATAAATCAGAACCGCCACGACCTAGCGTAGTTACTTGACCTAGCTCATTTACACCCTGAAAACCTGCTACAACTATCACTTTACCACTGTCTAACTCTGCTCTCATCGCAGATGGGTCTATACTTTCGATTCTCGCTTTTGTATGGAGTGCATCTGTCACGATTCCAGCTCTTCTGCCACTCATCGATACCGCATCACACCCTATAGCATTTAGTGCGATAGATAGTAGTGCTGCTGTTACTCTCTCTCCAGAGCTAAGTAGCATATCAAGCTCGCCCTTTTGTGGCGTAGGAGTATAGTGCTCTGCATATGAGATTAGCTTGTTTGTTTCGCCACTCATAGCCGATACAACGACAACTATCTGATGACCATCAGCAACATTTTTCGCCACTCTATCGGCGACATTTTGGATTCTATCTAAATCTCCGACACTCGTTCCGCCATATTTTTGTACAATCAGCATCTACAAATACCCCTCATTTTTAAAATGTCCTATAACCTGCTCATAAACAGGCTTTTTAAAGTGTGAAATCATATCAAACAGCACCTCTAAATCTACAAATTTAAAATCTTTAAACTCTGCGTCTTTGGTATCTATTTTAATCTTGCTATCATCTATCAATCTAACCAAAAAGTATCTCTGCATCTGCCCTAAAAATGGAGCCATCTTCTCTTTGGCGTGCTCTGGAAACTCATAGCTTATCCACTCTGGATACTCTGCTATTAGCTCTACTTTTTTAGTTCCAATCTCCTCTTTTAGCTCACGATAGAGTGCTTCTTGTGGCGTTTCTGTGCCATCAATTCCGCCTTGTGGAAACTGCCAAATCCCCTCCATATCGCTTCGCTCAGCTACAAAAAGCTGTTTTTTTTCTGGATAAGAGCTCGATAGTACAATCGCTGCTACATTTGGTCTATATAATTGCATCCATCTACTTGTTTGTGATTTAAAAACGATATTTTAGAATAATTGCAATTAAAAATAGTATAATCCAAAATGCTTTTATATATTCATATCCCATTTTGTGATAGCAAATGCTCATATTGTGCATTTAATAGCTATGTCGATAAATTCTCACACCGTAAAAACTATATGGACGCACTACACGCTCAGCTACTCTATGAGCTAGAGAGATTTAGCGTATCAAGCGAAAATAAAATAGAGTCCATCTTCATAGGTGGTGGCACTCCATCGACGATTGAGCCATCACTATATAGAGATATTTTTAGCTCACTAGAGCCATTTTTAGCTGATGATATAGAGATAACTAGCGAAGCAAACCCAAATAGTGCCACCTATGAGTGGCTAGAGGGGATGAGAGCTCTTGGCGTAAATCGCATCAGCTTTGGAATACAGAGCTTTAATAGCGATAAACTACGCCATCTAGGCAGAGCTCACAACACCACTCACGCTATAGAGTGTATCAAAAATGCCCAAAAATTAGATTTTAAAAATATCAGTTGTGATTTTATATATGGCGTCAATGGCGACAATCAGGAGCTACTAAAAAATGATATCGATATAGCGATGGAGCTAAAACTAGAGCACCTAAGCCTATATGCCCTCTCCATCGAACCACACACCGATTTTGAACATAAACCATCTATGAGCAGTGAGGATTTAGAGCTTACAAAATGGCTTTTTGATTATGTAGAGAGTTTTGGGTTAGAGCAATATGAGATATCAAATTTTGGCAAATATCGCTCATTTCACAATCTAGGGTATTGGAGATACAAAGATTATATCGGTATCGGCAGCGGTGCGGTTGGATTTTTAGACAATTGTCGTCTTTATCCATCTACTGTGATAGAAGATTACATAAAAAACCCACTTCAAATCAGCACAGAAGAGTTAGCTCCTGATGATATGATAAGCGAGCAGATTTTTCTAGCACTTCGCAGCTGCGTCGGCATAGATGAGATGATTTTAGATAGAAAGTTTTTAAAAAGAGCAAAAGAGCTAGCTAATAGCGGTATACTAGAGTATAAAAACGGCAGATTTTACAACAACAACTATCTACTATCAGATGAAATTGCTCTATATATAGAAGGGTATTAAGATTTTTTTGGTAGAATTAAACTCTTTAATTTAATATTTGGATTTTTTATATGTTTGGAATGGGTTTAGGGGAGATTTTAATCATTGCGATTTTGGCGGTACTATTTTTAGGACCAGACAAGCTCCCAACTGCAATGGTCGATGTGGCAAAGTTTTTTAGACAGGTAAAAGGCACCGTAAATAGTGCAAAAGATACACTAGCTCAAGAGATGAAGTTAGATGAGCTAAAAGATAGCGTCGATAGCTATAAAAAAGAGCTCCAAAGTGCTAGTGCAGAGCTAGAGCGAATGAGCAATGTCCAAGAGATAGGCAAAGAGATAACCCACATAAAAGATGATATCATCGAAACTATAGAGGAGCCATCAGCCCCACCCGCACCAAAAGAGCCAGAAGTTATAACATTTACACCTAAAAATAAAAAAGAAAATAGCGAGAATGTATAATGTTTGAAGATTTAAGACCCCATCTAGTAGAGCTTCGTAAACGCCTAGGTATCAGCGTAGGGACTGTAATAGTTCTATTTTTTGTGATGTTTGCATTTCATGAGCCTATTATGCAGTGGCTTACAGCTCCGCTAAATGCAGCACTTGATGAAGTGGCAAAAGTAGCACCAAATGCCGCAAAAGGGATGGTAACCACAACCCAAGTAGGTGGAACATTTTTTGTAGCACTAAAGGTTGCATTTTATGCAGCACTACTAGCAGCACTACCTGTAGTGCTAGCTCAAATCTGGCTATTTATCGCCCCTGGGCTATATGATAATGAGAAAAAAATGCTCTATCCATTTATATTTGGTGGGACATCTATGTTTCTCATCGGAGCACTCTTTGCATACTACATAGTAACACCTTTTGGTTTTAATTTTATGATAGAGTTTGGTGCATTTGAGTTTGTGCCACTCATAAATATAGAAGATTATGTAGATTTTATAGCCAAAATTATGATGGGATTTGGAATAGCCTTTGAGCTTCCAGTGGTTTCATATTTTCTGGCACTCTTAGGGCTTGTCAATGATCGTCAAATGGCAGGATTTTTTAGATATGCGATAGTTTTAATTTTTATGCTCTCAGCTATTTTAACTCCACCAGATGTTTTAACACAGACATTGATGGCGATACCTCTAACACTACTATATGGCGTATCGATACTCATCGTTAGAGCGGTAAATCCAGCCCCTCCTATAGAAGCGGATGATGAGGAAGAAGACCTAGATGAATCCCCTCAAAACAGCTAGTTATGACTATGAGCTACCACCAGAGCTCATAGCATCACACCCTGCTAGCCCTAGAGATAGTGCAAAACTACTCATCTATAATAGAGCTACAAAATCCATATCACATCGATATTTCTATGAGATACTAGATTTTATCCCTAGTGATACTACTGTGGTATTAAATGATACAAAGGTTATAAAAGCCCGCATCTATGGGCATAAATCTAGTGGTGGCTCTATAGAGCTACTGATAAATAGAGCCCTAAACTCATATGATATAAATGTCTACATCAGAGGCAAGGTCAAACCTGATAGCTTGCTCATATTTGATAAAAACCTATCAGCAAAAGTGATAGAGCTACATAGTGATGGCTCAAGAATTGTACATTTTTATCTAGATAACAAACCTCTTAGATGTGAGGATTTGATTATAATATTAGATGAAATTGGTCATATTCCACTACCTCCATATATCGATAGGGCAGATGATGCTAGCGATGAGATAGAGTATCAAAGCGTATTTGCAAATCACAGCGGAGCAGTCGCAGCACCTACTGCGTCGCTACATTTTAGCGATGAGCTGTTTGAAGCTCTAAAAAATCGATTTGATTATCGATTTTTGACCCTACATGTGGGCTCTGGGACCTTTAAGCCTGTAGATGTAGATGATATATTAGATCATCCGATGCATAGAGAGTATTACAATATCGACAATGCTACAAAAAATCTACTAGATAGTGATACAAAAATTTTAGCCATAGGCACCACAGCCACTAGAACTATAGAGCACTACAAGCGAACTCAAAACGCTAGCGGAGAGGCTGATATATTTCTGCATCCTAATAATCAGCCCATACGAACTGACTATCTGCTGACAAATTTTCATCTACCTAAATCTACACTGCTGATGCTAGTTTCATCATTTGTCGGAGTAGATGAGATGCACCGCATATATGCCACAGCGATAGAGCATAAATACAGATTCTACTCATATGGCGATGCGATGATGATTATCTAACCTAAACCAGAGAGACTCTACCATCTTTTATCTCGATTATACCGCTTAGCTCCGCCTCAAATAGCCTATCGCTAAACCTAGCAAAAACATCTTCATAGCTAGGTCTAGTGGCACAAAATAGCAAAAACTCATCACTACTATCTACCCCGCTTGGTGCTACGCCAAAACGCTCTATGAAAGATGGTATATTATATATCCCTTTTGCCTCGCCACTCTCAAGAAGCGAGTTTGTTCCCTCGCTCTCGCCTATTATGTGTGGCAGTACGAAAATCTCTTTGCCTAACTCTTTAGCTATCTCGGCACTTACCATACTGCCACTTTTTAGATCTGCTTGAGTGATTATCACGACATCACTCAGTGCTATCACAACTCTATTTCGCACCACAAAGCTCCAATTTGTCGCTTTAAATCCATCTTCAAATTGGCTAATCATCAGCCCATTAGCAGCTATCTCATCTAATAGTGCTCTATTTATCGCAGGATACCTTAAATCAATCCCGCATGGCATAACAGCTATGGTATTTGCCGCCCCCGCTCCACTATGAGCTATCGCATCGACCCCCATCGCTCCACCACTCACCACACAAACCCCTACTCGTGCTAGCTCTTTTGCAATACTATATGTATAGTGACTAGCGTATTGGGTCGGCTTTCTGCTACCCACTATTGCCACTCGCTTGCGAGATAGTAGCTCTAGATTACCTAAGTATTTGATATTTTTATCTATATTATATAACTCTTGTAAAAAGTCCATCATCTATCTTTTTTAACAATAATAACTTAAATTCGATAAAATAGTGAAAAATATGACAAATTGACATATTTTATAGCATAGGGCTCATCTCTGCTGTGTTAGCTTACCTATCATCTCTTTTACATCTAACTCTAACTTGCCAAATGCAAACCACTTTTTACCTAAATCTTTCAGGCTCGCCCCTATATGATAAATCTCTTTTTTATCGATTATCAAAAATCTATCGTGAGAGTTTTTAAAGGTTTTTAGTTCTATATTTGAGTATTGTTTAGAGTATTTTTCATAATCTAGCTTTAACTGTTTATTGATACTGTTTGTATATATAATAAAACTTAGATTTGGATATTTAGAAAATAGTGTGAAAATAAAGTCATCTATATAGCTATCTATTAAAATTACTTCTGCTTTAGAACTCTTTAGCAAGTCATTTATAAAATTATAGGCGTCATAGATTTGAGAATCATAAAAGATACCTTGGTTAAATTCTAGAGAATTATCTTTTAAAAACGAATTAAATTTATCCACCTGAGTTTTTAAAATATTTACACTATTTTCTAAAGTTACAAACCTCTCATTTGTGATTTTATCACTATTGATTACATAGCTGTTTTGTATATATGACTTTAATATGGCTGTTGCCCACTGACGAAATTTCGTAGCCCTGACTGAACTAACCCTATAGCCCACGCATATGATTGCATCTAAATTGTAGTGGATAAGTGTCCTCTTTACAGATCTTTTGCCCTCTAATCGAACTACCGAGAATTCCTCGGTAGTTGCAGATTCATTTAACTCTTTTTCAAGATAAATATTTTTTTAAGTGTAGTCCGATATTATCTGTACTTGTGTCAAATAACTCTGACATCTGTTTTTGTGTTAGCCAAATATTCTCATTACTCACAGAGACTCTGAGCTCTAACTCTCCATCATTATAAACTACTAGATTTTGATTTTCCATAACTATTCTCTAAAATGTTTTATAAATAGTAGCATAAAAGTTTATAAAAGGTAAAAAATATGACAAATTGACATATTTTGAGATAAGACTATATCTGCTCAATACCCACTATCTTGACACTGCTCTCTAAAAGCTCTTTTGATTCTATGAGGGCTCTGATAGTATCTCGTTTTGGATGCCCTATGGCGATAGCGTATCCATGTTTTTTGGCAACTTTTATAGCCTCTATTATCTGAGATTTTGCATACTCTACGCCACTTTCATGGTCTAAAAATATATCTCGCCCTAAATATCTCACACCTAGCTCTTTGCTAGCTTCTGCAACCTTGCTACTGCCTATTGTTCTACTATCTACAAACTTGATATTATGGGCATTTAGCACTTGCAGTAGCTTGCTCATAGACTCTCTATCATCTGTAAATTTCGAGCCTGTGTGATTATTTATATATTTTACTTTTGGAAATAGTGATTTTACGCTAGCAATCTGTGCATCTATCTCATCATAACTAGCACCAGCTAGTAGTGTTATAGGCTCTGGTGAATCATAATTTTGTGCCTCTAATGGCAGATGAACCATATAATTATCTATATTGCTAGCTAGTAAAGCAGAGTCTGGATGAATAACATTTGGGGGCAAAAATGACATAACCAGAGGCAGTTTTGTAGATTTTATCATCTCTATATCTTTGGCAGTTGCCACATCATCTATAATTATGACTAGCTTTGCATCTTTTATCTCTTGTGGCTCTTCTCGCAGATGTGGTTTTGGAGGTGTTTGTGTCGTATCATATTCATGCTTTGCACCCTCTATCTCATAGAGCGAATAATCAGCAGATGATACGATAGAGCGGAGCTTCTCTACTAGCTCTTTGGTATTTAGTTGTTCGCTCTCTATGACGCTTTTTGACTCATTTTTACCATAGGTATAACCTATCATCATAGATATAGCTATAATAAAAATAGTGCCGATAAAAATAGCTAGATATGCTAATAGTGAAGATTTTTTTGGTTTTCTTTTTGCCATAGATGTGGATGAGGGCTAATGCCCTCAAAGTGTTAGTTTTTAGATTGATCTACGATTTTGTTTGCTTTAATCCAAGGCATCATTTCGCGTAATCTCTCACCCGTAACTTCCACTGGGTGTGCTGCAAGATTGTTTCTCTCAGCATTCATTCTAGGATAACCAGCTTGACCCTCCAGGATGAAATCTTTTGCGAACTGTCCATTTTGGATTTCACGCAATACTTCTCTCATAGCCTTTTTAGACTCTTCGTTAATTACGCGTGGTCCTGAAACCATATCGCCATATTCTGCAGTGTTAGAGATAGAGTATCTCATATCTTTAATACCGCCTTCAAAAATCAAATCAACGATTAGTTTCATCTCGTGTAGACACTCAAAATATGCCATCTCTTCTGGATATCCAGCCTCTACTAGAGTCTCAAAACCAGCTTGAATTAGTGCTGAAACACCACCACAAAGAACTGCTTGCTCACCAAATAGGTCAGTTTCAGTCTCATCTTTAAATGTAGTTTCGATAATACCTGTTCTACCGCCACCAATTGCAGATGCATAAGATAGTGCTAACTCTTTTGTATTGCCACTTGGGTCAGCGTGAACTGCGATAATATCTGGAATACCACCACCTTTTACAAATTCACTTCTAACAGTGTGGCCTGGTGCTTTTGGAGCAATCATCATAACATTGATGTTTGATGCAGGGATGATTCTGCCATAGTGGATGTTAAAGCCGTGACCAAATGCAACAGTTGCACCATCTTTTAGGTTTGGAGCGATTTCGTTTTTGTAAACTTCTGCTTGAGTCTCATCTGGTAGCAGTATCATAACTACATCTGCATATGCACTAGCTTCTGCAACGCTCATTACTTTGAACCCTTTTGCCTCTGCTTTTGCCCATGAGCTACCGCCCTTTTTTAAACCAACAACAACTTCAACACCGCTATCTCTTAGGTTTTCAGCGTGTGCATGACCTTGTGAACCAAAGCCAACCATTGCTACCTTTTTGCCCTTGATTAGAGCTGTATTACAATCTTTATCATAGTAGACATTTAATGCCATAAATCTATCCTTAATAAGCTAAAAACGCTAAAATTTTGCGTGATTATACCAAATATAAGCATAAAAATTTATTAGGAAAAACTTAGTGGTGGGCTCTAAAAATTACTTTTATATAATATCTACTTTTTATAGATAAAATACCCATTAAAATTACAAAAGAGTACTAAATGAGAAAATTTAATCTATTTAATGAGATTATAGTTGTGGATAAAAATGAGCTATTAAATGCGATAAATACAAACACTGAGTTTGCTATCGATATTTCAGGTGCTATAAAATTTGAGCCATTTAGTGATGATTTGATAGCGATTTTCAAAGGCAAAGCAAACAAACCATCTATGCTAAGCGTCACACCACCCACTATTGCATCGATGCTAGATAGCTCATATAAAATCGTAGAAGATGAAAACAGGGTTCTCATAAAAGCGTTTGGGCTTTGGCAAAATATTATAAATATTAATAGATTAAATGCCACATATGATGATACATCTGCCGATGGTATCGATAGATTTGCCATAAAAGAGCTAGAGCAAATCGGATGGCATGCAACAGAGTTTAATATCACATATAGAGAGATAGTTGATATGCTAGAAGAGCACGCTGATGGGGTGATTTTATGTATTGAGCAGGCTGAGCCATATCAATTTAGCGGACTGGGGTTTATTAGTGATAAAAATCAAGCTCTAGAGATTGCAAACAGCTATTGCAAACAAAAAATATCACATCTGCTTAAAAATGATAGCGACTACAGCACACTTAGTGATGATGAGAGCGAAGCTGCAGAGTTTTTTAATCTACTCTAGAGAGATACCTCTGTAATATAATCTTTGCTGAGAGTGAATCTATCCGCCCATCTCGGATATATTTTATCTCACCTCTCATCAGCTCCTCGGCTTCTTGTGAGCTAAATGACTCATCTTGATATGCTATCTCGCCACTAAACTCTACTAAAGAGAGAAAATGAGCCACTCTTCGTCTCATCTCATCCTCACTATCGCTACCCATAGGGATACCCATCACTAAAATATCTGCACCATACTCAGCTAACACCGCTTTTAGCTCATTTGCGGCTTGGTTACGGTTTTTTCGCTCTATCGCAGGAAGTGGCACAACTACGCCACCATCGCTCATCGCTAAACCTATCCTCTTTAGCCCTAAATCTACACCTATATATATCATTTGCCTAGACAAAAATCCCCAAACATCTTATCAAACATCTCATCTATCTCGTATACTCTAGAGATAGAGCTGATAGATTTTAGTGCCTCATTTATATGGTATGTAAATAGCTCTAGCTCGCCATCTTCTAGCGGTATTAGTGACTCTTTTATATTGAGCAGTGCCGCTTTCGTGGACTCTATTTGACGCAGAGAGATTAGCATCATCTCATCAGAATCATTCTCTACATCCATAATAGCCTCTAGTGCATGACTCACTACATCGATAGAGCTCTTTGTGCTGATTTTTATAGGATTAAACTCTGCGATTTGTGATATATCAATCTTTAGCTCTAAATCGCTTTTATTTATAAATACCAAAACGCTCTTATCTTTTGTGCTATTTTTTAAAAGCTCTATAATCGCACTATCTTCACTATCTATCTCACGGCTCCCATCAAATAGTGCTACAACAATATCACTACTATCTATCGATTCGATAGATCTCTCTATCCCTATACGCTCTATTATATCGCTAGATTCTCTAATACCTGCGGTATCAACAAGCCGTATAATATGTGTACCAATTCGCACCTGCTCTTCTATAGTATCACGAGTTGTGCCTGCAATATCGCTCACTATCGCTCTTTCATAATCTAGCAGTGCATTAAGCAGTGAGCTTTTACCCACATTTGGTTTACCCACAATAGCGACACGAAAGCCCTGCAACATTGCACTACGGCGTTTGCTAGATTCTAGTGTACTCTCTAGCTTTTTAGCCAACTCATTTAATTTAGCGATAATAGAATCATACAGCTCTGGTGGTAAATCCTCCTCGGCATAATCGATAAGAACCTCACAATGAGCGATTATAGTTATCAGCTCATCTCTAATACTCTCTATATAATGCCTCAGATCACCCCTAAGCTGTTTTGCTAAAACAGAGGCAGCATCGGCACTTTTAGCCTCTATGAGTGCTGCCATCGCCTCGATTTCGGTTAAATCCATCTTGTTATTTAAAAATGCTCTTTGGCTAAACTCACCTGCTCTAGCGAGTCTGGCACCAAAATATAGTGTTGCCTCTAAAACCTGCTGAGCTACAATATGTCCGCCATGACATTGAAACTCAACTATATCCTCACCACTAAAACTATATGGGGCTTTGAAATATATAACTATCGATTTATCTATGAGGTTACTGTCACTGCTATATAAAGAGCAAAGATGTGCGTATCGCACGCTGAGGCTATCTTTTTTGATAATTTTTTGTGCAATAGCTAGAGCATCAGAGCCACTAAGTCGCACTATGGAGATAGAGCCTACGCCATTTGCTGTGGCGATAGCTACTATTGTATCACTCATCTAAATTCGTGATAGCTATTGATGATGATAAATTTACCACCATCATATGTGGAGCGTATAGCTACATATTTATCTGGATATCTATCGCGTAGCTGACGCAGTGCTATCTGTACGAGCACGCCATCAAGCACTTTTGTCTGAGCTCTACCATCCATATCAACACTCTCACAAACGCTGATTAGATACCTAGAGATTGACTCCTCTTGGTTTTTCAAAAACTCTGCAATCTCTAGACGCAGTTGCATTCCATACTCTGCACTCACCCAATTATAGAGCATATACGAAAGAGCCTTATATCTATATCCCTCTTTTCCTATCATCAGTGCACTATCAGCACCGCTAAACTCTACGAGTAGCGTATTATCATCATAAACTTTTACATCAATCTCATCTATGTTATAGCAGATTGATTTAAATAGCTCATTGATTTTTTCTTTTACCTCTGCTGCACACTGCTCAGTCGTCAAATCATAAAACTCGCCATCTTCATCTACATAGTCATCTTTTTGCTCATAATATTTATCATCTAACTCTAACTCATAACTATCAACTTCATCTGGCTCTTCATGCTTATAGATAGGTTGCTCTTTCTCTTTTACTGCTGGAGCATTTTTAGCTGTAGCAACTATAATCGCTGGCTTTTTAAATAGTCCTAGTATCCCTTTTGTAGGGTATTGTATAACCTCTACCTCTAGCTGGCTTACAGAACAACCAAGCTCTGTCGATGCTTTTGAGTACGCCTCTTCTAGAGTTGTTGCTTCTATCTTTTTCATTCTTTTTGCTCCGCCCTAGCTGCTCTAGCTGCCTCAAACTGCTTATTTACTAGATATTGTTGCATTATAGAAAATAGGTTATTTACAAACCAATATAGCACAAGCCCTGCTGGAAATGTGATAAAGAAAAATGTAAATATCACAGGCAAGAATTTAAAAATTTTCTCTTGCAGTGGGTCTGTAAAATTACTCGGTGTGATGCGTTGTTGATAATACATTGTCGCACCCATTAGCAGTGGTAGTATAAAATATGGATCCATTCTAGAGAGATCATTTACCCACAATATCCAAGGAGCACCTTGTAGCTCAACCGCATTTAATAGCACACGATAAATCGCAAAAAATACAGGGATTTGTAGCAATAACGGTAGACATCCGCCAAGTGGGTTTGCACCATGCTTTTTATACATCTCCATCACAGTAGCGTTCATTCGTGCTGGATCGCCTTTGTGTTTTTCTTGAAGCTCTTTTATACGAGGGGCAATCTCTTTGATTTTTTGCATAGAGACCATACCCTTGTGAGTTAGTGGATAGAGCACTATTCTAATCAAAATAGTTAGTGCCACAATAGCCCAACCCCAGTTACCAATCATACCATGTAGCCATAATAGCACTTTAAAAATCGGATTTGCTACAAATGTAAACCATCCAAACTCTATTGCATTTACCAATACTGGGTCTATTGATTTTAGATTTTTATACTCTTTTGGCCCGATAAAACCATTTAGTTTTAGATTTTTGTGCCCCTCTAGATATGCTATAGCATTGCTATTGTTATCTCTATCTATGTAGATTTGATAATCTCTATTTAGACCATAAAATATCGTCGCATAGTATTGATCAAACGATGAAACCAAGTGAACGCCACTAAAAATAGATCTACCATCTACATCGCCATCTTCAAAGATATCAAACTTATCATCGCCATGATAGACCATAGCGCCCGCCACAGTCATCATCTGTTCTGCCACGCTAGCGTGCTGACCTAGATAGAGCGAATATTTTTTCTCTTGCGATAGAGAGATATCTACATCATAGTGACCATCACTATAAAAAGTTACCTTTTTTGTAACTACTAAATCTGGTAAGTTTTGTGTTAAAACTACAGTGCCTTTGCCATTTTCACCTAGAGTGATGCCCTCTTTTGTGGTTGTATATGGTGTTTTAGACGCCAGAGTATTTAACTCATCATCTGCAAACTTAATCTGTAGTGGTTTTGCACCCTCAGATGATATTAGCTCTGATTTTTTGCCATTTTTATTAAAATGTTTTTCACTATTTAGTACAACAGATGAGATACGCCCTAGTGTATCGACCTTTAAGACGAAATCTTTTGATGATATCGTTGTTAGCAAATCTGTACTAGTTGTTTTAATAGCTGGCATCTCGCTTGCTATATCACTAGAGCTAGTTTCTACTTCACTACTACTAACACTACGCTCTATAGCTACTGATGTGTTTTGCTCTGCTATCTCTGGTTGCGGGGGAATTATGGCGGTATAGCCTATAAAAAATAGTATAGTAACTGCAACAGCTACCATCAGTCGTTGGTTTGGTGTCATTTTTTCTAGCACAATTAACCTTTATAGTAAAAATTTTTAATCAAAAAATAGTTCTGCTTATATGGAACGAACCAGTATTTTACCCTATTAATGTTAAGATTTTCTGGTTTGAGCTGTGGTTTTTTTATGATTGGATAATCTATTCCACCGCGAAACAGTTGATTACAACGCAATATTCTTAAAAATGTAGATAAAAAAGCAACAGAGAGTCTATTTTGCTCAAACTGCCATAAGGCAAACTCTGAGCACGATGGGTAGTGGCGACACGAGCCTCGTGTTACCAAAGAGAATGAGTGTCTATATAACCACAAAAGCTTAAGAAAGAAAGCTCTAATCACTACTAGCTCCCACCACAGCTCCTGTTTTTCTTAAAACATAGTTAAAATCGCGTCTGATTTCATCAAAATTATTATCAAACAGACCCCTTTTAGCTACAAAAACATACCAACCATCTGGTAGTTTTGGGCTATACTCTCTAAAGAGAGCTCTTAGGCGTCTTTTGCAGTGATTTCTCACTACGGCGTTTCCCACCTTTTTGCTAGCTGTATATCCTACTCTTTTTTGAGCCTTTAGAGGCAGATAAAAGAGTGCTATACTAACTGAGTGGGCATTTTTACCTTTTTGATAGACTCTACTAAACTCACTATGGAGTTTTAGAGTATCAAAACCATTTACACAGACAATCGTTTTCTACCTTTTGCTCTTCTAGCATTGATTATTTTACGACCGTTCTTAGTTGCCATTCTAGCACGAAAACCGTGTGTTCTTTTGCGTGGCGTATTATGCGGTTGGTATGTTCTTTTCATAACCATATCCCTTTTGAAATTTTTAGCACGCAATAATAGAGGATTCTTACTTAAAGATGGGTTAAGTTTTATAAAAGTTTAGCTAAAACTATCTCAAAATGTGCCGATATAGCTATATATTAATGATTTAAAAACTCAAAGGTTACATTATGGTTTCTTCTGCACTAAATGCTTATAAATCTCACGATTTAGCTATCTCTATGAGAACTAGCACAGGCGACAAAATCGATTTAAACTTTAAAAATGAGAGCAACCTCTCCATGGCAAGTGCCAAAAATGCAAATGGCTCTGCTAGTAGCTTTAGCTTCTCTTCACTGCAAGCTTTCTCGTTTAAAATCGAAACAGAAAACGGCATAGATGAGAATGACAAAAAAGAGATAGAGGAGCTTATGAAAATTGCTCAACCATATATAGATAATTTTATGAAAAATCTAGAGCAAGGGAATCAAAACTCACCTATAAGTATGCTAGCACACAATATTGCAGACATATTTGGTCCATATACAAAATCACAAGATTCGCTAAAAACACTGGCACAAAAAAGTGTAGTAGATCTATTTGATAACGCTATACAAAAAGTAGATATAAACGAAAAGATGATAGAAGAGGCTCAAAAACTACTTGAGAAGATTCTCAAAAGCTTTGAGGAGCAACAAAAAGCTATCTACGCGTAATAGCCTACTGCGACAGAAAATCTCGCAGGCTAGGCATAGAAGATTGTCCAGTAGGGGTAGCGATATTTAAATCTATCTGCATCTTCATATGACAATCACGACACTCTCTAATAACCATATGCTCAGCTACACCTGTTGCCTCCATCTTTGAGACAGGATGGCAAGAGTAGCAATCGCTTCCACATTCTGCCATACTATCAGGGTTTGAGGCGTGACAATTTATGCATCCAAGCATACTTTTATGTCTCTCATCATTCTCTATATTTTTAGCTAACACTGGATGGCAGGTCATACAATCACCCGTGCACCCAAAGCTAATACTATATATTAGTAGTAAAATCGTAAATATTCTCATAATGAAATTATGCCACATTTACCACAATTTCACCATCAACTATATCAAAAGTAACACTAGAGCCATCTACTATCTCACCACCTAGTATCATATCAGCTAGTCTATCTTCTACTATCTCATATAGTGCTCGCTTTAGCGGTCTAGCCCCATAAACTGGATCAAATCCAGCCTCTGCGATATATTTTTTAGCCGCATCTGTTAGCTCTAGGCTCATCTCTCGCTCGGCTACCTTTTGGGCAATCTCACTAAAAAATAGCTCTACAATCTTCTCTATCTCACCCTCGCCTAGCGGATTAAATACCACCATATCATCTAATCTATTTAAAAACTCTGGTCTAAAGTAGTGTTTTAAATCTTCTAAAACTAGCGAATCTATATTTTCACTACCTGCATTTGCCATAATCTTATCACTTGCGATATTTGAGGTTAATATGATAATCGTATTTGTAAAATCTACCACAACACCTTTGTTGTCGGTAAGTCTGCCATCATCTAGCACCTGAAGCAGTATATTAAATACATCACTATGGGCTTTTTCTACCTCATCAAATAGCACTACGCTATATGGCTTGCGTCTTACCGCCTCTGTTAGCTGACCACCCTCTTCATACCCCACATATCCAGGGGCTGCACCAACGAGCCGTGAGACTGAGTGTTTTTCCATATATTCACTCATATCGATTCTAATCATCGCCTCACTACTATCAAATAGAAATTTTGCTAGTGTTTTAGCTGTTTGAGTTTTACCCACACCTGTTGGCCCTAGAAACAAAAATGAGCCTATCGGTCTAGTGCCATCGCTCAGCCCTGCTTTGTTTCGTTTTATCGCTCTAGAGATTGCAAAAGTTGCTCTCTCTTGACCCACTACCTCACGATCTAACTCATCTTTGATATGCAATATCTTCTCTTTTTCACTTTGTAGCATCTTGTTTACTGGGATTTTAGTCCATCTGCTGACGATACTAGCGATAGATGCCTCATCGACGCTATTTTTTAGTAGCGTTCCGCTCTCTTGCATCATCTTCCACTGCTCATTTAGCGATGCTTCATCCTCATATAGTTTTGGGATAACGCCATACTCTATCTCTGCGGCTTTGTTAAAATCAGCAGAGCTTTTTGCACCCTCAGCCTCTTTTTTCTTCTGCTCAATCTCTATTTTTATGGCAGAAATTTTATTAAAAACCTCTTTTTCATGGTTAAACTGACTCTCTAGTGCTCGTCGCTCCTCATCAGCGTCTGCTAGCTCTTTTTCTATCTCCTCTAACCGTTTAGTATTGGCTGCGGATTCTTCCATCTTTAGAGCCTCTTTTTCTACATGTAGCTGAGTTTGAAGCCTCTTTATAGCCGAGAGTGCGTGAGGTTCTGACTCTATCTGCATCTTTAGCTCCGCAGCTGCCTCATCGATTAAATCAATTGCTTTATCTGGTAAAAATCTATCATTTATATATCGCTGTGATAGCTTTGCTGCAGAGATAAGTGCTGAATCTGTTATCGTAACATTATGGTGAACCTCTAGACGCTCTTTTATCCCTCGTAAAATCTGCAGTGACTCATTAATAGATGGCTCCTCCACATGCACAGGCTGAAATCGTCGCTCTAGTGCTGCATCTTTTTCAAAATATTTGCGATACTCTTTTAGCGTCGTCGCCCCTATGGTGTGTAGCTCTCCACGAGCTAGAGCTGGCTTTAGGATATTTGCTGCATCCATCGACCCCTCTGATGCTCCAGCACCCACGATAGTGTGTATCTCATCGATAAATAGTATAATATTTGCCGATTTTCTCACCTCATCGATGACTGCCTTTAGCCTATCTTCAAACTCTCCTCTATATTTTGCCCCTGCGATAAGTGCGGACATATCGAGTGCTATTACTCGCTTGTTTTGTAGCGATAGCGGTACTTCTTTATTATAAATTCGCTGTGCTAGCCCCTCTACAAGAGCCGTCTTGCCCACCCCCGGTTCACCTAGCAGTATTGGATTATTTTTAGTTTTTCTTATTAAAATCTGCATGGTGCGAGATATCTCTTCATCCCTACCTATCACAGGTGGCAGCTTACCCTCACTAGCAAGTGTCGTTAAATCGATACCATATTTTGTTAGTGCCTCTAGATTCTCATCTGTACTTTGAGACTCTATTTTAGCTCCCGCGCGAGATGATTCAAACTCTTTTTTAAGCTCTGAAATATCTATATATTTAGCCAAAATATCACTAAATGGCGGTATAGATAGATTTGCGATAATAAATGTATCTATCGCTAAAAAACTATCGCCACTTTGTATCATCTGCCCCGCACCTCGCTCTAGTGCATCTGCAAAATTTTTTGAGAGCCTCATTGACTCTTTTGTGATTGATGATACTTTTGGTAGTTTCTCGGCACTACTTTTTGCCTCTAGCTCTATGGCGGTTTTATCTACCCCCATCTTATTTAGCATCTGATTTAGAGGCGAATTAGAGTTTGCTAGTAGTGCCCATAAAAAGTGCACTGGCTCTACTTCACTATTTTTACTATGTAGTGCTAGTGAAACTGATGACTCTATCATTTGTGACATTTGGTGTGTTAATTTTTCAAAAATGTTTGACATATCTAATCCTTTATTGTTTAGTTGATATAATTATATAACTTGAGTCGATTAATGTCAAGTCTTTTATATAAAATCATTTAGATGATAAAATAGCTAACAAATCCTATAAGCCCTCCAAAGACTCCACCCCACACCACAAGCCACCCTAGATGCTCTTTTATAATATTATGAATCATCTCTTTTACCATCACAGGAGTGAGCTCATCTAATCTCTCATCGACGATAGATTCGATTCTCTCTACCAAATCATCGCTTTTAGAGCCTAGATGTAGCTCTAGAGAGCTCTTGAAGCTATCACTGCTAGCTATCTCTATAGTGGAGGCTTTTAGCTTATCCAAAAATGGCTCCTTTAGCTTTGATATAATAGCCTCACCTCCAAACATCCCAAGCATACCACCAAAACTAGAGCCCATTATAGTATCTACAAGTGCATCATATGCGGGGGTGAAATCAGTTGTTTCGATAATGGGTGATATATCTAGCTCGTTTTTATTTGAAGTGATAAACTGCTCTATTTTGCTAGATGTGAAAAACTGCTCCATCATCAAATCCCTAATAGAGAGTTTCAAATCCTCAAATTTATCAAGTATTATCCCAGAGCCATACAAAAACGGCACTCTCTCAAATAGCATATGGATAGCTAGCTGATTAGTGATAGCACCAGAGAGTGCAAACAGCCCACTGCTACGCATAATTGAGCCTATCTCACCATCAACCAAATATGAGCCACCCACCACAGCAGCCGCACAAAAATTTGTCAAATACCCTTTATCCACAAAACTACTCCTAAAATTTAGCTATAAATTATACAAATATAGTTAAAGTTATACAAAAATTAGGTAAATCTATGATACTTAAACCCATATCAGCACTTTTAGCGACAAAAGATTCCGTCTCTATAGTTAGTGCGATTAAAGCAGCGATTGAACGCACCGATGATGCTCCATTTTGGAAACAAAAAACGCCACTGCTAGTAGAGGCGATTTTAAGCGTACTAATACCACTGAGAGAGCAAAAGCTACTATTTGATCCAGAGGGCAATCACAAAGAGGCTCTAGATGCCGAGTTACTGCTAAGATGGTGCGATTTAATGAGCTTGAGAGGCTTGGCATTTACGCTAGCTAAAAGCAACGATGCAAATGAGCTACTAAAACTCAAGTTTACTGCAGATGGATATAAGCCGATAGATTTAGAGACACTAGGAAAATATCTCAGTAGCTACAGTGTAGATTTAACAAATGAGATGGTCGATTTTCCAGTCTCAAACTACAATCTACATATCGGTATGGCATCGCTACTAGAGAGAGTTTTAAAGGATTGATATGCAGGTAAAATCTATAGAGATTAAAGGCTATCTAAACCATAGTGAAATAGATGCACTGCTTGATGGCGTAGAGTATATAGTTAGTGTCGCACCATCGATGATGGCAAATGAGTTGCCTCTACATTTTAGTATATTTTTAAACACCACAGAGGAGATTCCTCCTCAGTATAAAGATGCGGTATTTGATAAATTTTGCCAAGAGCTAAGAGTGAGCGAAAGCTCACATCTACTAAGCACGCTTGCACCTATAGCATTTGCTATTACAGCTCAAGAGAGCCCGATGCCACGATACCTAATAGATCCAAACGAAGCGATGCAGATACCGCATAAAAAACTGCATCTAATAGATTTTCTAGGAGATAGCGAGCAGTTTCCACAAGCCAAAGATGGGCTTAGTGGCTGGAGCTACAACTAGCCATAATCGCCTCTATCTCATCAGTAGTTTTGGCTATAGCTGATGAGAGATTTTCACTCCCCGCTGCAGTTACTAGAATATTATCCTCTATTCTAATACCGATACCTCTAAAACGCTCAGGCACACTCATATCATCAGCTCTAAAATAGAGTGCTGGCTCAATCGTAAGCACCATATTTTCACGCAGTGTTACACTAGAGCCATTTTCATCATAATATGGACATGGGTCATGAACATCTAGCCCCATCCAGTGCCCTATTCCGTGAGGATAATAGCGTTTGAATAGTCTATTTTCTAAAACTATCTCCAATCTCTCATTTATAATACCTAAATCAATCAAAGCTTGCGAGAGCAGTCGCTCGCTTAGTGATTGAAGCTCGGCTCTAGTGATAGATGGTTTTACTGCATCTATAATCTCTAGCTGAGCCTCTAATATCGCATTATATAGCTCTTTTTGTGCAGATGAGAATTTACCATTAACAGGAAACGAGCGAGTGATATCGCTAGAGTATAACTCATACTCACACCCTGCATCAACTAGCACCATATCGCCATCAACTAATCGCTGATTATTGGCTATATAATGAAGCGTATTTGCACTATCACCACCTGCTACTATCGGCTCATAGGCTTGGTTTTTAGCACCCCTATCACTGCAGATGTATTCAAATGTAGCTTGAAGCTGATACTCATATAACTCAGGAGTACATCGCCTCATAATCTCATGATGTGCATTTGCTGTTACTGCGATAGCCTTTTTAATAAGCTCTATCTCAGCGGGCGATTTTATGGCTCGCAGCTCTCTAATTATTGATAAGACATCTATAAACACTCTGATATAGTTTTTTACTCCACGCATCTGACGCATATTGCTTGCTATCTCTTTAGATTTAACAATAGGCTCTGAAGTATCATATAAATCTATATATAGCGTAGTGTGATTTGCTAAAATGTCAGATATTTTACTCTCAAAATTATCGATATCTACTAACTCATCTATCATAAATCTACCATCAGCACTCTCAATTGTGGTACTATCGCCATTCCATAGTGCAAAATCATCATCATGTGAGTTTAAAAATAGATAACTTCTAGTCTCATCACTGTTTTTTGATAATACAACTATAGCGTTCGGTTCATTTAATCCTGTGAGGTAGTAAAAATCACTATTTTGTCTATATCTATAATCTGTATCGTTAGAGCGGTTTTTTATGGGAGTTGATGAGAGGATAAACACCCCCTCATCGATGTTTTGTAGCAGTTTAACTCTGCGACTATGATACTCTGATTCGCTTATCATAGTTGCTAGAAATTTCTCTCTAGTAGCTTTTCAACTTTTAAGATAGTGATAATTCTATCTGATTGTTTACCTACGCCATCTATTAGCGATTCCTCTTCACTAATAGTATCTGGTGCAGGTCCTATGTTTTTCTTTGGCATTCTAATAGCTTCTGTAAGTCTATCTATAACAAAACCTGCCACCTCATCATTATGTTTCATAACGATAAACCTCGTATCATCAGTATGCTTTATCATCTCTAGACTAAAGCGAGAACGCAAATCTATTAGTGGTATAACAGCACCTCTTAGATTAAAAACTCCCAAAATATAGTTAGGAGTTTGTGGCACTCTTGTCCATTTAATAGGTTTGATTATCTCTTGGATAGATAAAATTGGCACCGAGAACTCCTCTTCGCCAACGATGAAACCTACTAGCTGTATCACCTCATCGATTTTTACATCTTCATTTAGGGATTTATGTTGATTATTTATAATCTGTTGTAATTTTTCACTCATTTATAGCCCCTCTTTGAAGTTGATATTTCGTTTTACTACACTCATTAAATAATCTGGCGAGTATGGTTTAGTGATATACTCTATCATTCCAGACTCTACACCTCTCATTCTATCAGCCTTGCCTGTTCTAGAAGTTACCGCTATTAGTGGTAGATTTTTGTATTTATTATACTTTTTAATCTCTGCTGCTAGCGTATACCCATCCATACGAGGCATCTCGATATCAACTAGCATCGCATCAAAATGCTGATCGCCCTGTTTTAGCATATTTAATGCCTCTACACCATCAGCTGCCTCTAGTAGCGTTATACCCATAGGCTCTAGAGATTTTCGCATAATATTTCTATCTGTTTTAGAGTCATCTATGATTAGCACCACATAATCTTCTGGAGAGTTTTTCTCTCTAGAGACCGCCTTGCCATCACCCTCTTGACCCACGGTAGATTTTACAGATTTTGCCATCTGCATTAGTGCTGCCACATCAACAATCAGCGTAACACCACCATCGCCTCTAATAGTTGCACCAGCGATACCCTCGATACCTTTTAGATACTCGCCTAGTGATTTAATAACAATCTCCTCTTGACCCACAAGCGAATCAACAATTAGACCGATTTTGCTCTCAGCAAGCCCTAGTACAACTACATAAGCGTGTTCGCTATTATCAAACACTCGCTCAACCTCGAAAATATCTCCAATATGCACAAGAGATAGAACCTCGTTTCGCAGTCTCATAACAGAGCGACCCTCGACGCTATATATCTCATCTTTGCTGATACGAACTGTCTCTAAAACAGATGCTAGTGGTATAGCATAATACTCCTCTTGCACCCCTACTAGAAGTGCTTGGATAATCGCTAGCGTTAGAGGAATTTTTAATTTTATCGATGTTCCATGACCTAACTCAGAATCTATATCTATTAATCCATTTAGCTTTTCGATATTTGTTTTAACAACATCCATCCCCACACCACGACCAGATACGCTCGTTACCTGTTTTGCAGTTGAAAACCCAGGGCGGAAAATAAGACCAAATGCCTCTTTATCGCTCATTAAATCAGCCTCTTTTTCGCTGATTACACCCTTATCTATCGATATCTCTTTTAATCTATCAGCATCTAGACCTTTACCATCATCGATAATCTGGATTACTATATGATTACCTTCATGGTATGCTTTTAGCTGAACAACACCTGTCTCATCTTTGCCTTGATCTACCCTCTCAGCTAGCGATTCTATACCATGATCACATGAGTTTCTAATGATATGAACTAGCGGGTCACCTATAACCTCTACAATAGATTTATCTAGCTCTGTCTCTTCGCCTGTGATAACTAGCTCTATCTTCTTATCTAACTCGCGAGAGAGGTCTCTAATCATTCTTGGGAACTTATTAAAGACTTTACCGATAGGTAGCATTCTAGTCTTCATAACAGCGATTTGCAAATCAGTTGTTACAAGTGAAACTATAGATACAACCTGATTTAGCTCCTCTAAAAACGCCTCTCCCTCATATCTCTCTTCAACATCATCATTGATTTTAATCAGACGGTTTTTACCTAGAACTAGCTCTCCGATTAGATTCATCAGATGATCTAGTCGTTTTACATCAACTCTAATAGTCTGCTCTATCGCAGAGCCACTATTTGAGTCATCTTTTTCTACCTTTTTAACAGCTGTAGATGTTGCTTTTGCAGGCGTTGTCACTTTTGCTGGAGCCTGCTCTTTTGGAGCCTGTTCTGGCTCCTCTGCTTTTTTCTCTGCTCGTTTTTTCGCATCTTGTGCTTGTCGCTCTGCTAATAATCTCTCGATTTCAGCCTCGACCTCTGCATCTGATAGGTTTGAGTAGTCTATCTCCTCTTCATCTGATTCGACTGGCTCCTGCGGTTCTGGTGCTTTCTCAACTACTGGCTCACTAGGTGCAGCAGCGGCAGTAGAGCTTGATGCACCTTTACTATTTGCAACCTCATCAAGTCTCGCTACACACGCTTCTATCTCAAATCCGCTATCGTTGCCATTATCTCTAATAAACCCTAATATCTCTTTCATCAAATCGATAGATTCTAATATAACATCCATTACATCAGAGGTGATTTGAAGCTCGCCATGACGAGCCATATTGAGTAGATTTTCCATATGGTGCGTCAAGCGACTCAATATATCAAAGTTTAAAAATGAACTAGCACCTTTAACGGTATGTGCAACCCTAAATATACGATTTAGTAGCTCTAAATCATTAGGATTAGACTCCAAATCGACTAAATCTTGGTCAAGCTGCTCTATCAGCTCAAATGATTCTATTAAAAAATCTTGTAATATCTCTTGAAATTCATCCATAGCAACCCCCTAACCTACATGAGCTCGAACTACTCGTGCTACCTGATCATAAAATAAATTTGAATCAAATTTGACTAAATACGCCTCTCCACCAGCCTCTTTTCCACGAATCTCACTAAAGTGATCGCTTATAGAGGAGTTAAATACTATCGGGATAGCTTTATATCTACTATCTGATTTGACATTTGCCGCAAAATGAAAACCATCCATCAGTGGCATCTCAATATCTGATGCGATTAGTTTTAGCTTAGATGGCAACTCATCGCCATATTTTCCATACATCTCTTCTAGAATTCGCAGACCATTTTCTCCATCAGTAGCCTCTATGACCTCAAACCCCATCTGCTCTAGTGCATCACCGATAATTCTTCTAGCAGTAACACTATCATCAAGCAGCAATACATAGCCATCAAAATTATATTTGCCATCTTCTAGCTTCGCACTAGCTGGCTGATAGAGTCCTAAATCCTGAACAACACTCTCTAAATCTAGTATCAAAAGCACCGCTTCATCTTCGATACGAGTCACACCTGTGATTTTAGAGCCATCAAGACCGCTACTAGAAGAGATAAACGATGCTGGCTCTATATCTTTCCAGTTTATGCGTCTAATTCGTTTAGCCTCATGAACCACAAAACCAATTAGTATATTATTAAACTCTGTGATAATTACGCGAGATTTCTCTTCCATATCATCTGGCTCTATAACACCCATCCACTTTGCTAGGTTTACAACAGGTATCACAACACCACGAAGATCAAAAATCCCCTCTATATAATCGGGTGTTCCTGGGAGTTCTGTGAGCTTTGGGTAGCGAATAATCTCACGCACCTTTGCCACATTTATACCATAGATTCCCTCATATATCTCATCAGATTCTTTCTTAAATATACGAAAGTCCACAAGCTCCATCTCATTGGAGCCGACTTTTAATACCTCACTCTGTCCGAGCATTACAGACTCCTTTTAAGTCTCTTTTTGCTTATCTAACAATAATTGTACTCTAAAGTAACTTTCATTACAAGCAAAAGCATCTAGATTTATATACTCTATACCACAAACACTAAAACTCTCGCCTTGATGATAGTGCCCCTCTATTAAAATATCAATATTTTTAATATCATAAAACTCTAATTTTTTCTCTATTAAATCTCTAAAATGCTCTATCTTTTGGCAATGTTTTTTTCTCTGCATCGATGAGAGTAGATTATTAATGATAAAATTGCCAAATATATTGTTAATAGTATTTAAAAATTTTAAAATTGCTCTATTTCGTATAAGTTTTGTATATATCTCATAGCCTCTAGAGCCATACAAATCACCATGTGCTAGTGCGATATTGTGCTCTCTATAGCGATAGATTACAGGCTGAGACTCTCTAGGGTAGATAGTTAGATTTTTAAATATTTTTGATAGATTAAAATCATGATTTCCCTCTAGATAGACGAGCTCTATCTTAGAGCCGATAGACTCTAAAAGAGCGATAAAATCACGATTTAGCTCATAAGTCGCATCAACTCCACCAAATAGCAAATCAGCAATATCGCCCATCAAAAATAGCTGTGTCGTAGCAACGCTGCCACTATCTATATCATATAATAGCTTTAATAGATTCTCTCTATAGCTACCATAATGAGCATCGGCGATAAATATCGCATCATCAGCGATTTTATGGCACATAGGCGATTTTTGGTACTCCCATATCAGCATCTAGTCCCATCATAATATTAGCATTGACTAGTGCTTGTGAGCTAGCCCCACGCATTAGATTATCTATCGCACAGATAGAGACTAGTGCATTAGCATCAGTTGCCGCGTAGATATCTGCGAAATTTGTTCCCGATGTCATTTTAGTATGTGGTGGCAAATCGCGAACCCTGATAAATGGCTCATTTTTATAGTACTCTCTTAAAATCTCCATCGCATCTATATCACTCTTTAGCGTCGCATAGATATTTGAGAGCATTCCACGACTCATAGGCACCAAAGATGGCACAAATGTGATTTTCACATCATCGCCTAGTAATTTGGAAGCGTGCTCTTTTATCTCTATACTATGGCGATGTTTTATGATGTTATAGCAGTGAATATTATCATTTACAGATACATAATGCACTGTTGTGCTTGGTGATTTTCCAGCTCCAGAGACTCCTGTTTTAGAGTCTATAAATATAGGTTGCGTGGTATCGATATACTCTAAAAATGGAGCAAGAGCAAGCAGTGAAGATGTGACATGGCACCCAGGGTTTGCCACCAACGATGCACCCGCTACGCTAGCGTGATGCAGTTCTGGAATAGAGTAGATAGCATGAGAGAGATTATCTATATCCTCGTGAGGGCAATAGTGCGTCTCATAATTTTCTAGCGACAATCTATAATCAGCAGATAAATCAACCACTTTTACACCTAGACCAAGCAACACTTTAGCACTCTGCATCGCTGTTTTATGTGGGAGGGCTAGAAAAACTAGCTCGCATCTACTAGAAGCAACGCTTAAATCTAGTGCCTCTACCTCCATATCAAAAACACCCATAAGTGATGGATGAAGCTGTGATAGCGTCGAGCCACCCTCTGTGTTTGCACAATATTTTAGCTCAAAACGCTCATGGTGTAGTAGCATTTTTACTAGCTCAAAGCCCGTATATCCGCTAACGCCGATTATCCCTACGCTAATCTTATTCAAAGACAATCTCCTGATATTTAACCTCTAAAAGCTCAAAATTTCTCACACCGCCAGGGAGTTTTGAGACCACCTCATCGCCCTCTTCCTTGCCTAGTAGACTCTTTGCAAGTGGCGAGTGAAACGATATAAGCCCACGCTCTACACTACTTTCAAATCCACCTACTATAGTATATGTCAGCTCCTCATCGCTATCTAAATCACATAGCACTACCGTAGAGCCAAAGCTAACTCTCTCATGTCCTAATTCACTAGGATCCACTATCACAGCACAACCAATAATATCGCCAAGCTCTGCTATGCGAGTACCTATAAATGCCTGCTTCTCTTTTGCTGCGTGATACTCTGAGTTCTCTTTTAGATCCCCTAGCTCTTTTGCTCTCTCTATCTCTTTATTTACCTCTGGTAAATCTACTGTTTTTAATCTATTTAACTCATCTGAAAGTTTTTGAAATCCATATTTTGTCATCGGCTCTTGTCTCATATATATTCTCCATAATTAATAAAGTCATTATATCTAAACTATTATTTTATATTAGCTAGTTTTCTCATAGCAAGCGAGCATAGTGCTAGCCCAAAAGCTCCTGTAACACCTACAAAGCTCCCTTTTTCACTACATCTAGATAGCTCACTACTACAGACACATAAAAAATCGCCATTGAAGCCATCTTTTCGCAACAAGGAGCGAAGCTTTGCAGCAAATCTATCACCCTCTATCTTCCAAAATGATTTAATCTCTACTTTGGTAGTATCGACTCTCTTTGCTGAGCCCACCGCAGAGATAAGCTTTTTGTGAGCTTTTTTAATGATTGCTATCTTTGCAGCTGTATCATCTATCGCATCTATCACTATATCATAGGGGCTAAAATCAAAACTCTCCACCCACTCTGGAGTTATTTTAATATTTAGTGCCGTGATAGTTTCATAGTGAGTTTTTAGAGCCTCTATCTTTAACTCTCCCTCATGTAATTCTGAGTGCATCTGGCGATTTTGGTTTGTGATATCAAATCTATCAAAATCGATAATAGTTATATCACTAACACCACTGCGATATAGACAATCCAGACAAAAACTACCTACCCCACCAACGCCTAGCAGCAGCACCTTTTTAGATGATAATACCTCAAATTTCTCATCACCTATGAGCGTTTTTACTCTATCAAATCTCATATCCAGTTTTTCAGCCTATCCATAGATTCATACGCACTCATATCTAGTTTTATAGGAGTTATCGAAACGAATCCATTTTTAATAGCATCAAAATCACACACCCCATCGATATTTTCGCGTCTTTTATACTCTAGTGGATGCAGACCCAGCCAGTAGTACTCTAGCCCTCGCGGGTTGCGGTGCAAGTGTGCATCATTGGCATAAAATCTGTGCCCTGCATATGTTATCTGATATCGTAACTCTCTTACATCATATGGGATATTCACATTTAAAAACTCTCTCTCACCTAGTGGAAAACCGCCATCTAGAACCCTAGAGGCAATATCTCTAATCGCCTCTTTTGCTAGTGTATAATCATGATCTACTCTAGCAAAATCCATCACTTGCGATATCGCAATAGCAGGCACATCATGCAGTACCGCCTCCATAGCACCCGCACAGGTACCACTATATGTGATATCCTCGCCCATATTTGAGCCTTTATTTATACCGCTGATGAGCAAATCTGGTTTTCTCTCATCAAAAATAGAGTGCAGTGCCAAATATACACAATCACTCGGCGTACCATCATCAAGCTTGTAAAAATCATCCCCTATAGAGATAAAACTAAGCGGTCTTGTGAGAGTCAGCGAGTGTCCGCATGCACTCTTTTCACTCGATGGTGCCACCACTGTAATATGCCCTAGCCCATCTAGTGCCTCTATGAGCGATAATAGCCCCTCTGAATCATAACCATCATCATTTGTAATCAATATCTGCTTCATCTATACCCTTATTATAAATCTATTTTTACCATCAATATGCTCATAGAGCAGACTAAAATCGTGCTCTTTTAGTATCGCATCTACTATATAGAGCCCTAGCCCGAAGCTATCTTTTATAGAGCTATCTTTTGTAAATGGCTCGATATAATACTCTAGGCTATATTTTAGTGGCTCCGAGCTATTTTCAAACACTATATTATTATCTAAAATATAGATTTTTACCCTCTTATCGATAGAGTATTTAATCGCATTATCGATGAGATTCTTGACCACTGTCGTAAAGAGTCTATAATCAACCATCAATTTAAACGATGAATCGACCTCCACATCGACAGCATCATACTCAATCATCGCCATATCAACAGCACCATCAACTATGTCTATGAGGCGATATTCACTTTTTTCACAGTGTGAATTACTAGATGCCACCTCTTCTATAAGTGCAAACTCTCCGATAAGTGATTCAAGTCTGGTAAAAATATTCTCAAATCGTTTAATATTTTTCTCATCCTCTAGCATTGTAGCGGCAATCCGACCCTTTGCAATAGGGGTCTTTAGCTCATGCATAATATTTCGCAAAAAGAGATTTCTAGACTCTAAAATCCTCTTGATTTTGTTTTGTGTGGACTCTAGCTCATTGGCGATAAGTGCTATCTCATCAGAGCCATTTATCGCAAAACTCACCCCCATATCGCCCTCTCCAAATCTAGCAATCTGGCGACGAAGCCTCTGTAGTGGTCTTAGCTTATATATAATCAGCCCAAATGATATAGCTAAAATAGAGACTATTGTCGTATAAGCAGATACCAAACTAAGCGACTGATATGGCTGCGATGATAAATCCAATATCATAGTAGAGCTACCTAACCCATCGATATAAAAATATATCTGATCATGAAACTCTATCATTGTAATACTGACTCGCTCTATATCTTGAGTCACCTGCATAAAGTAGCTAGTAGGGTGTTTTTCTACTAAAATATCTATATAGCCATCATTTTTTAGTATGCTTCCATATCGCAATACCTGATCTTGAAGCGAGCTATTTTTAATCTCCTCTAAAGCCTGTAGTGCTAGATTTGCATCATACAAAGGTGTAGAAATCTGCTTTGTCACATAGGTATAATACATCTGGCTAATGAGAGAGTGTTTTTGAAAAATATTCTCTATATGTTTGGTTTTATTGTTTAGATATAGTTGATAAAAGGTATATGATACTGTCGCAAAAGTTACAAATAGAGCAAATGTAACAGTTACTAAAACAGCATTATTTCGTAGCATTATTTGAGCAATTTATATCCGATACCGCGTATCGATTCGATGAGCGTTTTGTCGCCTAGTTTGTTTCGTATTCGCCCCATCATAACATCTATACTCTTGTTTGATGAGTCCTCATTTATCGCTGATACATTATGTATTAAATCCTCTCGCGATACCACCATTCCCTGTTTTTTAATCATATGAGCTAGTATCCCATACTCTGCATTTGTTAACTCTAATGCTCTGTTTTTATAGCTAATTTGCATCGCATCTTCATCTAGTTTATAATCGCTAAGTCGCTCTTGGGCTAACTCTAGTGCCACATCATACCTGCGAAGTACAGAGTGTAGTCTCGCCTCTAGCTCTCTAGGATCATACGGTTTTGGCAGATAATCATCTGCTCCTAGCTCTAGTGCTTTTATCTTATCATTTACATCAGAGCGAGCCGATGATATTATGATAGGAATATTTTGACGCTGTCTGATAGCCTCGCACACCTCTAGCCCATCCATCCCTGGAAGTGTTAAATCTAGTATCACCACATCAAATTTCTCTAGCTTTAAAATACTCAGAGCCTTAAATGGATCATCCTCAGTAACAACCTCAAAACCATATTTTTCTAAAAATTCACCTAGTATCTCTGCGAGCTCTAGGTCATCTTCTATCATTAATATTTTACTCATAGAGCTATTATATCAAATCTTTTTTAACCCATCGCTAATGCGATATTATATGCGATAAATGCTAGAAAATATGCTACAGCACTAGTAAATGCAAACAGATAGATAAAATATTTAAATCCACCAGCCTCTCGGGTAAACACTACAGATGCCGCCAAACACGGCAAATAGGTCATTATCACCACGATAAATGCCACAGCAGATGCAAATGGAATATTTTTACTAATCGCACTAATGAGCGATTTGCTCTCCTCATCAGCATCCCCACCTAGCGAATAAAGCACCCCCATAGTAGAGACCACTACCTCTTTTGCAGCGAGTCCTGTTTGTAGTGCTACTGCCATCTTCCAATCTAGTCCTAATGGAGCAAAAAATGGCTCTATCGCATGACCAAACTGCCCTAAATAGCTACCCTCTAGCTCTTTATTTGCTAGCTCATTCTCTAGCTCTTGAGCCATCTCTTCATTTATGGCCGACTCTATTTTTGCCTCATAAATCTCTGCTAACTCTGTATTTTTAGGGTATGTACTCATAAACCAGACCAAAACAGAAGCAGCGGCGATAAATGTACCCGCTTTTTTTAGATACATCATACTCTTTGATGAGACTGTATGCCAAACCAGTTTTGCCGATGGCAATCTATATTTTGGCATCTCCATAACAAATGGCTCATCTTCGCCTTTAAATGCTGTCATTTTCAGTATTTTTGCAGCAATTAGCCCTATTATCGCTCCGCCAATATAGATAGCAAACAGCACATTTCCAGCGTGCTCTGTGCCAAAAAACGCCCCCGTAAATAGCACATAAATAGGCAATCTCGCCCCACAACTCATAAAACCTATAACAAATAGCGTCAGTAATCTATCGCGATCATTTTTTAGTATCCTAGCAGACATATAGGCAGGAATAGAGCATCCAAACCCCGTAACTAGCGGTATAAAACTCTGCCCATGCAGACCAAATTTATGAAAAAATCCATCGAGCAAAAATGCAACCCTAGACATATATCCAGTCGATTCAAGCAGTGCAATCCCTATAAAAAGTATAATAATATTTGGCAAAAATCCTACAACAGCACCCACACCAGCGATTAGCCCATCGCTCACCAGTGATGCCAACTCCTCATTAGCAATACCAGAGGCAACACTCATCCCAAGCCACTCAAAAAACTCCTCTATCCAAACTGTCGGAATATCACCTAGTGTAAAAGTGAGCTGAAAAAGCCCCCACATAAAAAACAAAAATATAGGTATACCAAAAAATGGGTGTATCAGCACCGCATCTATCTTTTGTGTCGTTGTCTTTTTCTCTATCGCATCAGATTTGACTTTTACCGTCTCAGCTACAATACCGCGATTAAACGCACGGTACTCCTCGCTAAATGCCTCTTTCATATCCTCTGTGTCATGATGCAGCAATATGTGTCTATCTGCCTCTAGTAATCTAGGCTGCAACTCCGTCCAGATAGGGTCATCGTGCAGTAGCTGATAGATAGATTTCTCTTTTTGCAGTAGATTTATAGCGATATTTCGATTTGATATTGCACCGCTATATTTTTGGCTATCTAGATATGATGAGATTTTTGATATCTCCTCTTCTGCCGCTTCACTAAATACCAGTTTTGGCTCGCTAAAATCTCTCTCATATAGCTCTATAATCTCATCTAATAATCTATCTAAACCCTCTTTTGTAGCAGCTGATACACTTATCGCACTCACTCCTAGTAGCTGCGAGAGATATCTATCATCTATCTCGATAGACTCTTTTTTTGCCTCATCAGACATATTTAGAGCGATTATCATCTTTTTACTAGTTGTCATCAGCTCAGATGTTAGCTGTAGGTTCTTCTCTAGATTTGTAGAATCGACCACATTTACTATCAAATCATACTCGCCAGTTGTCAAAAACTCATGCGTAACCCGCTCTTCTAGCGAATAATCATTAAACGCATAAGTCCCTGGTAAATCGACGATATCTATCTCATAGCCACTATATTTAAATGTAACAATCTTCTTCTCTACTGTAACACCCGTAAAATTTCCCACATGTAGTTTGGCATCACTAATAGAGTTAATGAGCATACTTTTGCCCACATTTGGCTGACCTACCAGTGCGATAGTTATCTTATTCATACTCCACCTCTATGAGCTCTGCCTCTTCATTTCGTAGTGCGATTACCATCTTATCAACTCTGATTTCGATAGTCTTTTTTGCGATAGAGCACTCTAAAATCTCTATCCTAGAGCCTCTCATCAGCCCAAAAGAGATTAATCGCTGTTTTAGTGCACCTGCTGCATTGTTTTTTATCACAGTTGCGACAGAGCCTTTCTCACAGCCACTTAGCAGTGTTTTACTCTTCATAAATATTTACCTTGATTGTATAAGTTATAGAATAATATAACGCCTGCTCTTATAACTCCCTTAGTATTGATAATTCTTTTCAAAATTATTGTGATTTTAGTTATCGATAATTGGCTATAATATGAGAAAAATTTGGATAGCTAAACTATGAAATTTCTCTTTGAATCAAAATCGCATTTTAATCTGGCAAACCTCATCACAATGGCAAATATCACCTGCGGAATGCTCGCTATATATTTCATCACAAAAGAGCAGTTTATCATCGCTGTAGCTCTTGCTTGGGCTGGTGGTGCATTTGATATTTTCGATGGCAAAGTAGCTCGCAAATTTAATCTATCAAACGAGTTTGGTATCCAGTTAGACTCATATGCCGATTTTCTCAGCTTCGTACTAGTGCCAATATTTTTTATCTACCAATCTGTATATCTAGCTCTAGATGGAGTCGCTCTAATCTCCGCTGGAGTTGTAAGTATCTACTACGCCATCAGCGGACTACGACGGCTCATAGAGTTTAATCTAAACTCTGACGCTGGTGAGGTAGCAAAACACTTCATCGGTATCCCCACTCCACTAGGTGCGATACTGTTGTGGCTAGTATGGCTGGGTTCTGGATATATCCACTATATCGCCGTTATGATTTTGATGGTCTTTATAGGACATATGCTAAATTCAAAAGTTAAAATTCCGCATCCATAGTGGAGTGCCAAATAGTAGACTGCCGCGTCGTAAACTCCTCGCAGTGACAAAACTTCGTCATTGCGAGCGTAGCGTGGCAATCCATCACCTCGTCATTGCGAAGCCATAAGCTGAAGCAATCCATCACCTCGTCATTGCGAGCGAAGCGTGGCAATCCATCACCTCGTCATTGCGAGCGAAGCGTGGCAATCCATATGGTAGACTGCCACAACCCTAAAGGGTTTCGCAGTGACAGAATCTCGTCATTGCGAGCGAAGCGTGGCAATCCATAGTAGACTGCCGCGTCGTAAACTCCTCGCAGTGACAGAACATCGTCATTGCGAAGCCATAGGCTGAAGCAATCCAGATACTCTAAAGAGTTCCACAATGACTATGAAATTATCTAGATCTCTACACCTTTAGTTTATTTAAAATCTCATCAATATCTAGATTCATTTTAGAAAACGCGAACCATTTTTTGCCCAAATCTTTCAAACTTGCCCATCATAAAAGATATTCTCTTTCAATTCTAAGCTATTGTCTTTTATTTTAGATTTTATAAATTGCATATCATTTTCCAAAGATAGCAATCTTTGCTCTGTTATCTTATGAGTATTTATCACATAGCCATTTTGTATATAGCTTTTTAAAATAGTTGTTGCCCATTGACGGAATTTTGTGGCTTTTACAGAGTTTACCCTGTATCCAATAGATATAATCATATCAAAATTATAGTGTTCAATATTTCGCTCAACTTCTCTATTTCCCTCTTTTTGAACTATTAAGAAATATTGAATAGTTCGATTTTTAATAAGCTCTTCATCTTTATAGATAGCTTTTATATGCATATTTATATTTGGAACAGTTACATTGAAAAGCTCTGCAATCTGCTTTTGTGTCAGCCAAACGGTTTCGCTATCTACTGAAACTTTTAACTCCAGTTCACCATCACTGTAAACTACTAGATTTGATAAATTTTGCATAATTATTCCTAAATCATTTTATAAATATTAACATATTAAAATATAATTATAAAAAAATATGACAAATTGCAATAAAATCTTCTTATAGCTTTTATATTTTAAAAATTTTTAAATACTACAAATAAGATTCGATGGTTTCTAAACACTCTTTGATTTCTTGCTCTTTTCTTCCAACAGGTGCAACATAATATATAGCTTCGGAGGCTTTTTCTTTACCTAAAAGTTTTGCAATAATCCAAGTTGCTAAATATTTTGAAGATAAACACCCTCCAGCAGTAGCAATATTTCCTTTTGCAAAAAATGCTTGATCTAAAACCTCTGCTCCAGATTCAACCACCCAAGGTTTAGTTATCAAATCCGTACAAGCTGGAATATCTTCTAAAATGCCCAATACAGACATCAAAAGCGTTCCAGAGCACTGCCCAACTATTAGTTGTTTCTCTTTATCTAAAGATAGCCTAGATAAAATTGTTTTATCTTTTGCTATATCTCTTGTTTTTAATCCACTTCCAAACAATACAACATCTGCACTATTTGCAAATTCTAGTTGTTGTTGTGCTTCAATAGTTAATCCATTCATTGAAGTAACTGTTTTTGTTGGTGAAGTGATTTGAACATCAAAACCATACTCTTTCATTCGGTTTAATATTCCAAAAGCAATAATTGAATCTAATTCATTAAATCCATCAAATGTTAAAATTGCTATATTTATATTTTTCATCTTTTTAAGCTCTCCATATCATAATATCCTTATGTATAAATCATATATGCAAAAGTATAGCACATAAAAAACTACAAATCATCATCTATAACGGGCAACTGTTTTTTCGGTTTTAGCCCCAGCTTTCTCATATCTTCTGCTCGCTTGATGAGATTTCCTCTTCCGCTTTGAAGCTTATTCATAGCACCCTCATAACTCTTGTTGGCTCGCTCTAGCTGTTTGCCAATATCGCCCATATCATCCACAAAAGCGACGAGTTTTTCATATAGTGCCTCAGCACTCTTGGCAATCATCTGTGCGTTTTGCTCTTGGTGTTCTCGGCGCCAAATATGCTCAATAGTTCGTAGTGTCACTAGCAGTGTTGATGGCGATACGATGATGATATTTTTCTCATACGCACTCTTAAAAAAGCTATGGTCATTCTCTAGTGCTAGATGAAAAGCCCCCTCTATCGGCATAAAAAGCAGTACAAAATCTAGCGTTCTAATCCCCTCTAACTGCTCATATCGCTTGGAGCTTAAATCTTTGATATGGTTGTTTATAGATAGCAGGTGCTCTTTTAGGGCGATTGCTCTAGCGGTATCATCATCAGCTCTGATAAACGCATCATATGCTACTAAAGAGACTTTGGAATCTATGATAATATCTTTTTGCTCTGGCAGATGCACTATCACATCTGGGCGGTATCGCTTACCCTCTTCGCTACTATAAGTGCCCTGAGTCTCATACTCATATCCCTCTCGCAGACCTGATTCTTCTAACACTCGCTCTAGCACTATCTCTCCCCAATTTCCTTGGGTTTTATTCTCGCCCTTTAGTGCTTGAGTGAGATTTATCGCATCGCTACTTAACCTCTCATTTAGCCCCTTTAGCCTCACAATCTCATCTTTTATCGATTGGCGTTCTTTTGCATCGTGTATAAACTGCTCTTTTGATTGAGTTGCAAATTGTGCAATCTGCTCTCTAAATGGTTTTAATAAAACCTCTAAATCTTTTGATTGAGTTTGGCTAAAACTCTTGCTCTTTTGCTCTAAAATCTCTAGTGAAAGCTTTTCAAACTCCATCTTCATCTGCTCTTTTGACTCTTGTAATAGTATTATCTTCTCTTCAAAAGATTTAACTATCTCACTATTTTTAGTCTCTAAAATAGCATTTTGCTCTTTTAGATTGTGATAACTATCTAGCAGCTCTGCTAGCTCTCGCTCTTTTTTATGATACTCTGCTCTATGGCTCTCTAGCTCGGTTTTTAATAGATTTATATGAGATATTTTCGACTCTAGCTCCTGATTAAATAGTGCCGTTTTACTCTCTAGCTCCATATTTTTAAGCCCCAGCTGATTTGTCGCTAGGTGCTGCAACTCTAAATTAGCCCTATCTCTATCTACCAGTGTAGATTTTAGCCTAATCACCCTAAAGAGTGCTGCGATTGTCGTAACGATAAAAAAGATAATAATAAAAATTTCATACTTCATAACGCCATTATAACAAAAGCAACTTCTAAACTATAAAAATATGACAAATTGACATATTTTTGCTCAAATTTCCTAAATATTGGGCTCATTGTAGCATTGAGATTAGAAATCAAATAATAATAATTCTTATTTAAGAAACTATTAGATAAACTTATCTACAGAAAATCAAAAAGGGGATAAGATGAGTGATCACAAACTTACAACGGTTGCAGGAGCACCTGTAGTAGATAACCAAAATGTAATGACAGCTGGTGCGAGAGGTCCTATGCTGCTTCAAGATGTCTGGTTTTTAGAAAAACTTGCACACTTTGATAGAGAGGTGATACCAGAGCGAAGAATGCACGCCAAAGGCTCTGGTGCATTTGGTACATTTACCGTAACTCACGATATCACCAAATATACAAAAGCGAAAATGTTTAGCGAAATCGGCAAAAAGACAGATATGTTTGTGAGATTTTCCACCGTAGCAGGTGAGAGAGGTGCGGCAGATGCTGAGAGAGATATCCGTGGATTTGCTATGAAGTTTTATACAGAAGAGGGCAACTGGGATTTAGCAGGTAACAACACACCTGTATTTTTTCTGCGAGACCCGCTTAAATTTCCTGATTTAAACCATGCAGTCAAACGAGACCCTAGAACGAATATGCGTTGTGCCAAGACAAACTGGGATTTTTGGTCGCTTTTGCCTGAAGCACTCCATCAGGTAACAGTTGTGATGAGTGATCGTGGTATCCCATACTCATATAGACATATGCACGGATTTGGAAGCCACACTTTTTCTATGATTAATGCCAAAAATGAGAGAGTTTGGGTCAAATTTCATTTCCACACGCAACAAGGGATTAAAAATCTAAGCGACGCCGAAGCAGAGGCGATTATCGCCAAAGATCGCGAATCTCACCAGAGAGATTTATATGAGAGCATCGAACGAGGTGATTATCCAAAATGGACAATGTTTATCCAAGTGATGAGCGAAGAGCAGGCAAAAAATCTGCCATATAATCCATTTGATTTAACTAAAGTGTGGCTAAAAAAAGATGCTCCACTAATCGAAGTGGGATACTTTGAGCTTAACCGCAACCCTGAAAACTATTTCCTAGATGTGGAGCAATCAGCGTTTAATCCTGCGGCAGTTGTCCCTGGGATTAGCTTTTCACCAGATAAGATGCTGCAAGGTAGACTATTTTCATACGGCGATGCACAGCGATATAGACTGGGAGTAAATCACCATCAAATCCCTGTGAATGCCCCAAAATGTGAAACAAACAGCTACCACAGAGATGGTCAGATGAGAGTGAACAATAATTTCGGCTCAACTATCGGTTATGAGCCAAATAGCTTTGGCAAATGGCAAGAGCAATCAGACTACAGAGATCCAGCACTAGAAATTGGTAGCCTCGCTGATCACTGGAATTTCCATGAGGATGACAGCGACTACTACACGCAAACTAAGATGCTTTTTGATGTGATGAGTAGTGAGCAAAAACAGATACTTTTTGACAATACCGCTAGAAATATGTCTGGTGTACCAGAAAATATTCAAATCCGCCATATCCGAAACTGTGCAAAAGCAGATATTGAGTACGGAAAAGGTGTCGTAAAAGCACTAGAGATTGAGTGGAGTAAAGTGGAGGCGTAGCGAGCTTTATCACATTGTGCGGCTTTTTCAAAGCCTCGCAATAAATAGTCTTGTTAAAATAAACCTTTTTTATATTTATTAATACCGATTATAATAATTTGTTTTTTAGTTTTATCAACTTTATACACAATTACATAGCCCTTAAATATCAAATCTCTGATATTATCATCATCAAAATATATAGATCTTCTACACCTTAAAGGCATATTGGTTAAATCGTTTATCTGCTCATCCAAATCATCTAAAAAATCAAAAGCCCTAGCGATACTATCTTTTGTTATATATTCAACGATACTTTGAATTTTTACTAGATATTTTGTATCTCTAATTATTTGCATATTTTTGCTTTAAATCTTCTCTAAAGCTATCCATTTTATTTTGATATTCATTTTGTGTTAAAAGCTCTGTTTTACCATTTTCAATATCTTCTAAACACTCTTTAAAATATAGCTTTGTCTCTTCAAATTCTTCTATATTGAAAAGCTCTTCTTTGCCATTTTTTACATCTTCTCTTATTTGATGAAGCTCTTTTTTTCTCTCATCAAAATAGTTATCTTCTTCTACAATAGTACTGTTTCTAACCGATATTTTATTTTGACTTTTTTGTACAAAGCTCAAAAAATCTTTCAAAAAACTATCTTGAATATCAATGGTTAAAGTTTTCATAAAAATCCTTTTGAAGTTGAGTTTTATTATATCCTAATTTATCTTCTCGCAGCTAAATGGATTGCCGCGGCTTTTTCAAAGCCTCGCAATGACTGGGTTCGTCACTGCGAGCGAAGCGTGGCAGTCTAGTATCTATTTATCCAATAATTTGCCTCTTTTCTTAGGTGCATTATTGCTAGAATAACTATTACATCGTCTTTGATATAGTAAATCACACCAAAAGGAAAATTATGTGTCAAAGCCCGTCTAATATCATCACTTAAAATTTGCCAAGCTAACGGATACTCTGTGACTCTATATATTGTCTTATAAATCTCATTTGCAAATCTATATCCCAAACCATTTTGAAGCTTTTCATAATAATCTATATGCTCATTTAATTCTATCTCCGCATCAGGATGAAAGAAAAACTTCAATTCTCAAATCTTTTGGCAATTTTTCTAAAAACCTCATCTCCATCTATGAGTTCTGTCTGGTTGGTTTCGATTTGGTTTTTTCGTTTTTGTGCCTCTTTTATCCACAAATCCGTTATAGTTTTATCAGTTGGATTTAGACTAGATAATATCTTATCGACTATTTGTGTTTTTATATCTATTGGTAAAAATTCCACCGCATCTAAAATCTGCTTATGTGCCAACATTGCAAAATCCTTTTGAAATTAAATTTTATTATATCCTAATTTATCTTCTCGCAACTAAATGGATTGCCACGGCTTTTTCAAAGCCTCGCAATGACTGGGTTCGTCACTGCGAGCGAAGCGTGGCAGTCTATTTTTAATGCTGCTATATCATAATTATTTGATTTTTTATTTATAATACTATATAATTATTTTGCAAGTACGAGCTTATTTAGTCATTGGAGCGGTAAGCGAAGGTCGGGAGGTTTTTTGCCTCTTGACCTTTTTTTTTGCCCTCCATAGACTAAATAAGGGGGTTTTATGGATAAGCTAGTACTTGCAATATTGCTTATGTGCATTTTTGCACCGTCACTTTGGTGACGCCAAGGGGTCTATCCCCTTACCCCCTCATAAAATATAAAATCTTCTTGTAACTTTTTTATACCGATAAAAAAATAAAACTTTACAACTATTGTGGATTATATAATTTGATTGATTTTGCGGTGCAAAATATGGATTGCCACGGCTTTTTCAAAGCCTCGCAATGACTGGGTTCGTCACTGC
>CAZYTC010000006.1:40730-88987 GCA_964650175.1 uncultured Campylobacterales bacterium | reverse complement strand
TATAGTATAATAACACTATCTGATTGAATGTTCACATTTTGAGCAAAGCTCAAAATGAGGTCCCAAGCGGACGACTCTCGCGACTAGTCGCTCTTGTAAATTTGTATTTAGTCAGAATACTTGGTATATAAATTCTTTTATAAGGTGAATTAAATGAAGATAAAATATGTAGGACCAAAACCACAAATCTCTTCTCATGGTGTAAATTTTGATCTTAACAAAGAGGATAAATTTATATATCTAAGTGTCGCTGTAGAGCTGATAAAGGCACTAGACCATGAGTATGTGGGGGATAAAAGATATACACATCTAGCAGCAAACAAGCCTCTAGATATCGAGACTATAACGGATGTTATCAGAAAACATGCTCCAGATTTAGATAGCTATATTGCCAAATATCAAGAGGTTACAAAAGAGGAGATTGAGGCAGAGTTAAAGAGTGCAAATGAGAATATTGTATTAAATGATGATGAGAAAATTGTTCTCGTTAAAAATATCAATATGTTGCGTAACTACCGCCTAGAGAGAGCTAAAAACAAATCTATCTACTACAGTGCTATCAACGCTATAGCAGATATTATCCATAATGGAAATATCGATTATATTCACGCTCCAATGTTTCCTAAATTTGCACATGTTTTTCACTCACTCCAAGGTGCACTCATCAAAAAACGCCCACCAATCGACAGTAAAATCGATATTTATGAAGAAGATGGTGAGCTAAAAATTCGTATAGATATTCTCCATAGAGCATAAATTTATAGCATAATCCTTTGTGGATATTTACTTTTTTTAGATAAAATCCACCACTTGCACACTTTTGGAGGATTATGCTACCTATATCACTAGAGATAGTTTCTGTTGTTATTTTTATACTAGCTATCATACATGTTTTTTCTGTTAAATATTTTGAACATCTAGCCACAAAGAGCGAAAAACACTCAGGACTTTTCCATCTAATAGGAGAAGTAGAGGTTGTTTTTGGCTTTTGGGCTATGATTCTTGTTATATTTATGTTCGCTATTTCAGGCAAAAGTGCCGCCATCGAGTATGTAGATAGCAGAGATTATGATGAGGCGATGTTTGTTTTTGTCATTATGGTAATCGCTGCAACTCGTCCAATACTTCAAAGTGTTATACTATTTGTTAAACGACTCTCAAATATGCTCCCAAACAAAGGTGCACTCGCATTTTATTTTGTAGTTTTATGTATCGTTCCTCTATTTGGCTCCATTATCACCGAACCCGCTGCTATGACACTTGCAGCACTAATACTAAGCGATAAACTATTTTCTCAAAACATCTCAAACAAGCTTAAATATGCGACACTAGGGACACTATTTTTAAATATCTCTATCGGCGGAACGCTAACAAATTTTGCAGCACCTCCGATTTTAATGGTGGCTAAAACTTGGGATTGGAGCAGCTATTATATGCTAAGCACTTTTGGGTGGAAAGCACTAATAGCAATCACTATAAATACACTGCTAATGATGGCTATATTTCACAAAGAGCTCTCATCCATCACTATCAAAACAGCCACCTCTGAGCGAGAACCGATACCATTTTTTATCACTCTAACGCACTTTGCATTTTTGTTTTTGGTTATCTATTTTGCACACTATCCACCTATATTTATGGGGCTTTTTCTATTTTTTATGGGTATCACATACGCATATCAGAGATATCAAGATAGACTCATACTGCGAGAGGGGCTACTAGTAGCATTTTTCATCGCAGGGCTTGTAATATTAGGCGGTCAGCAAGAGTGGTGGCTAAAAGGTGTTATCACATCACTAGGTAATATGGAGGCGTTTTTTGGAGCTATCGCTCTAGGCTCACTTACAGATAATGCCGCTATCACATATCTAGCATCGCTTGTAAGTGGACTAAGCGAAGAGTTTAAATACTATATAGTAGCAGGGGCTGTAACGAGCGGGGGGCTTACTATCATAGCAAATGCTCCAAACCCAGCAGGTGCTACGATACTAAAAGGTCATTTTGAAGACGGTGCAATAGATCCTAGATATCTATTTCTAGGTGCACTACTTCCAACTGCTATTGCAGCTCTTTGTTTTTTAATACTCTAATCTTTTGCTTTTTCTGGCGAGCCACTTTCGCTCGCTAATATCGGATTATATTTTTGCTCTCTTACTTTTGTTATAACTTGACCTATCTCTTTGTTTGGAATATCCAATATATTTAACGCTGCAGCACCCAAGCTTAGCGATGCCTCTATCGCCTCAGGATGTGAGTGTGTAGCACCAGCATCTAGTAGTTTTCTACTCATAATAGCATCCTCAGCTCTAGCGATAATAGGTAGCGTATCAGTAATTTGACGCAGATGTAGGGTTGTTCTTAATATCTGCTCAGACTCATCAATCACTATCGCCACAAGTGCAGCTTTATCTATCTGTATGGTATCAAGCAGGTCAAAATCGCTAATATCTCCATATGCCATATTGTGCCCCCTAGCTTTTCCATCAGCTATTCTCTTTGGATTATTATCAAAAACTATATAATCTATGCCCTTCTCTTCCATAAACACAGCGAGCGTGCGTCCAAATCTACCGTACCCAGCTATTACCACTCTACCTTTTGCATCTTTAGCTTCTGGAGTATCATCTATTTTACTAGACTCTCTAGATAAAAAAGCGGCGATTTGATAGTTAAATTTAATCAATATTGAGCCACCGATAAGCGAAAATAGTACAGATGTAAGCAATATTTGACCTAGCTTCGCATCGATAACACCAGAATCTAGTGCGATAGCTAGTAGTGCAAAACCAAACTCCCCACCCACTGAAACTAGCAGTGCTGTTCGTATAGAATCTATGAGCTCTAGACCATTTTTTTTCACTATGATAGAGACTATGATTATTTTACTAATTAAAATAGTTAAAGCACCAAGTATCGCAAGATGCCAAATATCAGGCATTATTACAGGGTTAAAAATCATCCCGATGCTTACAAAAAAGAGCCCCAAAAGCACATCTCGAAATGGTCTGATACTAGATTCTACTTGATGTCTAAACTCTGTCTCTCCTAGCATCATACCAGCCAAAAACGCCCCAAATGCGAGCGAAAGCCCCAGCTCAAACGATGACCACGAAGCAAGAAGCACAACCATCAAAACAGTTAGTGTAAATGCCTCTGATGAGCGATGAAGAGTTACTGTATTAAATAGTGGTTTTAGTAGCCACTTACCAGCAAAAAATACTAGAAAAAATGCCAGTATCGCCTTTGCCATCGCCCATCCAATAGACATCGCCAAAATATCAGCACTCACAGCTAGTCCAAGCACGGGGATAATCACTATGAATGGTACTGCGGTAACATCTTGATAGACTGACATCGCTAGCCCTAGCCTACCGTGTGTGCTTTGATCCTCTTTTTGCTCTAATAGCTGAGAGGCAATGATAGTAGATGATGATTGAGCAAAAATTGCACCAATTACAAATGCAACTGTCATATCGACGCCAAACATATATAAAATAGAGCCTACAATAATAGTCGATAGTGCTACCTGTGCCGTACCAAGCGTTACGACCTGTCCTCTAAGTATTCTAATTTGTGGTAGTGAGTAGTTTAAACCTATAGTAAAAAGCAAGAAAACAACACCAAACTCTGCGATTGATTTTAACTGTGGCATATCAAGAGTTGGTCCCATAGTATGGGGGCTAAGTATCGCACCAATAAGCAAATATCCTAAACTAGATGGTATTTTATATCTCAAAAATGAGACAATAATAAAAACTCCTAGCCCAAGTAACACTAAAATCTGTGTCAATTCACTCATAAAAACCTCAACCCTATATTTTTATATAGATTATATCAAGATTCTACAAATAGTTTTCATAAAGAGATAGGGTTTTTAATGATAAATTGATATAATTAGTAAAATTTTTCCTTTCTATTAGGGGCGGTTTTGGGCAAACAAGGACAGATTATCAGTAATATCGATGTAGCTATAATAGTTGAAAAAAAGAGCGATGAGAGCAACCTATCTAACTTAACAAAGCTATTTATAAATGCAAAAATCTATACAGCAGATGAGATAGATATAAAGCAACCCATAACAACGGCTTTGATGATTATCTATGGAAATGAGGGCTTTATAAACTCTCCAAAACTACAAGATATTATCAAACTAGATAACAAAATTGAGCTACTATTTTTTAGTACAGATGATATAAGTGTAAAAAGTGCCAAAACCGCACTCTCACATAGAGCTTATGATATATACAAATATGAAGATAGTGATTTTTTAAAGCTACTAAAGCCGATTATCTACTCAATAGAGCAACAATCAAAACTAAATCTATCCAATCAATATAGCGATATGCTAATTAAATACTCAAGTCTCTTGACACTTATTCATGACTCCAAAAAAGCTCTTTTTGCAAATGATTCACTGCTAAAAATATTTAATGTAGAAAATATTGACAGTGCGACAAAACTATTAGAGATAAAAGAGTTCTCAAATCTACTAAACTCAAAAAGCTATACACAAAAGATATATCAAATACCAAATCTACCGCCAAAAGAGAGAGATTATCTCATCTCTCATCAGTGGATTACGCCTCAAAAAGGGCTTTTTACGCTACTGCCATTTAAAGATGACTCGCTAAGTTGCTCTAGTTATATCTACAGTAGAGTTGAGTTTATTGAGCTGCTAAAAAATGCTTTTATTGCTCACAAAGATGAGGATGAATCTGTATATGTGGTGCTTGTATATATTAAAAATGCTCAGCAGATTATAGAGTTAAGTGGCGAAGAGACATATAATCTAGCCAGTAGCGCCCTCTCAAAACTGATATCATCAAATTTTGATGCTAGCTCATCTATAGCACAGTGGGATAGAGATCTATTTGTGCTACTACTAGCGGATATATCTCCTGATACTATAAAAGATCAGCTTGATAAACTACACGAAAAGATTAATATAGAACTATCAACAGATGGTGGGACTATCTATATAGACTCATTTGTAATCTATATGAATAATATAGATATAAATCGTGCCATCTCTATGGTTGATAGTATATCTAGCACAACAATAGCATCTAAAGATTTAGAAAATATCATCTACTCTAAGATGTCTATAGAGCAAAATAGTGCGACTGATAGAGAGATGACTCTATATTATCTAGAGAAAATACTCTTTGAATCCCCTACTGTAAAGGTGCTAAATTTTTACAAAGGTATCAGAATAAGCACGGGTGCAAAACTGATAAAACTAAGCGATGATACACTATATATAGCGACAGAGAAGATGCAAGGCTATGTTATGAAGCTAGAAGAGAGTGTTATCATACAAAGCTCATCTGCACCATATGATATAACAGCGAGAGTAAAAGTAGTAGATATCGTTAAAAAAATAGCAATATTAACAGATTTCAAATCGATAGAGACATCTGCAAATAATCGTCAATATATCCGCATTCAGAGCGAGCATCGAATGTATGCTAATATCTTGTACTCTAGAAAAACCATCTCGGGCATTATCCATGATTTTTCTATAAAATCTATAGCGATAAAACTAAATCATCAAGCAAAAGATTTAAATATCGGCGACACAGTAGATATAAAATTTAGCATCCCTATAGAGAGACTAAATAATGAGCTAGTATCTATGAATACAAAGGCAAAGATTCAATATATTCAAAACAGCGATGATGAGACAAAGGTTATATTAGAGCTAATGATGCAAGAGCCCTATGAGGGGTATATGGTAGAGTATATCTACTCCAAACAACAAGCACTAATCGCAGAGATAAAAGCGATAGCTAGCAGATTGTAGCTACCTAGAGAGGGCTATTCCTATAGTAGCTCTATTGATATGTTTATCATGATCTATCAAACTATCGCCATAGCCATTTGATAGGCTCATATACCAAAAATATTTATTAAATCTAGAGCGTTCATTAAATGGTGTAGTCCAGCTTAGCTCTACATATCCTCTGTTTTTGGCTCTGAGATTATTTCGTAGTTTCAGCTCAAAAATATTCTTTTTATATGGATATATTACCGATAGCTCCCCATGTCCATAATATTTTAAAATCTCTGGATTGTCATCGCCCGTTGATTGATTTGGGTCACTTTTTCTCTTCTCTGGGATTCTATACCATATAGTAGGTGAGATGATAAAATCTCCTAGTTTCATAAATGATTTTAGATATATTCTATTCCATGATCTAGACTCTAGTCCTCGCTTGCCATTTGAGGTGTGGATTAATCCTATCTTATTTGCTTTTATATATGAGTCCTCATCATCATTTAGCATTAGCATAAAAAATTCAGGAGAGTAGTTAGTCTCTCTAAATGGAGATGATCTCTCATATAGTTGCCACCACGAAACTTGCGTATATCCGAACTCGATAGACTCATCAAAACCTAGCAGATTATATGAGAGTGGCTTTCGCAAACTCACCTGTAGCTTGGTCTCTACCCTCTTTCGTCCCTCTTTTGAGACGCTCTGATATGAGTATGGTGCTAGATAGTTCATATTATATGTATAGAGTCCAAATTGTGAGCCTAGTATCTGTCCGATACTCTCGCTAGCTTCGCTATCGCTAAAATTTAGCTGTTTTTTGGCGAACTCTTCTCTTCTTTGCTCAGACTCCTCTAGCTCTATAAACTCTGCTATTGAGCTATTTGAGTAGTTATTATCACTGCTATTTATATCTTTTAATGCTATCTCTTTATATAGTAGCATCGCCTCTTTATATTGACCTAGCGACTCTAGTTTTTGAGCTTGATGCAGTAGCGTATCGCCAAATATAGCTGTAGCTACGAGAGCTAATGATAAAACTTTCTTCAAATCACTAATACTCTCTAGATGCCTTCTCTTTGTATGTATCAAAGCTATCTCGCACAGGTGACTCTAGCGTAAAATAGTTATCTAGCTCTTGGCGTTTATTATGCAGTAAATTTTCAAAATCACTCTGGGTTATAGCGACATTATCTTTGAATTTATCTAACAATATAGGATTTTGACCCAATAGCATCAAGTAGCTCATATCCCCATAAACTAGCATTACTACACTGTTTTGCTCATCTAGTTTTTTTTGAAATCTTACACTAATTGCTGCATCAGAGCCCACTATAGATGGTGTCGTAGCAACTACTGGCTCTATTGGTGGTTGTTTATCCTCAAATAGCCACGGCTGAGCGTTTTTTCGTGGCTGAGGCGGTAGTTTTTTTGTGATGCTCTGTTTTAGATAAAATAGCACCCCTACGCCAATTAGCAATATTGCGATAACAACATAGTAGCTATAGCTTAACTCATTATCACTCTTTGTTGGTAGTGGCGAGTTTGTTTGATTTATCAAAGAAGGAGCATCTGTTTTAGTTGAAAATCGCAATCTAAGCCCATAAGAATCAGCTGTTTTAGATGCCATCATAGAGATATTATCATTAGCTCTAGCTACAATCTCTACCGAGTTTTCTTGAGGCAATATATCGACGCGATTTAGATATTTTGACTCTATAGTTTTTGATTTTGCCTCTTCGATGCTCGCCTCTTCTAGCTTGATAATAAAGCTACTATTTTGTTGGTTTTGGCGAATTATCCCCTCATATGGGGTATCAAATGTAATCATAACATCGACGCGGTCGCTTCTATCATATACATTATAGCTAAGTACTTTAGCACCCCAAAGAGTTGTGCTAACAAGTAGCAAAAATATCAGATATCTCATAGTCTCTCTTTTGATAGATAGTATAAAACAGCACTAGAGTCTAGCACCTCATTTATACGAATAGCGAGGTTTTTTTCATAAACCATCACCTCACCTTTGCCTATGATTCGTCTATTTATATATGACTCCACACTCTCTCCTGCTGGTTTGCCTAAATCTATTACAGAGCCTTTTTCTAACTTTAAAATCTCCTCAAGTGTAAGCGTAGTTTGTCCTAAATCAGCGACAAACTCCACCTCCATATCCTGAAGCCCATCATAATCCATCCACTCAAGCTCTTTTAGTAGATCAAAAGATACTTTTTTGGCTATCTCTGGTTGCTCTTCTATCGCTTCACTCAAACTTATAACCTCTTGGTTGCTATAGCTAGGTATGAATCATTAATTCTAATACAATGAGAGTCATCTAGATTTAAGGTATCACAAACATCCTCATCTGCTAAAAATGGTGTAGATATATCCATAGATACCTGATACTCTTTTTGAGCTACCACTTTTGCACTGCCTACTATCATATTTGTAGTCTCTAATAGCATATCCATCAAGCTATCATCACAGCTATCATCCTCATCTAGAAAAATCTTGGTAAGTAGTCTATTCATAGACTCATTACACCCTATATATGTACGATAAACGACACCGTTTGTTGTTGTTACATCTATATATGCTAAAACTGTTTTATCTAGCGGTTTTTGCTCTGGTTTTTGAGAGATAAACTCACTACGAATCTGGTGAATACAGAAATTCTCTGCTGCTTGGACTACAATATCTATCATAACTTCACTTTGAAAAAATAATATACATTATATCAGAAAATAAATTTAAAAATAGAGTTTTTTAAAAGGATGAAGTGACTATAATAAGCTTTTTAAATAGTAAAAGTGAATTTAATGATTTTAGAGCTATCAATTTTGGGTATATTTGTTGGTGTGCTATCTGGATTTTTCGGCATAGGTGGCGGTACTGTGAGCGTGCCAATACTGCTTTATCTAGGATTTGATATAAAAGAGGCTATCGGAATATCTGTGATGCAGATGGTAGCTGGCTCACTCGTAGCTGGATTTATCCACAAAAAAAAGCAGACATACGATACAAGCAATATAATATTTTTTGGCTATGGCGGGATAGTTGGAGCCATCATAGGCGGGTTTTTAGTCAAGATTTTAGACTCTAGTGTACTAGGATGGCTATTTTTATCACTCGTGGTTTTTACTCTCATTAGGCTTATAACAACAACCCCAAAACCATCACGAAATGAGTTTGTAAATCGCCCTGTATATAGTGGCATCGGTGCATTTATAGGGGTTTTTTCTGGTATGTTAGGAGTGGGTGGCTCTATTTTGATGACACCTATACTAGTGAGCTTTATGGGGTTTGAGCTCAAAAAAGCAACAGCAATAGGGCTATTTTTTGTGATGTTTACATCCATATCAGCTCTAGCTACACTGCTATATCTGGATTTAGTAGATATAAAATCGGCTCTCATTATGTCAGTAGCCTCAGTTGGTGGCATAGCAATAGGCATAGGTTTACTAAATAGAGTTAAACTGACTCACTATAAACAGATTTTGGTTCTGTTTTATATTGTGATTTTCATTATTACTGCAAAAAAAATAGTATTAGGATAATTTATGGATTTTATAAGAGTTACTGGGGCAAAAGAGCACAATCTAAAAGATATATCGCTCTCTATTCCCAAAAATCAACTAGTAATTTGTACAGGTATCAGCGGAAGTGGCAAGAGTACGCTAGCGTTTGATACACTCTATGCAGAGGGTCAAAGACGATATATAGAGTCGCTCTCTAGCTACGCCAGACAATTTTTAGATAGAATCGGCAAGCCAAATGTAGACAAAATCGATGGACTAACCCCAGCTATCGCGATAGACCAAAAGACAACATCAAAAAACCCTCGCTCTACTGTTGGAACCATTACAGAGATTTATGATTATCTAAGACTACTATTTGCCCGTATCGGTGTGCAACATTGTCATCTATGTGGTAAAGAGGTATCTAGCATGAGTGCCGCTGATATTATAGAGCAGGTGCAAAAGCTCCCAGAAGATGCAAAGGTAGTGATGTTAGCTCCACTAGTTCGAGAGAAAAAAGGCTCATTTACTGATATTCTAGAGTCACTCAGACACAAAGGCTACATTAGAGCGATGGTAGATGGTGTAATGGTGCGACTTGATGAGGAGATTGAGCTATCAAAAACCAAAAAACACACTATAAAAGTGGTGATTGATAGATTAGTGATAAAATCAGATAACCACCAACGAATCGCAGAGGCGGTAGAGAAAGCTCTAAAAGAGAGCTTTGGAGAGCTAGAGATTGAAGTCCAAAATCATGAGGAATTAGGGTGCGAAAAGCACTACCACTATAGTGAGCACAATGCCTGCTTTGATTGTAAAGTGAGTTTTGATCCTCTAGAGCCGTTATCATTTTCATTTAACTCTCCAAAAGGTGCATGCAGCGAGTGTGATGGGTTAGGCATCAGATATGCTATAGATTATGACAAGGTTATAGATAGCGATTTAAGTATCGAAAAAGGTGCCGTAAAAATAGTTTATGGATTTAACAAAGGCTACTATTTTACATTTTTAAAGGGCTTTTGTGCTCATGAAAATATAGATATCACAGTGCCATTTTATGAGCTAGAGGAGCATCAAAAAAAGGCGATACTCCATGGCGGTATAGATGAGGTGGAGTTTAATTGGAAAGAGCACCCCATAAAGCGAGTCTGGCCAGGGATTATTCGTATCGCTTATGATATCTATAAAGATGAGAAAGATTTAGCTGATTATATGTCCGAAAAACGATGTAGCGTATGTGATGGACATAGATTAAAGCGAGAGTTTTTAGCAGTTAAAACAGCAGGTATATCTATAGCTGATGCGATATCTATGCCGATACATGAGAGCTATAAATTCTTTACTAGCAAAGATAATTTCTCATACCTATCATCACAACAATCAATGATTGCAAAGCCGATTTTACATGAGATTAGAGAGAGACTATTTTTTCTCTATGATGTAGGACTAGGGTATCTATCGCTAAGCCGTGATGCTAGAACCATCAGTGGTGGCGAGGCACAGCGAATTCGTATAGCTTCACAAATTGGTAGCGGACTCACTGGCGTGATGTATGTACTAGATGAGCCTAGTATCGGACTACATGAGCGAGATACGCTAAAGCTTATCCGCACACTGCGTTCATTGCAAGAAAAAGGCAATAGCGTAATCGTTGTAGAGCATGATAAAAAGACTATCGAAAATGCTGATTTTATTGTAGATATTGGTCCTGGTGCTGGTAGACTCGGTGGCGAGGTGGTTTTTAGTGGTACACTAGAGGAGTTGCGAGATGCCTCAACGCTTACAGCTGATTATCTATTTGGTCGAAAAGATATCAAATATTTTTATCGCAGAGCCCAAGAGGAGTGGCTAGAGATAAAAAATGTTACCATAAATAATATCAAAAATCTCTCAGCCTCTATACCTCTAAAAAACTTTGTCGCAGTTACGGGCGTGAGTGGAAGTGGCAAAAGCTCGCTAATACTGCAGTCACTACTGCCTATTGCTAGAGAGATGCTAAATCATGCCAAAAAAGTAAATCGCGTCGCTGGCGTAGAGATAGATGGAATCGATAAACTAGATAAAGTAATCTATCTAGACCAAAGCCCAATCGGGAGAACACCTCGCTCAAATCCCGCTACATACACAGGTGTGATGGATGAGATAAGAGCTCTTTTTGCCAAAACCAAAGAGGCACAAATCAGAGGTTATGGCATCGGAAGATTCTCATTTAATGTCAAAGGTGGACGATGTGAGAAGTGCCAAGGCGAAGGTGAGATTAAAATCGAGATGCACTTTTTGCCAGACATAATGGTCAAATGCGATAGCTGTGGCGGTAGCAGATATAATCAGCAGACACTACAGGTAGAGTATAAGGGTAAAAACATCTCTGATATCTTAAATATGAGCGTCTCTGAGGCACTAGAGTTTTTTGCACCAATTCCAAAGATAAAAGCGATACTACAGACACTAGAGGATGTGGGGCTGGGATATATTACGCTAGGTCAAAATGCCATTACACTCTCAGGCGGTGAGGCACAGCGGATAAAACTAGCAAAAGAGCTTAGTAAGCGAGATACGGGAAATACGCTATATATATTAGATGAGCCAACAACAGGGCTACACTTTGAGGATGTCAATCGCCTCACTAGAGTGCTACATAATTTCGTAGAGCTAGGAAATAGTGTACTAGTGATAGAGCATAATCTAGATATGATTAAAAATGCAGATTACATCATCGATATGGGACCTGAAGGCGGAAGCGGTGGCGGGCTAATCATAGCTAGTGGCACACCAGAAGAGCTGGCAAAAGAGCATAAAAAAACAGGGAGTTTTACAGGGGAGTTTTTAGCCGAGGAATTATCTCTTTAGCTCCTCTAAAAGCAGCTCAATCTCTCTTTGATTTTTTATATCTTGGTTTTTGGTATAAATCGCCCTCAAAACTGAGAGAGTATTTATGCTCACAGCCAAATATCCATTTGGTTTTGAAATCTCTAAAATAGAGTTGTAAATCTCTACATTCTCTCTATCATTTTTAGCTAAAATCGCTAACGCTATGAGTCTTGAGAGCTCATCTTCTATCTTTTTTGCACTGCTAAGTGTGCTATCTTTAGCAAATGAGCTATATCTGCTATCAAGCATAGAGATATCTGTATTTTGCCCTGCTAGAAAATCTCTAAATGCTCTATTTTCTGCTACAAACTCTATCGCCTCTAGCCTATCGTATGAACTAAAATCTGCTGTTTTTAATAGTGCGACATCTAGTGCAATATCAGTTAGTTCTAAAATCTGCAATTTAGCGATAGAGGCAGACATTTTTATCTGCTCTATGGCACTATTTTTATATATTTTTGCCTCTTTTTCAAAGCCTGCTAATTTAGCATACTCCATCTTTTTAATATAGCTTTTTGCACTACTTTGCCACTGCGGAACTGGCTTATTTGAGCATCCAGAAAAAATAAGCACCATAATAAAAATAACTGCTCTCATGGTAGTTTTATCTCCATCTTATCTTTAAATGGAATTTTAGAATCAATCTCTAATATCAGCTCATTCGCATTTTTAATCGCTAGCTCTATTTGTGATTTTAGCGACTCTAAATCCTCGCTAGAGCTAGCTACATTTTCAGAGATTTTAACCCCATTTGCCAGCATCTCATCTAGTTTTCTCAAGGATGCTCTAAGCTCACTAATAATGCCATCTTCGCCCCTAATATCACTCATAAGCCCGCCATCTCTATAGAGATTTTTATCTGTATTTTTAACTAAATTTGTTGCCTCAATCAGCGTCGCATCTACGCTATCTATGAGTTTTGAGCTCTTTGATAGAGCTAGGGCTAAATCATCGCCACTACTATTATCACCAGTTGCCATCGCTGCAAATGACTCTTTATCAGATAGCGTATGGGTGATTTTTTCTATATTTAGCAATATCTCATTTGCCTTTTCAACTACAGGGCGGATTTTTTGGATGATATCATCTATACTATCTATTGTTAAAAGCTCCATCTTTTTACCCTTTGGCAATGGCTTTTCATTAACATCTGGTGTGATTATAAGAATCTTCGTAGAGCCGATAAGAGGCTTGTTTAATATATAGACACTTGAGCTATTTATCCACTTATAGTGGTGCGATGGTATCTTTACAAATAGATTTATTTTACCGCTATCTTCTAGCTTCATTGCTGATATTTCGCCTATTTTAAAGCCCGAGAAAGTTACAGCCATACCGCTAGAGATTCCATCGGCTGAATCGGTAGTTAATATCAGCGTTTCGCCCTCTTCAAAAAGCCCCTGTTTCTCGGCGATAAAGGCGATAAAACCTATAATAATAGCTGTAGTAATTATGATAAATAGTCCAACTTTTAACTCAACGCTTTTCATCTAAAATCCCCTCATAAATATTCTCATATCTATCTAGCTCATATATTAAAATCTCATCATAATAATCATCAAAACGCTCAAAAATCCCGCTTAGCTCTCTTAACCTACTAACATCATCTAGTATCAAAAGCGGTCTAATGATTAATATTTTTCTAGAGTATACCATCGCTCGAATAAACATAACTCCAAAACGCTCTATTGTGCTAATATCTGGCTCTCTTTTATCAGAAAAATCACTACAGATACTATTTAAATCTATATTTTTAATATAGTGATATTTCAAAACGAGCTCAACATTCTCTATCATATTAAGATTTTGAATAAGCGGAAGTGTGCTATCTATTACACCATAGCCACACATAGAGCCGATTTTATCTCTTATAGACTCATTTGAGTCTATAAAATTTATAGAAATCTTAGAGTTAATGTGACCACCTCTATTAAAATAATAGCATCAAAAAGCCTAACCATTCCGTTTGAAACTGAGATGGGAACTGCACTAAGTTTTTTTGGTGTGCGAAGTGCTGAATAGATAGGAATCATAACCATAACGATGGCTAAAAATATGCTTTTGATTAGCAGATATAAAAAATCAGATATGACAAAGTTATTTATCACAAGATACATATAGCCTTTAACACTAGTGCCAAAAAACAAAAACGAGCTAATCACACCCCCACCGATAGAGATGGTGGCAAACAAAAAGCTTAGAATAACCATAGATACCACACCCGCAACGATGCGTGGAAGAGCTATATATCTATTTGGATTGATACCAAAAGCCTTTAGTGTATCTATTTCGTTATTTACCTTCATAATAGCAATCTCGCTACTCATAGCAGTGGCACTACGAAGCGATAGTAATATCACTGTAAAAAATGGAGCAATCTCAATAACAACAAATGCAAAAAACGCCTCGCCAAGTGAGTCTAATAGATTCATCTTTTTAAGAGCACCTGTCGATAGCCCCACGAGTGTCGCACCAAAAAAGAGCGATAGAGTCAAAAAATATGGTAAAACTTGTATAGAGGTAAAATATATCTGTCTAATCAAAACCCTATTGGTAGCACCATCATATGAGCTAGGTTTTAGTATTAGTTTTAGAGTTTCATAGATAAATGAAAGGATATCTGTGATTAGTTTATACGCTCTAATTGCTTTGCGTCCAATAAGAGATATAAAATCTACCAACATCATCCCCTCAAGAGATAGGTGAAACTAGGCGTTGTGCCTAATTTTAGTGGTTGTACATTTTTATATAGTACTCATGTGCCATACGACCAGAATCAAACGCAGGGTTTACATCATGCATCGCATTTTTCATAATCTCAATCCAGTGGCTTGGTTTATCATAATATGTAGGGATAATCTCATTTTCTAAAATATCCATCATATTTTTATTATCTTCTGCATCTTGCATCTCTATTGGCTGATTGTGATCAATCGGAGGAATCGTAAATGCGTTGATACCATGTTTTGCAAACTCTGGATGCCATCCATCATCTGTTGAGAACTGAATAGTACCATTCATACTAGCACTCATACCACTCGTTCCACTCGCCTCACGAGAAACACGAGGAGTATTTAGCCATAAATCAGAGCCTTTTTTAAGCAGCCTAGATAAATCTAGCTCATAACCTACTAAAACAGCCATATTTGGATAATCGTGGCTGATTTGAATTAGCTCATTAAATATATTGATAGCACCATAATCAAATGGATATGGTTTTCCTGCAAATATTAGCTGAACTTTTTTATCTGTTCTCTCTAGTAGGCGTCTAAATCTCTCAAAATCATATTTGATAAGCCATGGACGCTTATATTCAGCAAATCTTCTAGCCCAAACGATAGTAAATACATCTGGATCGAACATTTTACCTGTTTGGTTTGCTACTACATTAAATAGCATAGATTTTAGATGTTTTTTACGGCTAACTATCTGATAGTCCTCTTGATCATCAAGTGCTGCAAGCAGTGGTTTATCTATCCAGTAACGGCGATTTTGTGCATTTGTGATATATGTAATCTCACATTTACCCTCTGTGTTCTCCCACATACGGTTTGCAACTTCGCCATGAAATCTAGATACAGCATTTGTAACTTTAGCAGAACGAAGTGCACCTACTGTTAGGTTAAATAGTTGCTCGTGTTCTTTTACTAGCATAATCTCTTTTACGGTATTAAAATCTAATCCGTTAAAGAAGCCAAAGTTGTGTAGCAAATGAATATCGTGCTGCTCATTTCCAGCATCTTCTGGTGTGTGAGTGGTAAATACAACTCGCTTTTTCACCTCATCCATATCTTTGTATTTAGCATATAATTCATACGCTAGTGGCAATGCATGCCCCTCATTCATATGGTATACATCTACGCTATGTTGTAGTGCCTCTAGTACTTTAACACCACCAATACCTAGAACTATCTCTTGAGAGATTCTAGTCTCTTGGTTCATATCATATAGTTTATGCGTAATAGTACGAGCCAAAAAGTCATTTTCTGGAATATCAGTAGATAGCAAAATCAGTGGAGCAGAACCAAAAACATTTGATGGAAGATAGTATGCTTTTAGATGCACATCTTGATTGTTTATTTTAACTGTTGCTAAAACACCTAAATCTTTTAGAAAATAGTAGTGTTTTCTAACAAACTCAGCCTTTAGTGTACGATCTGGATTTCGTGTTTGGTCATAGTATCCAAAACTCCATAAAATCCCCACACCAACCATATTTTGGCGTAAATCATATGCACTTCTCATATGTGAACCAGCCAAAAAGCCAAGTCCTCCAGAGTATATCTTTAGAGCCTGATGGATAGCAAACTCCATCGAAAAATAGGCTATAGACTTTGTATATTTAGAATCAAACTCATAATCGTGTAAAACCATATCACCATTCTTTTGTTAAATTTTTCGCATTATAGCATAGATAACTATGCTTTATGCTTTAGATAAATTACGCTCAGTGCTGGCAAGGTTAAAGTAATACTATAATCCCTACCTAAACACTCCTCTTTTTTCGCCTTTATAGACCTAGGCTCGCTTGTATCCCACCCCTCATACTTGAGTGATTGAGAGTTGAAAATCTCCTCATATTCGCCTTTTGATAGCACTCCGCACTTATAACCCACCTTTTGCTCATCCGAGAAGTTACAAATTATATAGATACTATCTCGTGGATTATCAGATTTTCGCACAAATACTAATATATTTTGTGTATGATCTCTATCATCTATCCACTCAAAACCATCTAGCTTTTCATCATATAGATGTAGTGCTAACTCATCTCTATAGAGTCTATTTAAATCACTAAGCATAGTGTTTATACCGCGATGTGATGGAAAATCTAGCAGATGCCAATCTAATGACTGCTGATAGTTCCACTCTGCTGTTTGGGCTATATCATTACCCATAAATAGCAGTTTTTTTCCAGGGTGTGCCATCATATATGTGTAGTAAGCTCTTAGATGTGCAAACTTTTGATTTAAATCCCCTGGGAGCTTAAATATAATAGAGCTCTTCATATGAACCACCTCATCATGGCTTAGTGGCAACATATAGTTCTCATCAAATCCATATAAAAAGCTAAATGTTAGCTGATGGTGATGGTGCTGTCTATAGATAGGATCTAGCGACATATATTTGAGCGTATCATGCATCCATCCCATATTCCATTTAAACCCAAATCCAAGACCTCCAACATCCACAGGACGAGTTACCATCGGATACGCAGTTGATTCTTCTGCAATCATCATAACATCGCTAAACTCACGGTAAACACTACTATTTAGCTCTTTTAAAAACTCTATCGCCTCTAGATTCTCATTACCACCATCTTTGTTTGGTATCCACTCGCCCTCTTCTCTAGCATAGTTTAGATAGAGCATAGATGCCACCGCATCAACACGAATACCATCGATATGGTATCTATCAAACCAGAAAATAGCCGATGAAATCAGAAATGATTTAACCTCATTTCGCCCATAGTTAAATATGATACTCCCCCACTCTGGATGATAACCTTGGCGTGGGTCATCATGTTCATAGAGTGCAGAGCCATCAAAGTTTATAAGACCATGCATATCTACAGCAAAGTGTGATGGAACCCAATCCATAATAACACCTATACCATTTTGATGAAACTTATCTACTAGATACATCAGCTCATGTGGAGTACCATATCTAGCAGTTGCAGAGAAATATCCTACCACCTGATAACCCCATGAGCCCTCATATGGAAACTCTGTTACGGGCATAAACTCTATATGTGTATAGTTCATAGATTTTACATACTCTACTAACTCATCTGCTAGCTCTACATATGAGAGATATCTACCGCTATCTTCTACCTTGCGTCTCCATGAGCCTAGATGAACCTCATATACACTAACAGGGGCATTATGAGCATTATTTTTATCTCTAGTGCTCATCCAATCACTATCACCCCAACTATAGCCATCTAAATCGTAGATACGAGATGCTGATTTAGGTGGTATTTCAGCAAAAAATGCAAATGGATCTGCCTTATCATGGACTATATTATGATAGTTTGAGACGATATGGTATTTATAGGTGAGATTTTCTCTCACATTCTCTATAAAGCCCTCCCATATACCGCTATCATCATCTCTTTTGCGTAGTGGATGAGAACTGGTATGATAGTTATTGAAATCTCCTCGCACACTCACTGCAGCAGCATTTGGTGCCCATAGTGCAAAATATACTCCATCTACTCCATTTCTACTCATAAGATGTGAGCCAAATAGATTATAAAGTCTCGTATGCGTACCAGCTTTAAAATAGTAGATATCCTCGCTACTAAATCTAGTTACATCGTAGTGTATAGGGTTATTGATGATTAATCTCATGGATTTTTTCTACCTTTTATAATCTTTTTGTAAACTTCGACATACTCTTTTGCAGCAGCTTCCCAATCAAATCGCTTTTTCATACCATTTTTTTGTATCTGCTTGAAGCCATCTGGGTCATTGTAGTATGTATGTAGTGCCCAACCTATGGTGTTATATAGTGCATCAGGAGTTGCATCATAAAATTTAAATCCTGTTCCATTTTTGCCATCATTGTGGTAGTTTTCAATAGTATCATCTAGCCCGCCCGCAGCACGCACTATAGGCACGCTACCATAACGCAGAGAGTATATCTGATTGAGTCCGCACGGCTCAAATATAGATGGCATTAAAAACATATCACTACCTGCTTCTATCTTATGAGCTAAATCATTTCTATATCCGATATAGCATGCAAATTTCTCTGGATAGACTCCTGCGATATGGCTAAAAAATCCCTCTGCCCACGACTCGCCAGTACCTAGCAGAACTATCTGAACATCAAGTTCTAAAATATCATAGATTTTGCTCGCTATGAGCTCTATGCCCTTTTGCTCTGCTAGTCGTCCCACAAAACCTATTAAAGCTACATCATCACGCTCTGGCAAGCCAAATTCTCGCTGTAGTGCTCGTTTGCACTCTAACTTTTTATTTAGCGTCTTGATGTCATATTTGCACTCTAAAAAACTATCTGTCGCAGGGCTCCACTCATCATAATCTACACCATTTAATATGCCGTGTAGTTTATGAGCATTTTGTGAAATGAGTCCATCTAATCCCCATCCAAACTCACTGGTTTTAATCTCCTGTGCATACTTAGCACTCACAGTACTAATAGCATCTGAGTGCACTATCGCACCCTTTAGTAGATTTATACCATCATACTCCTCTAGCTCATCGGAGTTAAAGTGTTGCCAACCAATATCTAGAAAATTCATAGCGTAGTTTGAAAATCGCCCCTGATGCTGCAGGTTATGTATAGTAAATAGTGAGCCCGTATGAGCAAAATCTGAATCATAGGCATAGATAGTGTTTAACATCATAGGGATAGAGGCACTGTGCCAGTCGTTAGAGTGAATCACATCTGGGTGAAAATGTAGCATTTTTGCTAGTTGCATCACAGCACGAGAGAAAAATATAAATCGCACATCATTATCGCTATATCCATAGCCATTTTCCTCATAGAGCCCTGCTCTACCGAAAAACTGCTCATGGTCTATAAAATAGATAGTAGTATCACTGTTTGGTAGTTTACCCTCATAGACTCCAGCCCACTGCTCTCCTAGTGGACCCATCGGCACACCTAGAGCAGAATCGAGCTTTTTGAGGTTATATTTTTCTATATCGACTACATAATATCTAGGCATCACAACACGCACATCATGACCTAGCTTACTAAGAGCCTTTGGCAGAGCACCAGCAACATCTGCTAGCCCTCCACTTTTAGCAAATGGCACCACCTCTGATGCTGCAAATAGTATCTTTAATCCACTCATACAAACCCCCATAGTGCTATATACTCAATTATAGCATAAAAGGGTATATCAAATAGTAAACCCATCGATGTGAGCACTATTGAATTCCAACAAATATATAAGAGCGACCAAGTCGCGAGAGCCGTCTGCTGAAGACCTCATTTTAAGCTTTGCTCAAAATGTGAGTATTTAATAAAATAAATTTAAATTATATGAGAAGTTTCGCACCATCTAGTGAACCATTGGATATTTCACTACTGTGTATTTTTAGCTCTTTTAGATTTGCTCTCAGTGCAAAGTTGGATATATTTTCTCTAACGATATCAGCTAGATAGCTATTTGCACCAACCACGCCACCACCTAAAACGAGCACCTCTGGATTTGCTAGAGTAACCATAACTCCACATGCATGTAGCAATCCATCGATAAAATTATCATATACACCTCTATCGCTCTCTCTAGCCTCATCAAGCGAGCTATATCCTAGCTGTTTGATAAGCCCAGAGCCAGATGAGCTAATCTCTACGCAGTTATCTCTGCCACATCCACACACTATATTATCAAATCTTTTAAATGGAATATGCCCTAGCTCAAATGCACTATTTCTAAATCCTCTGATAATCTCACCACGACTCATAACGCTACCGCCTAGCCCTGTGCCCACATAGACCACGGCGATATTTTGAGTTTTAAAATAGTTCGCTTCAGCAAGAAGTGCACAGTTTAAATCATTATCTATAGCCAATTTTACGCCAAATTCGCTATATATCCTACTGGCAATATTGTGCTCATCTATAGAGATATTTGGAGCTGAATATATAACACCATTATCAACTTGTCCTGCATATGATATACCGATACCATCGATATTTGGATGCTGTTTTAGAGTTTTAGCTATATAGCTATATAACCCTATTTCACTAGAGCTGATAGAGTCACTAAAGCTATCACAGATAGAGCGTAAATTTGTGCCACCTATATCTATATATAGCTTCATTTTAGTAGTTTTTTATAGATAGAGTTATACTTTTTAGCACTCTCGCCCCACGATAAATCAAGCTTCATATTATGGTTTGCGATAGTTTGATAGAGGGTGTTATCCTCATAGAGTTTAATCGATTTTTTAATGCTACTCATTAGAGATTTTGGAGTATGCTTATCTATCATAATGCCATAGCCATATGGTTTTGTCTCATCAAATCTCTCATAGTTTTTCACACTATCTACCAGCCCACCAACTTTTGTAACTACAGGAATAGCTCCAAAAGAGAGCGCTATCATCTGATTTAATCCACACGGCTCAAATAGTGATGGCATTAGCAAAAAATCAGCCGCAGCATATGAGCGGTGCGAAAACTCCTCGCTATATCCATCATAAAAATAGAAATTTTTCGCCTCTATTTTTTGTAATCTATCGCTATATTGACCCTCACCAACAAAGAGCACATTTATATCCTCTTGAAGCATCTGTGGCAGTGTTTGTAGTAGTAGCTCTAGCCCTTTTTGCTCTACTAATCTGCCGATAAAAACAAATAGCGGTTTTGTAGCAACTTTTAGAGGTAAATCTTTTAGTAGCTCACGCTTTTGAGCGAGTTTTGAGTTAGCAACACGATACTGTTTTGGTAAAAATGGAGAGCTTTTTGGAGAGTATAGCTCACTATCGATACCATTTAAAATGCCTGTTATCTTATCGCTATATTCGCCTAGCATCCCTTCTAATCCATAACCATCACTCATAATCTCTTTTGCATAATTAGCACTTACAGTAGTGATAAAATCGCTATATTTTATCCCTGCTTTGATGTAGTTGATATCGCCATAAAACTCTAGTTCATCAAACGAGCCATATCTATCATCTAGCCCAATTTTTCGTAGTGTCTCATACCCAAAACGCCCCTGATATGCTAGATTGTGGATAGTAAATAGTATCTTTGTATCTAGATTTAACTCTCTAATCCACAGTGCTGATAGTGCGGTTAGCCAATCATTTATATGTAGTGCCCTGTATCCAAAAATCTCTACCATATGGGCTATAGCTCTAGAGAATATAGCAAATCTAATATCATCATCTACGCCATACATATTGCCACATAGACTCTCTTCATAGATAAAATAGTAGAGTCTATCTTCATAAACTGTTTTATATAACTCTATATTATAGTTATGTTCGCCTAGCGTAATAGCAAAATCACTCTCTTTTGTTATATTATAAAGCTCTCTATCTATAGTGTTATATAGTGGTAAAACTGTATCTATTTGGTGTGTTTTAGAGCTCTCTTTTACTAGTGCATATGATACATCAGCTAGCCCACCGCTTTTAATAAATGGATATACTTCACTCGTTGCAAATAATATTTTTTTACTCTTCATACTCTTCTCCTCTTAGTAACCTAGCCGCCGCTTCTGGTGCCATAGGGTTTATCATCATTCCTGTTGCATTTTCAAATCCACCTATAGGATAAAGACGCGGCATAATCTTTATACGCAATCTATCGACATCTATCGATTTTATCCCATCCCAATCCACAAGTGGTGGAAAACAGATAGATAGATTAAAATGAAACACACCTAGCTGTGAACGCAACCGCTGAAGTGTAGAGTGTAATATTTTCGATAAATCAAGCAGTTCAATATCACTAAGCCTATCTATATAGACACTATCTACAGTTGTAGTGATGATAGTTTCAAAAGCAAATCCGCTAGCGTATGGACAATATGAGATAAAATCGCCAATTTGCTCGATAACCCTCTCGCCTTGTTTTATCTCATGTTCTAGCAGTGAGCCAGCTAGCGTGTTGTTGTGCATCTGATAGTAATCTATCATGCGTCGCAGCATCTCTGAGCGATCTCTTGGCAGAAATGGTAGTGCCATTAGCTGAGTGTGGTTGTGAGCCATAAATGCACCACTACTTCTGCCCTCATTTTTAAATACCAAAACGCACGCTAATCTGCGATCTCGCCTGAGGTCTCTATATCTCTCTATGAGCGTATTTAGCCAATAACCAGACTCCTCTAAACTCCAATCGCACATACTCAGGCAGTGTCTAGGGGTATCAACTATAACCTCATGAGCACCAAAACCCTCCCAGTACTCAAAAAGCCCGTAGTGGTGCTGTGCGTTTTGCTCAATTCGCAGAGCCTTAAATAGATTTGGAACAACTCTCGTTTTCCATCCTGTGGTATTTGGAGCTCTATGAGAGAGCGAATATGCATAAATCTCATGAGGAGACATATGCTCATTGCCCTCACAAAATGCACAAGTTTGTGTAGAGAGTGCATCATCACACATCACAGCAGGCTCTGGGCGTCTAAGTCTAGTTGGTGCTATAATAGTATGTTTATCAAATAGCCTATCATATCTAATCTCACTCATCTGATATCTCCATATGCCCTGATAGTGTCATATCGCCACTAAACTCATATACAAATGCAAAAGAGATGCCTTGTGTGGTTAAATCATACCCTTTTTCACTCTGAGAGATGGTTTTTAGTTTGAAATAGTATAACTTGCAAGGCTTATCAAAATTTATAGTAATTTTTTTCGCCAAATATCTATCAGTTATCTCAAAAGAGTTATTTGATTCTACCTCTCCCATATCATCTATCATAGCAGAGTTAATCATAACCTCATCGCTATCGCTAAAGTGAAAGTTATACTCTAGCACATATGTAAGCGGATAGTTATGCTCACTATCTATAGAGATATCAAAATAGAGTCTATTTTTATCTAGCCTGAACTCTTTTTTCATAGATGCCTTTGTGTGTGATGGGAAATAAAACCCACCATCACGGCTAAAAATCGCTCTATCGCCATCAATAGTTGATTCAAATGGCTCTAATGTAAAATCGCCATAATCTCTAAAATTAGAGGCTCTAAAATTAACAGCACTAAAACTGCTATCGCTAATATGATCTACAAATGAGTTTTTCGTATACCAATCATATATCAGAGCCTCTTTTAGCTCATCTGAAACCTCTAGTGCAGCGTTGTGTATAGTATCAATTCCATCATCACTGCTATCACTAGTATGCTCTATCTTAGGTGGATTTATGATAGAGGCGTGATATGATTCACTATATCTAGTGAGTGTATTTTGGTAGTTAAAGTTTTTATCAAACATATCAAACTCTACCATCTGAGCTCTATCAAATCTAACCAGCATCGATGGGCTCACCATCTTAATCTTATCGTATCCATCTAGCTCATTATCATCAACTGCTATAGCACTTTTGGATTTATATCTAATCTTCTCACACTCAATCATATATTTATATGCAGTATCTCTTAAATTTGGTAGATATAATCCACCAAAAACACCATGCCATAGCGGATCATTGGTTTGTAATCTATATAGTGCATCATCATATTTTTTAGAGCTCACGCTCTCTCTAGCATTAGAGAGCTCTAACATACGCTTGTGTATGCGGTTTGATTCACGGTATTTAACTAGAAAATTCTTCCAGATGCCACCTTTTAGAAATTTTACACCTACGCTATCATAAAAATCACTATCAAGCGAGTTTTTCATCTCTATAAGTGCTTTTGTATCTTTTGCCCTAAGACTCCACTCGCCCATCTCATAATATGATGTATTTGGCACATAGGCGATACCACGAGTTTTATACCCCTCATAGTAGCTTTTATAGTGCATAGTCTCTATCTCATCATCAGCTATAACAGCCTCTACAAACTTCTCTAACCACTGCTTTTTATAGACCCAATCATGCGTACCTGGCCACATTCCAAACTTCTCTGCATCATCAAATATGATAGCTGCTGAATCATCTGCTTGATTAAAGCTCTTTATAGCCTCGATTGCCTTTTCTACACTCATAAATGGCACAGCGTAGCGAAGCTTTTTAGAGATAGGAAAGAGTGCTATATTCTTACCACTATCTTCACTCATATAGTATCCATCAAGCAACTCTTCATCAAACCCACCACTAATAAAGTGATAATCATCCATTACGCTATATTTAATCCCTGTAGCATCAAAATCGCTAATGAGTGATGGCTCCCACACTCTCTCTGTTAGCCACGAGCCAGTTGGGGTTTGTGAAAACTCCTTGTTTATCGTAGAGTTTAGCATCTCTATCTGCGAGACTCTATCTTGTGGCGGAATAGTTGTTAAAATCGGCTCATAATATCCAGCACTAAAAATTTCTATGGTGTTATCTTTTGCCATCGATTGTATCGTTTTGTAGAGATTTTTATCTTTTAGCTTTATCTGCTCTAGTAGCCATCCACTGCAGTGAACGCTAAATTTAAAATCTCTATATCTACTCATCACCTCAAAAAAAGGTCTATAGCAAACATCTAGTGCATGATCTATAACCCAATCAAAATTATCAACTGGCTGATGCAGATGAACTCCAAATAATAGTTTAGCCATTTTCTCTCCTACACAAACCAGTTTGTCGCATAATGCACATCTAAATCCACCTCTAATGAGCCATTTCCAGGGAGTATCTGGATAATATCCATCCCTCTAGAGAGCTCAAAACGCAGATGTAGTTTTCTCAAATTATCAAAATGGACTCTAGATAAAGCTAGCTCCAATCGCTCCTCTAGTGCCACCAAATCATCATTGTCACTCTTTGGATTTTCTAAATCATACTCGATAACTCTCTCTAACTCTTCAATAGTTACTCGTAGCTTTAATCCCTTTTTATCTATGCCTCTAAACTCGCCATCAAATGCAGCATAAAATGCTGTTTTATTGTGCCCATAATATATAATATCCACAGGTCCTCGCACTCTATCCATTGTAGAGTAGAGCTTTCTCTCATCAATAACACCACTACCCATCCACTCAAAAAACGATGTATGATAGCCATCTATTTTTGGACTTACTGGAGATTTTGGTTTTGTGTGTATTAGTGCATTTGGAATATCGCTAATGATAGGCACATATAGATTTGTAGGGACTGCTAAATCTAGTAGCTCATATATAGCGATTAGATGAGAGCGAAATAGCTCATCAAACTCTTTTGCAAAATCGCTTATATGATCATCTCCATACCACCAAAACCAGTCGCTACACTCTGCTTGTAAAAAGTGCTCTTTTACCTCAGCAATAGCTGGATGGTTGCTATCTAAAAATCTCACAACATCCCTATATGTCTGATAGATTAGCTCCCACGCTCTATTTTTTTCACTGTGACCTGACCATGTATCAAATGTGCCATAAATCCAACTTCCAGGGTGGAGTTTTTCTATAGCAACAGACTCTAACATCGCCACATCATCTAGCATCAGCGTATCACACCACGATGAGGACTCTAACCTCTCATAGAGTGCATTAAAAAACTCATAGGCATTATTTTCAAAAAACTCCCACGCATTTTCGCCATCTAATATAACGCTCACATGGGCATTTGGATTGGATTTATAGATATTCTCTAGCGAGCCCATAAAGTGGTGAGCCGCGTCAAATGGATTTTTATATCTATAGGTAAAACCTATCAAATCACTAAGCGTATGATCTCTAAAAAACATTCTCACGCCATTGTGATTATATTGTTTGTAGAGATTTGCTCTATCATCACTTCCTATAGATTTAAATAAAATCGCCTCATCAGTGGCTATATATTTAATACCATACTCACGGTAGAGCTCTACACTAGCACTGTCTACGCCACCCTCTGCTGGCCAAAACCCAACAGGAGCTTTTTTAAAATGTTTTTTATAGAGCTCTAGCGATTTTTCTATATGTACTCTAGCATCGGATGCTAGCGATATTGGTCGCTGTGGAAGCGTAGTGTGCGGATTTGAGATAATGGCATTTTCCATATCTATTAGTAGTGGCAATATAGGGTGATAATATGGCGTAGTTGTAACTGATATAACGCCACGATCTTGCATAGTTCTATAGTATGGGATGATAGTTTTTACAAAAGCACAAAGCGATGAGATGAGATTCTCTTTATCGTTTTGAGTAAAGTTTCTACCTTTAGTTAGTAGCTCTTTTACAACACTATTGTGAGTTCGCAGATAGTTTCCACTCCACGCAAGCAGTAGCATCATCTCTAAATCTATCAGCTCATCATCAGAGTAATATTTGAGCCCATAGAGCTCTTCATATCGCTTTAGCGGTCTTACCATCGTCTCAAACTGACTAGCATGAGCTATTTTTATGATAAACGCCTTCTCTTTTTCACTTAGACGCGATGGGTGCATATTACATATGTTTAAAAAATAGTCATTTTTTAGTGGCTCATCATATAGCTCTAACTGCTCCATTAGTGATGCTGAGAGGTTAAATGATGCTCGTAGTTTAGAAAATCTAGATAGCAGCCATGGCATCTCTAGATAATCTTTTGTTGCATGCAAAAAGACCCATGGCATCTGCATAATACCGCTACTATCGCGGTAATCTGGCTGATGCATATGCCAAAAAAATGATAATTTTAATCTATTCACGCACTCATCCAGCTAGCTATTTTAGCACCATATAGCTCTAATATCGCTCCGCCTCTTATCTCATCTTTTGCTTGGATATAGATATTTAGATGATCACTATATTGATCTGGTATCATAAGTATCCAATCGCTCTCATCTAGCCATATTTTTACACCATCTAGAGTTGATGATTTTTTATCTTTAGCATCCTCTAAAAACATTCTCATCATCTTGCCCTTGTTGGCTTGCGTACACGCTATTTTGGTAGTGTGATAGTAAAATTTAGGTAGTGACTCTATCACCTCTGATAGTTTTACATTATGTTCAACTATCAGCTCTAATATTTTCAGCGTTGCGTACATCGAATCACGGTGCGTAGAGAACTCTGGAAATGCAAAGTTACCCTCTCCTGTCGTGATTAAATCATACTGCTTCATCTTATCTTTTTTAAAGTTAGCATATTGACCCCGCTCAATATCTAGGCTATTAAAATCTACAAAATCGGCTGCCCAAGTTGGTAAAAATACCTTTTTACGCTCACCTCGTTCTTTCGCATCTAAATCCATTAGTGTAAGTACCACTAATAGTGAAGTCTGTTTTGATAGCACAACACCCTCATCACAAATAATATCTATATATTGTCCATATGGATATATCATAAATCCTGCATCAAGCTTCATAGATTTAACCACACTACCCATATCTTCATGCGAGCGCTTTATGAGAGCATTTATATTTTCTAATCTATGTGCATCTGAATAGGCATTAAATATGATATTATCTATACCTAAATCTCGCAGGATATCTGGAAAAATCTCTGCAGCTTGTCCATGCATCATATCCACGGCAATTCTGCAATCTACACACTTAAACATATGTGATGTTAACAGCTCCTCCATACCTTTTTTATAACCCTCATACTCAGCTGAGTGATCTCTAACAGATAGTGCACCTATGCGAGAGTAGTCTACTCTTCTAAAATTCTCTTTGAAAAATGCCTTCTCTATCTTTTTGGACATATCACTATTTATGCGTAGTGCCTCGTGGTTATAAAATGTAATCACAACACTTGTAGGGTCATCTAGCTTTTGATTGAAATATACACCGCCATCATAATAGTCATGATATGAGAGGCTACATCTCATAACAGCAGCAGGAACTGATCTAAAATCAACTACATTTATACCAGCTGATAGTAATCCACCTAAAAATGCTCTCTTGAGCATCTGAGAGCCTTTTGAGTTATCTCTAGATACTACTACCGTAGAGCCAACTGGTAGCTGTGCACCAAATGCTTCAGCAAGCTTAGTAGACATCTCACACGATATCTCGACATTGCTCTTACCAATAACTACACCATTTTCAAAAATAGAGTTTTTATATTTACTACCTAGTATCACGCTAGAGCTAACAATGGCTGCATCTTCTATCTTTTTATCAGGCCAGATAGTAACATCTTTTTCTATTAAAACCAGCTCGCCTATCTCACAACCCTCTGCCAAAATTAGTCCAGATTTGGCAGATACATTTTTACCTAGCGTATTGTTGTTACATATCACACAACCATCAAGTCTCGCATTTTTATCTATCTCGACGCTATCCCAGATGACTGTATTTGAGATTCTAGCACCATCACCTATAGTTACATTTGAGCCTATTACGACATTGTTTAGTTTTGAGCCTCTTTTGATGGTGACATTTGAGCCTATCATAACTGTTCCGATAATCTCAACACCCTCTTCTATATCGCAATTATCGCCATCACATAGCATAATTCCATCAGGATATTTTTGCTCTTTTGATGAGAGTTTTATATCGATTGTGCCACTTAAAATATCATCATAAACATCTCTATAGCTCTCTGGATTTCCAACATCTCTCCAGTACCCCTCAGCGTGACCTGCATAGAGCGTGATGCCTTTTTTCATTAGTGATGGAAATAGATCTTTAGCAAAATCGAAATTCTCATTATTTGGTATATGATTTAAAATTTCAGGCTCTATAATATAGATACCTGTGTTTATTGTATCGCTAAAAACCTCTCCCCAGCTTGGTTTTTCTAGGAACTTCTCTATCACTCCATCATCATTTGCGATAACCACACCAAACTCTAGTGGATTATCCACAGATGTGAGAGTGATGGTGAGTTTTGAGTTTTTAGATGCGTGGTAGTCAAAAATTTTCTGGAAATCAAAGTTTGTAACCAAATCACCACTAATGATTATAAAGTTCTCATCGCCTATAAACTCCGCAGCCTTTTTAACAGCACCAGCAGTTCCATAATCATCATCTGGAGTAACATAAGTAATTTTTATACCCCACTTACTACCATCGCCAAAATAATCTTTTATTACATCGGGTTTAAAATAAAGAAGTACTATAAATTCTGTAATACCTAAATCTCTCAGGCTAACAATGGTGTGTTCCATCATAGGTCTATTCATAATAGGAAGCATCGGCTTTGGAATCGAATGCGTTAGTGGCTGTATCCTCGTCCCAAATCCCCCTGCCATAACTACAGCTTTCATAAAACTCCTTTTCTTTTATATTGACTATATCATACCATAAAAGAGCTACAAATTAGTATATAAAATAGAGAATTTTGCACTTATATTATCAAAAGATTAAAAAGGGTATAATCGCTAAAAAATTTTATGAGGACTTTTAAATTGAGAAGTCATTTAGCTACAGAATTAAGTGAAAAAAACATAGGCGAAAGTGTCACACTATGTGGCTGGGCAAACAGCTACAGAGACCACGGTGGCATCATATTTATCGACCTTAGAGATAAAAGCGGTATTATACAATTAGTGTGCGATCCTGCTGATAATGCAGATGCTCACAAGATAGCAAATGAGGTGCGAGATGAGTTTGTACTTATAGCTCGTGGAAAAATCAGAGGTCGTGGCGAGGGTTTGGTAAATCCACGCCTAAAAACAGGTGCTATAGAGATTGTAGTCGATGAGCTAATTATCGAAAACCGCTCAGCTCCTCTACCATTTGTAATCGGTGATGATACAGTTGGCGAAGAGACACGCCTGAAATATCGCTATCTAGATTTACGAAATGAGTCTATGTTTAATACATTTAAACTCCGCTCAAAAGCGGCAATCGCTGCTAGAAACACTCTAGATAATCTAGGATTTTTAGAGGTGGAGACTCCAATACTTACTAAATCAACTCCAGAGGGAGCACGAGATTATCTAGTACCATCACGAGTTCATGATGGTGAGTTTTATGCACTGCCGCAATCTCCACAGCTTTTTAAACAGCTACTAATGGTAGGCGGATTTGATAGATATTTTCAGATAGCAAAATGTTTTCGTGATGAGGATTTGCGTGCTGATAGACAGCCAGAGTTTACTCAAATAGATGTCGAGATGAGCTTTTGTAATCAAGAAGATGTAATAAAGGTTGCAGAAGAGCTGATAAAATCGATGTTTGCTGCAGCAGGTCATGATATAGCTACACCATTTAACCGCATCAAATATAACGACGCAATGGAGCTATATGGCTCTGATAAACCAGATTTGCGTTATGATTTAGCGATGGTGGATGTGATAGATATTTTTGCTAGATGCGAAAATGAGATATTTACATCAATCGCAGCAGATGCTAAAAATAACCGTATAAAAGCACTACGAGTTCCAAATGCTGATGTGGTTTTTTCAAAACGAGAGATGAAGAGTTTTGAAGATTTCGTGCGTAAATTTGGTGCAAAAGGTCTAGGATATTTTCAGATGAAAGAGGATGGTCTAAAAGGACCTCTAGAGAAATTTTTTAAACCTGAGGATTTAGAGCTTATAGTACAAAGAACCAAGCTAGCAGTTGGGGATGTTGTATTTTTTGGAGCAGGTGATAAAAAGACCGTATGGGATTATATGGGTCGATTTAGAAACTTTATCGCTGAGCATGAAAAGATGAACCTGATTGATGAAAATCGCTTTGAGTTTGTATGGGTAGTAGATTTTCCTATGTTTGAGGTAGAAGATGGACATGTAAAAGCACTACATCACCCATTTACTATGCCACGAGATCTAAGCGTAGATGATATAGAATCTATCGAGTCAATCGCATATGATATTGTATTAAATGGTGTAGAGCTAGGTGGTGGCTCTATCCGTATCCATAAACAAGATTTACAACAAGAGGTATTTAAACTACTAGGCATAGAAGCAGAAGAAGCGATAGAGAAATTTGGCTTCTTGCTAGATGCTCTAAAATTTGGAGCACCGCCACATGGTGGTTTTGCATTAGGATTTGATAGATTTATGATGCTTTTATCTAAAAAAAGCTCTATTCGTGATGTTATAGCGTTTCCAAAAACACAAAAAGCATCATGTATTATGACAGATGCACCAAGTCCAGTGGCACTAGAGCAGCTGCGAGAACTTCACATCAGATTAAGGGAGAGTACAAAATGAAAAAACTGTTTTTAATCATCGGAGCACCAGGTTCTGGTAAAACTACTGATGCATCACTAATTGCAGAGCGAAATAGCGATTTAATAGAGCATTTCTCTACTGGCGATTTACTTCGTGCTGAAGCAGAGAGCGGAAGCGATAGAGGCAAAATCATAGATGGTTTTATCTCAAAAGGCCTAATCGTACCTATCAATATTGCAGTTGAGACAATCACAGAGGCTACAAAAAGATCATCTAAAAGCGTAGTGATTTTTGATGGTTACCCACGCTCAATTGAGCAGATGAGTGAGCTAGATAAGTTTTTATCAAAAGATAAAGATATAGAGCTAGTATCTGTAATAGAGGTAGAAGTTAGCGAAGCGGTAGCTAGAGAGAGAGTTCTAGGACGCTCTAGAGGTGCTGATGATAATGCAACTGTATTTAGCAATAGAATGCAAATCTACAACAAGCCATTAGCAAAAATCCAATCATTTTATAGCGAGAAAAATCTACTACACAAAATAGATGGCTCAAGAGATGTAGAATCAGTTGTAGCTGATATGCAAGAGTTTATAAAAAGCAAAATATAAAGGAAAATAGATGAAAATTATACTACTAGGTGCCCCAGGAGCTGGAAAAGGTACACAAGCTCAATTTCTAACTAAAAAATTTGATATCCCTCAAATATCTACAGGCGATATGCTCAGAGCTGCTATAAAAGCGGGAACTGAGCTAGGAAAACTGGCAAAATCATTTATAGATTCTGGTAAGCTTGTAACTGATGAGATTATTATTGGTCTTGTTAGCGAGAGAATCAAAGAGGATGATTGTAAAAATGGATTTTTATTAGATGGTTTTCCTCGAACTGTACCACAAGCTGATGCACTAAAAGCTGCTGGTATTGCTATAGATGCAGTTATTGAGATAGATGTTGCTGATGAGATAATAGTTGAGCGAATGTCAGGTCGTCGTGCACACTTAGCATCTGGTAGAACATACCATATCAAATATAACCCACCAAAAGTTGATGGCAAAGATGACATCACAGGCGAAGAGCTAGTTCAAAGAGATGATGATAAAGCAGAAGTAGTACTAGATAGATTAAAAGTTTATCATGAGCTAACAGAGCCACTAATAGGCTACTACAAAGGCGAAGCATCAAAAGATAGCTCTATCAAATATATCACTATAGATGGAACTCTACCTATAGATACTGTAGAAGAGAAGATAAACCAAGCTCTATAATGAGACATATTTATGGCGTAATTATCGGCTCAGAGATACTAGATGCTCGCAGAGTCGATAAGCACTTTGAGTTTTTACAAAAATCTCTCCAAGATATAAATGAGACACTCTATGGCTCGTTTATCATCAAAGATGACCCACTCCTAATAAAAAATATCTACAATCTCATAAAATCTGACCCCCACTCTATTATGTTTAGTTTTGGTGGTATCGGCTCTACTCCTGATGATTATACGAGACTTTGTGCATCAGAGGTTTTTGATGATGGGAAGCTATATCCACACCCCAAATTTAGCAACGATATAATAGAGCGTTTTGGCGATGAGGCATATCCAAATCGTATAAAAATGGCACATCTACCAAAAAATAGTGCCCTATTATATAATGTAATCAACAATATGTCTGGATTTTATCTAGATGATAGATATTTTTTTATGCCTGGATTTCCACAGATGTCGCACCCTATGGTTTCTGAGGCGATAGAGCGTTTTATCCCTGCAAATAAAAAGCTCTACAGAAATAGCCTACTAGCTCACACTAGCGAAGATAGACTTATACATATTATGACTGAGCTAGACGATACAATCGAGCTCTCATCGCTACCTATTATTAGTAGTGAGGGTGCTAGAGTAGAAATTAGCGTTGCTAGTACAGATGAGAGAGCTTCAAAAGAGGCAATCACTCTATTTGTAGAATTTTTACAATCAAGCGGTATATATTTTCATTTTATATAGATTTTGTCGATATTAGCTAAAAGGGGTACGATATGATCTATATTCTCATCACAATTTTAGCTATAACTATCATCGCCTATTTCTACTACAAGACAAATATTCTATCTTCTAATGATAGAGATAACTCTGCCTCAAACTTCACATTCAAAATCAAAAGCGAATAAGTTTTTTTAATCTCAATTTAATATTTATCTACCTATAATGCGTTATATCATTTAAGAAATAATGAAAGAGGGTTTATGAAGATGTTTAAAACACTACTACTGAGTGCTATTTTTTCTCTATCACTGATGGCTGATAGTATCACTATCGCTGCTGCTGCAAACTTAAAGTATGCACTAGAAGAGATAGCAAATGAGTTTAGTAAAGATAGTAAAATAGAGACAAAAATAATCACAGGTGCTTCAGGTAAGCTAACACAGCAGATTATCAGTGGTGCACCATATGATCTATTTTTATCTGCTGATGTCGATTTTCCACAAAAGCTTTATGAGGGTGGTTTTAGTAGCGATAAACCTCGCATTTATGCCTATGGAACACTGGTTTTATGGTCAAATAGTGGGCTTGATTTATCTCGTGGCGTAGCGATACTCACTGATAGTAGCGTCAAAAAAATAGCGATAGCAAATCCTCGCACAGCACCATATGGCACTGAAGCGATGAGAGTTCTAAAACACTATAATCTAGAAAATAGCGTAAAAAACAAAATCGTAACGGCTGAGTCTATCTCACAAGTTGCAAACTTTGTAACCACTAAATCAGTAGAGGCTGGTTTTATGGCAAAATCGATAGTACTATCAGAGCAGATGAGGGGCGTAGGTAGTTATATAGAGATAGATAGCTCTAGCTATAACAAAATAGATCAAGCAATGGTAATAGTAAAAAAATCACCAAATCAGACAGATGCACAAAAGTTTTATGATTTTATGAGCTCTAAAAAAGCTATAGATATTCTAAAAAAACATGGCTATGGTGTAAACAAGTAGTCGATTATGCAAAATATCAGTTTTAATTCTAGCGATAGCGTTATATCACAAAAGATAGAGATAAAAAATAGTGGTGCAAAATCTTTTGCACTATCGCTACTGTTTCACTCTATCGCTTTTGGTGCTGTGCTTTATATCACACCAGAACCACCAAAAAAGATAGAAGAGATAACCATCTCTCTATTAGATTTTAACTCAGATGATGGGGATATAAATAAACTAGAGAGTCCATCAGAAATAAAACCGACACAACCGATTAAAAAAGAGCCGATAGTTCAAAAAGAGCCAATAATCAAAAAAGAGATAGTCGCTAAAAAGGAGCCCAAACAGACACCGAAAGAGCTAGATATATTAGCTGATAGCATAGAGCCATCTCAGCAGATGCAAGATAATACCCCGCTTGCATCTGCTGAGGCGGTAACGCCTCAAACAATAGAGCCGACTTCGTCACCATCAGGTATTACTACTCCTCCTGAGCCTGTTTCTAAAAAAACGGATAACCAAAAATCAACAACTGATGGTGCGGCTTTAGGACATATTAGAGCAATGATAGAAAAAGCCCTAGTATATCCAGCAATGGCTAGAAGACTCAAAATAGAGGGTATTGTAGATGTATCTTTTGTACTAAATCCAAACGGAAGCGTTAAAGATGTATCTATAGTAAACTCAAGCGGCAGCACTGTACTAGATAAAAAAGCACTAGAGACAGTTTTAGCACTAAGTGGTAGCTATCCTGCTCTTGGTAAAACCCTAAGACTAGCTATACCGATTGCGTTTGAACTTAAATAGGAGAGAGAATGAAGATTATAAAACCGCTCATTATAGCATCGCTACTATCGACATCTATATGGGCAAAACCTGAAAAAGTAGAAAAAGTCTTTGGCTCATCGCCACCTATGACATATCTGCTCTATGCACTAAATCCATCAAAGATGATAGGATTAAATTTCGCACCTAAAAACGCAAACAATAGTGCCGATGAGAGATATCTAGATAGAGAATTTTTAAATCTACCAGTTATCGGCTCATTTCACGGTGGTAATGTTGCTATAAATATAGAGAGTGTTGCAGCTAAAAAACCAGATCTCACACTGATTTGGCAAGATGATGTGATGGTAGATAGTGTTAAAAAAGAGATGAGTAAAATATCTGTGCCATATCTGATGGTTCCATTTAGAAAAATCGAGGATATGCCTCGCTCCATAAAACTCGTAGGTGATGCAATCGGCGAGAGTAAACGAGCAATGCTACTATCTACATATAGCCAAAAGATTATAGATGAGATAAAAAGTTCTGTAGGTGATAAAAAAGTTCGTTACTACTACGCACAAGGCATAGATGGACTCTCTACAGAGTGCAGTGATTCATTTCATATAGAGGCTCTAAATTTTGTTGGTGGTGAAAATGTACACAAATGCCAACAATCAGGAGTGCTCGGGCTAGAGCAGATAAATCTAGAGCAGCTACTAAAATATAACCCAGAGGTTATAGTAGTACAAAATCGCTCGCTATATAATGATATAAAAAGCGATAATTTATGGAAAAACTTGCGAGCTCTAAAAAACAACAGAGTCTATCTAGCACCAATCACACCATTTAACTGGATAGATAGACCGCCATCTTTTATGAGAGTTTTAGGGATACAGTTTTTAGCAAGCAAATTTCATCCAGATAGCTATAAGATAGATCTCAACACTCGAATAGTGGAGTTTTTCGCTCTATTTTTACGCAAAAATATCACAAAAGATGAAGCATCTAAATTTTACAACTAAGGGGAAAAAATGAAAAGTAAAATTGTAATACTATCGCTTGTAGCCTGTGCTACACTTATGGCAAATGATTATGGACTAGAGCGAATAGTAGTATCTGATAGCAGTGATGATGGCTCTATATTTATGGAGGATTCAAAGATAAACAAAGAGCGGTTTGCTAAAAAGTCTATAACGACTCTTAGCTCACAAGCTAATATGAATCCATTTCACATTATCAACTACTCGCCATCGGTACACTTTACACCAACTGATATGGCAGGCTCAAATGAGCCAACATATCACGACCCTATCCGCATCAGAGGCAAAAGCCAAACTGGTCCTGGTGGTGTATTTATGATAGATGGCATCCCACTCTCTAGTAACCCAGGTGGTGGAAAACAGATGGTAGATATGGAAAACCTCTCTGCTATAGATCTATACAAAGGCTATCTACCTGTAGATAAAAATCTAGGATTCTCTAGCCTCATAGGTAAAGTCGATATGAGACTCAAAGAGCCAAGCGATAGCTTTAAGAGCGAGATATCTCAGGGCTTTGGTAGCGATAGCTTTATGAGAACTTTTGTGCGTGTTGATAGTGGCAAGATTGGTGATTTTAGCCTTTTTGGTTCATTCTCACGCCTCTCTAGTGATAAAAATAGAGGTAGTGGAGATTTAGAGAGATTAAATGGTGCAATAGGTATTAAATATGAGCCAAATAGCAGTTTTAAAGCCAAAATCACAGCGATTAGAAATAGTGATGAGCACCATAACTACTATACTATGAGCTATGATGAAGCGAAAAATATCAAGAAAAATAGATCCAAAGATTTCGCCTCTAATCGCCCTATGGCAAATGATGATGTCAATTACTACGACTGGAACAAGCAGGATTTTACAACCACAGCCGTTTTTGGAGATTTTGAGTATAGATTTGATAGCGACAGCTCATTTAGTTTTAAACCATACTACAAAAAAGATAAAGGCGATTACTGGTTCAGTAATGCTAATGCAAATGCAGCTCAAAGCCGTGTGATGAATTGGCGTATAGATCATGATTTATATGGCGGTACTGCTGCCTATAGCCACAAGCTAAGCGATGCTCTAAAGAGTAAAATCGGCTACTGGTACCACAAACAGCTACCTCCTGGACCACCAAGCGATCAGGTAAAATATAAAGTTGTAAATGGTCAATTAGTATGGGATGGATATGGGATGCTAGCAGATAATGACTATCATACACTACAGGCTCCATTTATCGAGCTTAGTGGCGAAATAGATAGATTTAGCTATAGTGCAGGTGTGCAGTATCAGACATTTGAACTAGGAGCTCTAAAAAACTACACGCAAGGTAGCCATACTACTGCTGCTAATCCAGATTATGACAGTGCTATTGCAGCAGGAACTATCGATCCGATGGCAAGTGTTGATTCTAAAAAGATGCACACTGTGCTACCATCGCTATATCTAGGCTATAAACTCTCTAGAGATAGCGATATATATCTAGATTATAGTCGCACATATGGGTTTGATGTAAATCTATTTCCTACATACAATAATCTTCCAAACAGACAAAAGTTCAAAGCCGCTGGTATAGCACTTAGTGATTTATGGGATGAGCTTGATTTAGAGCTAAGCGACAATATCGATTTGGGTCTGCGAACAAATATAAATGGTATCAATATCAATCCAGCTCTATTTGTATCATTTGTTAAAAACAAGCAAGTTAGCATTTATGATCCAGCACCCGATATGAGCTATCCTGCTAATATTGGTAAAGCATTAGGATATGGTGCAGAGTTAAATATAAACGGACCAATAAATGAGAGTCTAGAGTTTATAACATCGCTCTCATATAATCGCTACTCATTTAGAGAGAATTATGAAGGTAAAAATGGTACAATCGAAATAAAAGGCAATCAGCTACCAGATGCACCAAGATTTATGGCAAAAGCGGCACTATCATATAATATAGCTGATTTTACAATCACACCATCGGTGCGTTATACATCTAGCAGATGGGGAGATGTAGGTAACACTGAAAAAATACCATCATTTACTTTAGCAGATTTAGATATGCAGTATAAGATAGGTCAATTTTTAGGCTCAAAAGATGCTTCATTTAGAGTGACTGCAAACAATCTATTTGATAAAAAGTATATATCTACTATCATTACAGCTGATAACGATATAACAACGACTGGCGGAAACACCAAATACCAAGCAGGTATGGGGTTTGCTATGTTTGCAGGGTTAAATCTAAAGTTCTAAAGAGTTAAATTGAAAAGTTTTACATTAATCACAGCTTCACTATCGCTACTCATATTAGCCTCACTGCTCTCACTACTGTGGGGGCAATACCCTATCAGTTTTGATACATTTATAGGATTTTTAAACTACTACTTTTTAGGTGGTGAAGCAAATAGTGAGTATGAGATGATAGAAAATATCATACTACAAATCAGACTGCCTAGAGTACTACTAGCGATTCTTATTGGCTCAGCACTTGCTGTTTCAGGTGCAGCATTTCAGGCTATGTTTGTAAACCCTCTAGTCTCTCCTGGGATTTTAGGCGTACTCGCTGGAGCTAGCTTTGGTGCGGCGGTAGGTATGCTTATTAGTGAGCAGTGGTTTATGGTGCAGATTTTGGCATTTGTATTTGGTTTTGTTGCCGTGGGATTTGCTCTATTTATCTCTAAAATGGTGAGCAACTCCAAAAACACAATAATCCTAATACTAGGTGGGGTGATTAGTGGCTCCCTATTTACCGCCCTACTCTCAGTTGTTAAATATGTAGCTGATCCATATAGCACACTTCCTGCGATAGTTTACTGGCTAATGGGAAGCCTCTCTATGGCTGATTTAGATGGCGTTCTACTGGTATCTATCCCTATGCTAATCTCTATCATCACACTATCATTTATGGCTAAATATTTTGATTTGATGAGTTTGGGCGATGAAGAGGCAAAGGCACTAGGTGTAAATGTAGAGCTAGTGCGAATAGTGGCGATTATACTGGCGACACTAGCGAGTTCACTGAGTGTGGTAATGGCTGGGATTATCGGATGGGTTGGACTCATAATACCCCACATAATCCGTATGGCGATAGGACCATCACATACGATGTTATTGCCACTATCTGCAATCGTAGGTGGTATATTTTTGCTAGCAGCTGATTCTATCTCTCGCTTGGCACTCACTGTAGAGATACCTATTGGAATACTCACATCGCTTATAGGAATACCGATATTTATTATCGTGCTTAAAAATGCGAGGTCGTCATGGAATTAACACCTATCATAAAAGCAGAAAATATCAGATTCTCATACCCTAAAAGAGATGTTCTTCGAGGCGTAGATTTTAATCTATTTCGTGGTGAAGTAGTGAGTCTACTAGGACCAAATGGGTGTGGCAAAAGCACTCTGATGAAGATATTACTAGGACTATTAAAAAGCAGTGGCAATATCGAGCTACACAGTAAAAAGCTAAAAGAGTACTCGCACAAAGAGTTAGCTCAAAATATCGCCTATATCCCACAATATCACAATGTACCATTTAACTATAGCGTAGTTGAGATGGTGATGATGGCTCGTATCAGCAAGAGTGGTTTTTTCTCTGTTGCATCCAAAAAAGATAGAGAGATATCTCTAAATGCACTAGAGCGAGTGGGGATAGCTGATTTAGCTAATAGAAACTTTGGCGAACTCAGCGGTGGTCAAAAACAGCTAGTACTACTATCTCGCGCGGTAGCCCAAGATGTAGATATATTTATGATGGATGAGCCTGTAACGGGGCTAGATTATGGAAATCAGTTGCGACTACTAGAGATGATAGACACTCTAGCAAAAGATGGTTATACATTTTTAAAAACCACACACTACCCAGATCATGCACTACTAGTCTCATCACGAGTGGTGGTTATGAATAGTGGAGTCATCATCGCAAATGGCACACCAAGCGATGTGATAAATAGCACAACCATAAAAGAGCTCTATGGTATCGATGCTACTATTACTCATATAGAAAATCATATGCGTTGCTTACCACAATTTAGAGGTATATAGATAGTGATATATACCAAAAGATTTAAAAAGGAGGAGCTAAAAGTCAAATTCTCAAGATAAAAAATTTTAAATAGCGTTATATCATAAAAGATATATTATAAATATCTATGCACGGTATAGATTGCTTCGTCGTGCTGTGCACTTCTCGCAACGACAAAGCCGTCATCACAAGGAGTGAAGCGACAAACAGCGTCATTGCGAAGCCTTTAGGCTGAAGCAATCCACAAAGCACCAAAGGTGCGTGAGCCCGCTGCTGAAGCGAACAGAGCGTTAGCGTAGCCAATCGGAACTTGTTTCGATGGCGTATTAAATAATGACAAGGAGACAAAATGAGAGAAAATAACGAACAAAACAGTGAGCAAAACAGTTGCCAAAGCAAACGATTTAACTCTTTTACGCAACATAGAGAGTTTGAGGGGCGAAGCAACTTTACTCTAGCAAATGATGAGGTGAGAATCGTGGATTCTATGATAGATATCATCTATCCACCTGTGGCATTTCCATCAAATCGGATTTTTAAAGCGATAGGCGAAGATGGTATTAGAGAGATGGTAGATTATCACCATGAGCTACTATTTAAATCTCGTGTAGGTTCGCTTTTTCCAGCAAATAGTGAAGCAAGAAGAGCGATAATCGATAAAAGTGCTGACTTTTTTGTTGAGGCACTAGGCGGTGATGATGTTTTTACATCACTACATGGCAGACCAAAACTGCGAGAGAGACATTTTAAAATCCCAATCGATGAGAATGATAGAGAGATTTGGCTAGCAATGTATAAAAAGACGCTAAAAGATTTGAACTTTCCGACAGAGCTTTTAGAGGAGTTTTGGAACTGGATAGAGCCGCTATCAATTCGTATGATAAATAGACGCACAAATATGGATCCAATCAAACGACATCACTGGTATGATGTAAAAAAGGAGTTTTTTAAAAATGAAGAGATTTAAAACCATATCGCTAATAGCTACAGTTGCTATCAGCTCACTATATGGCGATAGTAGCAATCTAGAGAAGGTATTAGTAGAATCATCAGCTATATCTGATGATGCGACGATAGGCTCAAAACAGAGCATGTCGATAGATCATATAAAGCTGATAAATAGTGCCGAGATGATAAACCCATATAAAGCCATCTCAACACTCCCAGGGGTAGATATAAGATTTAACGACCCATTTGGTATGAGTGTTTCACATAAAATCAGAGGTAAAAGCAATCGAAACATAGGTGAAACAGTAGATGGACTACCACTAAAAGGTATAGGGCCAGGTGGTGGATTATCCACTATGGTTGATATCGAAAACCTAAGCTCCATCAGTGTAGAAAAAGGTGCTATAAAAGCTGATAGCGGATTTGGATATGGTGGTGATAATGGCATGGTAAATATGCATATGAGAAAACCATCTGATGACTTAAGTGTAGAGCTACGCCAATCGATGGGGAGCTTTGATTTTTATAAAACCTATATGAGAGTTGATAGTGGAGAGATAGCTGATAGTGTTAAATTTTTCCTATCTGCCTCTATCTCTGAGGCTGATAAATTTAAAGGCGAGGGAAAAGCACTAGATCGTAAAAATGTAGAATTTGGGCTCTCTAGTGCCAGTGGTTCAGCTATAGAGTGGGAGCTATTTGGTATATATAATGACCAATTTCAACACAACTACAAAGCACTATCATATGCACAGAGCAAAGATTTATCACAATACAAAAAGCTAGATTACCAAAGCACAAACCGCAATACCTCTGATTATTATGATTATAATAGACAAGACTTTGCAACAAAAACACTGTTTGGAAAACTGCGTATCCCGTTAGGTGAATCTACTGCATTTGTATTTAGACCATATTTTCTAAATGACAAAGGCTACAGCTACGCCACAAACGGTGCAAAGATACAAGATTGGTTAGTAGATCACGACACATATGGAGCAGTGGCGGAGCTAGAGCATAAACTAGATGATAATATAAAAGTCAAACTAGGCTACTGGTACCAAGAGGATGAACCACCAGGACCACCAACAGCACACAAGCGAAGAGACCCTGGTACTTTAAATTTTTCTGACTGGACTACACTTGTTAAGGTAAATAAAAAACACAAATTTAGCTCGCCATTTATCACATATGAACAAGCTTTTGACAATACAATAATCGAGGCGGGGCTAAAATATCTATGGGTTAGCAAACCTCAAATGACCACATATAAAACAGCAGGCATTGGCGATGTGGGATATAAAGATGCACTAGCAGCTGCGAGCGATATCGCATTTGTGCGTGATTCTAAAACATTTGGAATATTTCTACCAAACATAGGAGCAAGCCACTATCTAAATGATACAACAACGCTAAAAGCTAGCTATGGTAGAAATACAAACACCATGGCGTATACCAACTATCCTGCTAGTAAAAGCCAAGATTTAGTAAGCAAACTATGGGGAGCACTAAAGCCAGAAGAGTCTGATAATATCGATATAGGCATAGGCTATCAAGATAGCGATCTATCGCTAACTGCAACTGCATTTTACTCTAAAGTAAAAAATGTAGGTGCCACATTTTATGACCCTGCGTTAAATGAATCCTACAATCAAAACAGTGGCGAGGCTAGATCTTATGGTATAGAGGCGGGATTATCATATAGTCTGCTAGACAATCTCACTATCGATGCATCGGCTACATACAATAGCTATGTCTATACGAAAAATGCAGTCTCAGCGAGCAATACACCTATTAACGCAAAAGGTAAACAACGCCCAGATGTACCAAAATATTTTGCTAACTTAGGTGCAACGCTAAATTTAGAGGGGTATAAAATCTCTCCGCTAGTTAGATATGTAGGCAAAAGATACTCTGATGTAGAAAATAGATATAGCGTAGATGGATTTGTCATAGCAGATCTGTCGATAAACAAAGAGTTCAAGCTAGATAACAACCAAAAGCTAGATCTATCGCTATCAGCTACAAATATATTTAACAAAAAATATATATCTACATTTGGAACGAGTAATACAAATCCAGACCCAACGGCTATTAGTTATACTATCGGCTCTCCTAGAGCATTCTTTGGCTCACTAGCGTATAAGTTCTAGTTATGAAAAAGCTATTAATATTACTACTGGTAACCACAGCTTTATTGGATGCAAAATGTGATAGAAAAATAGTGGATTTTACAGGCACACAAGTGTGTGTGCCAGCTAAAATCGACTCTATTATCATAACCTGCTATGGCGGAGCATCACAAGAGGTAGCTCTTTTTGATGCAGATAAAAAGATAGTAGCACTGCCTGATTCTGGTAAGTTTGAGCATTTTAAAAAGGTTTATCCATCTATAAAAGATACCCCAAGCGTGGGAACTTTTAATGATGTAAATCTAGAGACACTGCTAAAATATAAACCATCTATAGTGTTTGTAGGTGCCACATCACACCCAACAAATAAAAAGATAGCAGATAGTGGCATAGCGACATTTACACTAGGCATAGGTAAACACACTATCCCTACCCTACTAACTGAATTTATCCAAGTGGGAGATATTTTAAAGCAACCTAAAAAAGCAACAGAGCTAGTAGAATACTGGAGAAATCAACTACTAAACATAGAGCAAAAGCTATCAAGTATAAAAAATAAAAAAGTTCTCTTTTACACATCTAGTAAATCTGTTAATGATATCTATAACTGGAATGATGATTTCATAGCATCTATTGGTGCACTCAATATGGCAAAAGTAAAAAAAATCGATGGTGAAATAACACTAGAGACACTAATGTTACACAATCCAGATGCAATACTCACAACTACAAATAATACATCAGCCCTAAGCTATAACAATCTCAAAAAGAACAGATCAATCACAAATCTAAAAGCTATAAAAAATAATCTACTGCTAGAGGCACCAGTAGGTAGCTTTTGGTGGGATAGACCATCTCCAGAGTCTATTTTGGGGATTATGTGGGTTGCTAAAAAGCTATATCCAGATGAGTTGGCAGATTTAGATATCCAAAAAGAGACGAAATATTTTTTCAAAAAATTCTACAACTACAATCTCACAACAGATGAGTTTAATAACTTTTTTAACAAGGACAACCTATGACTTTTGGACTATTTGCTCTAGTAGAAAACTATGATAACAACGCACAAAAAGCTATCAAAGAGCAGTTAGAGTTAGCAATTGTGGCTGATAAGCTGGGATTTAAAAATGTTTGGTTTGGAGAGCACCATTTCAATAGCTTTAGCGTAGTACCAGACCCTCTATCTATGCTCTCATACCTAGCTGCAAAAACGACAAATATTCGTCTTGGTGCAGCTGGGTTTCTGGCACCTTTTTATCATAGTGTAAGACTTGCAGAGAGTATTGCGACACTAGATCATCTAAGTGGTGGTAGAGTCGATGCAGGGTTTGCAAAAGGTGGATTTGCACCAGATACCAAACATATATTAAAAAGTGGTGCAGATTTAAGAGAGCTGATGAGTGAAACACTTGAAGCTATTGAACTTCTTCTAGTACAAAAAACCAAATATAACGGTAAGTTTATAAAGCTAGAAGATGCAAATATAGAACCAAAAAGCTATCAAGCAAAGATACCGTTTTATGTAGCTACATTTGCCACAAAGGAGACGATAGAGTTTGCCGCTAATCATGGATATGGTCTGCTAATGTCACAAGGTGCATCGCTAGAGGATTGTATAAACGCTCAAGAGCTATATTATAAAACGGCTGGTTTTTATCCACATATGGTGATTATGAGGGTGCTTTATATAGATAAAAAAAGTGATGAGATAGATAGTGAACTACGCGTAAATTGTGACTATTTTATCAAATGTATGAGAGCAGCGATGAGTGAGCAGACTCAACCACTTTTTGATGAAACAGAGTATAAAAAACTGCTCAAAGAGAGAGAGTCATTTTTCGATGGTGAAAAATTTATCCAAAACGCCATATATGGCACACCTACTGAGTGTATCGAGCAGATAAAGCCATATCAAAAAGCTATCAAAAACCTACAAATCTCATTTAAACCAGCATCTAGGAAGTTAGAAAAAAATATCGAGATGTTGAAAATATTGAGCGAGGAGGTGTTCAAATATTTTTGATGAAACTAGATATAAAAAGTGGATAGGTGGATTGCCGCGGCTTTTTCAAAGCCTCGCAATGATGGTCGCTGTGGCAGTCTATTATGGATTGCTTCGTCGTGCTATGCACTTCTCGCAATGACAAAGCCGTCACTGCGAGCGAAGTGGCAAACAGCGTCATTGCGAAGCCCTTAGGCTGAAGCAATCCACAAAGCAGCAAAAGATGCAAAAGCAGAACATAGCGTTAGTGTATTAAACATAATAAAAAGGATGACAATGAAGGTAAAATTAAAAAATATTAGTATTGTTACATCACTCGTTATATCAACTCAGATATATGCAAATGAATCTAAAGTACTAGAGCCGATATCTGTGACAGCAGCATCTAGTAAAACAATTAGAAGTGATTTAGATTTAAGTAGCCCTACAAACCTATACAGAATAGAGCAAACTGCCCAAGCTGGTACTCAAGTTCTAACTAGCGAAGATATAGACGCATATCAACCAAAAGATTTTTATGATTTGATAGATAAGGCTGTAGGCATAGATGTAACACACCAAGGTAGAAAAAGTCCATTTTTTATAAATATGAGAGGTGGAGGGAGTGTAACTTATATCATTGATGGAGCAATATTACCATCTACTGCAAATAGAATACTACTAAAAATTCCAATGAGTGCCATAGAGGAGATTCAAATCGTTAGAGGCTCAACAGCATTAGCACTAGCACCATCAATAGGGGTAGGAGCATCAAATAGTGGTTCTGGATTAAATACAGGCTTTATAATAATTAGAACAAAACAACCAAAAGATACAGAAGGATTAATTAGTGGATTTATAGAAAAATCAAATTCTAATCCTGCAGCAAATGGGCAAAGTGCCTTTGTAGGCACCAGATTAGGAGGTGATACATCTGAAATTAATGGTTATATCGGAGGCTTAATATCCAGATCTGATAGACCAAGTAACGATGATAGATTTGATGGTAGTGACTCAAAAGCAGGAATGATTACAGCTGGTTTAAATATAAATAAATTCTCACTCAATGTTATGGGATATAAAGATGAAGGGTATTTTGAGCTACAAAGAGGTGTTACAGTTCAAAATGAACTTGATACATCAAAATGGTACTATGACCCAATAAAAACTTCAATAATCTCTGCTGATGCCGCTATGCACTGGAGTGAAAACCACACCACCTTGGCATCTATTTTCAAAGTGGACTATAAACACTCAGAGTTTAGTAATGAAAAATTTGGACAAAATATAGCTCCTATAGCAAAAAATTATAAAGAAGAGTCAAACGGATATAGTTTGCGTCACAATATGACCTTGGGTGATACATTTATTCAATTAGGTGGACAGTATACTCACAGTGATGGTTTTGGAGCAAATCTAAGTAGTGGATATAACAGATTTGATACAAATATATTAGGTTTTTCTGGATCTATAGAACAATCACTATTTGATGGTGATTTAATCCTAGATGCTGGATACAGATATGATAAAAAACATATTAATAATTCTAGCACAAATGCTACTAAAAATAATGCCAATAATGATGTAGATATGGCACCTGCAAAGGTTATGGCATTTGGGGCACTTTGGAAAATCAATCCAATGTTCTCCTTAAATGGAAGATACTTTCAAGGTGATGAGGGAAGTGGAGATTTTGATTTAGCTACAAAAGATGGCTCGAGCTTACACTCTGAGAAGCAAAAAAGATCAGAGATTGCACTAGAAGCTAAAATAAAACCTTGGCTACAACCATCCATCACTTGGTTTAATGTAGATTTTAAAAATCAAAAATCTGCAACAACTGATACATACACTGATGCTAGTGGCAATGAATATTACTACTACACCGAATCAGACTCACTCCGTCGTGGTCTAGAGTTTGCATTAAAGGGTAATTACAATGGGTTTGATTATCTATTTGCACTAACACATATGACCAAAAATGAGACTAAAAATAAAAATGGAGTAAATAACAGCATAGGGCTTAGTACTCCAAAAAATAGCTTCACTGGAAAAATCGGTTACCGATGGGACAACTATCGTGCAAATGTATCTATGAAAAAAATCAGCTCATACAACACATCTACTAGTGCCATGGGTACTGCGCAAAATGTTCATCTAGGAGATTACACTAGCGTAGATGCAAATATTGCAGGGGATTTTAAATATGGCAACAACACATATACCGCAAAGCTATATGGTAGAAACCTAGGTGATGTCAAATATGCGACTAGATATACAACAGGCTACTACTACGATAGAGGAAGAACTATCGGATTAGAGCTAAGTATGGCATTTTAGGAGATAAAAATGAGACTTTTTAAATCAATAATCGCACTACTATTTATATTTCAGTTGGTACACTCAAAAGAGATTACCGATATGTTAAATAGAAGTGTAACCATACCAGATCAGCCATCAAAAATCTATGCACCATCTCCATATAGCACATATGCACTATATGCCATCGACCCTACTCTACTGGTGGGATGGATTTTTGATATTAGTGAGGAGAACTACCAATTCTTACACCCGAGAATGAAAACTCTGCCAACTATCGGCAGACTCTTTGGAGCTGGTCAAAATGCAAACTTAGAGGTTCTGCTTTCAAAAAACCCTGATT
>CAZYTC010000006.1:25500-40720 GCA_964650175.1 uncultured Campylobacterales bacterium | reverse complement strand
TTATGAAGAATTAAAAAAAGCGGCGGTTGATGTAGATGCTAAAGATACTAAATTCGCCATATATCTATGTTGTCGATGAGGATATCACAGATTATGTAAAAATTTTTAGATTTTTAGGCAAGGCATTAAATAGAGAAGAGAGAGGCAACAAGCTAGCTGATTACTCTGAGAAGATTTTTCAAAAAACCATCAAAACCGTAGAGAAAACAGCCAAAAACAAACGACCTAGAGTCTATTACGCAGAGGGTGTGGATGGACTATCTACAGAGTGCGATGATTCTATTCATGTACAGCTTTTAAAGTTAGCTGGTGATGTAAATGTGCACAGATGCAAAACAACTAGTCACAAGGGCTTTGAAAAGGTATCTATGGAGCGTATTTTAAAATATGACCCTCAAGTAATAATCGTGCAAGAGCAGATGTTTTATGACAAGATATATAAATCTCCAATTTGGTCAAAAATAGATGCAGTCAAAAATAAAAAGGTATATCTAATCCCAAAAGCTCCTTTTAACTGGTTTGATAGACCGCCATCATTTATGAGAATAATGAGTCTAAATTGGCTTATGAATATTTTATATCCTGATGATTATAAAATAGATCTCAAAAGTGAAACAAAAGAGTTTTATAAGCTTTTCATGGGTGTAGATTTATCACAAAAACAACTAGAGCATATATTACAACATGCAAAATAGAGACAAATATGTCACACATTCAGCTTATCAAAATAGTGAGGATGGATTTTTAGTTCACATAACAATAGGAGGTGTTCAAATATTTTTGATGAAACTAGATATAAAAAGTGGATAGGTGGATTGCCGCGGCTTTTTCAAAGCCTCGCAATGATGGTCGCTGTGGCAGTCTATTATGGATTGCTTCGTCGTGCTATGCACTCCTCGCAATGACCGTCACTGCGAGCGAAGCGACAAACAGCGTCATTGCGAAGCCTTTAGGCTGAAGCAATCCACAAAGCACCAAAGGTGCGTGAGCCCGCTGCCAAAGCGAACTCAAGCGTAGTTGCAGCTATCAGGACTTGTTCCGATGGCGTATTAAACATAATAAAAAGGAATAACAATGAAAACAAGTGCAAGAAATGAGTTTTCTACAAAAATAGTAGATATTAAAAGTGGTGGTGTGATGAGCGAGATAGTTTTAGAGCTATCTAGCGGTATTACACTTGTGGCAACTATTACAAACTCTTCTAAAGATGCACTAGCTCTTGAAGTAGGCAAAGAGATTTTAGCACTAATTAAATCATCGCATATAGTGCTAAGTAAAAATAATCTGGCAACAAGTGCTAGAAACAACATCAAATGTAGCGTAACTGCTGTAAAAACTGGTGCTGTAAATAGTGAGATAGAGCTATCTTTGGGTGATTTACGACTCTACTCTGTTATCACAAACGAATCTGCAAGAGAGTTGGATATCAAAAATGGTGATGAGATATATATCATCTGCAAATCTACCAATGTAATATTGGCACTAAAGGATTAATGCAAAGCATAGCTATAGATTGCTTCGTCGTGCTATGCACTCCTCGCAATGACAGAGCCGTCACTGCGAGCGAAGTGGCAAACAGCGTCATTGCGAAGCCTTTAGGCTGAAGCAATCCATAAAACAACAAAGACCGTCATTGCGAAGCCTTTAGGCTGAAGCAATCCACAAAGCACCAAAGACCGTCATTGCGAAGCCTTTAGGCTGAAGCAATCCATAAAACGACAAGGTCGTGAGCCCGCTGTTGAAGTGAACACAGTAGAAGCGTAGCCAATCATAACTTGTTCTGATGGCGTTTAAAATAAATCAAGGATTAATATGAAAAAAACATTAATACTATCAGCTATCGCATCACTTGCTCTAGCTGATACATTCAACCTAGGTCAAATAAAGGTAAGCGAAGCTCCTTTGTATGAAAACCCATTTGAGCATAGCGTAACTTCTGAAACAATAGAGAAGCAAAATAGCATCAAAATCACAGACTCACTAGATAAAATGAGTGGTCTACATATGCAATATAGCAATGGTGCTAGAAACGAAGCATCTATTAGCATTAGAGGACAAGACTCTAAGCGAGTGGGACTTTTCATCGATGGCGTGCCTGTCTATGTTCCATACGATGGGTTTGTCGATTATAATCGATTTTTAACTGGTGGTATATCAACAATAGATGTTTCAAAAGGATTTTCATCTATCGCTTACGGCTCAAACACACTAGGTGGCGTAATAAATATCGTAACCAAAAAACCGACAAAAGAGTTCGAGGGCGATATATCAGCACAGATGATATTTGATAATAGTGGCGATTTAGCTAAAAAGCTATATGCACTCAATATAGGTGGCAAATGGGGCAACTACTACGCACAACTAAATGGCTCATATTATGATCAAAACCACTTTAGAATCAGTAGTAACTACAACCCAGACGCTGGCGTATTACAACACTCTACAAAACGACTCAGATCAGCTGCAGAGGATAAGCGAATATCGCTCAAAGGCGGATATATAGCTGATGATGGTAGTGAAATAGCGATAGGCTACAGCAATCAAAAAGGAGTCAAAGAGGCACCAATCTCAACCACCTCTAAAACACTCTCAAACCGCGACAAATGGACTTGGCCACACTGGGATAAAGAGAGTGTTTATATAACAGGGCAAAAAAACTTTGATAGTTCATACCTAAAAGGCTCTATCTATTATGATAAATCTGATAATGAACTAGATTATGATTTTACACAACATAATAACAAGTTTAATAACTTCTCAGGCTCTAGCCGATACGATGACTATAGCTATGGTGCTAGAGCTGAGTATGGCATCGATTTTGATAATAATCTGCTAGTTTTTAGTGCGAACTACAAACGAGACTCACACAAAGATTACCAGATAAATCAAGCCTCAGACCGCGAATACCTAACAGGTGAATTTATCGATAATACCTACTCTATAGGGATAGAGAATAACTGGTTTATCACGCCATCTATCGAGCTCATCACAGGTATTGGATATGACTATAAAAAAACCAAAAAGGCGTATGACACAACCACGAGTGGCCCTACTTGGCTACCAGTAGCTGTTACACCTCCACTAGCACTGGGCTCTCAAGATGCTCTAAACCCACAAATCGCTATGGTTTACAGCGTAGATGAAAGTTCAAAATTTAGAGCTAGCTTCTCACAAAAAACATATCTACCATCCATAAAAGATAGATACTCTCGCCGTATGGGTAGTGCTATCGCAAATCCTGATTTAGATGCTGAGATAGCAAACCACTATGAGCTGAGTTATAACTACTTTACCCCATCGCTAAATGCAAAAATAGCAGGTTTTTATACTAAAAACCGTGATGCAATCCAGAGCAAAACAGTGGATTATATAAATGATATTAGCCAAAATGTCAATATAGGTAAAACAGAGTATCGCGGGATAGAACTAGATAGCTCATACCATATGGACGCCCTCGCAGTAGGTGCTAACTACTCATATATCAACTACAAAAACAAAACCAATCCAGATGTTAAAATCACAAAAGTGCCAAAACACAAACTATTTTTCTATGGTGATATAGATTTTGGACATGGATTTGGATTATATGCTGATATGAAATTTAAAAAAGGAGCTCTAGAGGATATGGGTAGCAACAAATATGAAACACTACCTACACAAGCTATAGTGGATATAAAAGCACACTACAAAGCTACAGAAAACTTAACAGCCGAAGTGGGCGTTAAAAACCTAATGGATAGATATGTAATTAATCTATTTAACTATCCTGATGCAGGAAGAGAGTTTTTCATCAGAGGTGTTTACAAATTCTAACAACCCTCAAATTACATTTTCGTCACTTGTAATTACACCCTCGCACTCTGTGCGGGGAACAGAGCCATAAATCCCTAAAAATCACTATTTAAATCTTCTAATTTATCCCTAAACTCTTTTAGTTTTTCTAAGCTTTTTTCATGCAGATTAATCGTCTCATCTACCATTAATCCTAGCATAACAGTCTTATATAGATTTGGGCGATTTTTCTTCCAATTATATATAGTTTTCGTATCTACGCCTAAATATCCAGCTATATCTCTATTGGTCATCTTCATTTTTTGTATCACTTTTTTGATAAAAATGTACACGACAACAAATGATAAAACAACAAAGGAACTATTCCTCAAATTACACTATATTTAAGTAAATATTACTATTATATAGAGTAAAATTATTACTTAATTCCATAAAATATAACATTTTTGTGGAATATTTACTTACAAGGAGATTATATGAAGAGAATCATCATCCCCATATCTATATTTTTATTTAGTGGATGTGCTCATATAGGAAATAGTATCGAGAGTGATAACTCTCTAGCAACAAAAGCGGCTTTTGCACTAGGAACAACAGCAAACAAAGTAGTGATTTCAAATCGCTCACCATCGCTAAATGCAATCAATTTTACCGCAACAGTTGATGGAAAATCACATCAATGTTATGTTACATCACTAGCAGGAGTAGTTACATCAGATGCCATATGCTCTAACACAGGTAACCAAACTAACACCAAAGAAAATAGACCATGCAACGCTTTATTAAAAGCCGCAGGCAAATGCTAGGATAGGTGATGAGAGATATTTTTACTAAAACATTTGGTGGACTATCAACATCATACTACTTTAGACAGCTATTTTTTGGAGTGATTGTAGCTATTATATTTTTGCTACCAATGTTTGGAGGCAGTGGAAGCTTTGCTCAAAACTTACCCTTGGTGGCAATTACTGTAGTCTCTACACTGCTTTATCCATACTCTAGATTTGTCTATGAGAATATTTCCAATTTTATATTAGGAGATAATCTATTTTTTGTAAATATTGTTGTTTTGTTTTTACTAAAAGCTCTAACTATACTTATTTGCTGGGCTATGGCAATATTTATAGCACCAATTGGGCTGATATATCTATATTATCACCATAGTAAAAATACCCAGCAGTAAATACTACGCCCACCCTCGCACTCTGTGCGAGAAAGCTACATTAAAATATCTAAGTTCGTTTTGATATTATCATAATCCAAAAACGATTAATTTTAGACTCTATTTAAAATAAATTAAGTTCGTTTTGATATTATGATAATCTAAAAACGATTAATTTTAAAGGCAAAAATATGTTTGTAAATAGACATAAAGAGCTATCACTTTTAAATGAAGAGTATGAGAGTAAAAACTTCTCATTTACTGTACTTTATGGTAGAAGAAGACTAGGGAAAACCACTCTTTTAAAAGAGTTTATAAAAGATAAAAGAGCTATCTATTTTCTAGTTACACTAGAGAGCTTTAATGTGGTTTTAAAAAGATTTCAAGATATAGTTGCAGATTTTTTTGATGATAATTTTTTACGAAATTTAGAGTTAAAAGATATAAAACAACTTTTTGAATATATTTCTCAAAAAAGCTTTGAAAAAAAGCTTATTATTATCATTGATGAGTTTCAATATTTAACAAAAACTGAAAGTTCTATGCCTTCACAATTTCAATATATTGTAGATGAGTTTTTGAAAAATAAAAATATCCACTTAATACTTTGTGGTTCAATTATATCTATGATGTATGAGCAAACTCTATCTTATAGCTCTCCACTTTATGGGAGAAGAACAAGCTCTATAAAACTTGAAGCAATAGAGTTTGAGTATATAAAAGAGTTTTTTCTAAATAAAAATAAAATAGAGTTAATAGAAATCTATTCACTTTTATATGGTGTTCCGAAATATTTGGAAATTTTCAAAGATAGTGATGATATTTTTAAAAGTATTGAAAAAAATATACTAGATTCTAACTCATATTTATACAATGAACCACAATTTATACTGCAAAATGAAGTAAATGAACCAATCACATATTTCTCTATTTTAGAGATTATTGCAAATGGAGAACATAAATTAGGTCAAATTGCAGGAAAATTAAATAAAAATGTACAAAATATCACATCTTTTATATCAAAATTAATCGAACTTGATATTATTTATAAAGATGTACCAATAACTGAAATAAATCCGCAAAAAAGTAAAAAAGGCTTGTATTTTATAAAAGATAATTTTTTTAGATTTTGGTTCTCTTATGTACTTCCTTTTAAGAGTCAATTAGAAATTGGAAATAGAAATTTTGTACTATCAAAAATAAAAGAAAATTTCAATGGTTTTGTATCAAAAATCTATGAAGATTTAGCGGTTCTTTATCTACTAAAAAACTATAATTTACTTAAGTGTGGAAGATGGTGGGATAAAGATAATGAAATAGATGCTGTTGGAATTGCAGAAGATTATATGGTAGTTGCTGAATGTAAATATAGTAACAAAAAAGTGGGTGTTGATATTTTAGAAAACTTAAAAGAAAAAGCAAAAAATATAGATAGTAATCTACCTATTAAACACTATTTTTTATTTAGTAAAAGTGGATTTACAGCGGATTTAAAAAATTTAGAGAGCGATGAGATAATCCTGATAGAGCTTATCTAAGCTCAACCAGTCCATCTGCTGGTTCATAAAAATAAAAGCCCTGCGATGCATCGATACCTATCTTTTTAACTTGCTCTAAAATCTCACCGCTAGAGACAAATTCTGCTATAACAAAAACTCCGATTTCGTGGGCAAATTCACATATATGTCGCACAAATATTTGAGCATTTTTATCATGTTGTAGATTTCTAATGAGACTACCATCTATCTTTAGCGTATCGATATTTAGTTTTAGTAGATGCTCAAAATTAGAGTAACCGCTACCAAAATCATCTATGGCAAAACTACACCCTAAATCTTTAAACCGCTCTACAAACTCCATTACGCTAGTGTAGTTCTCAATCCCCTCACTCTCTAGGATCTCAAACTCTATAAATCTGCCCATTTTATTTGCGATTATCGCTTTTTCTATATAATCAGCTAGATTTTTATCTACTAAATCCTGAGTAGATAGATTTATACTCACCTTCATATCTTTGCCTTTAAAAGCTATGATACTCTTATCTATTACTATCTTTGTTAGCTCTGGATATAGCTTGGTCTTTTTGGCGATATCTAAAAAGAAAAATGGCGATATGATAGAGCCATCTTCATCGATGAGGCGAATTAGTGCTTCATGTTTTATAATCGAGCCATCTACATTTGAGACAATCGGTTGGAAATATGGGACGATTCTATCACTATCTATGGCATCTTTTATCTTTTTGTACCATACTATATTATTGGATTGGTCTTTTTTAAAGTCACTACTATATAGCTCTAGGCTACTTTGTGTGCTTTTTGCTTTTTTCAGAGCTAGTGTCGCATACTCTAGCACCCGCTCATCTAGATGTGCTATACCTGCGGTTATAGAGAGGTTTATCTCTATATCATCGATATCAAAAATCTCATCCTTTGTCTTTTCGATTATATATCTGATTCTATCTATAAAATTGGATATATTGACACAATTATCCATCAGTAGTGCAAACTCATCACTATGAAGCTTATAGATTTCTATAGTATCATCTAACTCTAACTCATCAGCTAACCATGCGGCATATCTCTCTAGTACACTATCGCCCATCCCGATGCCATATAGCTCATTAATCTCACTAAATCTATCAATATTTATAATAGCTATCGCATAGAGTTTTCGCTCTCTTAATCTATCTGTTAGAGATTGTCTATTTGGCAAAGCTGTGATTTTATCTAGATAGATACTACTATTTAGCTCATCTTGATACCTATATGATTTAACAGCAAAACCGATATCACCTGCTAGCTCTGCTAGCATATCAATCTCTTTTTGCTTAAACTCATCGTGGCGGGTATATAGCACCATCACACCCAGTGGCTCACTATAGACATCACTAACGATAGGTATCGATATTCCCACCACAAAACCCATAGATTTTGCTATCTCATCATAATCCTCATATGGTAGCGACTCATATCGCAAATCAATCGTAGTGATTTTGTTTTGAGAAATAGAGCTATTTATAAAACAATCCACCATCCCACATAGTGGCATCTTATGATAAATAAACCCATCTATCTCTTTTGATGTCGCTTCTACTAGTAGCGACTCGCTATGTCTAAATGCCATAAAACAGAGCTCATACTCAGCATCTTCAACCAGTCTCTCACATGAGCTATCAAGCAGACTTTGCAGATTCTCTGATGTTAGCAGCAGTTGATTAACATCTGCCACGGTTCGCAATATCCCATCTAGATAGATAGTCTCCTCTAGTGCTAACTCTATCTCTCGTTGCTGTTTATCTATAGTTGTGATAGATTCACAAAGTGCTTTATCGAGCTGATTTAACTCTGTTATAATATATGATTTATGCTTTGGCTCTCGCAAACCTATCTTAGATGTTATCTCTCGCAGAGGTCTAACGATACTCCATTTGACAATATTTAGAGTAAAAATAGTGATGATTAAAAGTGTAACAAATAGCACTCCGCCATATAAAAATGCGATTTTGCTTAGCCTCTCATATAGATAGTTCTCATTTAACACTACATATAGATATGCTACTCTCTTTTCGTTATCTTTATAGTATGGTATATCTACGAAAAATCTGGTTCTTTTGTCTTCTTTGATACCACTTAACATATCATCTATATGGCTAAAAACACCATCTATCTCTTTAGAAATCATAGAGCGAGATGATGAGTAGTGTATCGTTTTTTGATCTAGTGAGATAGATAGTCGTTTTATGATTGGGTCTATCGAGCTATATTGATCTAGTGTTGCTTGGATACTCTCTGGCGTAGTGCCTTGCATGGTTCGCTGTACCTCTAGCTCTAATCTATAGATATCCTGATTTACTCTCTCTACTACATATTGCAGAGTCATATCCCGCTCTACTTTGTAAAATATGGCAGCCACAGAGACTATAAGCAGGAAAAATACAATCAGGTTTATATAACTAAAACTATTTATTTTCATAATAAAATCTCATTCGTATCGATATCTATCGATTTTAAATACTCTAAAATCTCTGGTGATGGATTATCATAAATCCACTCTATCTGATCTAGAGCCTCTAAAAACTCCTCATAGCTTTGCCCCTCAAGATAGCCTTTTATCGTCTCATAATACTCTCGCGGGTCTCTCTCTAGCACCTCTATAGAGTCTTTGAAAATCTTTTTTAGCTTTATCAAATCATCTTTTTTGCTACTGATTATCTCATTATTCATAAAACAAGCATCGATAACGAAAAAATCCTTGATAGTTTTTGTAGATGCAATCTCGCTAAATCCCTTTTTAACCAATCTATCTATGTATGGATGGTATGAGATGATGATTTTTGGCTTTTTATCTAGCTCTATATGCGAGATACTCTTTTGCGATGTGTCAATTTTGATAAATCTCAATCTCTCTAGTTTATGCTCACTCACAAAAGCGTTAAAAAAGTCATTATTTAGTGAGCCAATCTCTAAAAACACATCTATCTCATCATCAAATCCACGCAGTTCATCTATGGTGTAGTTTGAGAGTATCGCATCAGCTCCATATGAGCGATTTATGAGAAATATAGGGCTTATCTGCTCTTTTTGTTTAAAATGTGCCAACTCATACTGTGTAGCGGTAAAACCTTGTGTGAATTTTCTATTGTGCAGTTTTGAGTTATCGCTCAGATCAACGAGCCATAAAAATCTAAAAGGTGTATCATCTAGCCATCCTTTCTCTTGTGCATAAACAAACGGAGTGTATCCCACCCACGGGTTTGTAGAGATGGCAATATGCTCATGCTCTTTAAAATGGTCATAATACAGATGCAGTAAAAAGGCGATGCTAACAACTAGCAATATAGGCAAAAATAATAGCTTGACCCTACTCATTTGCTACCTTTAGATTTAACTATGAGAGATTTTATCATAATGAAAATTAAAATAGTAGCAAAATTTAAAACTTATCGTTAAATCAAAAATGATACAATATCGCTTTTAAAAGGAAAAAAATGTTTTTAACACCTATAGATTTTGCCACTATGTATGGCGAGCATAAGCGATGTAGCACATTCCAGAAAAAAGATAGCAGTAGCTGGGATAGTAAATCAGCAGATATGGCACCACGAATGATAAGAAGCAAATATGTGGATGATTTTATCTCTAAAATGAGCGTAGATAGCGATGATGTCATACTAGATATCGGCTGTGGTCCTGGGACTCTTGCTATACCATTAGCAAAGATGGCAAAAAAGGTGATAGCGATAGATTTCTCACCTAAAATGTTAGAGGTGCTAGAAAATTATGCCCGCGAAGAGGGAGTTACCAATATCGAAACGCATTGTCTATGCTGGGATGATGATTGGGTGATTGATGATGAGATAGATATCGTCGTGGCATCTCGCTCTATGGAGGTGGATGATATGCGTTTTACGCTAGAGAAGATATCAAAAATAGCCAAAAAAAGCTGTTATGTAACATATAAAGCTGGTGGGAGTTTTGTAGATAGTGAGATACTAGATTTTATAGGTAAAAAGATTCAATCAAAGCCTGATTTTTGGTATCTGCCACTGATGCTATATGAGATGGGATATCTGCCACGAGTCGATTATATCGAAGTGCCAAATGGTAGCGTGAGAGACAAGAGCAAAGATGAGTTTATAAACTCTCTCATCTGGAGCGTGCACCACCTAGATGATAATCAGATAGAGCTGGCAAAAGAGTATTATGATAGTGTTATAGTGGCTCAAAATCGCCCTATAAAGCCGACCAACTGGGCATTTATCTCATGGAATACCGCTAAATGATAACTCTAAACACTCACGAGCTACTAGAGCTACTAGCTGAGGATTTACCATATAATGATTTAACGAGCGAAGCGTTTGGTATCGCTGAAACAATGGCAGAATTATCGCTAAACACTAGAGGCAAAGAACTACTGATTTGTGGGGTTGAAGAGGCGGTGAAATTAGCAGAGCTAAAAAATCTAGAGATATTAGAGTATAAACCATCTGGCACACTCATAAATGGGGAGTTTTTTCGAGCTCGTGGCGATATAGCAGATATCGAGATGGTTGTAAAAACTATCCAAAACCTGCTAGATTTTAGTAGCGGAATATCTACATATACATACAATTTTGTTAAAAAAGCAAAAGCGATAAACCCTGATATCGTAATAGCAACAACACGAAAAACAATACCATTTACGAAAAAATTATCTATTAAATCCGTCATAGCTGGTGGCGGTTCTATACATAGACTAAACCTATCTGACTCTATATTACTATTTGATCATCACCGTGCATTTATCGATATCGATTTAGCTGATGCCATCAAAATAGCCCAGATGCAAAATCCAGAAAAAAAGATAGCGATAGAAGCTGAAAACACTCAAGAGGCGATAGAGTTTGCTAAAATGGGTGCTGATATAATCCAGCTAGAGAAATTCCCACTAGATGAGCTAACAGAGTGCGTCAAAAAGCTACGAGATAACCATAAAAATATCAAAATCATCGCAACGGGTGGCATAAATATATCAAATATATCCGATTTTGCCTCTAGTGGTGCTGATATCATTGTTACCACTGCACCATATTTCGCCCCACCTGCAGATATAAAGGTAAAGATAGAGAGATTATGAGTTATAATATCTACAAAAGGAGATGAGATGAACTATGCAAATATCGCTGAGGCAAAAATAAATCTCAGTCGTTACATCTCTATGTTAGAGATAGAAAATATCGTTATAAAAGAGGATGAAAAGCCTGTTGCGGTACTAGTTGATTATAATGAGTTTATGAGACTAAAATCTCTAGATAAAGATAAGAAGCTAGACTATAAAAAACATCTCAAGAAAAAAACACCCCTAGAGCAGACTCTAGATATGATAGGTATCGATGAGAGCACAAGCTCATTTGATGATATCGATGACTCTATAGATTATGCAAAATCGATTCGCAAAAGAGCGTGGTAGATGGCAATATTGGCTGATACTTGTATCATTATAGATTATTTGCGAGGCAAGCTAGAGTTAAAAAACGATATCGTAATTAACCCTATTATAGAGCTAGAGCTACTAGTTGGTGCTAGAAATAAAGCGGAGCAAAGAGAGATAGCAAAACTACTAGATACTATAGATATAGTCGAGCTAAATGGTAGCTCTTTAGAGCTAGCAAGAGTACTAATCATTAAACACTCACTATCACACAATCTAAAGATACCAGATGCATTAATAGCCACTACATCCATAATATACGATTTACCACTATGGACGCACAATAAAAAAGATTTCAGATATATAGATGGACTAGCTCTATATGAATAGACTCCCAGCAACTATAACAGATATCACCTCATCGACTCATACGATACTAATCACTGCTGATTGTGTCGATGCACAGATAGATATTATCGCCCTAAAACCGTTTGATATAGCAGTGGATGAGGGAGTTTTTTTAGCATTTAAATCTAGTGAAGTAGCACTATCAAAAGATAAAACCGACACTACGGCAAATGCTATCAAAGCAACCGTCATAGAGATTAAAAAATCAGCAATATTAACTAATATTAGGCTTAGTTTTGGTAATTTTACTATAGATTCGCTCATATTATCGAAAAAATCTCACAATTTCTCTATAAACGATGAGCTCTACTGCCATATACAACCTAGTGAAATAACTATCATAAAGGATGAGGATGGGGTCTGATTTTATCTCTACGATGTTGCTAACTTTTAAGCTAGCAACCATCACAACAATCATACTGTTTTTTATAGCTATTCCACTGGCTGCATTTTTATCGTTTAAAAAATCACGCCTCAAACCTATCATCGAAACACTCGTTAGTATGCCACTCGTACTGCCTCCATCGGTACTAGGGTTTTATCTACTTATCGCCTTTAGTCCATCATCAGCTTTGGGAGAGTTTTTAAATGAGCGAGGCATCGCACTAGCATTTAGCTTCGAGGGGCTTATTATAGGCTCTGTTATATTTAGCCTCCCATTTATGGTACACCCCATCCAATCAGCGATGAGCCAAGTGCCCCGCTCTATCATAGAGGCATCATACACACTAGGAAAATCTAAACTACATACGATGGGACGAGTGATACTACCTCATATAAAAGGCGGTCTAATATCTGGCATCACACTAGCGTTTGCTCACACTATAGGAGAGTTTGGAGTGGTGCTAATGATAGGTGGTAATATTCCAGATGAGACTAGAGTCGCATCTATCGCCATATATGATGAGGTGGAGTCGCTAAATTATGCACTCGCTCACCAATACGCCATAACGCTATTTATAATCACATTTGCAATACTACTACTAGTATATACACTAAATAGGCGTTCACTAGGAGCTATCAGATGATAAAAATCGATATAACCAAAAAACTAAATACACAAAATGGCATCATAGAGGCACGCTTTAATCTAGAGATAGATAAAAATAGCTTTTTTTGCCTATTTGGAGAGTCTGGAGCTGGCAAAACAACACTACTAAGATGCTTAGCAGGACTAGAGAGAGCTGATAGCGGAGAGATAGTAGTTGATGGAGATATATGGTTTAGTAGTGATAAAAAGATAGATTTACCACCTCAAAAACGCTCTATAGGAGTGGTATTTCAAGACTACGCCCTATTTCCTACAATGAGCGTCATAGATAATCTACTATATGCACAAAACGATAGAGCTAAAGCTGATGATATACTCTCTATGATGCAGTTAAATGAATTGCGAGATAGATTGCCATCTACGCTATCAGGCGGACAGCAACAGCGAGTCGCACTCTCTCGTGCACTGATGAGAAATCCTAAGATACTGCTACTAGATGAGCCTCTCTCTGCACTCGATTCTACCATTAGAGCAAAACTACAAGATGAACTACTAAGAGTACACAAAGAGCTATCGCTCACTACTATATTAGTAAGCCATGATATAGCAGAGGTGAGCAAACTTGCTACAACTCTAGCTCATATCAAAAATGGAAATATAGATAAAATCGCTCCGCCACTAGAGTTTCTCTCATCCAAAAAACACTCTAGTAAACTACAGCTAATAGCAGAGGTTTTAAAGATAGAGCTAGATGAGCCCATAGCTATAATAACGCTACTAATAGGCTCAAATATCACTCAAATAGCAGTAAGCATTAGCGAGGCAGAGTCTTTAAAAGTGGGCAAGAGCGTAGTTCTCTCAGCAAAAGCATTTAATCCAATGATACTCTAGTATGCAAATTTGATAGCTAGATTATATGTATCATAATCATAGCTATTGCCACCTGAGCGATGCATTCTAGTTGTTTTATAGCTACCCTCTAAAACTGTATTTGATGAGAGTCTATACTCAGCCGATACACCATAACCAAAACCTGCGTACTCATCGCTTCTATATTTTTGAATCACACCCGTTCCTATCAGATAGGCTCTAAGCTCAGGCATAAACTGATAACCAATCTTTGCATCCGCATCTAGCGTATAGACACCTCTATCATCGATTTTACCATAGTTAAATGAGTTTCCAAATCCAAATAAAAAACCATTACCAAACCCAGTAGTAGCACTATATCCTACGCCTACACTGCTATAGTGTCTATCTCCTACTTTTGAGGCAGATGCTCCCACATAAATATTTGTATCAAACGCATAAAGTGAGCTAAAACCTACCAAAATCGCAGATAATGCCAATTTTTTCATAAAAAACCCTCGAATTATTATAATAACTAGTATAATACATCAAAAAAACAGATAGATAGATAATGCAAGGCTACATAGTAAAACTCTCCAAAGTCAAAGAAGAAGATATCATAGTATCAGTAATCACTAAAGATGCCATGCTCTCGCTCTATAGATTTTATGGTGCTAGACATAGCCCTATCAATATGGGGTTTAAAATCGATTTTGAGAGTGAAAGCTCTGCAAAAACTACTATTTTGCGTATGAAAGATTTAATCCATATAGGTTTTAAATGGATAGGAGATTATAATAAATTGCGTCTGTGGCAACAGTTTATATCGCTGTTTCATCCGCACCTACGAGATACTGATTATATCGATAGTTTCTACTATGAGCTACTAGATGATGCTGCATTTAGATGGGATAAACAAGACCCAAAACGAGTAGCAATAGAGTCATATATCAAACTACTAGATTTTGAAGGACGCCTGCATAATGAGTTTGAGTGCTTTTTTTGTGGCGAAGAGATAGGCGAAAATGTCTCGATAATTCGTGCATTTTTGCCAGCACACTATCACTGCTCACATACGCTATTTATGAGTAAAAAAGCTCTCGCTC